>JBQCIM010000030.1:0-35177 GCA_051953735.1 Ginsengibacter sp.
TAATTTAATAATTCAATAATGTCTCTCTATTCCAAACGTGGTGTTTCAGCTCAAAAAGAAGAAGTGCATGCGGCGGTAAAAAATCTTGACCACGGTATTTTTCCGAATGCATTTTGTAAAATTTATCCTGATTTTCTTGGTGGGGATGATCATTTTGTAAATGTCATGCATGCCGATGGCGCCGGAACAAAAAGCATTTTAGCGTATTTGTATTGGAAAGAAACCGGCGATGTTTCCGTATGGAAAGGAATCGCGCAGGATGCAGTTGTAATGAACCTTGACGATCTTTTGTGCGTTGGAATTTATGACAATATCATATTCAATTCCACCATCGATCGGAATAAAAACTTAATTCCCGGCGAAGTGCTGGAACAGGTGATCAACGGAACCCAGGAATTTTTTGATTTGATGAAAACGTTTGGCGTCAACATTCATTATCTCGGCGGCGAAACGGCGGATGTTGGCGATGTAGTAAGAACAATCGCAGTGAACGGAACGATGACAGCGCGTTGGCCAAAATCAAAAATTATTTCGAATGAAAAAATCAAACCCGGAAATGTGATTGTTGGCCTTGCTTCTTTTGGAAAAGCTACTTACGAAAAAAATTACAACAGCGGAATTGGCAGCAACGGTTTGACTTCAGCGCGACATGATATTCTTAATAAACATTACGCAGAAAATTATAAAGAAAGTTTTGATAATGCCTTGCATGATGAAGTGGTTTACATTGGCAAAAGCAGGATTAGTGACGATCCCGGACTGCTCTCTCCTACCCGCACTTTTGCGCCATTGATCAAAAGTATTTTGGAAAATAATTTCGATAAGGTTTACGGCCTCATTCATTGCAGCGGCGGCGGGCAAACAAAATGTTTGAAATATATTTCTGAAAATGTGAGAGTGGTAAAAGACAATTTATTTGCACCACCGGAAATTTTCAAAAAGATTCAGGAAGCCAGCAAAGCCGACAATCGCGAAATGTTCCAGGTATTCAACATGGGTTGCCGGATGGAAATCTATACAGAAAAAGATTTCGCTAAAAAAGTCGTTTCACTGGCGTCGGAATTTAATATTGATGCACAAATTATCGGAAGAGTGGAAGCGAGTGATAAGAAAGGGTTGGTAATTGAAGTGAATGGAGAAAAATTGATTTTTTAAGTCCCGGAATGCAGTTAGTTTTGGTTCAAAAATTTATTACGGTTCATTCTTAATCATCTTATCATTTAATGCAAAACTTACCGGCTGAATTAAATAAGAATTGACGATATGGCCATTTTGTTTTCCCGGAATCCAATCAGGTCCTTGTTTTATAGCATTGACAGCCACTTCAGCCAATTTCGTTCCCTTCATAGTTGTTGCCTTAATGTCACTTACCTTTCCATTTTTATCAACAATAAAACGCACTTTGCATGTTCCGTAATTATCCCTGTTTGCCGTTAATTCATTTCCATTTTGTGTAATTACTCTTGAAATATATTTTAACCATGCAGATTGTCCGCCTGGAAATGTTGCCGTTTGTTCTAATTTAATAAAAACCATAGCCGGAACTTTTGCTGTGTTTACAACAGTAGCTTTTTTAGTGGATCCTTCATCAGTGGAAGATGGTTTTAAATTAGGATTAGATGATGTTACCGGCTGCAGTCTATAGGAAGCTACATCATGTCCATTCTGTTTTGCAGGAATCCATTTCGGGCCGTTCTCAATCGCATCTACAGAAATTTTTGCAAGCAGCGTTCCCTTCATCGTTGTTGCCTGTACATCAGTAACTCTTCCATCTACACCTACAATAAATCTTACCACGCAGCTTCCGAAGTCAGTATTAGTAAAGGAATCTAGCGAAGCCTGAATTTTACTTACAATATATTTTTGCCATGCAACCGGACCACCTGGAAATTGTGCGTCTACATTTACTTTTGTAAAAATTATATCCTCGGGTTTAGAAGGCTTGCCTCCTTCCGGAAATACAGGAGTTTCATTTTTAATAACCGCATCGTCCAAAACAAAAACGCCATTTTTTGCCTTCTCTCCATATTTGGCAGTCATATCTTTTTCATCGCCAGAATGAATTGTCAGTGTACCGGCATGAATGATTTTTGTTTTTAAAATACTATTCGGTTCAATCTGTCCATTTATTATTATCACAGCTTTCATCACATTTACGTTTGTTTTTTCAGGACTCGTCGTATTCACAATTTTATTCGCGTAAATAGTCACTTTGTTACGCCCATCTACAAACATTCCGGAACCAATTTTTTTAGCGGGAATAGTATCCATCTTATTTTCAGAATTGTTTTCATTATTAGCTACTCCATTCGTTTTATTATCAGTTCCATTTGCTGTAGAAGCATAGTTATTAATGGCGCTTAAAATATCTTTTGCAACTTTTTCCTGGTTTGCATTGTTGCTGATAAATGCAAGATCATTTGAATTAGTAAGATAGGCGCATTCTATAAGTGCCGCAGGGCAAGAGTTTGAATCAACAACAAAAAGTCCTCTGTTTCCAACTTCTATTTCATTGTTGGTTTTGTAAGTTTCTTTCAATTCATTGATCAATGCTGAGGCAAGTATTTGATTTTTCTCAGTATTATTTCTGTCAATCAAAACAGAAAATCCATTTAATTGTTCATCTGCTGCTGCATTCAGATGAATCGAAACAAACAAATCAGCATCATGATCTTTCGCAAAACGGACTCTGTCTTTTACAGAAATACTTTGATCATTATCTCTTGAAAGCAGGATTTGAACATGATCATTTGAGTTTAAGGAAGCAATTTTTTTTGCGATCGAAAGTGTAATATCTTTTTCTTTCAAACCGTTGGCAGAATGTGCGCCATTATCACTTCCGCCATGTCCTGCATCTATCACAACGGTGAACGTCTTTCCATTATAGGAATTGATTTCATTTGCTGAATTTATTTTGAGCGTAAAAGCAAAAAACACAATGGCAGCCAATGGCAAAACAAGCAGGCGGCTATAATAATTTACTTTAGGATTTTTATTTTTTGCGAGCATCATAATTCTTCTTTTTAAGGGTGAATAAAAAAAGCTATTGCCAATAGAAAAATGTTGTCCAGGATAAACTGTTTCTAATATCATCTCCGCTAAAGCGTTGACATCGCTATCTTCCAGCGCCTCTTTGTCAGCAACAAATTCATGAATCATGTACAACTCTTTACGCATCAGCCAAAAGAATGGATTGATCCAGAAAAAGATGAGAACCATATTCATAAACATTTTGTCGTAAGAATGTTTCTCTTTGATATGCGCTATTTCATGGTTGAAAATCTGTTGCCCTGAAGTGGAATGAAGATCGATTGCGTTGTTCCAAAAAATAGACTTGAAAAATGAAAACGGCGTTCCTTTTTCATTGGTATTGATAAAACTTATGTCTTCAATTTTCGTTTCAGCATATTTTTTCTTTAGCTTCTTTATTTTAAATAATGAAACAAAAAAGACGGTTAAGAAAATGATAGAAACCAGCACGTATGCAGATTCTGCAAGATTTTCTGTACTGATTTGAAAGCCACTGTTTTTGCTGTATTCAACAACAGCTTCATCACCATAACTGATCGTTTGCAGCATTTGAACAACGGTTCCTTCATCTTTATTATTTTGAAAAATATTAATTTTCATCACTGGTGCAATGAGGGAAATAACGATCGCTGCCAGCAAATAAAAACGGTTCCAGCGATGAAAAACTTTATTTCTTAATGCTAAAAAATAATAGCCGCATAAAATGCCGGAACAGATAATGACTTTTAATAAATACCATGCAAGAGTTATCATGATAAAATGTTTTTTTTGATCAGATCCGAAGATCAGACCGGTTAAAGTATTTGCCGCACCGCGGTTGATTCTATTTCCCTTTTTTCAATTGTTTCACGAGCATTTCCAGTTCCTCAATGCTGAGATTATTTTCTTTGACCATTGAAGAAACAATATTGCTAAAAGAGCCTTCATAATATTTTTTCACTAACGATTTTACTCTTCCTTTTGAATAAGTTTCCTTGTTTATCAAAGCATAATAAGCGTGCATTCTTCCAAAAACTTCTACCCCGACAAATCCTTTTTCCATTAAAATTTTAAGGATCGTTGCAACGGTATTTTGATGAGGTTTTGGATTTGGCATTTCGGCAACAATATCCCTGAGAAAGGATTTGCCTTTTTTCCAAACTACCTGCATCACTTCTTCTTCGGCTTTTGTTAATGTTTTCATTTTATGAAATTTAGTATCTGAGAACAAATATAAACTAATATTTTAGTTTGGAAACTATTTTTTTAGTTTTAGCAAAAAATATTTTTATAAAATTGTAAGTCGCTTAAAATATAAAATGGCAATAATTGTTCGTTTACTGTAAAAAGTGAAGAGGTATTTATTTTTAACACAGGAATAATATTTCCTTTATAAAAAATATAATTATACAATTAACTTTACGCCCATTTTAATCCATTCTTTAACAAGACAAAGTCATTATGCCAGAAACTATTGTAGAATTAAAACATGTGAACATTTACCAGGGCGATTCCCTGATCCTTTCTGATGTAAACATCACAGTGAACCGTGGAGAGTTTGTTTATTTGGTTGGAAAAACCGGAACCGGAAAATCAAGTCTTTTAAAAACATTGTATGGCGATCTTGATTTTAAAGAAGGCGAAGGAACCGTTGTCGGCTTTGATCTGCGCACATTAGACTGGAAAAAAATTCCTTATCTCCGCCGCGATCTTGGCGTTGTTTTCCAGGATTTTCAATTGCTTACAGACAGGAATGTAAACAACAATCTGAAGTTTGTTTTGAAAGCTACAGGATGGAAAGATGAAAAATTAATGGATGAAAAAATCGCCGATGTTTTGGAAAAGGTCGGACTGAAAACAAAAGGTTTTAAAATGCCTTTTGAACTCAGCGGCGGTGAGCAACAAAGGATTGATGTGGCAAGGGCACTTTTAAATTCTCCGAAACTAATTCTTGCAGACGAACCAACAGGAAACCTGGACCCGGAAACTTCTGATGAGATCATGCGTTTGCTTTTCAGCATCAGCCACGATTATGGAACCGCGATCATTATGGCAACACATGATTATCCGGTGATCAATAAATTTCCGGCAAGAACCATAAAAACAGAGCATGGGAAAGTTTATGATAATGCGTCTATAGCCAGTTAATCAGTTGCTTCGCATTTTTTTCATTATCATACATTGTTTTCAAAATTTTTTTTCTGGAGTTTATTTCATTTTCCGTAAAAGGGATTTGAAACAATTCAGTGATTAGTTTGATATAACTATTCGGCGTTTCTGCAAGCTGGCAAAGAGTTTCAAGTCCTGTACCTTCCACAGAAGCAGCGTTAGTAATTATGAACCGACCATTAAATAATGCGTTCAACAATTTTATTTTTATTCCTGTAGAATTAAAAGAAGGCAATAAATGAATGTGTGCATTTTTAATCAGTTCTTCCATCTTTTCCTGCGAAGGATTTTCAATCAGTTGAACATTTTTATTTTTTTCAATTTCAGTTTTTAAAAATGAAGAAGGATTTTTTCCGGTAATGATGAGAGGAATTTGCAAATGCGTAACACCATTCTGCAAAAGCCACAGAGTCGCTTTCTCATTTTCTGCAACAGATAAATTTCCATGATACAAACAAAATGATCCCGTTCCTGTTTGTGATCTCACCTCATTAAATGGCAGAAAAACAGGAAGGAATTTCACCTCTTTTGCATGAAAAACCTTTTCGTATGTCTGTTGATCTTTTTCATTAACAGCAAACAATTTTGCTTTTCGCGCAATGATTTTTTCATATTTTTTTAGAAGACGGCTTTCTAAAGTGTAGTAAATTTTCTTGTAAAAATTATTAGTTGATTTTGCCAATTGCTGATAATATTCAAATTCTACATTATGCAGCCGTACCAACACTTTGCGGCGATTCAACTCTCCATGATACAAATAATAAGTGCAGTGAATTCCCTCCAGCAAGACAGGATAATTATCTTTTAAAAGATTTTTTATCAGCGATGGATTGATGCGCGAACTAACAATGTAGGGAAGCCGCAAGGGAATTCCTGCAATTAATTTTTCTCTTTGATAATAATGAACTTCTTCACAATATTTATTCAGTTCAGGCTGCTTTCCACGGCCATACTCAAAAGAATGCAAATAAATTTTTATTCCCAATTCATGCAGTGTTTTTATTTTATAAAAAAGATCGAACACACCGCCATAATCGGGTGGATAAGGAACGTCAAGGCAAACGATATGCAGATGTGATGGATTAATTGGAATATTTTTTTATTGGT
The DNA here is from genome assembly GCA_051953735.1 of Ginsengibacter sp. GTDB lineage: Bacteria > Bacteroidota > Bacteroidia > Chitinophagales > Chitinophagaceae > Ginsengibacter. The sequence goes on from JBQCIM010000030.1 coordinate 6,286, forward strand.
TAATTTGTTTATTAGCTAATTGATTACCGATCACAAAACTCACTTTATTTTGTTTAATATTTGCAAATAAAATTTACTGAACTTTTGAGAAATAAAATTATTGTTTCAGTCATTAGCGATTTGGTAACCGACCAACGGGTACAAAAAGAATGTAATAGCCTTCATAAACTGGGTTATGAAATTTTATTGATCGGAAGAAAAAGTAACAGAAAATTTTCACTAAACCATTTGCCTTACAAAACAATTCGCTTTTATAATTTCTTTCAGCACGGACCACTGATGTACCTGATGTTTAACACACAATTATTTTTCATTTTACTTTTTCAAAGAGCGAATATTTTATGGTCCAATGACCTGGACACATTACTTCCAAATTATTGGATTTCTAAATTAAAAAATACAAAACTGGTTTACGACAGTCATGAATATTTTACGGAAAGTGTTTATAAAAAATCTTCGAGGAGAGTTTGGGAAAAACTGGAAAATTATCTTTTCCCAAAAATGAAAAATGTAATAACGGTAAATGATTCGATCAAAAAAATTTATGAAGAAAAATTTCGTGTACCCATCACCGTTATAAGAAATATTCCGTACCGATTTGTAAAAAAGAAAATCAACTTAAATGTTGCTTTACCGAAAAATAAAAAAATATTGCTGATACAAGGAATGGGATTGAACGAAAATCGCGGCATGGAAGAAGCAGTTGAAATGATGCGGTTTTTACCGGATGATTTTATATTGTATTTTATTGGCAGCGGAACAATCTTAAATAAATTAAAACAGATGGTTTCGGATTTACAGCTTGAACCAAAAGTTACCTTTATTGATCCATTGCCTTATGAACAAATGATGGAATATACGACGCAAAGTTTTCTGGGATTGATCTTTGAAAAAATTGACGTAAGTGATGAACATCGCTTTTCACTTCCGAATAAACTTTTTGATTATTTACAAGCTGGAATTCCTGTTCTTTCTTCCAAAGCGCCTGAAATAAAAAGAATCATTGAAAAATATAATGTTGGTGATTTCATTAACACTTTTGATCCAAAAGAAATTGCTGAAAAAATCATTTCCATTTCAAACGATCAATTGATATACGAAACGTGGAAACAGAATACAGCAAAGGCCTCTGAAGAATTGAACTGGGAAAATGAAGAAACTAGTTTGATGGATTTTATGAAGCATTTAAAGTAAATAAAATCTGTTCGATCATTTTATCATGAACATTTTTCCACTCTGCAAATTCATCCGTTTCGCTGATCGTGTGATTATGCCAAAGAGGAATAAATGTGCCACCAACTTTTTTTATCTCTTTTAATAATTGCAATATTTTTTTCAAAGCCTCATTTGGATTTGAATTCATTAAAGTTCCATCCATGAATGTGACAGGAAAAATTTTAAGTTTAGTTTCTTTTTCATTTTTCAGATCATAAAAATAAAATGGTTTGCATGTGCCCGCGCGGAAGCCTGGCATCTTAGAAAATCCCATAGAATAATCTTCTGTAATGCCTGCTGATAAAAGAGCGTTATAAGTACCAGGCAATTTGAATTTTAAAAAATGTTGACGGCTTCTATTAATTTTTTTGCCGGAAATATCTTCTAATCTTTCTTTTTCAATTAAAATTTTTCGAGGAAAAACGGATGAATAAAAAGAGGGGTGAATACCAATATTACTAAACGAAGTTATTTTATCGACAAGTCGTTTCATCGCATTATTCTTATAATTCAGATTGCGATCGTATTTGGTTTTGTTACTCAACAAAAAAAAGAAATTAGATGCAAGCTGATTTTTCACGATCGTACTTTTCAATTCATCATAAACATCCCATGGGTCTTTTTCAGCGTTAAAAATGGTTTGTATTCTTTCGTGAATATTTTTCAAATTAAAGCTGAAAACATCTTTCAGGAGAGATCCGATATTTCTTCCAAAACTTCTTCCCAAATATTTATAAGCCACATCAATATCGTAAGTAAGAATTGCTTGAAAGGATGTACGCCTTATTTCCAGGTTTGGAAATTTTTTCAGCAACTCAATTTGAAAAATTTTCACCCATATATTTACAATCGGGACATCTGAAAATCCATTTTTAAAAGCAAGAGATTCTTCTGCATTAAACCTTCCAAATTCATCAGGAGTAAAAGGTAAATATTCTTCATAACGGCTGATCAGAAAAAATGCTGCAGAGAAAATATCAAAGCCTAAATCGTCATTACTATTTGGAAATAAAACTTTCATTCCTTTTTTTTCTTCAACGATTATTTCCTGTTTGGTAATTTTATTTTCAAATAACAAAGAAGAAGCTTTGACGAAAAGTGCGTTATCAATGCGTGAAAAGGAGTAATTTATTTTCTCTTGTTGATAGCGCTGAAACTCAGTAATATCAGTAGTTACATCATATTCGATTCCAAATTCTGTTTGGAAAATATAATCAAATATGTAATTACATCTTGCGGAAATTTTAGGTAGATAGATCAATAGCATATTCAGAGATCAATTCAAAAATAGAAAGGTTGAAAGTAAAATTGTATCATTTTAATTACTTCAGCAAAAACACTTTCAATTACTTCTTTGTAAAGAAATATCTTTGATGCTCAAGTAAAAAATTATGATCCATTATTTAGAGCAACTTTTTGAAAATCAAAAATTCGATCCCAGTAATTTTTTTTTAATTGCCGGACCATGTGTGGTAGAAAGTGAAGAATTAGTTTTTGAAGTTGCTGAAAAAGTTTCTGAAATCTGCAAAAGATTAAATATCCCTTATATTTTTAAATCATCGTATCGGAAAGCAAACCGCACCAGCGCTTCATCTTTTACAGGGCTCGGTGATGAAGAAGGTTTGCGCATTTTAAAAAAAGCCGGAAATCATTTCTCCGCGCCAACGATCACCGATATTCATGCTCATGAAGAAGCAGCGATGGCGGCAGACTATGTAGATGTCTTACAGATTCCTGCATTTCTTTGCAGGCAAACAGATCTTTTGATTGCTGCCGGAAAAACGGGAAAGATTGTGAACGTAAAAAAAGGACAATTTGTAAATGGTGAGTCCATGAAATTCGCGGTAGAAAAAATTCAAAAAACAGGAAATGAAAAAGTGATGCTTACAGATCGTGGAAACACATTTGGTTATAATGATCTCATTGTTGATTATCGAAATATTCCAATCATGAAAAATCATGGAGTGCCTGTGATCATGGATTGTACACACAGCCTTCAGCAACCGAATCAAAGCAGCGGAGTGACTGGCGGAAATCCTGAGATGATCGAAACGATTTCTAAAGCTGCAATTGCTGCAGGCGTTGATGGATTGTTTATTGAAACGCACCCAAATCCTGCAGTAGCAAAAAGTGATGGAGCGAATATGCTACGGCTCGATCTTTTAGAAACACTTTTAATAAAGCTACTAAAAATCAGGCAGGCTATTCAATAGAACTTGTGGAAGAAAATAGGAATTAAAAAGTATTTCCTGATTTACTATAATAATTAAAAGCTTCTCAAAACGATTTCAACTCTGCGGTTTTTGCCCCTGCCTATTACGGTATTATTATCTCCGACTGGATTTTGAATCCCATAGCCTGTTGTAGTTATGCGACTTGCATCAATTCCTTTTCTTACCAAGTAATCTTTTACATTATTGGCACGTTCCTCAGATAAAAGCTGATTCTTTCCTTTGCCTTCGTGATTATCAGTGTATCCATTTATATCAACTTTATAAGTCGGATTATCATTCAAAATTTTTACAATTTGCTGCAAAGGCTTGTATGAAGCAGGCAAGAACGGCGCTTTACCACTCACAAAGAAAATATTTTTAGCGGCAGCATTTACTTTATGAACAGTTGAAGAATCAATCACAGGACAACCAAAATTGCTTGAATCACCAACCTCATTCGGGCATTTATCTTCTTCATCATTCACCCCATCGTTGTCAGTGTCAGGAACCGGGCATCCCTGGTAACGCGCCACACCAGGAACATTTGGACATTTGTCTTCTTCGTCATTGATGCCATCTTTGTCGGTATCTGGGATCGGGCAGCCCTGATATTTTGCAAGTCCAGCAACAGTGGGACACTTATCGTCTTTATCAGGAATTCCATCGCCGTCTGAATCAGGGCAGCCGTGGAATGAAGCGATTCCAGCCTGATCAGGACATGCATCCAAACTATCCACAATTCCATCATGATCTCTATCCACAACAACCGGAATTTCTACTTCTTTTGCCACAGGTGCCGGAACAATTTTTTTATGGGCAATACTGGTGACTATTCCGATACTATGATAAAAATGGTAGCTTGCATTTTCTGTTACTGCAATTCGGTATTGTGAGTTCAACAGCAAAAAAACATTTTTCGATAAATGAGCCTGTAAACCCAAACCAACTGGCATAAAAGCACCAAAATATTTTTTGTATTTGCTCACTCCTACTCCCAAATCAACAAAAGGAGTAAGCCAGTAATTATCAGCAAGTAATTTCAAATTAAGAGAAGCAGTCGTTTCCAACAGAAGACTTTTGCTGGTAAATGGCGCTACGTTTTGAACGGGATAATTTACGGAGGAACCCGCCAAAGTAGCAATAAAATCGACATGATTGCTTAAGCCATTCATATAATCAACAGCAAATCCTGAATTCATCTGTGAACTAAAAAAATCATGATTTTTGAACAAACTTACAATTCCATTCGATCTAAGTTCTGATGCAGATTTAAAATCATTTAAGAAAAAACTGACACCCAGGCTTTTACCTTTTTTACGATCATTTTTTTGAGCAAAAGCATGAGGGAAAAAGCAGAATAAAGCGAATAAAATTAATACGTTTTTCATATAAGTTTTGTTGAATAAAACAAATGTAGCCGCTTCAAACGAAAGCAGGAAATTAATTAATCAACACTTATTGAAAGATAAATTTGGATTGAATATCAAAATTAATTTATGTCGTTTAGCGATGATGAACGATTGGTTCCAGCTTTACTTTTGCGAGGCCATGTCTGAAAAATCCGAGTTTTTTTGCAGCCGATTTTGACACATCAACTAAAAAGCTATTTCCTTTGCTCAACCGGTCATTTATTTTTAAAATAACCGATTTGTGATTGCGAAGATTGGTAACTTTTACCCATGTATTTAAAGGAAGAAGATTGCAGGTAGCAGTAAATTTTTTCGGATTATATCTTTCGCCATTAGCTGTTTTTCGTCCATTAAATTTTTCAGCATAATAACTGGCGCTTCCATACTTTACAATTCCTTTCTTTAAATCAACTTTTGCAGTGGCCGACACGTCTTTTCTAACTTTTCTTTGTGAAAAAGAAAAAAAAGCAATAATTAAAAAGAAAAAAATAAAAGGAACAGTTTTTCTCAACAGTTTTTTTGACAACATAACTTGTTTTGTTAATTTATCCATTCGCTTGTTTAAGTAAACAAATGAATAATGGTAATTTTTATTTTTAAACAAAAGGTATTTGAAATAAAAAAGGGGCCGGATAAAAATCCACCCCTGTTATAATCCAATATCCTATGAAAAACCGAGTTTGAATTGCTTTCGCAATCCTTTATATTTTTATAGCTTTCGCTTTTATTTCAATTTAAAAATCTGTTCCTTTTCTTATAGACCAATTTATACACTAAAACGTTGCATTTATTTTAAATATTTTTTCAAAAGAAAAAGAAAAAAAGGGGCCGGATGGAAATCCACCCCTGTTATAATCCAATATCCTATGAAAAACCGAGTTTAAACTGCTTTCGCAGCCTTTAATATTTTTAATGGCTCTTACCATGTTGATTTAAAGTTTGCAGAATATTGATTAAAATTCTGTTTCTTGTAAATTCCTTCACCGAAATATTTCAAAATCACCTCTATTTCTTTTGGCTCCATAAATCCCGGAATTGCTGCGGGAGGATTTTGCATTTCAGGAAAAATTACCGTGTTCGGAAAGGCCAATTGTCCCTGAGTGACATATAACGCAAAATCGTTTACCTTATTTCCACTGTTATACACATAATTTTTGTTACCCCATTTTACAGCGTCCTTTGTTTCTGCATTCAATTTCACCGCATAAAAATGTTGATTTATATATGAAATAACTTTTGAATTTGTATATGTTTTTTTATCCATTACTTTACACCAATAACACCAGTCTGTATAAAGATCTATAATTACAGGTTTTGGATCACTTTTCATTTTCACATTAAGTTCGTCCATTGTCAACCAGTTTATCTTTTCTCTTCGGGTTGATTTAACTTTGGTAAAAGAAAAAAGAAACAAAGTGGAAACTAAAACAAGCAGTGTATTTTTTTTCATTGTTTATTTAACGAGTTTTATTTGTTTTTATTTGATTTTTCTCAAACTTTTTTTTAAAACAAATTAATTTTCATGAATAAAATAGTTGTTGCTGTTTCGGGTGCCAGTGGTTCTATTTATACAAAAATTCTTTTAGATAAGCTTCACTCCATAAAATCACAGTGGTCGGACTTAGGTATAGTAATCACAGATAATGCCAAACTTGTGTGGAAGACAGAATTGGGAGAAAATGATTTTAATAAATATGATGCAAGCTATTTTGAAAAAAATGACTTCACTGCGCCATTTGCCTCAGGTTCTGCTAATTATAATATTATGATCATTGTTCCATGCAGCATGGGAACGATTGGAAGAATAGCAAACGGCCTTTCAGACGATCTCATTTCAAGGGCTGCGGATGTAATTCTTAAAGAAAGGAGAAAACTAATTTGTGTGGTAAGAGAAACACCTTACAGTCTTATTCATATCAGAAATATGGAAACAATTACACAGGCGGGTGGAATAATTTGCCCCGCTTCGCCATCATTTTACAGCAAACCCAAAACTATCGAAGATGCAGTGGCAACAGTAGTTGACCGGGTGATCAGCCTGGCAGGTTTAAAAATTGATTCTTACAGTTGGCCGCAATAAAAAAGCGCTTCTTAGAAGCGCTTTCGAAAATATATAAAAATCAAAACTATCTTAAATCAATAAGTTCAGCATTGGGATACTTTTTTTGATCAAAAACGAAAACGGATTCAGGAATGTCTGTATTTGTTTTCATTGATGTAATCGTATAAGTATAACGGTCACCATTTTTTTCAAATACTTTGGTTGAAACAATATTTTTTGATGTTTTATCAATTTCTACCAAAACTTTAAAAAATGTTTTGGTTTTATCAACCGGTGTTAATTCAATTTCCTGGATTGTTTTTTTGCCTTGTTTTGTTTCTCCGTTTAATTTATAAAGAAAATCTTTATCATAAAAATTGGTAAACATTTTTTGTGGAGTGATCGTGTTGGAAGAGGGATCAAATTTAGTAAGTTGAACTTCGTTGGCAGATTTATCATAAGTCCAGATATTATTTCCATCACTGTAAATTTCCTGCCCGGAAATGTTCACGCGGTATTTAGAACCTTTTATATAAACCACACCTTTTTTGGTTCCTTCCGCTTTTCCGACGGAATTAGTAATACTCAAAGTAAAATCGGCTGTAACTGTTTTATACGTTTTAAATTTCGCACTTACGTTATCCAAAATTGCCTTAGCATCAGTATCACTTTTTCCTAAAGAATTATTCTGGCAAAAAGCAACCGAAGCTATAAAAATCAGGAAGCCAAAAAGTAATAATTTCCTCATTATAATTTGTATTTAATAATTATAATTTGTATTTAATAATTAAAAGGGTGCCAAAGATACAGTTTAGACGTAAAATTTGCTGTCTGGGTTTAACGAATAATAAACAAAAGTGTTAAAACAGTTGCTATATTTATCATGCATTCACCCGTGAAATCTCATTCTTTGTCTGGTTCACTTTTGCAAATTCTTTCGCGGCTTTTATAAAATGAACAAAGATCGGCTGCGGATTTTCTACGGTACTTTTCAATTCAGGGTGATATTGAACGCCGATAAAAAAAGGATGTTCACTCAGTTCCATTATTTCTACCAACCCTGTCTGTGGATTGATACCGCTGGCAATCATTCCAGCATCTTCAAACTGTTTTAAATAATGGTTGTTAAATTCCCAGCGATGACGATGGCGTTCAAAAATTTCTGTAGTTTCATAAATGGAATAAGCAAGTGTGTTTTCTTTGATAATACATGGATAAGAACCTAAACGCATCGTACCGCCTTTTATCGTAATTTTTTTCTGTTCTTCCATCATGTCAATAACAGGATTAGGCGTGTCAGGATTCATTTCTGTAGAATCAGCATCTTTAATTCCCAAAACATTTCTTGCAAATTCTATTGCAGCCATCTGCATTCCGAGGCAAATTCCAAAAAAAGGAAGATTATTTTCGCGTGCATATTTTACCGCAACAATTTTTCCTTCCACTCCTCTGAAACCGAAGCCAGGAGCCACCAACAAGCCATCAAGTCCTGCCAGTTTTTCAATCACATTTTCTTCGTCAATGTATTCGCTGTGAACATTTACCACTTGAACTTTGCAATCATTCATCGCACCTGCATGAATAAATGATTCAAGAATTGATTTATAAGCATCCTGCAATTCAATGTATTTTCCAATAAGTCCGATAGTAACTTTATTGACCGGATGTTTTACTTTATCCAAAAATTCTTTCCATTTCGTAAGGTCAGGTTCATTATAATGAGTAATGTTTAATTTTTTCAAAACAATCAAATCCAGCTTTTCGCGAAGCATTGCAATCGGAACTTCATAAATGGTAGAAGCATCAGCAGCTTCAATTACAGAATCAACTTTTACATTACAGAACAGAGCAACTTTTCTTTTTAAATCATCGTTGAGCGGACGTTCAGTGCGACAAACCAAAATATCAGGATGGACGCCATTTTCACTCATCAGTTTTACACTATGCTGGGTTGGTTTGGTTTTTAATTCTTTGGCCGCTTTTAAAAAAGGAATTAAAGTAAGGTGAACGACAAGACAATCTTCTTCCGGCAATTCCCATTGAATTTGTCTTACCGCTTCAATAAAGGGAAGGCTTTCAATATCACCGACGGTTCCTCCAATTTCAGTAAGAATTACGTCATATTCATTTTTTTCTCCCAACAACATCATCCGGCGTTTGATCTCATCAGTAATGTGAGGAATTACCTGAACAGTTTTCCCCAAATAATCTCCTTCTCTTTCCCTGTTGATAACCGTTTGATAAATTCTTCCGGTCGTTACATTATTCGCCTGGCTGGTATTGATGTTCAAAAAACGTTCGTAATGACCAAGATCCAGATCAGTTTCAGCACCATCTTCTGTGACAAAACATTCTCCGTGTTCGTATGGATTTAAAGTTCCGGGATCAACATTAATGTAGGGATCGAATTTTTGGATGGTAACTCGTAAACCTCTTGCCTGGAGCAGCTTTGCCAATGAAGCAGCAATAATTCCTTTGCCAAGAGAAGAACTTACACCGCCGGTTACAAAAATGTATTTAGCCATTTTTTATTGTTTGTTTAAAAAATAAAATGCCATCTGATAACAACAAAATTGTTGCTAAGAATGACAATAAAAAGTGACCGCGGAAAGTAAAGTGAAATAAAAAATCCGTGAGGTCGTGCAAACTTACATCTAATATTTTAGCCTGAAAAGTTATAAAATAAATTGTGGAAAAAAATTAGAAATAAGGAATTTACCGGGACCGAAATTTCAGAAAAGATATTATTTTATCCTCTGAAAAAGTTGAATTAGCACTTTTTCAGAAGATAAAATCACAGTAAACACAAAAATAGTGGCAATTTATATTTTTACCTTTTGAAAGATCAATTACCGGTCAATCGATCCCATCACTTTTTTCATAAATGAATTCAGCGCGTCTTTTTGTGAAAGGCCTTCTGAAATTAATTGGTGAACTTCAACTGCGCCACACATATTGGAGATCAACTCGCCAATCATATTCAATTCTTCATCTTTCAAAGTAGCTGCTTCCGAAGTATTTTCTAAAACCTTTATCGCTGTTTCAATTTCTTCAGCCGAACAACTTCTTTGAATCTGTTTAATTACCGGTAATTTCATTGATCAGGGATTTTAATTGTTCTTCTTTTGTTGTTTGAAGCTGATTCACCAATTCTCCATTTTTAAAAATTGCAAAAGTTGGCAAATTGTTTACTGTTGCTAGCTTGCGGCTTGCTGGAAATTTTTCTGCATCTGCAATTACAAATGTTACTGCATCATTTTCTGAAGAAAGCCTTTTGAATTTTGGCTTCATTAACCGGCAATTTCCGCACCAAGCGGCCGAATATTGCACGATCACTTCTTTATTTTCATTAACAACCTGTTGAAGGCTGTCATCCTGTAATTCTATTAACATAAATTATTTTTGAAAATCATTAATTATTTACTGCTGTCTGGCCCAAATATTTTGAAACACCTTCTTTGGTTGCTTCCATTGCTTCTTCGCCATCTTCCCAGTTTGCAGGACAAACTTCTCCGTATTTTTCAACGTGGATTTGCGCATCAACCAAACGAAGATATTCATCGATATTTCTTCCGAGAGGCAAATCATTTACTGACGCATGTCTTACGATCCCTTCTTTATCAATTAAAAAAGTTCCGCGATACGCAACAGGATTTCCTTCAAAAGACCAAATTCTTTCTTCCCTGTCGTAATGATACATTCCTCCCAAAACTCCATAATTCAATGAAACAATTTTCGAAGTATCAGCTATCAGAGGATAAGTAATTCCTTCAATTCCGCCATTATCTTTTGGAGTGGTAAGCCATGCCAAATGTGTTTCTTCTGTGTCTGTAGAACAACCAATAACTATGGTGTCTCTCTTTTCGAATTCTGCAAGTTTTTCCTGGAATGCGTGTATCTCTGTGGGACAAACAAATGTGAAATCTTTTGGGTAAAAGAAAAGAATCACATTTTTCTTTCCAACGTATTGATCAAGACTAAAATTTTCCACTATTTCCTCGCCATTGATTACAGCACCTGAAGAAATTTTTGGTGCTTTTTTTCCAACTAAATTCATAATTAATATTTCCTTTTTTATGCTTTTTAAATAATTGATTTTTTGCGGGTGCAAAGGTACGCCGGATAAAAAGGATGAAGGCTTTCGAAATGGGTAAAATATTGTAAAGTGTTCTTAAACTTTGGAAAAGAGAAATGAGATTGATCGATGATCAACTATTAAAAATATTTTTCCTGTGAAAGAAAATTTCTCACATAATCATGAACGCCTTGTTCCAAAGAATAAAAAGGCTGTAAATAGCCCACAGAGAGAATCTTGTTCATATCAGCTTCGGTAAAATACTGATAGGTTTCGCGAATATCTTCCGGCATATCAATGTATTTTATTTGTGTTGGTTTATCCGAAGCAGAAAAAGTAGCACGAACCAAATCATTAAAACTTCTTGCTTTACCAGTACCAACATTGTAGATACCTGAGATAAAAGTTTCGGGATCTTTTTGCCAACATTCCAAAAACCAAAAACAAATTTTCAAAACATCTTTTACATAAATAAAATCTCTTAGTTGCTCACCATCTTTAAATTCCTTTTTGTGAGATTTAAAAAGTTTTACAAAACCATTTTTTTTGATTTGGTTATAAGAATGAAAGATCACGCTTGCCATTCTTGCTTTATGATATTCGTTCGGGCCGTAAACATTGAAAAATTTTAATCCTGCCCATTTTGGTGGATGATTTTTTTCCTGTTTCAAAGCCCATTTATCAAATTCATTTTTGGAAACACCATATGGATTTAATGGCTTTAAATCAGGAATAATATTTTCATCATCTTTATAACCAAGTTCCCCACCGCCGTAGGTTGCAGCCGATGACGCATAGACAAGAGGAATATTATCTTTGGAACAATAATTCCAAACTTTCTTTGAATAATCAACATTCAAATGCTCGTGGATAGCATACTCAAATTCAGTGGTATCTGTTCGTGCACCAATATGATAAAAGAAATCAATTTCCGGATTTTCTTTTTTCAGCCAATCAAAAAAAACTTCTCTTTCTATCTTTTTTGAAAAAACTTTTCCTTGCAGGTTTTCATCTTTTTCGTGCTTAGAAAAATCATCCACTAAAATCAAATTTTGATAACCTGCATTATTTAAAAAACTGACAAGACAACTTCCAATAAAGCCTGCAGCGCCCGTTATTACTATGTTTGATGCTTTATCCATTAATTTATAATTCATGTATCTGAGAAAGATCGTGCTTCATATAATTTCCGATAACATCATCATATTTATTCTTCCATTCATTAATGGTTCCCCAGCTTTGATTATCAATCTTTATTTCACCTTGAGTAACTTTTCCAAGCTTTTCAAAAGGAATATCTAATGAAGATTCAAACGCTTCAATATTTTCAGGATTAACTGTTACTACAACTCTTCCCTGTGCTTCTCCAAACCAATAGGCATCTTTACGAATTGAATTTATTTGCTGGTTTACTGCAAAGCCTAAATTCCTGTGAAAGCCGCTTTCAGCAAGAGTTACAAAAAGCCCACCTTCAGAAATATCATGCGCAGAAAGAAACATTTTATTTTTTATTAGAGAACTAACGGTATTGTGTAACCGAAATTCTTCTTCGAGGTTAAAATAAGGTGCAGGAGAATATTCGATGCCACAGATTTTATGAACATATTCAGAGCAATTAAAATCTTCTACATTTTTTCCTAACAGATAAATTACATCTCCATCATTCTTAAAATCCAAAGTCATTTTATTTTCATAATCTTCCAAAAGCCCTACCATTCCAATAACAGGCGTTGGATAAACCGGACCGGAAGGAGACTGATTGTAAAAACTAACATTACCACCAGTAACAGGCGTGTCAAATTTTTTACAAGCCTCGCTCATCCCTTTGATACTTTCAACAAACTGATAATAAACTTCGGGATCATAAGGATTTCCAAAGTTCAAACAGTTGGTAACACCTAGAGGGGTTCCGCCACTGCAAACAATATTTCTTGCGGCTTCGCTTACGGCAATCATACAACCAACAAAAGGATCTGCAAAAACATAAAGGCTATTGCAATCTGTAGTAAGAGCAAGCGCTTTTTTTGTTCCATGTATGGCCACTACTGCAGCATCCGAAGGCGCATTCGTATTAAGGTTGGCAGCGCCTACCATGCTGTCATATTGTTCATAAATCCATTTTTTGGAAGCAATGGAAGGAAGTGAAATTATTTTTTCTGCAATCGTTTTTAAATCATTTGGAACAGGAATTTTAGCAGCATCAAATGCTTTTATTTTTTCAAAATATTTAGGCTCTTTATATTCTCTCGTATAAACCGGTGCGCCGCCGCCAAGCACAAGGCTTTCAGCCGGCATTTCTGCTTCGAGTTGGTCGTTCATATAAAAGCGAAGCATTTCGCCATTCGTCACCTCACCAATTTGCTGGCAAGGCAAATCCCATTTTTCAAAAATGTCGATCACTTCTTTTTCTCTTCCTTTCTTCACGGTCAACAGCATTCTTTCCTGGCTTTCACTCAGCAACAATTCCCATGCTTTCATTCCCTGTTGACGTGTTGGAACTTTCTCCAAATTAATATCCATTCCAACACCTCCTTTGGCGCTGGTTTCAGCAGTAGAGCAAATAATTCCAGCAGCGCCCATGTCCTGCATTCCAACAACTGCCCCTGTTTGAATTACTTCCAAACAAGCTTCCAATAATTTTTTTTCCTGGAAAGGATCGCCAACCTGTACAGCTGGTAAATCTTCCACACTATTTTCTGTAATATCTGCAGAAGCAAATGCAGCACCGCCCATTCCATCTTTTCCTGTCGCACTTCCTGCAATGAAAACCGGATTTCCTTCACCAAGAGCAGTCGCACTAACGGTTTCGCCCAATCTAACGACGCCGGCGCTCATCGCATTTACCAAAGGATTGGTATGATAACATTCTTCAAAATAAATTTCTCCGCCAACAGTCGGAACTCCAAAACAATTCCCATAATGGCCAATGCCGCTTACCACGCCGCTTAATAAATGTTGTGTTTTTTCCTGTTCAATATTTCCAAAACGTAAAGAATTTAAAGTGGCAATTGGCCTTGCGCCCATTGTAAAAATATCTCGATGAATTCCACCAACACCGGTTGCGGCGCCCTGGAAAGGTTCAATCGCCGAGGGATGATTATGACTTTCAATTTTGAAAACAACACCAAGACCATCACCAATATCCATTAATCCTGCGTTCTCTTCTCCCGCTTTCACCAAAAGCCTGGAGCCTTCTCTGGGTAATGTTTTCAGCCATTTGATAGAATTTTTATAACTGCAATGTTCACTCCACATTACCGAATATGCACTCAATTCAGTGAAGTTGGGAACACGTCCCAAAATTTCCGTAATTTTTTCAAATTCATCTTTTTTCAGACCAAGCTTTTCAGCCGTTTCAAATGTTATTTCCATAATTATTTAAAAAAGCAAACTTACAATCTCTTGCCCTTTTATCAGAATCTCCAATGTGAATATTTTAACTAACTTCCCACATTCAAAAAATATTCTGCTTGATTTTTCTTTTATTTATTTTCTACTCTGTTCTTTTTTGCTGGCTCATAACCCGCATCAATTTTTTTAAAAAATCCGGATTACCCAACAAAATTCTGATCACTTTATTTGTTGTACGAATTCTTTCGTTGGTTGTTGGGTGCTATGTGAATCTCTATATTCTTCCAAACTCTGATTCGGTTGTTTTTCATCAAATGGGAGTGGAACAATTTCATTTGCTTTTTCAAAATCCGCACGAGTATTTTGTGGACATTTTTCAAAGCAGTTATTCGACAGGATATACAAGACTTTTAGATGATACACATTCTTACTGGAACAATTTAAAAACAAATTTGCTTGCCAAACTACTCTCCATTTTCGATTTGCTCAGTGTCAGAAGCTTTTGGATCAATACACTTTTTTATAATTTTTTAATTTTCTTCGGATGTGTTGCTCTTTATAAAGTGTTTATCAAAATCTTCCCGAAAAGTTTTTATGCAATTGTTTTCTGCATTTTTATTTTGCCCTCTGCCCTCTTTTATTCTGCAATGATCCACCGCGATGGATTGATTTTATTATCAGTTTCAATGGTCATTTATCATTTGTTTTTTATGATGAACGAACATACGATTTCATGGAAAAGACTTGTGATTATTTTTTTGTTTCTCCTGTTAATATTCCTTTTAAGAAACTTCGTTTTCATTGCATTGATTCCTGCATTAATAGCCTGGGTTTTTGCTCAAAAATTTTCAAAATATGCTTTTATTTCTTTTATAGTTGTTTATACGATTGTTGGCATTTTATTTTTTACTTCCGGATTTATTTCTGCCCGAACTAATCTTCCACAATATGTTAGTTCGCGTCAGCAAAGTTTTATTGAAATTGGAAAAGCAGGAAATTCAACAATAAATATTCAACCGCTTCACCCTACTTTTAAAAGCTTTTTAAATAATGCACCGGAAGCATTCAATCACACATTGTTCCGGCCCTACCTAACAGAAATAAACAATTATCAATATTTGCCTTTTGCTCTTGAAATTTTCCTTTTCGAAGTTTTATTTCTCATTTTCATTTTTTGTCACAAAAAAATATTTCCGGCAAATCCATTGATCTATTTCTGTATTTTTTTTAGCCTTACCATGTTTCTGATAACGGGCTACACTGTTCCGATCCTTGGAGCAATTGTAAGATATCGAAGCATTTATTTCATTTTTTTACTGCTTCCAATCATAAGTTATATTAATTGGGAAAAAATAACGGGCTTTCTTAAACCAAACACTAAAAGGTCAATACAAGTAAAATAATATTTGTGATTATTTATGGCTTTACTTCAAAACATTATTTTAAAAAAAATGTCTGAATTTCTTATTAAAATGTGCAAAAAAATATAATTCGGGTAAAAATTTTTGTTTTTTTATAAAAAATATGTCGTTTTTTTGCGTTTCAAACTTAAAAAAATGCAATCATTACGACTTAATGCACTTCACGAACTTTTCTCAACCACTAAGTTTTATGAAGTTCCTCCTTCTAAAAGGATCACCAGTTTTTTTGGTGAAAATGTTTTCGATTTAAAAACTGCCCGCGAGTTTTTAAGCGATGAAGCTTATAAAAGCCTTGTGTCTTCCATTAAAAATCAAACAAAAATTGATCGGAAAATGGGTGATCAGATTGCTTCAGGTTTAAAAAGCTGGGCAATGTCAAAAAATGTTACTCACTACACGCACTGGTTTCAACCGTTAACCGGAGCAACAGCAGAAAAACATGATTCCTTTTTTACTTTAAAAAGTGACGGGTCATCATTAGAAGAATTTGAAGGAGACGCATTAATTCAACAGGAACCAGACGCATCTTCATTCCCAAGCGGAGGAATCCGCGCGACTTTTGAAGCGCGGGGATACACAGCATGGGATCCATCTTCACCGCCATTTATCATGGAAATGGGAAATGGAAAAACTCTTTGTATTCCAACCATTTTTGTTTCTTATACGGGCGAATCTTTAGATGCAAAAACCCCTTTATTAAAATCTACTGTTGCACTTGAAAAAGCGGCCGTTGATGTTTGCCAGTATTTTGATAAAAATGTTACTTCCGTAAAACCAACACTTGGCTGGGAACAGGAATATTTTGTAATTGATGCAAGCATTGCCAGCGGAAGGCCGGATATTATGATGACCGGACGAACCGTTTTTGGTCATGCGCCTGCAAAAGGACAACAACTTGAAGATCACTATTTTGGAGCGATTCCGGAAAGAGTATATTCTTTCATGCGCGATTTTGAAGATGAGGCTTACAAATTAGGAATTCCATTAAAAACCCGGCACAATGAAGTAGCACCTTCACAGTTTGAATGTGCTCCTATTTTTGAAGAAGTAAACCTGGCAGTGGATCATAATATTTTGTTGATGGATGTGATGAGTCGTGTTGCAAAAAGACACAATCTTACTGTTTTGCTTCATGAAAAACCGTTTGCAAAAATCAATGGAAGTGGCAAACACAACAACTGGAGTATGGCTACCAATACAGGTGTAAATCTATTGGCTCCTGGAAAAACTCCGAAAACCAATTTGATGTTCCTTGCATTTTTCGTGAACACCATCAAAGCGGTTCATGATCATGCGGATCTATTGAGAGCATCAATTGCCAGCGCCGGCAACGATCATCGCCTGGGAGCGAATGAGGCACCGCCTGCAATCATTTCCATTTTTATTGGGAAATATCTTACTGATGTTTTGAATGAAGTGGAGAAACGCGTAAGTGATAAATTTGATGAACAGGATGAAGCAATGTTGAAATTGGATATTCACAGAAGTATTCCGGAACTCATGATGGATAATACAGATAGAAACCGTACTTCTCCATTTGCTTTTACGGGAAATAAATTTGAATTCAGGGCGGTAGGATCTTCTGCTAATTGCGCCGCATCAATGACGGTTCTAAATACGATCATGGCTGACACTCTTACCAAGTTTAAAGCGGACGTAGACGCTTTAATTGAAAAAGGAGAAAAGAAAGAAATCGCTTTGATGCAAACAATCCAAAAATATATTGTAGAAAGTAAAAAGATTTTGTTTGAAGGAGATGGATACAGTCATGCCTGGGAAAAGGAAGCCGAAAAAAGAGGTTTGCCAAATGTAAAAACCACTCCTCTCGCACTTGATTCATTTGTAACTGAGGAATCGAAAAAGGTTTTTGAACGTTTTGGAATTTATACAAACAAGGAGCTGGAGGCAAGACATGAAATTTTACTGGAACATTACACCAAGAAAATTCAGATTGAAGCAAGAGTTATTGGAGATCTGGCAACAACTTATATTTTGCCCGCTGCAATCAAATATCAAAATGTTCTGATTAAAAATATCAAAGGACTAAAAGAACTTGGGTTTGATGAAAATGGTTTTGTTGCACAAAAACAAATCGCACAAAAAATTTCTGAACACATTGCAGTTATCAGCGATCGGGTTAAGAAAATGATCGAAGCAAGAAAAGAGGCCAACGAGGTAGAAGATTGGAGGAAAAAAGCGATCATGTATTGTGATAACGTAAAAAAATATTTTGATGAGATACGCTACCACGTTGATAAACTCGAGCTTTTAGTTGACGACGAATATTGGGAATTGCCAAAATATCGTGAGTTGCTTTTCCTTCGGTAAGAAATTAAAATCCGTACTTTTATTTAGACCAAAGTTCAAAACTTTGGTCTTTTTTTAAACTTCAACTTTCAACTTTGAACCTTTAACAATTACGCATCCAATTCTCCCGCTATCAAATTCAAACTACTCATGGTGATAATAGCATCACTCAATAATCCACCTTTTGTCAATTCAGAATAGGCCTGGTAATAAATAAAGCATGGCCTCCTGAAATGAAGTCTGTAAGGCGAACGGCCTCCATCTGTGATTAGATAGAATCCAAGTTCACCATTTGCTCCCTCGATAGAAGAATAAATTTCGCCAACAGGCAATGCTGTTTCGCCCATAATTATTTTAAAATGATAAATAAGGGCTTCCATTTTTGTATAAACATCTTTTTTATCAGGCAAATAAAAATCCGGAACATCTGCATGATAAACTTCCGCTTCTGCACCTTTAAATTCCTGTACTTTTTGGTAGGCTTGTTTAATGATCTCCATACTCTGCCACATTTCCTGGTCGCGGACTAAAAATCTATCGTAACAATCACCGGTAGAACCAACAGGAATGGTAAATTCGAAATCTTGGTAACTGCTGTATGGAGTATGAACCCTCACATCATAATCTACTCCTGCGGCTCTCAGATTTGGACCGGTAAAACCATAATTCAATGCCCGTTCAGCAGAAATAGGACCAACGCCAATCGTACGATCCATGAAGATTCTATTGCGAACAAACATTTCATCAAACTCTTTCAAAGCCGGCGGCCATTCTTTCATAAACCTTTCCAGTTTTTCAAAAGCCTGGTTCGTAAAATTTCTTTCAAAACCGCCAATTCTTCCCATGTTTGTTGTCAAACGGGAACCACAGATTTCTTCATAAATCTCATAAATCAGTTCGCGGTATTGCATCAGGTATAGAAACCCTGAAAAAGCGCCGGAATCGACACCAACAATCGAATTACAAATGAGGTGATCAGAAATTCTGCTCAGTTCCATAATAATAACGCGCAAATAATCGACGCGTTTTGGAGTTTTAATTCCAAGCAATCTTTCGCAGGTAATATGCCAGCCAAAATTGTTTAGCGGAGCAGAACAATAATTCAATCTATCTGTAAGCGGAGTAATTTGATAAGGAGCACGATGTTCGGCTATTTTTTCAAAAGCGCGGTGAATATAACCAACAGTTTGTTCAGCGCTCACCACAGTTTCACCATCCAGCTCGATAATATTTTGAAACACACCATGCGTCGCAGGATGTGTAGGCCCAAGATTTATAGTCGTTGTATGTTTTTCAACATTTCCTTCAGGTAAAGTTACGTGTTCACTCATTTTTTATTCTTTCACTTTTATAACTACAGTAAACAAACAAATAGCAGCAATTTCTCTTTTCATCAATCGCGCCCAAACATCTCATCGTCTTTATCCGTGCGCTTTTGATCTTCCAACGGATATTCTTTTCTCAAAGGGAAATACTCCATTTCTTCCACATTCAAAATTCTTTTTAAATTAGGATGTCCAACAAAATTTACCCCGAAAAAATCATACGTTTCGCGTTCCATCCAGTTGGCAGCAGAAAAAAGAGCCGATGCAGTATAAACATCCGGCTTTTCAATCCCAGTAAATATCTTATAACGAATGCGAATGTTTTCTCTCAGGTTGTGCAGATGATAAACCACTGCCAGTTCTTTTCCTTCTTCGTTTGGATAATGAACGGCGCACAAATCTGTCATAAACCTGAAACCCAATTCAGCATCATCGTAAAGAAATTGAAGCACTTTCAGATTCAAATCTTTATCCGAGGTAAAAGTGAGCATGCCGTATGGTTCTTCCCATCCAGTCAATTGCTCACCAAACTTTTCCATCAATCTGCTCCTGATAATTTCATTCGTTAAAGCCATATTTCTTAATTCTTATTTCTTATTTCTAATTCTTTCTACTCACTACTGTATTCCGTACGTTTCCATCAACTCTTTATAGCGTGGCGAATTACGCCTTCTTAAATTTTCGTTTCCTACCAACTCCTGTACTCTTAAAAATCCGTCAATTACCGCTTCAGGACGCGGCGGACAACCAGGAACGTAAACATCCACCGGAATAATCTGATCTATTCCCTGCAAAACAGAATAAGTATCAAAAATACCACCGCTGCTTGCGCACGCACCCATCGCTAAAACCCAGCGTGGCTCGGCCATTTGCAAATAAACCTGCTTTACAACCGGAGCCATTTTTTTCGCAATTGTTCCGATCACCATTAAAAGATCGCATTGACGTGGAGTAAAACTTACTCTTTCCGAACCGAAACGTGCGAGGTCATAATGCGATGCCATCAAAGCCATAAATTCGATACCGCAACAACTGGTTGCAAAAGGCAAAGGCCAGATAGAATTTTTTCTAGCCAAACCAACGACATCACTCAGTTTAGACGCAAAAAAACCTTCACCCATATAGCCTTCAGGTCCCTCAACAATAGAGTATGGTTTTTCTAATGGTTTGTTGGTAATATTATATTGAACAGGACGTGCCATAATTTTTTTGATTAGCTGATTAGCCAATTAGCTGGTATGCTAATTAACTGATTTCATTATTAAAATATTTTTTAAAGGTTCGTACTTCACATTTTCACTTTAAACATTAACTCTCATCTTCCCAATTTAATCCACCTTTTTTGATGATATAGATAAATCCTGTGAGGAAGAATCCAATAAACATACAAATAGCGCCAAATCCGCTCCAGCCCAATTCCCTGAAATTTACCGCATAGGGATAAAAGAAAATCACTTCGACATCAAACAAAACAAACAAAATCGCTACCAAAAAATATTTAACAGCAATAGGCTTTCTTGCATTTCCCTGTATCTCAATTCCGCCTTCAAAATTTTGTAGTTTATCGGCTGTTTTCCTTTTTGGCCCTAAAGCATTCGTTCCATAGATCATTAAAGATAACAACAAAGCTGCGAAAATCAGTTGAATGCCGATGGGTAAATAATTGGATGTGCTGTTTACAGTTTGAACTTGTAAAAATGTGTATATCAAAATTGGAATTTTAATTCTGCAAAAATAAGGTAGCAACGTCAATTATCCATAGGAGAAAAAGCGCAGCTAATTATTGTTTGGCGAAAATCATTAAAACAAAAACTCCCGCAATGGGCGGGAGCTCTTGTTTAGTCTTCATTTTTCTAATTATTTTTTCTTAGGTGTTGCTGCTGGTTTTGAAGCTTTATCAGCGGCTTCTTTTTGTTGTTTCACTACTGCATCCAAAGCATCTTTTGTTTTTAATGCGGTAGCATCTGTTGGATCTACTTCCAAAATTTTATTATTATAAACAATAGCTGAATCAGTATTGTGCAATGTGTTATAATAATAGGCCAGCATATATCTGTAAGCAGGGATTACAAATGGTTTTATTGATGCCTTATCTTGTGTAGTATCAGCAATAGAAATTACTTTTTCATACAAAGGTTTTGCTAAACCTGTCTGAGCAGTATCAATACCTTCTTCTGCTCTTGCGCCAAGATACCAACCATAAACATCTGACGGATACTTTTTCTGATACAATTTAAAAACTGAATCAGCAGTTTTAAAATTACCCGCGCGTAAATCATTATAACCGGCATAATACAGATCAGTTTTATTGTAATTGGTATCAATTCCCAAAATTTTTCCATACCATTTACCAGCTTCTGCAAAATTGTTTTTTGCTGCAAAGCTTTTAGCAATATCTGTAATAGTTTTTGCTTTTTGTGCCGGAATGGTATCTAATGCAAGCCCTTTTTCAATAAAGCTTTCGCCTTGTGCTTCTTCACCCGGGAACTGCATTAAAATTTTTCCATAAGTGGAATAATCAGTTGGCCCGATCTTGTCAGGATCTACTAAAGAAAAGAATTTCTCAAATGATTGTCTTGCCTTCAGAGAATCGCCCATTTTATCGTAAGCGTAACCTTTCAAACCATATAAATTTGGAAATGGCTGATTGGTTCCGTTGATACAAGCATCGGCCTGATTAATTGTTTCAGCGTATTTTTTGGAAACATAGAACAAAGAGGCTTTTGCATAACAATTCTTGGAATCATTGTCAGCTACAGCAATATATTTATTCAAATAATTAGAAGATTGATTTACATCGCGTTCATAATAATAGGCATACAACCAATAATAAACAGGAGCAAAATTTGGATCTTCGCGCATTGCATCCTGGTAATATCTCATGTAAACATTTTCCTGTCCATAGCCCTGAGTTTCAAAAATTCTTCCGATCATGAAACTGGCTCTTGCGTCAGTTGGATCAAGAGAAAGAGCAGTTTGATAATTAATGGTAGCATTGGCGCCGTCATGTAATTTCCAGTAACCATACCCGATCTCATTGTAAATCTCTGCATTCTTTTTGTCCTTATCGGCGGCCTGTTTCAGTTTATCAATTCCGTAAGCGATATCACCATTTTTAGGTTCAATATTCGCTCTTCCTACTGCATAAAGAATATCAGGAAGATCTCTTTTTTTAGTCATGTTAATTGCGGTTTCAAAACGATTTCTTGCATCGGTTTTATTTCCCTGCATCAACTCAATTTCTCCAATACCAACCATGATCAAAGCTGACTTTGGATTTGCCTGCAAAAATTTCTGATACAAATCTTTTGCTTTTGCGGTATCCGGAGCAGGGACACGATTGGGATCCAAATAAGACTGACCAAGCCAATAAGCAGCCTGTTCATCATCAGGCTTGGCGGTCAATAATTTTTGAAACACATTTTCGGCACTTTGATACCTTTCATAATTTAAAAATTGTTTACCTTCTTTAATACCCTGGGCAAATAACATACTGCCCATTAAAATAAAAGAAGCGACGAGTCCGAGTTTTTTCATGTTTTCAATTTTTACTTTTTATTAATAACTGGTTTTGATTTTAAATTAATCTGTTGTAGCAGGACGAACAGTAAAATTCATTATCGGTCCAAGATAAGCGCGTCTGAAAATTAATTGGCCTCTATCATGCTCCATAAATGTAGCAAAGCCATTTGCAAGTCCATCATAATTTTCTTTGAAGATATAATACAAACCACGTACCATTGGATATCTTTTCAACATAATGTTAGCCTGATATGGTTTTATAAAGCTCTTTTCCGGGCATGTACATTGAATAGATGCAATTCTTACTTTAGTCAAAAAACTCGTTTGTGTAGTATCTTCCGGATTACCGATCCAACTTACTCCTACAAAGCCAAGAACATTTCTGTGATTGGCAACATAATTTATCACTCCTTCACTATTATTTTCTGCAAACACTCTTGTTGAATCAAAGGGGCGTCCTTTTAAAATAGAATCGACTGCATAGCGAATGGTGCTTGTTTCTTTCAAACCATCAAATACTGCCATTTGTTTATCGCCTGTATTTCCTTCAAGAATCCCACGGATTTCATTCATAGTAAACAAAGAATCAGGGTCATTTTTATTTACGACAACAGCAATTGCATCATAGGCAATTTTGCGCCAATTTGGAGAATAAGACAGTTTATCTTTATAATATTCTTCTTCCTGATCAGTAAGGCCTCTTGTTACAATGATCATTCTCGTGCTGTCTTTCATCAGGTCTTTAAAACATTCGGCTTCAGGTTTATAATCGGCTATAATTTTTGTATTAGGATAAAGTGCTTCAAAAACCTGGATTTCAGAATCGATCACAGGTTTAAAAGTTTCATCCACACTAATATGAATTGTACCTCTATCCGGTGTATCAAGATCGGTTCTTTTATTTTGCTGACAACCGGTAAATACGATAAGCAAAGCGATCATAAATGACGCGAAGAGAGAATCTTTTATTTGATACAACCTACTCATTCTTTAAATAATTTTTTTTTATCCCTCTGTAAATCCTCCACGAGCCATAAATAATAACCAGCACTGCGAAAATTTTTGCCGGAACACTTGCCGTGAAATCATTGGAAAAATTAAATTGCTTTGAAAATAAAATAATGATTCCAACAGCAAGATAAAGAAAGCCCATACCTAAATCCGTAATGCTCCGCATCATAATATAACGTTTGGTTTTATTATCAGGAGTATTTTCAAATTCTTCCAGGCTCATATGTAATTTTTTTATCGTGAAACGGCAAGATAAAATAAAATACAGAAAATCAACTCACTTTTGCTCACTCTGTCAACTAATTCCATTTTTAAATTGCGCTCTTTGAAAAAATTTTACAATCAAATGAAAGATGATTGTAATAGTTCTGTCGATGTCATTGAATTGTTAATTCATTGAAGCATCTTAACTAATGATTCATATACCAGCGATTTTCCATAATACTCAAAGAAACTGCGCATAAATTTATAACAAACATTGGTTTAAAGCGCCGGAAGTTGACTAAAACAAGAAACATTCCAACAATTAAATAATAGTTTTGCGCTTTAAAAAATATCAGGATTCAGGAAAAATATGAAACCATCTTTACCACAGGGAACACGTGATTTTGCAGCAGAAATATTGCGCAGAAGAAGATTTATTATTGATACGATCAGAGAAACTTTTGAACTGTATGGTTTTGAACCGCTGGAAACTCCCTCCATGGAAAACCTTGAAACGTTGATGGGAAAATATGGTGACGAAGGCGACAAATTAATTTTTAAAATTTTGAACAATGGCCTGGACAATCCTGCAAAAAGAGAGAACGCCATTTTAGAATTTGAAAATATTCTCGCCGGAAAAAATAATAAAAATATTACTGAAAGAGCTTTAAGGTATGATCTCACCATTCCATTTGCAAGATTTATGGCAATGAACCAGGGAAAACTAACGATACCATATAAACGTTATCAGATCCAACCGGTTTGGCGCGCCGACCGGCCACAGAAAGGACGTTACAGGGAATTTCTTCAATGTGATGCAGACGTTGCAGGAACATATTCTTTGATTGCTGACGTTGAACTTGCAGAGATTTATAATGATGTTTTCAAAAAATTAAAAATTGATGTTGAAATAAAAATTAACAGCAGAAAAATTCTTTTTGCATTGGCGGAGGTTTGCAATAGTGTAGAAAATTTGACTGCTATTACCATCGCCATCGACAAATTGGATAAGATTGGAATTGAAAAAGTAACGGAAGAATTAAAAGCAATCGGACTGAATGAAAAAAGTATTTCTCTGATCGAAAATTATATCAGCATTGATGGTACAAATTCTGAAAAATTAGAAAAAATAGAAGCGATCGTTAATGATTCCCAAACGGGGAAAAAAGGAATTGAGGAATTGAAATTTATTTTGGGTTTTATAAATAATTCGAATAGTAAACCAACAATTAATATCGATTTTACTTTAGCACGAGGTCTGAATTATTACACAGGAACCATCTATGAAGTAAAAGCAAAAAATGTTCAAATAGGAAGCATTGGTGGCGGCGGACGTTATGATGATCTCACCGGATTATTTGGCGTTCCTGATATGCCCGGAGTAGGCATCAGTTTTGGATTGGACAGAATCTATGATGTAATGGACGAATTGAAATTATTTCCTGAAAATATTAACCAGTCAACACAAGTTTTATTTTTTAATCTGGGTGAAAACGAGAGCAGACAAGCGTTTCAATTGATGCAACGACTGCGTGAACAAAAAATCAGCTGCGAATTATTTTATGAAAATTCAAAGCTGGAAAAGCAATTCAAATACGCAAACAAAAAAAATATTTTATATGCAGTGATCATTGGATCGAAAGAAATGGAAGAAAAAAATTGCGTAGTAAAAGACCTTGTGAAAGGCGAACAGCAAACAATTTCTCAAACTCAATTGGTGGATTTTTTTAAAAAATAAAAGCTTTATTATTTTTAGATTTCGAAAATTTTTAAAATAATACACTTACTTTTAAAGTTGGTTATACAGAAAAAAATTCATCATCTTAAAAAAATTTTATGAAAACTTTTCTTAAGTTCAGTTGCATCATTGCCGCATTTGCACTTCTCTTTTCATCGTGTGGAAAAAAGAATGAGGCTGGAAAAATGATTCCAAACGATGCACATTTTGTTGCACAGATCAACATCAAATCTTTAGGAAATAAATTATCCTGGAACGAAATCAAACAAACCAACTGGTACAAAAAAATGTATGCCGATTCTTCCATGAATGACTGGAAAAGAAAAGTGCTTGACAATCCTTCTACCACAGGAATTGATTTTGAAGATGGGCTGATATTTTTTGTTTCACAAAATGCAGGAACAGATTATTTTGCTGCAGAAGGAAAATTAAAAAGTGCCAAAGATTTTGAGCAATTCAATAAGAATACTGATCCTTCACAAACAGTAACAAAAGAAGGAAACCTGAACAGTCTTGTTTTAAAAAATCATCATGTTGTTGTATGGAATGATGATCATTTTGTGTATCTGACGAACATAAACACCACTCCTGCAGAAATGCTTGGACAGCATGACAGCACAGAAATGCAGCAAAATCAACCGACTGATAAAAGCACTGAGCTTTCTGCAATTGGAAAAAGTTTATTCAATTTAAAATCTGATAGTTCACTTGCAAAAAATGATCATTTTGGTTCATTGATGAGTGAATCCGGAGATGTTCACGTTTGGCAAAATACAGAAGCCATTATTAAAAATTCTTCTTCGCTTGGCATGCTGGGAATGTTGAAATTAGACGCCTTTATGAAAGACAATGTAAGCACTTACACAATCAATTTCGACAATGGAAAAATAGATGTAGATCAAAAAACTTATGCAAGCAAAGAGGTTACAGACATTGTAAAAAAATATACCGGCAATTCTATCAATAGTGATATGATCAAAAATATTCCTTCCCAGGATGTAGATGCTTTATTAGCTTTTAATTTTAAACCTGAAGGAATTGTAGAACTCATCAAACTTACCGGCGCTGACGGAATGATCAACAGTTATGCTCAGCAAATGGGTTTCACTTTAGATGATTTTTCAAAAGCCACCAACGGCGATTATTTGCTCGCCTTCACTGATTTTAAATTTAAAGATTCAGTGAGAAGGCCCGATTTTAATTATCTTTTTTCTGCAGGCATTGCGGATAAAGCAAGTCTTCAAAAAATCCTGGATGCCGTTAAAAAAACAACTTCTCAAATGGGAAGAGATACAGCAGTAAATTATGTGATGAATGATAAAACCATTGCTTTCGGAAGTTCCAATTCTTTTGCTACACAATATCTAAACGGCAATAATAATAACAAATTTGATTTCACCGACAAATTCTCAGGACATCCTGTTGGATTCTATCTCGACATTCATAAAATTCTTTCAGAATTTTCTTCACTTCCATCTGACAGCAGCCACAAAGCCATGCTTGATCAGAGTTTGAAGACCTGGAATAATATTATTTCTTATGGAGGAGAATTTAATGACAACGCTTTTAAATTTCATTCAGAAATAAATCTGATCAATAAAGACAGCAACAGCTTGAAACAATTGAACAATTATTTTGACCAAATGTTCATGCTTCACGAAACCAAAAAAGACAAGAGTACAAGAAGATTGGATTCGCTGCTGGTGCCTCCTCCGATTGATACGGTTAAAGTAAAATAAATAAATCTTTTTTATAAAAATGTGATGATGCAGATACAACTGCGAAAAGTTATTCCCGATTATATTGAAAAAGAAAAAAGAAAAAATTCACAAATCTGGGAACAGGATCTGACAATAAATAAAGGCGAGCATTTACATATCGTGGCGCCATCGGGCAGCGGAAAAACTTCTTTAATGCATTTTATTTATGGATTAAGAAAAGATTATTCCGGTGCTATCTTTTATGATGATGCAGAAATTAAAAACCTTTCTACTGAAAATTTTTCTGCATTTCGTCAAAACAAAATCAGCATTATTTTTCAGGATCTGAGACTGTTTGAAAATCAAACTGTCAAAGAAAATATCGAAATAAAAAGGATGTTAGATCCATATTATCCTGCTGACAAAATTGATGAAATGGCGTCGCGTCTTGGCATTAAAAACAAATTAGACCAGGAAGTAAAAAAATGTAGTTACGGAGAACAACAACGCATTGCCATTATCCGTGCGTTGATGCAGCCTTTTGATTTTTTATTATTGGACGAGCCTTACAGTCATCTTGACGAGGTTAACCGGAAAAAAGCAATGGAACTGATTTATGAAGAATGTCGCAAACGCAATGGTGCTATGATTTTCGCAGATTTAAAACCACTCGATTTTTTAAAAGACGAAAAAGTAATTTATTTATAACAAAATAAAAATTGGGACTATTTGTTGGTTCACTATTCTAAACTCTTCTAAACCTCCTAAACTCTTTCTAAATTCTCAAACTTTCCTAAACCAAATCATGCTGTTATCTTATAAGAATATAGAACCGTTAATCATCTCTGGAAAAAATATTTTTTCAAAATGGTTAGGTTATTTTGGTTTGGGAATCGGAGTGTTATTGCTTCTTGTTTCTATGCAAATGTTTGTAAACATTCAGCAATTGCTAAAGGAAAACAGTCCCAGGAAAAGCGGCGGTTACGATTTTATTTCCATTTCAAAAACGATCACGAATGAAAATATGGGAAAGGATAATACTTTCTCTAATTCAGATTTATCCAATCTTGAAAAGCAACCGACCATTGCCGGCGTTGCTCCATTGATCTCTAATAAATTCAGAGTACGCGCGACAGCAGGTGATATCATTCCTTTCAGCACCGATCTTTTTTTAGAGAGTATCAACGATAATTTTATTGACACAGTTCCTCCAAATTTTACATGGCAACCCGGACAAATGGTTGTTCCCATAATTTTCTCTTCTGATTTTTTAGAGATGTACAATGTATTTGCTCCGGCGCAAGGTTTGCCACAGCTTTCCCCAAAAACAATTTCTTCCGTCAATATTATTTTGGAATGT
>JBQCIM010000031.1:0-33665 GCA_051953735.1 Ginsengibacter sp.
AGCAGAATTGATTTGTATAAAAATTCGTTTACTGATAATGGTTTCGCTGTAAAGATCCAGGCGA
Organism: Ginsengibacter sp.; assembly: GCA_051953735.1. Taxonomy (GTDB): domain Bacteria; phylum Bacteroidota; class Bacteroidia; order Chitinophagales; family Chitinophagaceae; genus Ginsengibacter. The sequence continues at coordinate 65 of JBQCIM010000031.1, forward strand.
GCTGTGACAATAATAATTTTTATTCAAACAATTTTAAAGGAAACACTTTTGATATTGGAACAAATGGTTCGCTTGTGTTGAATTCTTTCAATGGAAATTATTGGGATAAATATGAAGGATATGATTTGAACAGAGATAATATTGGCGATGTTTCTTATCATCCTGTGAGTATGTATTCGATGATTATCGAAAGCAACCCTGCTGCCCTTATGCTTTTCAGAAGTTTAATCGTTTCCCTGTTGGATAAAACTGAAAAAATTTTGCCGGGAATTACACCCGATCAGTTGAAAGATGAAAAACCTTTAATGAGGCCGCTGCAATTATGATACAAACAAAAAACATAACCAAAAAGTTTGGAAAATTAAAAGCCCTTGAGAATGTTTCGATAACATTTTCAAAAGGAGAATGCATTGCTTTGCTTGGCCCAAATGGTTGCGGGAAAACCACTTTGATAAAATCATTGTTAGGGATGGTAGTTCCGGATAGCGGGAAAATTTATTTTAATAATGATTTAATTACCGGCGAATGGAAGTACCGCAGCCGCATTGGCTATATGCCACAGATCGGCCGTTATCCCCAAAATATGACGATCAGAAATCTGATCGACATGATGAAAGATATCCGAAAAGAAAGCGATGAAAATTTTGATGAAGAGTTGGTAAAAAGTTTTGGGTTGAACCAAATGATGCAAAAAAAAATGGGCACACTTTCTGGCGGAACTACTCAAAAAGTGAGTGCCGCTCTGGCTTTCATGTTCAATCCGGATGTTTTAATTCTTGATGAACCTACAGCCGGCCTTGATCCGGTTTCATCAGAAAAACTGAAACAAAAAATTATCAAAGAAAAACAAAACGGAAAATTGATTCTCATCACTTCTCATATTCTGAGCGAGCTCGACGACCTGATCACAGAAGTGTTTTATATGCAGGAAGGGAAATTATTATTTCATAAAAGACTAGCTGCCCTGAAAGAAGAAACAAGCGAAGAGAAATTATCAAAAGCGATCGCAAAAATTATGAGCGAACAAGAAGTATAAACTATGAAAAAGTTATTAAAATATGTGGTGATGGATATTATTCAAAACAAGATCGTTTTGATTTATACCGCTTTGTTATTGATCATTTCATTGAGTGTGTTTAACCTGGAAGATAACGCTGCAAAGGGATTATTGAGTTTACTAAATATTATCCTCATCATTGTTCCTTTGATCTGCATTATTTTTTCAACGATTTATATTTACAACAGTTCAGAATTTATTGAATTGCTCGTAAGCCAGCCATTAAAAAGAAGAACTATTTGGCTGAGTATTTTTTCCGGCCTTGCTTCTTCATTATCTCTTGCGTTTTTTATCGGAGCAGGCATTCCGATTTTGCTTTATCATGCCGATGCTACAGGTTTTATGATGATCGGGATGGGTTTTTTTTTGACGATTGTTTTTGTAAGCATTGCCATGCTGGCTGCCGGACTAACACGCGATAAAGCTAAAGGAATTGGACTTTCCATCCTGCTGTGGCTCTACTTTTCATTGATATTTGACGCGTTGGTTTTGTTCTTTTTATTCCAGTTCCAGGATTATCCTTTGGAAAAAATAATGGTGATCTTTAGTTTTTTAAATCCAATTGATCTTGGCAGAATTCAAATCCTATTGCAATTGGATATTTCTGCTTTGATGGGTTATACAGGCGCGGTGTTTCGTGAGTTTTTTGGTAACAGTGCAGGAATTATTCTTTCATTTTCCGGCTTAATTCTTTGGATTGTTTTTCCCCTGCTGATGTCAGTCAGAAAATTTAAAAGAAAGGATTTGTAGCCAACAAAAAGTTCTTTTCAATTTAGGTTGTGTGTGTTTTGAATTGAGAAAGCTTCCAATAAAGTTTGAATTTAATGATGAGAGCGCATTTTTTTTAAAATATTATAAGTATGGTTTCGAAAGAATTCCGAGATTAATCATTTTCATGAACCGCCATTACTGGAACATCCAAATGAAGGAGAATATCTTTTGCTTGTGACTTATGAAAAAAACCATGTTTTTTTGGAATGATGATCACCAGGTCTAGGTTGTGTTCTTTCGTCAGTTCAGCAATACCTCTCCACACATCATCATTCTTCACATAATAAGAGGTGGGATATAAATCTTCCAGCCAGTTGTCTAACAGTTGTGCGCTTACTGCATTCCCATCGATTTCATTGTCATCTTTTCCAACATAAAAAATTTCAAACTTTGCATAGAATGCTTTTATGATGATTTCAAGTTCTACCACCGGTATTTCATAAATATCCTTCAAGTCCGAAGCCAGTGCAATTTTTTTAATGGACTTATAAGACGCTTCAGGAGGAACAAGAATTACGGGATAATGCAAATGTTTTGCTGAGTAGAAACTGGTGCTTACAGGGAAAAGTGGATGAGATGAATGGGAACTGTGTGTGCCCATAACGACTGCAAAAGGCTTTGTTTTTTCACACAGTTCTTTTATCTGGAATTCAACAGAACCAATAACATGGTTCGTTTGGATGTTTATACTATTGTTTGTTGCGATCAATAGTTGGTTTCGCAACGATTCCAATTCTTTCTGAATTTTTTCCTCATCAAAGAATTCGTCCACCACCGGGTACTCTGAAATAGTGACGGGTAGCTCGATTGTATGAAACAATATGAGTTCGGCATTTACATACGCTGCAAGTTTTGCAGCATATAAGCACGCATTTTCTGCTGTCGCAGAAAAATCCGTAGAAGCAATTATTGTTTTCATGATAATTTTTTTTGTTTATGAGCAGTTGTATTTTAAATACTTTCTTGATTTTATCTGGCGAGGTATCCTCCATCAACTGAATAATAGCTGCCTGTAACAAATGAAGCTTTATCTGAACTGAGCCAGATAACCAATTCAGCCACTTCATTTGGTTCACCTAATCGACCAATAGGATGCATGGGAACTAACAGATTTTGTTTCACATTATTATCCATGCCGGCTTCTGTCAACAATGGAGTATTGATAAATGCTGGTCCAATTGCATTAATACGAATTCCATGAGCAGAATATTCGAGAGCGGCAGTCTGGGTTAAACCAATCACGCCATGCTTTGCGGCAACGTAACCTGCAGCGTTGGCAAAGCCAACTTGCCCAAGGATGGATGAATTGTTCACAATGCAGCCTTTTTGCTGCTTTTGCATCTGCAATAATTGATACTTCATGCAATAAAAAACACTATGTAAGTTAATGTCAATTATATGCTTCCATCCTTCAATGCTCATTTCTGCAATAGCACTGCTCTCACCACTGATACCGGCATTATTGAAAGCAATATCCAGTGCTCCAAAAGTTGTCACTGTTTTGTTTACCAACATGTCACAATCTTGCGGCTTACTGACATCCGCCTTGATAAAAATGGCGCTACCCTTCGAAACATTAATTTTTTCTGCAACCTTTTTCCCTTTTTCTTCCTGTATATCACTCACTACTACGTTGCATCCGTACTCCGCATAAAGTAAAGCGGTTGCTTCGCCAATGCCGGATGACCCACCGGTCACGATGGCTGTTTTGCCTTTTAAATTTTTCATGATTTAGCTTTTTAATTTTATCACTAATTTTTTAACCTATTGATTCCTGCCAATCTTTTAGATTTTTGTTCTTTTTAAAAGTATGGCGGTAATTAATGTTACTGCTTTTTATCAACGCTATCTTACTAAATTCTTTTAAGTCGTCAACAAACTCAATATCGCCGCCACCTTCCAATACTTTTTCAATAATAATATCCACCGCATCCCGTAAAACCGGTTTGTGCTTTGGCAGACAATCACTGAAGATTATTTCTCCGTTTTCTGTTGTAAATGCCGTACAACAAAATCCTTTTTCAACAACAAGAAACTGTTTACTGTTACGGCTGGTGTGCATCCAAACATCATTAATTCCTTTTATGAGGCGACGTTTATCTTCTTCAATTTTCAGTAGGTTTAGAATATGCTTTTCTTTAATCGCTTTCCAATTCGAAATGTGCGGTTCAAGTGCTTTCAATAGTTGACTTTCTGTTGCAGCATCAAAATTGCCATGTATAAATCCTGTTATATTTTTTAAGTGTTTTGTCAAATGTTGGAAATATCCCATTGTTTTTTTGGGAGCCATCACAAGTAAAGGCAGCGAATAAACTGCAAGAATATGTGAAAGCTGAAGATCGATATAATGAAGAAAGTTTTTGAGTCTTATTTCTTTAACCGAGGTAGCATCTGAAAAATTGGCAACAGGCTCAGGCAAATCTCTTTTTACTTGATCAATTTTATTGGACATGATTAATTGCAGCTTATTTCCACTTGCTTCATATATCTTTTGCATGTTACCACTAATGGTCAGAATCAAAAATCTTGGAGTGTCATATTTATTTTCTACAATATCCCTGATTTCAAATGTATTTCCAACCACTATCTTTTCTTTCAATTCAATGTTTAAATAATACACTTTCTCAATCTGGGACGACACATAAATAGTGATTGCTTTCTTAAGCGTGGAAAAATCAAGGTGGGCAATTACATTTTTCAATTTTTTGAAAACAGTTTCTGCAGCGTGCGCGTCATAAGCCACGTAAAGGTCATGTTTGATTTTATCAGTAGCCTTTTTAAGTGCATAGTTGATGGAAGCCTTTGAATTGATTTTCGGATCAAAAGGTATCATCAAAGAAATACATGGTTGGTTTTCAGTCAGTGCTAAAGCAGGGATGTCGGTTCTATATTTTTCAGCATACATAAAAGATCATTTTATTATCCGGGAAAATGAGTACAAAAAAAATATTTACGACAGGCCCCAACAATGACTTATGTCAACCAAAGGTTTGACTTTAGTCATGTGCAAGAAAAATTAGCTCGTTTAATTTTGAGAGAAAATAGGTATATGAAAGGCATTATTCTCTATAAAAGCAAGTATGGCTCAACCAAACAGTATGCTACATGGTTAGCCGAAAGCTTGCAACTTCCCTTAAAAGATATTGATAAGGTGGATAAAAAAAGTATCGCGAGCTATGACACTATATTTCTCGGTACTTCTGTATATTTTGCCAAATTTAAAATTGCCCCATGGCTGCAACGACATATAAAAGAATTGAGCATTAAAAAGAAGATTTTCATGTTTGTTGTTTCAGCCTCTTCTTCAAATTCCGGGTTGTGCAATCATTTGGTATTAACCAATGTGCCAACAGAAATTCGGGATAAATGTGAATTTTATTTTTTACCTGGGAGAGTGTTACACAAACAACTGTCTGTTGTTGACAAGATCATTCTTAAGCTAGCCGCTCTGTATGTAAAAGACCTTGCTAAAAAGAAGGCACTCCATGAGGATTTAGATGAAGTAAAAAAAGATAATTTACAACCATTGATCGTTGCCGCAAAAGGGTTTCTCGAAAAAGCGGCATAAAATTCTGTTTCTGTCTTCTTACACATAATATTTAGTCGATTAATCTATGATAATAGTAGTTTTCGGATTACCGGGTTCAGGCAAAAGTTATCTGGCTCAGCGGCTTGCGAAAATGTTGAATGCCGGGTATATTAACAGTGACACAATAAGAAAAGAACTTTTCAAACAACCGTCATATTCCGGGCAGGAGAAAAAGTCGGTCTATTTTGAAATGTTGAAAAAAATTTCTGATCTTGAATACCGCAAGGAAGTGGTAGTGGACACAACGTTATCTGATATAGCAATCCGTCCGGAATTTATAAGCAAACTAAAGAATATTGCAAAAGTATATTTTGTTGAAATAACTGCCGATGAAAGCTTAATAAAACAAAGACTTTCCGCTTTCAGAAATGATAGTGATGCCGGTTTTAATATTTATAAAAAGATAAAGAATACATGGCTGCCATTTGAAGAACCACATTTGGTGTTACAATCAACGAATGAGAACATAGAAGAAATGCTGGATACAGCGTGCGATTATATTTTTTCTAAGGACATGAATGATGAAAATATCAGACTGTTCAATGATCAAGAAAATTTTCCTACTGAATAATCTCAATTTAAGTAGGGTATTCAAATACTACCGTAAATTCAGTTCCTTCATTTATCGCACTGCTCACGTTTATGGATCCTCCCAAAAGGTCAACATACCTTTTTACAATATGCAAACCCAACCCGGTACCTTTAATATCCCCCGTATTGGATGCTCTGAAAAAGCGCTCAAAAAGATGTGCTTTGTCTTCCGGAGAGATTCCAATTCCATGGTCTTTTACTTTGATGGTGATGTTTGAATTTTCTACGATAGTGCGAAACGAAATGGTGCTGTTTGGAGGGGAATATTTAATAGCATTTGAAATTAAGTTGGTTAGAATGTGATTTAAAAATCCTTCATCAAGAGAAACATCCTCGGTGCCTGTATGTTCATACTCGATAGTTTGCCCCGTTTTTTGATCTGCATTAAATTTTAAACAAATAGCATTCGCTAGGTGTTTGAGATTAAATTGTTGGCGCTTCACCTGCATTTTCCCTTCTTCAATTTTTTCAAGGGAAAGAAATTCTTCGAGAGTTTCTACTAGCTCGTTTACCGCTGCTTTAATGCGGTGGATATGTTTATCCCTTTTGTCCTGCGTTTCAGTCGTTTTATAAAATTCCATAAGGGAAATTGAAGAGAGAATGGTGCTCAGCGGGGTACGGAATTCATGCGAAGCCATCGAGACAAAATTCGATTTCATCTCATTCAGCTCCTGTTCTTTTTTCAAAGCATTTCGGCTTTCATCCTCGGCTTTTTTGTGCAAAGTAAAATCACGGGTAACTTTTGTAAATCCTTCTACTTTATTATTTTTATCATAGATCGCCGTTATTAAGACATCTGCCCAGAAAATGCTTCCGTCTTTTCGAACTCGCCAGCCTTCTGTTTCGAAACTGCCCTGCTCAGCAGCAAGTTGCAGGTTACGGTCAGGCTCACCATCGGCGACTGCTTCAGGCAAATAAAATATGGAAATAGGTTTCCCGATAACTTCCTCGCTGGTATAGCCTTTTATTTTATAGCCACCTTCATACCAGTTGAGTATGATCCCCTCTTTATTAACCATAAAAATGGCAAGATCTTTTGTGCCATTGATTAATGTATGGAACCTGTTTTCGCTTTCTATCAGCTTTCTTTCCGTTTTTTGCCTTCTCCTGAAATGATAGAATACAAATACAAAGGAACCGGTAAGTAAGATCAGCATCAAAATATTCGATACAGCAACAATCCTTTGCGTCATCTCCATCATTGTAAGAATGCTACTTCTTCTTATTGCTAGCAAACGTTTTTCTTCTCCTTTAATTAACTGTAGTTTCTGGTTAATCGCATTACTTACTCCTACTTCTTGTTCAACATTGGCCGTTGCAAAACTATATGCTGCTGTTTTCCCCAATTGAAAGGAGCTGTCTGTTAATTTGATAAGCTGCTGTATTTGATGTTCAACGCTTTGCGCAATTGAATCTTTTTCACCGTCATCCTGTAAAAGGTTTATAAGGCGGCTTGCATTTTTCTGTAATGAACTGCGAATTAAAATAGACGCGCGATAGGCATTTGAATCGGTTGTTAAAGCATAATTCCGGCTCTCCCACCATAAATTTTGCGCCTCAAGCGCCATGCTATCCGTACTCTCAATAATGGATCTGGTATGCGAAACCAGGTTAAATCCCTTGTTAAATGCCTGATTGTTGTGGTAAAATGAAACGCGAAGAACTATTAAGCCGGCTGTTAATACTACATAAAATATTACCAGTACTGTAATAAATGCAGGATGATTATTAAAACCATATGTCAAATGCTGCCTCATTTCATGAAATTAGAGGTTACAAGGAGCAGCACAATTAGTTTAACTTTTTTTAGATAATTGATTTCGACCTGCGATACCTCTTTGTGCCGGTTCAGCAATAAAGTTAGATAAATTCGGAAAGAATCTATAAAAGATTCAAAATAGGTTAGATACAAAGTAACGTACATCAAAGAAGCAGCGTCTTCCGGCAAAGAAATGAACAGCGGTACCTGCAGGCAAAAGCCCGCTATTTCAGATCACAAAAAAGCGTGACATTGAAAGATTTCAGAGTAGACCAACAAGTAATGTTATTTTTTATTTCAGATTTTTTCAGAAAAAGGAGGCATTCAAACTTTTAGATTGAATGCCCCGATGGGTTTAGTAAGCATACTCTATCTCCTCTACCCGTAGTTTATTATTTACTTCTGAAACTCCGGGAGCAGCCCAGGCAGCATACGCTGCGTCTTCTTTTTCCGAGAGAGAAGCAACGGTACCTTTTAGTGTCACGGTATTGCCGCTTGTTTCAACAAAAATTCTGCTGGCATCCAGTTTGGCACTACGTTCGAATGCTGCGGTGATTTTTTCCTTAATGTTTGAGCAGATTACTTTTGGTTGAATCTTAATGAAATTCCAAACGTTGACGATTCCAGCATAATTTTGTATAGCTTGATTTGCAGCCACCCGTTGGTAATGCCATTCCACTTCGCCCTCCAGGGTAACAATACCATCTTCTACTTTAACTTTTATTTTATCATCAGGAATGGAAGTGTGCAGCTTCAATACTTTTACTACTTCCTGCGCAATTTCGGCGTCTGTCTTTTTGAAATAAGGCGACACACCAACCTGGATATCAACTGCAACTCCTTTTACACCGGAAACTTTTGCAATTGCTTTCTCAGCCTCCATTTTTTTGGAATAAGTGTCAACAATTCCGGACAGTGTAACAACGCCGTCCTTTACAGCAACACCAATCTCTGCTGAACTCAGTAATGGGCTCCATTTTAATTCGTCCATCACATCTTTTTGAATTTGAATGTCTGTTTTCATTTTTTTTAATTTTAATGATCAATATTGATGACCTACTTCTTAATCTTTTTGTGTTTTTAGAGTGAGTGTTGATTAATTCTGATGCAAGATATTTTGCTGCTATTTCCGGATGAATGACGATAATCATCATGACCAGTGATACATGTCAATAGAGGAAGAAGTGCAATGATTTTCTTTCATAGCAACGTCTCACGATAGTGGACGTTGCGTAATATTTTTTCATAGCAACGTCTTCTTTTTTATTTAGCTTCTCGTCTTTTCCTTTGCACACTGCCGTTAGCGTTGATATCAATCATCCTATAAAATGATAACGCTCATTGTATCCTCCAGGTTTTGAGATTAGTATTGCATATTGTTTTATAAAAACAAAAAGAAATTATTCAAAAGGGATGAACTAATAAATCGGGTGAACATAAAATTCAACAGTTATGATAAGATCCAAAAACTGGTGGCTGATTACCTTGAAAGGAATTATTTTTATTTTTCTCGGAAGTTATATTTTTAGATTTCCTGTTAGTGGCATGCTTGGCCTGGTAGTATTCGGCGGCCTTTCCTTATTGCTCACAGGATTTGTCCTGGTAATTTTTGCCATCATCAGCAGGAAGGAAAATGAGGGATGGAAATGGCAAATAGCGCAGGCATTTCTTGACGGTACGTTAGCTGCGATTCTGCTTTTTAACATCTGGTTGTCACCGCTGACTCTTCCGCTTGTTTTTGGTTTTTATGGCATATTGATGGGTATCTTATGGTTTATTGAGTCGTTATTTTTAAAAAAAGGAAAGTACAAATTGTGGCATATGGCAACTATTGCTGGCTTATTCAGTTTGCTGATCGGGATTATGATATTTTTTCAGCCGCTAATTAATTGGTTACCGGTAGTTGCTCTTATTGGTTGTATGTTCATTCTCCAAGGTTTTTTCCTTACTCTTTTTTCACTTGAAATAAATAAAGCAAAGAAAATATATCAAGCCAATCATCTTAACTACCATTGAAAAAATATCAGTAAAAAGAATGCTCATCAACCTTAAAAGAAAAATAATGAAACTGCAGGTAACAGAAACAACCAGCATTAAGGATTTACAAAAAGAATTTTCTAAAGTTTATCCTTTTCTGAAGATAGAATTTTTTAAGACTTCTCATCTTGGAAAGATGTTTTATAATGATAAATTATTTTCAGATATAGTATTAAGCGAGATAGCTAGGTTTTTAAAGCCTGGTAGCATTCACATTGATAAACACTGCACCATTACTCAGCTGGAAGAAAAATTTTATAACAAGTTTGGGATTGCTTTGCAGGTATCTCACAGATCGAAGGGGATTTTCATTTCAGGTGCGTTCACAGATAATATGACGTTAAAAGAACAAAATGAAGTCGGAAAACAAATAGATCAGGAGATGAAGATCCGAATATTCCAGGGCTCTAAAATATCGCGTTACATGCCGCTGTCATCATAATTCTCAAAACCCAGTTAGTAACAATATTTGGCAGTTGCACAATTCTCATTATCTGGTCGACTAAGAATTTCGGTATCCAGTCATAAAAGTTTAATTTTTATGAAGAATTTGCTCGTTCCGGTTGACTTTTCAAAAGCATCTCACAACGCGGCAAAATATGCTGTGCAGTTAGCTCAATCCTTTGATGCAACAATAACTTTGATCAACGTTGCTGCTCCTGGAATTATGGCGGATGATTCTGTCCTTGCTTCTGTAATAATTACTCAGGCAGAAATATTAGATATTCACCAGAATTTCATGAACAAAGAAATTGAATGCTTTTCAAAGGATTACCCTTCAAAAGTTTTCGGATTGGTGAGAGAAGGTTATGTTTCAGAGGCAATCGCAAAAATGGCAGAAGCAGGCCATACTGATTTCATTATAATGGGGATGAAAGGAAAAGGAAAAAGTAATTCAGTCTTCGGAAGCACAACGGTTGCAGTTATTCGAAAATCCTCTCTCCCCGTTTTTGTAATTCCTGAAACGGCTTCTTATCAGGCCATTAATACCATCACTTTTGCAACAGATTTGGATATTCGAACGGAGGAAGAATGCTTTGAGCCATTGATTGAGCTGGCAAAAAAATATCAATCTTTTATTCAGATTTTGAATGTGCAAAAAGATGAACGAAAAATAAGTGATAAAGAGTTTATACATAAAATGAGAACTTATTTAACTTTTGATCAAACGAAAAATACTTTCAATACAATTGAGAATAAAAACATCATAAAAGGTATCAATAAGTTTATTGAAAAAAATGAATGTGATGTGTTGGCAATGATGGCTCAAAAACATTCGGGTTTTGCCGGAATGATAGGCAGAGCCTATACGAAAGAAATGAGTTATGCAATCAAAATTCCATTATTAATATTACAGAACAAGTAGCTTAAAAATTTATCTCGTTTCCACTGACGAAACTCATCTCATGTACTGATACATATTCTTTCCAGGCGCAGTTCCGTAAAATAATTTTGTTACAATGAATAAATGCATTGTTGTTATTGATGGTAAGCCACTTAAAGCATTCAAAAGATAAAACGATTACGGTGAATAAAGAAGCTTCAAAAACAAAACCTTTTTCTAAGACTTTATTACTGACCCAGTTATTAGAGGAAAACGAAACCTGGAAAAGGGCACTTGAATTCTTAACCGATGAAGATGTTAAGTTAAAAACGCGATTGTCACACTTATTAAAAAATCTGACCGAGCCGGAAAAAAATACTCTCGACACGATTGAATATTTGTATAGTCGTCTGTTGAAAGAAAATGAAACTTTAGGAACAATGCGAGCAAGGGTGTCAGATAATGAAAAACAACTGAGCTGCAATTTCACTGGCTCTGATTGCTTCGAGTTGATCCAGGACAAACAAAATAAACTGCGAAAGGACATGGAAGCAGCTGAACTAAAATTTCATAAATTGAAATTCGATTTTAATAAATACATAAGCGAACTCATACAAACAAGTGAATAGCAAAGCCAGCAATTTATTTCTTTTACTGTCAAATTCTTTTCTTTTAAGCTATTGGTGATCAATTTAAGAGATTCTCCAGTTTTCTTTTATTTAAAATGGTGATCGCGCTTTCATTAATTTTAATCAGCTTTTCGTTCTTAAAATCACTCAGCGTTCTTATCAGTGATTCGGTTGCTGTACCTGCTACCGAAGCAAGGCTTTCCCTGGAGATTTCAATAGGAAAATCTTCATCCTCATTCGTGTTGTATTTGTTGTATAAGGTTACTAAAGCAGTTGCTACTTTTTTCCTCAGGGAGTTATAAGCCATTCCCAATAACTGTTCTTCCATTTCCGAAATATTTTTTGCAAGCAGCTGAATAAACTTTCGGCTAACAGCCTGGTTGTTATTAATTAATAGTTCGAAGTCTTCTATTGGAATTATTGCCACTTCGCTTTCTTCCATTGCTACTGCCGTTTCATGATAGTTGGTTCCTTCCAGCAGCGCCACATAACCAAAAAAATCTCCTTTTGTATATAACCCGACGGCAAGTCCTTTTCCAAAATCATTGGTTTTATAAGTTTTAATCTTTCCTTTCTGTACATAAAACAACGATTGTGGCCTGTTTCCTTCGCTATAGACCGTTTGTTTGTTATGATACTTATTGTTGGTACAGTCTTTCGTAAGATCTTTTAAATCATTAGGACTTCCGGCATTCATCAGCTCCTGCAGTCCCTCCAGCCCGCTACTAAGTTTTTCTTTTAATAAATCGGCTTTTTTAATGCGGCTTTCCACTGCTTTCAATAGCTCGATGCCGGTAAACGGCTTGGTAATGTAATCGTCAGCGCCTGATTCCATTCCTTTGCGAAAATCAGTATGTTCGGTTTTTGCAGTAAGAAAAATAAAAGGAATATTTTGTGTAGAAGGATTTTTCTGCAACAAGTGCAATACACCAAAGCCATCCAGAACAGGCATCATGATATCACAAATGATGAGATCGGGAACCTCTTTCAGCGCAGTTTCGACACCGGTTTTACCATTTTCACAAGTATAAACCTGGTAGTTTGCCAATTCAAGAATCTCGGCTGTATTCTCGCGAAGGATTTCATTGTCCTCAACCAATAATACCTTTTTCATAATAGTTTTTTTAGTCTTATAAAAATATTTTTATAGATCCGTCAATTTAAACTCAAGAAAAAATTCAGTGCCTTTGCCGATTTCACTGATACACGAAATTTCGCCATTCATCAGTTCAGCGTATTTCTGAACAATATGCAATCCGAGTCCCGTGCCTTGAATATTAGCGGCATTTGCTCCCCGAAAGAAGCGTTCAAAAAGGTGTTGTTGTTCTTCAGCCGGTATTCCTATTCCCTGATCTTTAACCTGTAGTTTCAAAAGAGAATTGTTTACTTCTGATTCTACTTTAATGCAGGAATCTTCGGGTGAAAACTTTATGGCATTCGATAAAAGATTAGTAACAATGTGAGTGAGAAAGGAAGGATCCAGCCACACCTTTTTTTTCCCATGATGTCTGAAAGATATTTGTTGCCCTTTTTTGCGAATGCTTCCGACTTCGGTGATACTTTTTTCAATGTGTTGTTTTGGATTAAAAAGGGCAAATTTTGGTACCACTTTTCCTTCTTCTATTTTGCCCACATCCAATAAATCATTCAATATATCTGTAAGCAGATTCACAGATGAAACAATCCGCTCGATATGCTTTTCCCGTTTTGGCTGCTCATCGGTGTTGACGTATTTCTGCAATAAATAAGTAGAAGATAAAATGGTACTAAGCGGCGTGCGAAATTCATGTGAGGCAATTGAAACGAACTTTGATTTCATATTGTTAAGTTGCTTTTCTCTTGCCAGCGCTTCTTTCAATTCATGTTCAGTTTTTTTGGTGTGAGAAATATCTACGGCTACTCCCAGAAAGCCGGTGATCTCATCGTGACTATTTCTGAATGCAGTAATTGAAAGTGAGACCGGAAACCTCGTTCCATCTTTTTTTACATAAGTCCATTCATTTTTGTTGGGCTGATTATTTCTTGATTTTGCCACATATACTTCAAACCCCGGTGAAATATCCTTCTTTAACTCTCCTGAATATTTAATGGCTCTGTTTAACGTTTCCTCTTTATCATGGAAGTAGGAAGGATCATGTTTGCCAATTATGTCATCTGCTTTATATCCCAGCATATTTTCAGCGGCTTTGTTAAACAAGTTGATTGTTCCTTTGGCATCTGTAGATACAATCAACGCGCCGGAAGAATCAAGCACCGCTTTTTGAAACTGCATTACCCTTTCCAATTCAGCACGTGCCTTTTCTGTTTCTTTTATCTGATGCTCAAGTTTACTGATCGTAACTTTTAATTCTTCCGTTCTTTCTTTTACTTTTTGCTCCAGCTGTGCGTTTAGTTTTTTTATTTCATTCTCATCTTTTTTTCTGACTGTTATATCATTGATGAACAGGATAGCAAAACTTTCTTTATCTGTTTGAAAATGACCAAGACCAATCTCGACGGGGAATTCAGTTTTATCCTTTCGAAAGGCATACACGTCTTTTCCGGCAGTAGTTTGCCTTTGCGGAGGCCTGTTTAAATAATTGAAGAGATAGTTAGCGTATCGCTGTTGAAACCTGAGAGGGATCAGTGTTTGTATCTCCTTTCCCGCAAGTTCCTCTTTCTGGTAACCGAACAAATCCGAAGTATAGTTGTTCATTAACACGATCTGCAATTGTTCGTTGATGATCACCACACCAATTGAGGCATATTCCATCAAGGCGCCAAAGCGTTGTTTCTCCTGCATCAGGCTGGCTTCAGCGGACTTTGCACGATCTATTTTTTCTATCTGCAAGAGGCGATAATCCTGATCTCCTACTGTAAAAAAAGTTTGCTGCATATGGCCCCAGAAAGGAGTTCCGTGCTTTGTTACGTATTCAACTTCATCGGCAAAATGTCCTTTTGAACCAATTTCCCGACTGATCCTTTCCAATGTAACGGAATCCGGATGATTTTTTCTTAAAGAAGGAGCATCGGTAAACAGGAGATCGTCAGGATTTTCATATCCAAACAATCTTGCGCCCATTTCATTCACAAATACAATTTTCTGATCCTCCCTAATAACTGCAATAAAATCAAAAATGCTTTTTGAAATGATCTGTAGCAGACATCTCTGAAATTCAGATTTTTTATAAAGATCAGTTTCAGGCATAGAATTTAATTTAAACAGACAGAACTGCAAATCGCATTACCGGCTTTTTTGCTGCAATATTATTTTTATACATCCTCAGTGAAAATGACAGACATCAATTTTATTTATGATCTAAATCAAGGGAGAAGGCAGCCTGATTCAAATAATGATAGGTATCAGAGGTACCAATGACTGTAGTCACAGGCAGAGAAAATGAATGGTGGCACTTTTGAACAAAATATTTTTATGTCACTATTTATAAAAAAATTCAATGAGATCAGAATTACCGATGTGGCTTCTGTAGGTGGTAAAAATGCTTCATTAGGTGAAATGTTCAGCCAGCTTTCGTCCAAAGGAATCGCAGTGCCGGATGGCTTTGCCACAACTGCTCATGCATTTTGTTGCTTTCTCGACTTTAACGGCATTGTCAAAGAGCTGAAAGAATTGATGCAAAATTTAGATAAAAAGACTTTCAAGAATTTAAAAGAAACCGGTGAGAAGGCAAGGAATTTAATAATGAATGCAACAATTCCTGACAGCATTGTCAGTGCAATCAAAATGGCTTATAACGAATTGACCAGCGGAAAAAATCTTGAGGTTGCTGTGCGTAGCAGCGCCACAGCAGAAGATTTACCACAGGCAAGCTTTGCCGGCCAGCATGAATCATTTTTAAATATTAAAGGCGAGGATGAATTGATCAAGGCTGTTCAGAAATGTTATGCTTCATTATATACCGACAGAGCCATCAAATACCGGGAGGACAACGGCTTTGCGCATGAGCGTGTAGCGTTGTCAATTGGAGTTCAAAAAATGGTTCATAGTGACGTAGGCTCTTCCGGCGTATGCTTTACACTTGAACCTGAATCAGGATTTAGAGACGTTATTCATATAGCCGGTGTCTGGGGATTGGGTGAAAACATGGTCCAGGGAACGGTGAACCCGGATGAAATTTTGGTTTTCAAACCAACCTTATTGCAGGGGAAGAAAGCTATTATTCAAAAAAGATTGGGCGATAAAAACAAGACGATGATTTATACGGATGACCCGGAAAATCCGGTTTACAATACAGACACTCCTGAAGAAAAGCAAAGGCAGTTTGTAATTTCAGATGATGAAGTGATGCAAATCGCAAAGTGGGCTTTGATCATTGAAGGGCATTATAAAAAGCCAATGGATATTGAGTGGGCTAGAGATGGAATTACCAACGAATTTTTTATTATCCAGGCAAGGCCGGAAACAGTCCATTCTCAAATGAATGCTTTGAAAATCCACGAATACCAGTTGTTGGAGAAAGGAAAGATCATTGTGTCCGGACAGGCAATTGGAAATAAAGTAGCGACCGGTATTGCAAGAATTTTAAGTTCACCTGAGGATGCTGAAAAATTAAAAGCAGGTGAAATTGTTGTAACAGATCTAACAAGTCCTGATTGGGATCCTATTTTGAAAAATGCCGTTGCTATTGTTACCAACAAAGGAGGCCGCACCAGCCACGCATCTATTGTGGCAAGAGAAATTGGAGTGCCTGCAATTGTTGGATGTGACAATGCAACGTCTTTGATAAAAGATGGCCAGGCAATTACTGTTTCGTGTTGTGAAGGCAAAACAGGCTTTGTATATGAGGGAGCATTAAAATTCGCGAAAAAGGAATTGGATTTTAGCCAAGCAAAATTGCCTGAAAAAACCAAGGCGATGCTGATCGTTGGAGATCCTGAAAAAGCGTTTCAATTATCTTTCTATCCAAGTAGTGGGGTAGGGCTAATGCGGCTTGAATTTATCATTACCAATGCAATTCAAATTCATCCGATGGCGTTGGTCAAATTTAATGAGTTGAAAAATGAATCAGTAAAACAAAAAATTGAAGCACTTACTCATCATTATACCGATAAACGAAAATATTTTATTGATAAGCTGGCCCAGGAAGTCGGTACTGTTGCCGCCGCATTTTATCCAAAAGATGTCATAGTGCGCATGAGTGATTTTAAAACAAATGAATATGCCAATCTTGTTGGAGGAAAAGATTTTGAACCGGTTGAGGAGAATCCAATGCTGGGTTTCCGCGGAGCGTCAAGGTATTATAATGATTTATACAAAGAGGGTTTTGCTCTCGAATGCGAAGCAATACGTGTCGCCAGAGACGACATGGGTTTCAGCAATATAAAAGTGATGATCCCATTTTGCAGGACCGTTGCAGAAGGCAAAAAAGTAGTAAAAGTAATGAACGATTTTGGCCTTCAACAAGGGGTCAATGACCTGGAAATTTATGTAATGGCAGAGATTCCAAATAATGTTTTTTTAGCAGAACAATTTGCTGAAATCTTCGATGGCTTTTCAATCGGATCAAACGATTTAACCCAACTGATTTTAGGTATCGATAGAGATTCAGCAATCATTGCTGATCTTTTCAGTGAGCAAAATGAAGGTGTCAAACAACAAATTGCCACAATGATCTCTAAAGCAAAAAAAGGGAATGTGAAAATTGGTTTGTGCGGACAGGCGCCCAGCGACTATCCTGAGTTTGCACAATTCTTAGTAAATGAAGGAATAGACAGTATTTCTTTTAATCCGGATGCAATTATCAAGGGTATTGAAAACATTAATGCCGCTGAAGAAAAAACAAGGATGCCTTTGTTTGAATACAGATAAATTTTTTTGTTTTACTCAATTAATTATCATTATGCCTTCTATTGTAACTATAACTTTTAATCCTGCGAATGATAAAAGCACGACAGTTTCCGGCCTGGTTCCCGAAAGGAAAATGAAATGTACACCGCCTGTTTTTGAACCTGGCGGTGGTGGAATAAATGTTGCGAGAGCTATTAAAAAATTAGGCGGAGAAGCTATTGCCATTTACCTGGCCGGAGGCTATTCCGGTAAATTTTTAACTCAGCTCCTCGAAAATGATGGAATTCCTTCGATAGTTATAGAAACCGAGCATCATACAAGAGAGAATATGATTGTGCTGGATACTTCTACCAACCTGCAATACCGGTTCGGAATGCCAGGTCCTGAAATCAATGAAAATGAATGGCAACAAGTTCTTGAAGAGATTGAAAAAATAAAAGAAGCAGAATTTATTGTAGCCAGTGGAAGCTTGCCGACAGGCGTTCCAACCAATATTTTTGCAAGAATAGCCGACATTGCGAAAAGCAAAAATGCAAAATTTGTTGTGGATACATCGGGGGAGGCTTTGAAAGCTGCCGTAAACGAAGGAGTGTATTTATTAAAGCCAAACCTTGGCGAATTAAGTTACCTGGCAGGAAAAGATGAGCTTGCGCCAATTGAGATTATTGATGCCGGCAGAGATTTGATTCATAAAGGCAAATGCCAGGTACTCATCGTTTCAATGGGAGCAGCAGGTGCCATGTTGATCACGAAAAATGAAACACACCAAATTATTCCGCCGCCTGTAAAAAGAAAAAGTACAGTTGGCGCCGGAGACAGCATGGTAGCAGGAATTGTGTTGAGTTTATATCAAAAAAAAGATTTATTGACCGCAACTAAATATGGAGTGGCTTGTGGCACAGCAGCTACTATTAATTCCGGAACGCAATTATGTAAACAGCAAGATGTACAAAAATTGCTTTTCGAAATTATTTCAAATAATTGCTGATGAGCCCATCAAAAATAAAATTGCGCTTATTTGTTTGGTTTACTGTAAAATCAATAATATCAAAAGGTTTCAACGCTTAAAAACGATTCAAAGATCCTTTCTCTTTCTCCTTGGTTTCCCTGATGGAAGTCATTTTGTAAAATGACCCGAATCATTGTTGACCATTTGTATGCCGTGGTAACTTTATCCAGAACGTTTAACTCTTAATAAATTTTTTATGAAAAATATATTAGTTCCAATTGATTTCTCTGAAGCATCTTACAATGCTGGCAAATATGCTGTCTCATTGGCACAATCCTTTGATGCAAACATCATTTTGATCAATGTTGTTGCATTGCTGTAATGATCGACGATTCTGTTCTTGCTTCAGTCATGATCACCCAGGCAGAAATTGTTGACAACAATAAAAAATTAATGAAGAATGTAGCTGAAGCATTATCAAAAGATTATCCTAAGGTAAAAGGATTGTAACTGAAGGTGCGCCATCTGATATCATTCTGAACTTTGCAGAAGACCTTCATGCAGATCTTATCATAATGGGAAGGAAAGGCAGGGGAAAAAGTAATTCACCTTTTGGAAGCACCACCACAACAATGATGAGAATATCCGATGTGCCGGTATTTGTGATCCCCGAACATGTAGTTTTCAAACCAATCAATACGATCACATTTGCCAGTGACTTTGATGCCGACAAACCGATGGGCAACCACATTTTTTTCCAGGAATTAGTAGAAAAATACAACTCTTTTATTCAAATACTAAAAGTGCAAAAAAATGAATACGCAATGACTTCAGAAAATGTATCAGGAAAAATGGAAACTGATTTACTATTGAGTAAATTAAGACATCGTTTTTTTGTCATTGAAAATAAAGATGTTGAGAGGGGCATTCATGAATTCCTGGCTTCAAACCCCACTGACATTCTTGTGATGGTTGCACATAAACATTCTCTTTTGAAAAGAATATTTGGTACCGTTCATACCAAAGAAATGAGTTATCAGACAAAAATTCCGCTATTGATTTTACAGGATGAATAAGAATTGTTTATTGCTTAGATCATCTTAAAATCACGTTCCAAATACTGATTAAGTTCACCTATTTGAATGACTATCGTCACTATTCTGTAATCTTCATGAGAATACTTTTGCTTTTTACAAAACCCCGCAATTGAAACACTTCAAAAAATAAGAGTATGGAACTCCAGGTTGACAGCAACACAAAATTTAAAGACTTGCAGAAAAAGTTCTCAAAGGCTTATCCTTTTTTGAAAATCGAATTCTATAAAAAGCCTCACGCTGAAAAAGAACTTTCAGAAAAAAAGGACATTATTCAGATTGATAAAACTATCAGCAACGAAGCGAAATTTTTTAAGCCTGCTACACTGAAAATTAATGAAGACAGAACTGTAGCCGAAATTGAAAAAGAATTCTTCAACAAATTTGGAATAGCCATGCAGGTTTCGCGCAAACAATCGAACAATGTTTGGATAGAAACTTCGCGAACCGATTACATGACTCTGAAAAGACAAAATGAAAAAGGCAGAGAAATGAGCCTGGTTTTACAGGATAATAAAGAATATGAGAACCAGGGACTGGACACAGAATAAGAATTTTAACCTTAATAACAATCAGATGAAAAAGATTTCAAAGCTCATTCTTATTGCTGCTGCGGGAATCTTAATAGAAGCATTATTAGATATTCTATTGCCGGCGGAAAAGAAATGAAAACTACAAAAAGGGTTCGATAAAAAGGCAGGTGGTTTTTACAAAGAATTAAGCAGAACTGTTAGGTTGATCAAATTGTAAATTTTATTTTATTCAAAATATCAGCGAATAAGGTGACACTAAAATTAAGAACGATGAAAAAATTTCTTGCAGTTTTTGATGGGTATAAAATGTCTGAAAGCACGTTGGCTTATTCGATACAACTGACGAAGTTGACGAATGCTCATTTAACAGGCGTTTTTCTGGATGAATTCATCTATCATACTTATAGTGTTTACGATGTGCTGACAACAGAAAAAGATGCGAAAGCAGTTTTAAAAGAACTGGATGAAAAAGACGAATTAAAAAGAGAACAATCGGTAATCAATTTTCAAAAAGCTTGTGTGGCTGCCGGCATTAATTTTTCAATTCACCGTGACAAGAACATTGCTATCCAGGAATTAAAATATGAAAGCATGTTTGCCGACCTTATCATCATTAATGAATATGAGACTTTTTCCAGATACAAACAAAAAGCACCAAGCCGGTTCATAAAGGATTTGTTAGGAGATGTGCAATGTCCGGTGTTGACAGTTCCGGAAAATTTTAAACCAATAGACAAAATTCTGTTGCTGTATGATGGAACGCCTGCTTCCATGCACGCAATCAAAATGTTCAGTTATGTTTTTAACGGTTTACAGAATTTGCCGGTAGAAATATTTACTGTGAAGGATCATTATATGGCAACGCTTCGTTTGCCGGGAAATAAACTGATGAGAAAATTTACAAAGCGACATTTTCCTAATGCAACATTTACTGTTGAAAAAGGCATCCCTGAAGAACAGATAACCGGTTATCTCCGAAATCACCAGGAAAACGAACTGGTTGTTCTGGGCGCCTATCAGCGCAGTGAATTATCAAGATGGTTTAAAACGAGCATGGCAGATATTCTGATTAAAGAATTGGACATACCCTTATTTATTGCGCATAACAAGTGATCAAGTTTAAAAATATAAATTATGGTTGAATATCCTGAAATAAGTATCCAGAAACCAAAAGTACGACAGTTAAACCGTGAAGTTCAATCAATAGGTTTGCTTATACCGTTTCAGCCCTGTATGCAGGACAAAAGAACAATTTCTAAAGTCTTCAATTATGCAATAGAATTGATTCAAACAAAACTGGAGGAAAATTCTGTCCTACTGGCTGAAAGTATGTCTATTGCTCAATTAGAAAAAATTTTCCGTTCGCTCAATTACCATTCTCATTGTAAAAGCGTTGCCGTTATTCTTACGCCCGATACTGAAAAAGTAATTTATTTGAACTACTTCGCCGACTCCACAGTTGTTTTTAATCAACATTTTTCCCTGTTGGATCTTGCCGGAAATATGGAAACCAATCCTGAATTTCAATTATTGTTTTTAGAAAAAACAGAGATAATAGCATATCATTTTCTGCGGGGAAAATTGAATAAAGTGTATTCAAACAAAAACAAATCTCAACGCGAAGTTTTTCCTGGCATCTCTGAAATCAGTTCGGTGGTAAACATTCTTAAGGCAGTAGATAAAGCGAATGACATCCCGGTTTTTATTGCAGGAGAAGAACATTTAATTGAAAGGTTCTACAATAACGCTCCTGCCAGAGAAATTATTTTCAATATTTCTTCGTTTACTGGCTTCCTTCATAAGAATACTCAACCAATGATATTAAAAATCAATGAACAATGGAAATACTGGCGGGCAAGGCTAATAAGAGGACAAGTTGAACTGGCAAAAAGAAGTAACACCTTTATCGCCGGAAGAGAAAAGGTATTGACCGCATTACAGCATTTGACAGATGGGATTTTATTCATTGACAAAAGCCTTAAGGAACAAGTTGATAATTCTATTCTAATCAAATCACCCGGAATTTTTTGTAAAGAATTACCGGATCTGTTAGAGGAATTTTTGATGAGAGGAAACCGGGTAGAAATAACACAGCCGGGATTATTAGAAGAACACGGGGGAATTGTTTTGATAAAGAAGTTGCCGTATAATGTCTTTAAATCAAGTAAACCAACGCAGAAAGAATTCAGAGGTTGCATTTTTTAAAACCAGTAATGATGAAACAAATACTTGTTCCTACGGATTTTTCACCAACGTCAGAAAGAGCCTTTCGTTTTGCAATCAACCTGGCTTTAAAAGCAAAATGTTTCATTACTCTGTATCATGTTTATATTCCGGAAGAAGTTGTTCTTAGTGAGGCTCACCAGAACAGAAAGGATTACCAAAAGAAAATGGAAGAAAATGTAAGGAAACGGCTGCAGCGTTTGAAAAAGAAAGTAATGCCTTCTGAATCAAATGTAGAAGTTGCTACAGCAATGGGACATACATCAGTTATCAGCAACATTTTGAGATTCGTGAAAGACAACCAGGTAGATTTGATTGTAATGGGTACACAGGGAGCAACAGGTTTGGAAAAAATTATTGTGGGAAGTGTAGCGTCACAAATTATTGAAAAATCGAAAATACCTGTGATACTGATTCCTGAAAAATTTGAATTGAAAAATCCGGAAGAGATTGTTTTTGCAAGTGACTATCACGCGAAAGACAGGCAAGCTTTATCATTCGCACTTGAAATAGCAGAAGCGTACAATGCTAATGTAACCGTTGTTCACCTGGACAATTCAACGTCGAATGCTGAACAAAAAGATTTTTACACTTATGCCTTTGGATTACAGAGAACGTTTGCTGATTCCAAACTTAGTTTTAAAGAAATAAAAACCCGGCATGTAAAAGACACGTTGCAAAATCTGGAGAGTGAAATTCCTTTTGACATGCTGGTAATGGTTCGCCGCAAAAAAACTTTTTTAGAAAAAACATTCTTAAAAAACTTTTCCAAAAACATGGCTTGTATCACTACAAAACCTTTGTTGATCGTACCTGCAGAAGAATAGATCTCTTGAAACTAAAACACACACAATTTTAGATTGAATGAAAATCTCCGGGATATTTTCGTTTAGCCCGCGAGATGTTTTCACATAATTTTTTTTGATGACAGCAGCAATTGCTTTTCTGATTTTGAAAGAATATTGTGGCACACCATTATTTCGCTTGATAACAATAAATCGTTTTTATTATGAACTGGCACATGTTAAGCATAGCGAAAGTTTATGAATTATTAGGAACCGGTTCGAAAGGCCTTTCTTCTGAAACTGCCCAAGAAAAACTACTGTTAAACGGACCTAATGAATTACAGGAAGGAAAGAAAAAAAATGTCTTAAATATTCTGCTTGCCCAATTTAAGGAAGTCATGATTCTGATATTGTTAGCAGCAGCTGTTATATCCGGAATCATTGGAGAACTTACAGACACGATTGTCATTTTTCTCATTGTTATTTTAAATGCAATAATCGGCTTCATCCAGGAATACCGGGCAGAAAAAGCGATGCTTGCATTAAAGCAAATGGCTGTTTCAGAGGCGAAGGTTTTGCGTGATGGGATTATACATTGGATTACTTCAACTGAAGTGGTGCCAGGTGATATTGTATTATTGGATGCCGGTAATGCAGTGCCGGCAGATATTCGCCTAACTGAATCTTTCAATCTTACAATGGATGAAGCAGCATTAACAGGTGAATCAAGTACAGAAGGGAAAATTACTGCTGCGATGGAAATTGACCATTTACCCCTTGGAGATAAAAAAAATATGGCTTTCAAAGGAACGTACGTTACCAATGGTCATGGCAAAGGTGTGGTGGTAGGAACGGGAATGGAAACTGAACTTGGCCGTATTGCCAAAATGCTTCAGGAAGATAAAGCCGCTACTCCTTTGCAGCAAAGAATGGCGGCATTCGGCAAAAAGCTATCGGTACTGGTATTATTTTTATGTGTGGTTTTTTTCGTAGCCGGATGGTTGCGTGGCGAGGATGTTTTAAAAATGCTTCTCACCAGTATTTCATTAGCTGTTGCTGCTATCCCCGAAGCCCTGCCTGCCGTTATAACAATTTCACTTGCTTTAGCTGCTAAAAGAATGATTCGTTATAATTGTCTGATCAGAAAATTGCCAGCTGTAGAAACATTGGGGTCTGTGACATATATCTGTACCGATAAAACAGGTACGCTAACCAAAAATAAAATGCATGTAGAGCAAATTTTTGTAAACGGCCATTTGATTAAAAGAGAAGATATTTCCCTGATTAAACAAAAGAAAGATGTTTCTCTGCTTTTACATGCATTCGCCTTAAACAATGATGCTACTACAGATGGCGAAATCCTTAAAGGCGATTCAACTGAAATTGCTTTAATGGAAGTAGCGAGAGAGCAAAATATATTAACCGGTTCCTGGCCCCGGGTATCTGAAATCTCATTTGATGCAGAAAGGAAACTGATGACGACATTTCACCGTTATGAAAATAAAGTTATCTCATTCACCAAAGGCGCTCCGGATATTTTAATACAGAGATGCAATAATATTGATAAACAAACTGTACAACTACAAATAGAGGATATGGCATCCAAAGGCCTTCGTGTGCTTGGTTTTGCTTACCGCGCCTGGAATACTTTGCCCAAATCAGCTGATGTTAATTCTAACGAAAGTGATTTGCAATTTTTAGGCTTGGCGGCGATGATTGATCCACCGAGAGAAGAAGTATTCGCTGCTGTCGCACAGTGTAAAAGAGCCGGAATTGTACCAGTCATGATTACCGGCGATCATCCGCTTACAGCCAAAGCGATTGCGGAGCGCACCGGCATTGTAAGCAGTGAAAATGACCTTATAATTACAGGGCAGGAGTTGGCTGCTTTAAGCTATCAATCTTTTTTGTCTAAAGTAGAATACATAAAAGTGTATGCAAGAGTATCACCCGAACAAAAATTGCAGATTGTGAAAAGTTTGCAGGAGAAGGGCCAGTTTATTGCGATGACCGGCGATGGTGTCAATGATGCTCCTTCTTTAAAACGCGCGGATATTGGAATTGCAATGGGAATCACCGGTACAGATGTTTCAAAAGAAGCCGCTCAAATGATTTTGCTCGACGATAATTTTTCAACTATCGTAAAAGCTATCAGGGAAGGAAGAAGAGTTTATGATAACATTTTAAAATTCATCAAATACCTGATGACCACCAATTCCGGGGAATTGTGGACTTTGTTATTAGGGCCGCTGATTGGCCTTCCGATTGCTTTATTACCCATTCATATTTTATGGATGAACCTTGTTACAGATGGATTACCCGCCATCGCATTATCATTTGAAAAAGAGGAAAAAAATATCATGAAAAGGCCACCACGCCCACCTCAGGAAAATGTATTTGCAAAAGGTATGGGCCTGGACATTTTATGGGTAGGTTTACTGATAGCAGGAATTGCATTATCAACGCAGGCTGTTGCCATTAAAAATGGGTTGCATTGGCAAACTATTGTATTTAATGTTTTGTGCTTAAGCCAGATGGCACATGTCATGGCTATTCGTTCTTCAACCCAATCCTTGTTTTCAATTGGTTTACTTTCAAATAAGCCACTATTGGGATCAGTATTGCTTACGTTGATATTACAGTTAGCCATTACTTACACACCAATTTTCCATTCGATCTTTAAAACACAATCTTTATCGCTGATTGAATTTTTAGGAGTAGGTGCTGTTTCCTCATTTGTATTTTTTGCTGTAGAAATTGAGAAAGCAATTTCCAGCAGACGAACAAATAATCGTTTTTTTTTAAATAATCATGAGAATAAAAAACCATATAGCAGTAATTAAAAAACCAGGAGTTTCTGAATATCTGAAGGCGAAAGAAATGTTCAAATTCAAAATCAGTATTAAACGGTTGGTGGTAGATATTTTCCTTATTGGCTTTGGCGTATTTTCAGCAGGCTTTGGCTTAAAAAGTTTTCTATTGCCTAATAAATTTATTGATGGCGGCGCAACAGGCATCGCCTTATTAATCGCGGGTCTAACAAGTTTCAAACTTCCTTATTTATTGATTGTACTCAACATTCCTTTTGTTTTTCTTGGCTTTAAAGTAATCAGTAAACAGTTTGCGATAAAAACGGCTCTTGCTATTGCAGGACTGGCCTTGTGCACAGCAATAGTCCCTTACCCGGAAGTAACTCATGATAAATTACTGGTTGCCGTATTTGGAGGCTTCTTTTTAGGTGCAGGTGTTGGATTTGCTGTAAGAGGAGGTGCGGTCATTGACGGAACTGAAGTCCTCTCAATTTTCTTAAACAGGAAATTGAAAATTACGATAGGCGACATAATCTTGATTCTCAATATTCTCATCTTTTCTGTTGTAGCTTATTTGCTTTCGGTTGAAACTGCTTTATATTCCATTCTTACTTACCTGGCGGCTTCCAGAACGGTCAATTTTATTATCGAAGGAATAGAAGAATATACCGGCATCACCATTGTTTCTCACAAATCTGAAGAGATAAGGAAGATGATTATCCAACAACTTGGGCGGGGAGTAACAGTTTACCAGGGAAAGCGCGGCTTTGGAACGAAGGGTGATAATAAAGCCGGAATGGATATTATTTATACCGTTATTACCAGGTTGGAAGTAACGAAACTATCTACCGAAATTGAAAAAATTGATCCGGAGGCATTTGTAGTAACCAGCAGAGTAAAGGACACGAAAGGTGGAATGATCAAGAAAAGGCCTCTTAATGAAGGCAGGGAACGACGAACGGCTTCTAAGCAAGAATTCGAAAAAGATCGATAAATGATAAACAACCTTTGATTTTAAAATTCTATTTCGTACGGAAATTTTTTGCACCATAAAACGCAGCACCTAACAGAGCTGTTTTTGGATTTAGAATCACTTTTACGGGAACTTTTTCCAGTAAGAAATTGAGCCGTCCACTACTGCAAAAGGAATCATTGAATTTAAATTGCTCAAATAAACGAATGTTTTGAGGAGCGATGCCACCACCAATAAATAAACCTCCTGTTGCCTTTAACTTCACAACAAGATTAGCAGATTCAAATGCCAAAAAACGGATAAAAAGTTGCATGGTTTCTCTGCAAAGTTCACTGCGTTCAACACTCCGGCTAATCACTGCAGGCAATTCTCCTTGCTGAATTTTATTCGAAAGCCATTCAGGCTCTTCACGCTTTTTTTCATCTCTCAAAAATTTATAGATATTAGAGATTCCGGGGCCGGAAACAACTGTTTCCCAACTAACATGTCCGAATTTATTTTGCAAATATTCATACAAAGCAAAATCAAAAGAATTACGGGAAGCAAAATCGCTATGTCCACCTTCAGTTGCGAAAGGGTGATAGAATTTTTCATCCCAGAACAAACCAGCCTCTCCTAATCCTGTTCCTGGTGCGATTACAGCCGCATTGCCAATTGGATTTTCAGATCCTTTATGAATCATCACGGTATCTTTTTCTGTAAGCATTGCTAATCCAAAAGCAGTTGCCTCAAGATCGTTAATCAGGTATAAATCCGGTACACCAACATGTGAAGCGATTTCATCCCTTTCTATTTCCCACAACAAATTGGTAATATTCGCTTTGTTATTTATTACAGGCCCTGCTACTGCTAAAGAAAGAATTTGTGGCAAGGATATTTCCTTCAAAAAAAGATCGAAAATTTCGTTCGCGCTTTTAAATTGTTGAGATGGATAAGTGCCCTCCCGTAATGTAACTAACTGATTTTGCTCAACCCGAAAAAGGCCTACATTTGTTTTTGTCGCGCCTACATCAGCGGCAAGCACGGTTGTACTATCTTTCCACTTGCTTTGATTTAAAAAAAAGGGAAGCATAATTTCATTATTGTTTCAATGATTTAATGGCTCTAAAATGTTGTCGATATTTTTCGTGCTTCAAAAAAAACTGACCACCGATCTTTGAAAACAAGTTGCTTATCCGGTTTAAATAAGTTTTTCCTTTTTACCCCTGATCAGCATTACAGCCAGCAGAATCATCCAAGTTAAAAAAGCAGCGATATTAATGCGCTCCCAAACTCCTGCAAACGGAGTTGGTTGGTTTGACTGAATAGCAGGCGCCTCGATTGCAGTTAAAACTCCAAATACAATCAACACCAGCAGCGTCACCATTGAATAGCGCCCGAATGCTTTTCCGGATGCCTTTGCTGTCAGCCCGATTGCCAGGAGCATGAGAATCACCGTGGCTATAGTGAAGCCGATATGAAGGCTGTCAGTTAAAGTAGCTCCGCCTGCTGCCAGCACTTCACGCTGATGCATCGGAGGCCAGAAAAAGCCAATTATTGTATAGAAAAATAAAAGGAAAGCCGCTACCCGAAGTAACCTGTTTCCGGCAGTAGATAGCCACATTCCCCATGTAAAAAAGATCAGTAACAAAGAATAAACCACCATTAGTAATAACCACAATGATCTTGTAGGAGTACCGATTGCAGATAGTTCGCTTACTGTTTGAGACCAGGGATTATAACCGTTGTAAATAAAAACAGTAACTACATTGGCAATAACATAAAGTATTGATGCTGCTACGCCACAAGCCAACAAAGATTTTCTTATTGTTTCCTGTGGCAGCGGTAATAATGTAAGCGTCATCAATGCGCCGACAATTACCGGAAATCCCCACATAAAGTGCAGCCAATGGGTTTGTTTCAAAATAGCTATTTCTACAAGAAACCAAATCAAAAATCCACCCATCGCAAGTGAAGCCCATATCCAATCTGCACGAGTTCTACGAAGCACAGAAATTGAAGCGACAGCATTTAACACTCCAAGGCCAAAAAGAATGATTCCCGGAATCAAAAAATCAGCGAATACACCATGCATTATTTCAATTGGCATGGCCATCATGCTTCCGTCAGGAAGCGCAATCAGAAGGGCGCCTCCCAGTAGGCCGCCAACAGCTTCATAAGCCAAAACTATTAAAAGAAGGGTTCGTTGCCATTGTAATTGCACTGGTCCGGATGCAGACCTGTTATACTTTACTGCAGACTTACTTTTTGTTTCTGAATATGTAATTGAAGTTTTCATAATAAAATGTTTTCAAAACAAATCATTGTGTCTTAAGCAGTCACTTATTTAAAGCCACTTTATACCTACATTTTTAAAAATTCCAATATTTTGTAAATAAGCAGTGCCGGCCAAAAAAGCGCTTTTATCAAACCAAGTATGCCCATCCAAATAGTAGTAGCATGCGAAATGAAATAAATCGCCGCGCCGATAAAAGCGAGCCCATAAATTCCGCCCGAAGCGCCTCCAATATTTCGGTTCTTTCTTTTTATCACTTCTTCATCTGTACAATTATTTGTGCTCATTTTTAATTGTTTGAAAATGAAAAATTCCTCTTGATACCTCAAAGCTATTGTAGGTGCATTGATAACACAATGATTGGAGTCAGCGTTTATATTGACTATTGTCATTATCTGCGCATCCATAACTTTCTATTTTTGGGTCGGTTTTTCATAGGATATTGGATTATGAATACGGAGCTGGATTTCTATCCGGCTCCCTTTATTTAGATATCGATGTCTCTGTGTTTAGATAACTTGAAACAGAGAACCAGTATCATTTCTGTCAATGACGTTTGTCATTTCGTGATACCGATCCTATTGATAATTTCGATTCCTGGGAAAAGCAATCACAAGGGAAACATTAGAGGATAATCAAAAGGGAATAAAGATGGAAAAAGAATTTGCATGGCTCATCACAATTGCCTTACTCATGAGTAATTTTCCTGCACTGAAAAAAGCTATTGTTTTTATTGTTGCAATGCTATACAATTTGTTTGTTGAACATGGGATTGAAAAATGATAACCATTTAAGTAAACTAAAATTATTTTATGACAAAAGAAGAAATAAGCCAATTTATTGAAATGCGCTTTAAAAAAATAACCTCACATTTCCATAGAGCTATCAAAGACTTTACAACAGAAGAAATCAGTGAATTCAGGACAGAAGTAAAAGAGCTAAAGGCTTTTCTTCATTTAATCAATATGGAATCTAAGGATGGAATATCATTCCACATTAGCAAGCACCTGAAAACCATTTATGGATAAGTTGTTTAGTTCAGGAGTGAATAATTTCTTTTTTGACATCTTCTGTTCCATAGTTTATGTACTGACGACACTCATCTCTTCTACTGACGAAGGTTACTGATTTGCCTCCACTGTCAATTTATTTTTGCTCCTATAAATTCATTATTAACATTTTTAAATAAGGAGGTTTTTATGACAACAAAAGCATTAACAAAAGGTGGCTTAATGCTACCCACATTATTGGATGATTATTTACTTCCATTCGATGAATGGTTTGATGGAAGCGGAATCAGCCGAAGGATAACTATGCCCTCAGTTAATATTACGGAAAATAAGGACGACTTTAATGTAGCTCTTGCAGTACCAGGGATGAAAAAAGATGATTTTAAAATTGATTTAAGCGGGAATCTGTTAACCGTAAGTTGCGAAAAGGAAGAAAAGAAAAAGGGAAAGGATGGAACGTATTCACACGAAGAATACAACTATTCATCCTTTAGCCGAAGCTTTACTTTACCGGAAGATGTTGACAAAGAAAACATTGATGCGCATTATCAGGATGGAGTTCTAAACATTAAACTTTCCAAAAAGGAAGAAGCCAGGAAGAATAAAACTGTTAAGCAAATCTATGTAAGCTAAGATAGCCGATTCCATGTAAGAGTTCCCCGCCGTAGCTTAAGCAGCGGGGTTTTTAATATTCCTACAAGTAACGCTGCAAACCAATTTGAAGCTTTTTAAAAGACCTTTTAATATAATGAGAAACGCCAAAAATATTTTACTGCTCACGGTTCTTGTGTTGCTTTCATTGAAGGAAACCGGTGCCCAGGACAGCATTGCCTTAAAAAAATTTATTAATAATTCTTCGTTTACTGCTATTGGCGTTCAGTATTCTAGCCAACTGAAAAACTTTTATACTTATACCGGCTTTCGCTATTCATGGCTAACTGATCAGGGAAAGGAGAATGTAAATGTATTATCCAATTTTATTGAGAATTCAATAACTCTTGGCCTGACGAAAGAAGATTATCAACCTGAAGTTTTTAAAAGATATTTTAGCCAATCACTCTCCAGCCAGGAGGATTCGTTACTTACTGAGATAAAATTGACAGATGTCACAATTCATTTTATACATGATATACTTATGGGAAATCGACCAGTTTCTATTGCTTATAATGGATTAAATTATACACCTTCATGTTATAACATACCAATTATTTTAAAGGATTATATTGAAAACGCCCGGTTTAAAAATTTAGTTGCTGAATTAGAATCTTCAGATTTGGGATATGTAGCTGTAAAAAATAAATTAAATCTTTTCCAACAAGCCATCATTTCAAAAAACTTCACTGATGTGCTTGTTAAATCGTCCAAACAAATTGACAATCGGACTTTAATTAAACGCTTGTACCAGTTGGGATTTATCGATTCTGACAGCGTCACATTCAGTGAAAGTGTTTTAACCGAAAAAATTAAACAAGTCCAAATTTCATTTAACCTTGTGGCCGATGGAATTGTTGGTAAATCCACGCTGCACGCTTTAAATATCCCTTTAAAACAGAGGACGAGCGAATTGAAATCTGCACTAAACGCAATCCGGTGGCTTGCCTGCAGCAAACAAAGTGGTCATATGATTGTGGCCAATATTCCCTCTGCAACCTTGCTTTTATATGATTCGAAAAACATTTTACTGGAATCAAAAATTATTGTCGGTAAACCTTTAACCCCAACTCTAACTTTATGCAGCAAAATAACTGAAGTAGTATTATATCCGTACTGGAATGTACCTCAAAATATTGCTACCCGAGAGTTACTTCCTCTTATTAAACAAAATAGGTCATATCTGGAATTGAATAACTACCAGGTCTTAAATAAAAATGGAAAAGTGGTGAATCCGTCTTCTATTAACTGGAGTTCTCTAAGCAGCAATTACTTCCCTTATGTGTTGCGTCAGTCAACGGGTTGCGATAATTCGTTAGGATTGATCAAGTTTAATTTCTACAATCCATTTACTATTTATCTACATGATACCCCTGCAAAGAATTTGTTTAACTCCAATGAACGATATTTTAGCCATGGTTGCATGAGACTGCAAAAAGCAGTAGAACTGGGGCATTATGTTTTAAAGAATAATACTATTGCAATTGATACCCTTACCATGAAAGGATGTTTAAAAAATCAGGCTCCGATTACAGTTGCTGCCACTGAAAAAATTCCCGTTTTTGTGTTGTACCAAACCGTCTGGATTGATTCCGTGGGTGTAATAACATTTTATAAAGATATTTATGAAAAGTTTTCTTCCCCGTAACAGGATGATGAATTATTTATCTTGTCCGTATCTTTTCTTCTGTTGAACTGTCAGTGCTTTGTTGCAAAATAAACTAGAATTTAATAGGCAGAAACTTTCTCATAACTGCTATGAACTATTTGAAATAGATCTCTAAGCTCCCAGCTTCTTTATTTTCACCACCTGGAATACCAGGTATATTAATGTTCCCCATACACCTAAAACGATTGAGTAAACGGTAAACAGCAGCCACAGCGGCGTTTCAGTTCGTATTGACCAGAGTGCTCTTTGAGCAAAGAAATTTTTCAGTGGTTTAGCAGGTGTTCCCCAATTCACTGATTTTTCCACTGCAAGGTTTCCGTAATTGTCATTATCGACAACCTGCGCCACCAGGATAATATTTCCTTTTTGATCCCCCGGAATTGAATCTCTTTTGAACTCAGCGCTTGAAACTCCTGTAGAATCAGAGGTGTATGTTTCTTTATCGCCGACAGATAAATTTCCAAGCAATCTTTTTACAGAAAGAACCATATCAATATCTTTTACCGGTAGCCAATCGCCTCCGTTTTTTTCTTTCAAAACAGCAGTCACCATTCTTGTTCGGTCTTCAGAAGTTGTTGTATCAATAGTGAGGATGGCCTTTTTAATCGTAATGTCAGCCGTCAATGGATCCTTTTCTGTAGATGATTCCTCTGCAATGAATTTAAACTCATTCGTAGTATCCCAAACGTTTTTAAAAGAAGGAGGAAAACCAATTCTGGCTTTTCCAATGGAATCCGTTGTGACCTGGCCAAGCAAGTTTTTCCGCTCTGGTTGATCAAAGTAGATGTTTACCGCAATATTTTTAACTGGTTGAAATTTTCGGCCTTCTTTTTTTCGTGTAGCAACTTCAAGGTAGGGAATATTATTAGCCGGCAGAAAATAGCTAATACTTAGTTGTGTCTTTGAAGCTGCAGAATCCTGTGCTTTCATTTTATTATTTCCGAATGTTGACAGGAGCAGCAGGACGATAATTACTTTATGATATTTGAAGACTTTCATATTGTTCAGTTGTTTCAATTTTTTGAGAAATGGTATGTTTATCTTCTAATGTTTTATAGATGGATATCACCGGAAAAAATCTTGT
>JBQCIM010000032.1:0-13796 GCA_051953735.1 Ginsengibacter sp.
GAAATACAAATTCCGCTTTTTCCTGCACGGGCCGTACGTCCACTTCTGTGCGTATAAACTTCAATGTCATCAGGGAGTTCAAAATTGATCACGTGTGTGATTCCATCTACATCAATTCCACGCGCAGCCACATCCGTAGCAATCAAGATTTGCAAATCTTTATTTCTAAAGCGCTGCATCACCCGATCACGCTGTTGTTGCGTAAGATCACCGTGCAATGATTCCACATCATAACCTTCTTTCGATAATTTTTCTGCAATATTTTGCGCGTCTATTTTCGTTCTTGTAAAAATGATCCCATACATCTCCGGATTAAAATCCACCAATCTTTTCAACGTTTCAAACCGTGAATGAGCCGGCGTGATAAAATATTGATGATCAATATTTACGTTGGCCGTATTTTTTTTACCTACAGTAACTTCCTGCGGATGATGCATAAAATTTTTTGAAATCGCTCTGACTTCCGCAGGCATTGTTGCGCTGAAAAGCCATGTGCTTTCACGATTCACTGTATTTTTCAAAACAAAATCAATATCATCTCTAAAACCCATATTCAACATTTCATCAGCTTCATCAAGCACTACATATTTTACCTTTTGAAGATCAATTGCTTTTCTTTCAATCATATCAATCAATCTACCGGGAGTTGCTACTACAATGTGAACACCTTTTTTCAAAGCATTCATTTGCATCACAATAGAAGCGCCACCATAAACCGGTTCAGCAATGATATTTCTTGAATACTTTTTAAATTCCTGTATGTCACTGCAAATCTGCAAACACAATTCACGTGTGGGACAAACGATCAAAGCCTGTGGATATTTATGTGTTGCATCTATTAATTGTAATAACGGCAAACCAAACGCCGCTGTTTTTCCTGTTCCTGTTTGAGCAAGCCCTACAAAATCGGTAGTGCCTGAAAGTAATATAGGAATTGCTTTTGATTGTATAGGCGTGGGAGTTGTAAATCCAAGATCAGTAACCGCTTTTACCAGGTTTTCATTTAGGCCTAAGCCTTCAAATTCAGTCATTAATTTTTCAAAATTTAGTGCGCGAAGGTACGCTAATTAAGGCGAAAGAATTATTGAAACTGGTTAAAGATGCGATAAATCGATGATAAAATTTTTTATATGCAAAGGTTTCATCAAGTTTTAAAATACCCTGTTTGAAAGAAAATAGGAATAGCCGTTATTTCTTAGTTCACTGTATTTCTGTTGAATATGTTTACGCCATTCATCAAAGAATTTCATTCATTTAAATTGTCGTTACTTATTTTTATCGCAAAAAAAAGAAACTATGAATTTTACGAAAAGATTGATTCTCTCAGGAGCGTGTTTATTTTTTGCTGGTGCAAATTATTTGAGTGCCCAAAGTTTATACATGCCGCGAAACATTACCGAAGCCTATAAAAACGGTACCCGTTCTTTAGATGGAAATCCCGGAAAAAATTATTGGCAGAATGAAGGAAAATACGATATTAACGTAACCGTAACTCCTGAAACAAGGATCGTTTCAGGCGTTGAGAAGATTGTTTATTCTAATAACAGTCCTGACACTTTAAAATTTCTGGCAATTCGCTTTGTAAATAATGTTCACAAACCGGAAGCGCCAAGAGGCAGTTATACAAGTGATAATTTTTTCACAAGCGGCCTCGACATTCAATCACTTTCTATCAATAATGAAAACTATAAAGTGGACAGCAAAAACTGGGGAACCGTTGCCGCTGTTAGATTGAAAGAGCCAATTATGCCACATTCATCTGCTGAATTAAATATTGAATGGAGCTATCCTTTGGCAAAACAGGATGGCCGCGAAGGTGAAATTGATAGCACCACTTTTTATGTAGCTTACAGTTATCCGCGTATTTCTGTTTATGATGATTACAACGGATGGGATTTTATTCCGCATACATTAAGACAGGAATTTTATAATGATTTCAATGATTATAATTTATCAGTAAAAGTTCCGAAAAATTATGTGGTGTGGGCAACGGGCGATTTATTGAATCCTGATGAAGTGCTGCAACCTGGTATAGCAAAGCGTTTGAAAGATTCCTATACTTCTGACAATGTAATTCACATTGCTGATTTCAATGAAATGCAGCAAAACAAAGTGACTGCGCAAAATGATTGGAACACATGGAAACTTACAGCAAATCACATCACCGATGTTTGCTTTGCTGTTAGCAAAAATTATGTTTGGGATGCATCAAGTGTTCTAGTTGATGCAAAAAATAATCGTCGTGCAAGCGTGCAGGCCGCATACAATGATACCGCAAAAGATTTTCATCAATCTGTAAAATGGAGTCAATATGCTTTGAAATTCTTTTCAACACAATGGCCGGGACTTCCGTATCCGTTTCCAAAAATGACTGCCTTTCAGGGACACGCCGATATGGAATATCCAATGATGGTGAACGATGCGACCACATCAAATATGAAGTTTGCCCAAATGGTGCAGGATCATGAAATAGCACATACTTATTTCCCATTTTACATGGGCATTAACGAAACAAGATATGCATTCATGGATGAAGGCTGGGCAACCACTTTTGAATATCTGATTGGCCTGCAGGAGGTTGGAAAAGCACATGCAGATTCAGTTTACAAAATGTTTAGGATCAGCCATTATATTCATGATCCATCTGCAGAAGAAGATCAGCCGATCATCTCGATGTCAACACAAGTAAGTGGCGCGGGCTATGGGAATAATTCTTATGGAAAAGCTTCTTTAAGTTATCTCGCATTGAAAGATCTTTTAGGAGACGCGACATTCAAAAAAGCATTGCATCATTATATGGATGCATGGCATGGAAAACATCCGATTCCGTGGGATTATTTTAATGCAATGAGTGCCGGAGCAGGGCAAAATTTAAATTGGTTTTTCAACAATTGGTTTTTCAGTAACAATTATATTGATCTGAAAATAGATACAGTGAAAAAAGAGAAAGATTTTTATACAATTACTGTAAAAAATGTTGGAGGCTTTGCAATTCCATTTGATGTAAAAATTACTTATGCTGATGGAGAAAATGCAACTATGCATGAAACTCCGGTAATTTGGAAAAATAATCAGAAGGAACAAGTGTTTAAAATCTCAACAAAAAAAATCATCAAATCTGTGGAATTGGATGGTGGAATTTTTATGGATTACACACCGGAAGATAATTCGTGGAAAGAATAAAAATTTCTTTTCAAAAAAGGATTTTAAAAAATCGAACGAAACCCTTTATTGTAAAAATTTTCTTCTGAAAGTGGCTACAGTAAAGGGTTTTATAAAAAAAATAAAAAGTTGTTGTTTAAAAGTTTTGGTTCAAAGTGTTTTTCTCTTATTTTTGCACTCCTTTAAAAAAAGAGGGTACAGATTCGGTAGCTCAGTTGGTAGAGCACATCACTTTTAATGATGGGGTCCTGGGTCCGAGTCCCAGCCGAATCACAAAAAAAAGCGCTTACAAAAAGCGCTTTTTTTGTGTTATTAAGCAAAAAGACAAATATTTCTAATTCTTTTTCTTATTAAAGGAAAATCCCTTTCGTTTGTTATATAGTTTTAAGAACTCCCTCTTTGTATTTTATTTCGATTTCAGGTAAAATCTTTTTCTTCTTCCTTTCTTCTCTCCTATTTTTGTTCAAAATAAAAATGAATGTTTGAAAATAAAGTTGTTGTAATAACCGGTGGCTCTGATGGAATCGGAAAAGCTTTAGTCGCGGAATTTTTAAATCGTGGAGCCTTCGTTTCCACCTGCTCACGCACGATTGAAAAACTAACTGATCTTAAAAAAGAATTTCAGCATAAAACTTTGTTTACTGTGGTTGCTGATGTAAGCAAAGAAGAAGATTGCAAGAATTTTATTGAACAAACAATTGAACAATTTAAAAAGATTGACGTACTGATCAATAATGCAGGAATTTCAATGCGTGGAATGTTCCAGGAAACAAGTCTAGAAACTTTAAGAAGAGTAATGGATATTAATTTTTGGGGAACAGTTTATTGTACAAAATTTGCTCTTGAATCGATAATTGAAAATAAAGGAACTATTGTAGGAGTGTCGTCTGTAGCAGGTTTCAGAGGATTACCGGGAAGAAGCGGATACAGCGCGAGTAAGTTTGCAGTCAATGGATGGCTCGAAGCTTTGCGTACCGAATTGTTGGAAACAGGAGTAAATGTAATGTGGGTTTGCCCCGGTTTTACAAAATCAAACATCAGGAATGTTGCGTTGAACAAAGAAGCAAAACCACAAGGCGAATCTCCGCTGAAAGAAGAAAAATTAATGACTGCAGAAGAATGCGCAAAACATATCATCAAAGCGATTGAAAAGAGGAAACGTACACTGGTATTAACTTTTACAGGAAAAGAAACAGTTTATATGAATAAATTTTTCCCGTCACTTACTGACAAATTGACCCGAAAATTCTTTTTCAAAAACGGAGAATTGATCAAATAATTTTTTTAGAAAATAAAACACTTCATTCGCTATCTTTAAAAAAATCAATCACAATTTTTTGAATGGCTTTAATAACACTTACATCAGATATCGGGCGACAGGATTTTTTAACAGGAGCTGTGAAAGGACAATTGTTCCAGGTAAATCCGGAATTTAAAGTCGTAGATATTTCGCATGAGCTTTCACCATTCAATTATCCGCAGGCAGCTTATGTTTGCCGCAATGCTATTAAAAATTTTCCTCCAAAAACTTTTCATATTGTTCTTGTAAATCTGTTTGATAAACGTCCCGCTAATTTATTATTAATTCAACACAATGATCAATATATCGGATGTGCCGACAATGGATTGATCACGATGATACTGGAAGAAACTCCACAAAAAATTGTTGCACTTCCTTTGGATCCTTCTGAACAAAAAAATACTTTGTATTGCACAAAAATTTTTGCGAAAGCATATCAAAAAATTCTTGAGGGAAAAGCACTTGAAGAATGTGGAAATATGGATGTTTCTATCGAAGTAAAAAATCCTTTGCGTCCTTTGCTTGGCGAAAAGTATATTGAAGGGCAAATCATTTTTATCGACAATTTTGAAAACGTTATAATTAATATTACCAAGGAAGAATTTGAACAACAGAGGCGCGGCAGAAGTTTTAAAATTGTTTTTAAAAGGGATGAAGTGATTGAAAAGATCAGTGAGACTTATGCTGATGTAAATGAAAGTGAAAAACTGGCTTTGTTCAACTCTGCCAATTATCTTGAAATAGCGATCAATAAAGGAAACGCGGCGGGACTGTTTGGCCTTGAAGGTTATTCTGAAAAAGTAAATACACAAACTCAATACATGCAAAACCGTTTACTTTATCAGACGGTAAAGATTTATTTTGATTGACCCTGCCTTCGTTACAACTTTGCAAACTCTTCAGGAATTGTTTTCAACTTAAAATACTTTTTGTAAGGTTTCAACCTTTAAATCAATTTGATTAACTTCATATTTAACCAAAAAATGTATCATGAAAAAAGTATTTTCTGCACTATTATTCTCGGCAATTTTAGCAACTCCAGGATTCTCTCAGGTGAGAATGCCTGCTCCTTCTCCTACTGAATTTGTCCGTCAGGATTTCGGACTTTCTTCTGTAGAACTGACTTACAGCAGGCCTTCGTTGAAAGGAAGAAATGTTTTTGGAAATGTAGTTCTTTACGATTCATTATGGCGAACGGGCGCTAATGGTGCTACAAAAATAAAGTTCAATGATCCTGTAGAAATCTTAGGCCATAAAGTAGATACAGGAAGCTATGCGATCTACACCATTCCTCACAGGAATGGAGAATGGACATTTGTTCTGAACAAAGGATACAATAATGGAGGAGTTGCCGGTTATCAACAAAGCGATGATGTTTTCAGGGAAAATGTAAAATCAAATAAAATTTTACAGAAAGTAGAAACGTTTACGATGCAGTTTACGAACATTAAACCAGAGAGCTGCGATCTCTCATTAATGTGGGATAATGTGAAGGTAAATATTCCGATAACAGTGAACATTAAAGACAAATTAAGAGCGCAAATTGAAAGCGCACTCTCTTCTGATAAAAAACCGTATTGGCAAGCCGCACAGTTTTATAATGAGTACGACAACAATAAAACAAAAGCTTTGGAAATGGTAAACGAAGCGATTAAGCAAAGTGATACGCCGCCATTTTTTATGGTTTACTATAAAGCAAAAATTCAAAAAGATCTTGGAGACAAAAAAGGATCAATAGCTTCTGCGAAAGAATCAATGCAATTAGCAAAAGAAGCTGGCAATAGCGATTATGTTTTGCTGAATGAAAAACTGATTAAGGAAATAAAATAATTGTAGGAATAAATATTATTAAAGGTTGCCACTTTCGAAACGGCAACCTTTTTTTATACTTTCACGTTGCCGGTTTTTATAAATGGCTGAAATAAATATCCAATCACAATTACCAATAATGCTCCTATTGCGTTCAACCATAAAAATGAGATCACATCTGCTTTGTAGATGATTATTACAAAAATTTCAGAAACGACAGCTGCAGAAAAAAGAGCATTTGCTTTTATTTGTCTGAACCAAAAAGCGACGATAAAAATTCCGAGAATGACGCCATAGAATAAAGAGCCTAAAATGTTTACCGTTTCTATCAGACTATTACCAAGATTTCCTGCAAATTCTGCTACGAGAATGCAAAATATTCCCCATAAAAAAGTATAGAATTTTGAAATGTTGTAGTCCTGTTTTTGAGACAGTTCCTTTTTAAAGAATCTCTTGTGAATATCAACTACTGTGCAGGAAGCAAGTGCATTCAACGCTGCAGCAATACTTCCCCACGCTGCTAAAAAGATGACGGCGATCAATAAACCGACCAGGCCTTTAGGCAAATAGTCAATCACAAAGCGAAGAAAAATGTAGTTCGTGTCGTTGACATCTTCACCCGGCAAGGCCTTGGAAAGCACGGACGCATATTCATTTTTAATTTTTGTTTTTTGCAAATTATCTCCGGGAGAAATTGAAGCGTAAGTGTTTTCAAGACTCCGCAATTCTTCTTTATAATTTGTTTGTTTTGCGCGTTCGATCTGCACTTCATTAAAATGGATCGGTGCTTTATTATATTGATAAAAAGAAAAAACAAGCACGCCCAACATTAAAATTAAAAATTGCATCGGCACTTTTACAATCCCATTCATCAGCAAGCCTAATTTTCCCTGGCGGTTGTTTTTCGCTGTTAAGTAGCGCCCCACCTGGCTTTGATCGGTTCCGAAATAGGAAAGCGCTAAAAAAAATCCGCCAATAATTCCACTCCAGATATTGTATTTATCTTTCCAGTCAAAGCCATTTGCAGTTTCCCCGGAAGTGATAATATTCATCTTTTCATTTTTTCCGCCAAGATGCAACGCGTCTAAAAAACCAACATCTGAAGGCATTAAATGAACTACCAAATATCCGGCGATGACCATTCCAACAATAATAATTATCAATTGAAGTTTTTGAGTGTGTGCAACGGCTCTTGCTCCACCGGTAACTGTGTAAATGATCAACATTCCTCCCATGATAATGTTGGTGTAATAAATGTTCCATCCAAGCAGCGAACTTAAAATTAAAGACGGCGCATATATGCTGATGCCTGTTGACAATCCTCTCGAAATTTGAAAAAGAAACGAAGTAAGTGTTCGTGTTTTCAGATCAAATCTCTTTTCTAAAAATTCATAAGCCGTGTAAACTTTCAGATTATTAAACACAGGAACAAAAACAATGCAGATGAGAATCATTGCCAGCGGCAATCCAAAATAATACTGCACAAATCGCATTCCGTCTGTGTAAGCCTGACCTGGTGCACTGATAAAAGTGATCGCGCTTGCCTGGGTGCCCATGATGCTGAGCAAGACAAGATACCACGGCATATCGCGGTTGCTCAAAAAATAGCCGTCAAGATTTTTAGTGGTCCTGCTTTTGTAAACGCCATAAATAATAATAGCGGTAAGAGTTACAATAAGCACGATCCAATCTTGAAAACTCATAGCACTTTATCGTTTTAATTTAAAAGAAATTTTATGGAAATTTTCTTGCAGTCAACAAAGAAATAATCCGTTTTTGTGTTTTCAAATTCCCGCCGAAATGATGCAATTGTTATTGAAAATATTTAGTGACGAAATAATAAAAAATAATCTGCAGCACTAAAAAAAGAAATACAATTACATACAATTTGTTCCAATATTTTTTTTCAGATTTCTGCATCATTCTTAATTCTTAATTTATTTGCCCGGTTTCGCAAGCAAATTCGCGAACAAACGATATGCGCCCGGAACTCCCGCAGGTAATTCTCTAAACATCACGAGGCTGCAATAAACAAATCTTCCTTTGCCATAATCTGTGTAGATAAGGCTTCCATCGGATGGCGATTCATTCGCATCATGGATTGAAAATAGGGATTTATAATTTGATTGAAAGTTTTCTGCCTGGTAAGTGCTTCGTTCCTGTATCCAGTCATTAAAATCTTTTTGGGTGATTTTGTTTGGATAATTTAATAATTGATTTTCCGGATCCGTAAATGTAACAGCCGCCTCTTCGTTGGTTACCCGGTTTCGTGAAATGGTAAAAGGATACGGGCCGATCTTTGCTTTCACAGGGCCAATGTTATTATTAGTATTGTATTGAACTAATAAAACGCCGCCATCTTTTACATAGTTCATCAAAGTATTGTATGAATCATTAAGCCATTCATGAATGTTATAAGCACGAACACCAGTTACAATTGCGTCAAATTGTTTCAGGTTGTTTGGAGTAATATCTTTTGCAGAAATGATCGTTACTTCGTATCCCATTTTTGTCAATGCATCCGAAACTTTATCGCCTGCACCAGGAATATATCCTACTTTTTTCCCGGAGATTTTTAAATCGAAAGAAACAAGTTTCGATTCTGCCTTATGAAAATAAATGATGTTTGGAATATGCGGGTAAGAAATAATTTTTTTATACAAATCATAAACGCGGTTTCCCTGAACAGCGCTCCAGTCAATCATTTCAGTATTTTTCTGACTGGGATTTTTTATTGAAAAATAAGAACCGTTATCTTTTTTTGTTTCAATTACATTCGATGAATAATTCGTTTTTACAGAAAAGTTATCGGGTGAAGAAGCGTTCTTTTCTGTAGCTACATTGATATTCACTGGTTGGTTATTAATAGATAATGCCAATTCAGGATTGGACCGAATTTCTATTTTTGGAATTATAAAAAGCGGTTCAAATTCTTCACCCTTTACCGGATCATTTGATTTGTATTGAATAGGAATGGTATAAGAAAAATCTTCTCCGTTAATCTTCAAATCTACTACGGCACTCTGAGGATCGTTTTGCGGTTTGCCAATTAAATTCTGATCAGAAACATTGTACGATCCTTTATTCATAGGCTCTACAAGCCAATAAGGCTGGGAAATTTTTGCATCCGCAGGAATGACTACTGTTAAAGTATGCGATACATTTTCATCAACAGGCAACTGATCATTGAAATCGAATTTCTTGTTTTGAATGGTAATAGAAGAAATATTAACCGCGCCTCCCAAACGATTATCCGCAACAAAATTTACCTGTAACGAATCGCCCTGAACGGCAAACATGGTTTTGGTAGATGCCTCCAGGTAAAGCCCGAGGCATTCTTTAATAATTTGTTTTACCTGTTCCAGTTTTTGGTCGCGCCAATATCCGCCGTGGTTGGTATCTTCACCAACCACTTTTACACTACTTAATGTTTGATAGATATTTAGAAGCGCAGGTAAAGATTTCTCCGGATACGTAAAAGAATAATCAGCAATTAATTTTTGTACAGCCGATTCCATAGATGCGTCGTTCAGTCTTTCCCAATTAGTGATGACTCCGTCCATCAAAGTTTTTTCAGGAGCAGAACCTTTGATCGTTTTAAAATATTCCAAAGACCTTCCTCTTGAAGAAGGAACACCGAAACCTTGTGTCTTGTGCTGGCTGCGGCTTTCAGCAGCTATCTCGCCATAACTTTCCCCCAGCAAAGCATTATATCCGCCTGCATCGATTTTGAACTGATCAGGCCGTTCTGTGTTTACACTTCCAAAATTAAATGTGTTCCACAACAAGCGTTTTGCCTGCCATGGTTTTACGCCATATTTAAATTGTTCCGGAAATTTTGTAGGATCAGCAGCAGCATCGAATGCTTCACCGGCAAGGATTGCGGAAGCAGTGTGATGTCCGTGTCCACCTTCCCCTGTTGTTGGAAAACGCGTGATGATCACATCTGGTTGGAATTTTCTGATGACCCAAACTACA
This sequence comes from Ginsengibacter sp., assembly GCA_051953735.1. Lineage (GTDB taxonomy): Bacteria > Bacteroidota > Bacteroidia > Chitinophagales > Chitinophagaceae > Ginsengibacter. Next base: position 10,250 of record JBQCIM010000032.1, read on the forward strand.
TCACTCAATATCTTATCGTGATCCCAGAATTGAAATGTTTCTTCAGGGCTTTTTGTAAAACCAAAGTCATACGCTCTTGTAAAAAATTGTTCGGCACCATCGATTCTTCTTGCGGCAAGCAGTTCCTGCGTTCTGATCAATCCGAGTTCAATGCCTTGTTCATCACCAATTAAATTTTGTCCGCCATCACCGCGTGTCATACTTAAATATCCTGTTCGATACAATTTATCATTCGCCAAAAAAGCCAGCAGTCGCGTGTTTTCATCATCGGGATGAGCAGCGACATACAAAACCGAACCGAGTACATCCAGTTTTTTTATCTGCTGAAAAATTTGTGAGGAACTATAAGTTTTCGGAGCTTGTGCAAAAGTGATCTGAGAAAAAGAATAAAAAAATAAGAGTAAAAAATATTTGCGCATTTTTTCAAATTTATTTTACGAATGTAAGTTAATGTTGATTTTAACTAACGCTTTTCTCCAATAGAAATAAGCAAAAGCAAAAATTATGAAATCAGCCTTACAATATAAAATGAAAAAATGTTTTGCAATCCTGCTAATTGATGGTCGGTCTTATTTCGCTATCAGCTAATTTTTCATACATCAAAATTTTTACTGTCCATTGGGGCATAGAATAATTAAGTGCGATCTCCACTTTAAACAGTTCAAGATCACTTTTATTTTCATTCAATTGTAAAATGCTTGAAGCAAAAGCACGGTTCTCGTCGGGTTCATCATAATTGCCTGCAAGTTTGTAAGAACTTTTATCATAGAAAGTCAGCGTGCATCCGTTTAATTGACGGTAGTATTCCTTGTATCTTGAAACGGCGGAATCATAATCTTCAGTTTGAAACATCGTTGTTTGCCATGTGTAAGAAAATGGATCGACATATTTTGTGATAGAAGTTGCGATGGCGCCCTGCGGAGTTATTTTACTTTGAAACTCAATAGTGCTGGCTGTTTGATTGATAGTATCCCCTTTGATGTTGTTGAAATTTTGATAATAATCCTGTGCAACTTTCTCTATAATTGGTTTTACGGAAGGAGAAGATTTGTGGAATGAAAACCTTGGCTGCGCACTAACCGCAAATCCATAAAAAATAAAAAGGTAAGTAAATAATTGCTTCATAAGTTTTGTTTTTAGGATTTAAATGGAACAATTTGCGATGATAGTTGATAAATATCAGAGCCGGAAATAAAAAGAATTAACAGGCTGTGAATATCTTTCTTTCTTAAAAAACGTGAGTTACTGAAAATGAAAAATGCCATCTTTTTTTGATGGCATTTAAAAAAGTAAACAAACAAATACCACAATTTTGTGATTCAAATATCTAAACTAAAGAGGGATATAATTGATGTAATGTAGATGCTAGCTGAATCTTGAAAAGAAGATCAGCTAAAGGTGTGTTTATTTAATGAAGGGATTCTCAGTTTTTTATTTCATCCAACATCCCAATTGAAATCCGCTTCCAATGCTGATTTATTGAAAAAAGGGATTCCGGAAGAAGTAAGAACAGAAATTAAAACAAACAAATACTCGAAAGGAAATAACTTAGTTTCTCTTTCTGACTCCAAGCTTTTGCAGCAAAACAATTGATACCACTTTTATGAAAAAAATTTACAGATTCCTCTTCAGAAGATGCATTTAAATCTACAAATTATATTACCAATAAGGATGAAATAAAATCATTGTGCCGGTTTGTGGGGTAAAGGCCCGATGAGGATGATAGTTACACGCACAACTGGCCTTGATCCAGTTGCTCTTATTTAGTGAGAATATTTTGAACATAAAAAAGCCGCCCTGTACGATTTGAAGATTGTCTGCCCATCTATCAATCTTCATGTGCAAGCGCAATCCAACCGAACAAAATGGGTAGAAAGATAAAATAGATGGAATAAGCTTCTGTTACGTTAAGAGAAAGTTTTTCGAAAGGTTGTTATAAAGCTTAAACAACGGGCTAACTGTGAAGTGGAGTAAAATGAGATAACAATTAAAAAATTGAAATCTCAGCATTCAGAGGTCCCGAGCGGATTCGTAACAGCCTCCTAACTTATTGATTTACAAGAACTCACTTTTTTTAGTCGAGGATTAGTCAATTAATAAGAACCTAAATTATCCTCTTTGCAAAGGTAAGAAGTTTTGAAAAAAATTACTTTGCAAAGTTTTACTCAGTTTTATTTTTTTGGACTATCTGATCAAAGAGAATGATTGCAATTCGGACCTATTGAAGGCATTACGGAGATTCTCAGGCCAATTTAGTAAACAGGCAAATTTAATATTGCCCAAAAATGTCGGCTTCCCAATCTCACCTCCGAATTATAAACTCCTGGCTAATATGATGTAAGTCTAGCTTTAATAGGAAGTTTGAATTCAAAAGGGTTCATTAAGTAATCTAAGAAAGTTATCCCTGTCTCAATTCTTCTGTTAAAAAACTTCAACATTTGCATCTAAGTATATTCATTATGTTCTGTGATTTATATCATACTAATCAATGACTCAACTCAAGAAAATTTATTTTAAGAAAAATAATTTTGTCAGAACATTCTTTAAGCATTATCAATTTATTTCATTATGTCGCCAGAAGAATTGTTACATAAATACAATGTAGCTGTTCCGCGTTATACCAGCTATCCCACAGTTCCTTTCTGGGAAGAAATGAAAGCCGATAACTTTTGGAAAGAACAATTTCAAAAAGATTTTCAAAAACAAAATTCAGCAGGAGGAATAAGTCTTTACCTGCATCTGCCTTTTTGCGAGACCTTGTGCACTTATTGTGGATGCAATAAAAAAATTACAACCAATCATTCTGTTGAGGAAGAATATATTAGTGCGATTTTGAAAGAGTGGAAATTGTATCGGCAACTGATGAACGAAACGCCTGTTATTCGTGAATTGCATTTGGGAGGAGGAACGCCAACTTTTTTTTCTCCAAAAAATTTGCAATTCCTGTTAGAAACGATTTTTGAATCTTCAATCATTCATTCTCAACACGAATTCAGCATCGAAGGACATCCGAACAATACAACGCTACAACATCTTCAAACCCTTTATTCATTTGGCTTTCGCAGGATTAGTTATGGAGTTCAGGATAACGATCCTGTTGTACAACGTGCGATAAACAGGATTCAACCTTTGGAAAACGTTCGTCGTGCAACAGACAATGCACGATCAATTGGTTTTCATTCAGTGAACTTTGATCTCATTTATGGTTTGCCTTTTCAGACATTAGAAGGTCAAGCAAAAACGATTGATGAAACCATTGCGCTTCATCCTGACAGGATCGCTTTTTACAGTTATGCCCATGTTCCGTGGAAGCAAAAAGCACAACGTTTATTTGATGAAAACGATCTTCCTTCTGCTGAATTAAAGGTGCAATTGTATTCTTTGGCGAAAGAAAAATTTTTATCAACAGGATACTTTGATATTGGTATGGATCATTTTGCATTGCCGGATGATGATCTATATAAAGCAAAAAAAGATGAAACGCTTCATCGAAACTTTATGGGATATACGACCACACATACTTCTTTTTTGCTTGGACTTGGAGTGT
>JBQCIM010000033.1:0-33215 GCA_051953735.1 Ginsengibacter sp.
CAACCTGTAAACCAAAAGTTTTGAAGACGATTTTTTTGCAATTTATACAATAAAAGTTGCACAATCAATGAAGTTGGTTTTTGAAAAATATCCTGATTTCTTACCGCTTTATACTGCTAATATTTTAGGATTGGATTTAGATAGTTTATTAATTCCAAACAATCCACAGGACGAGGCAATCAGGATGTTTATCCATGATTATATGCCTATAAAAGATTCATCAGATCTGCTTTATAAAAATTTTTCGAAAGAAACCGAAGCAATCAAACAAGGCTTGCAATTTGTAAAATATTATTTTCCCGATTATAAGGTTCCTGAATCTGTGATCACTTTCATCGGGCCCATTAATGCGAACTTTCAAACATCTTTTGGAGTGCAGGGAGACGTTCTGACTGCAAAAAGTTTGGGTATCGGATTGCAACTACATATGGGAAAAGATTTTTCTTTTTACAAAAGTGAAGAAGGATTGGAACAGTATCCTGAATATCTCTCAAGGAATTTTGATAAAGCGCATATTCCGGTTAACTGCATGAGAAATATTGTAGATGACCTGTTTCCTGAAAAAGGTGTTGGAAAGCCTTTGATAGAGCAAATTGTAGATAAAGGAAGAAGGATGTTTTTGCTTACAAAATTTTTGCCGACCACTCCTGAATTTGAATGTATCGGTTATACAAAAAAACAATTAGATGATTGTTATAAAAACGAAGCAGTAATCTGGGATTTCTTTTTGAATAATGATCTGTTGAACAAAACCGATCAGAATGTTGTTCAGAATTATATAGGGGAAGGCCCGAAAACACAGGAACTTGGCGAAGGTTCACCTGGAAATATCGGAACGTTTTCAGGTCTTCAGATCGTGAAAAAATTTATGGAAAAATATCCTGAAACTTCTCTGGCAACATTAATGAAAACAGATGCAAGAGAAATTTATTCTAAGTCAAAATATAAGCCGCGGATTTAATTCAGCTTGAAGGGAACGACCATTTCAAAAGCAGGAATGTTGATCATAAAAGTTCTTCTGTTGTAGCGGTTTTCCATAAAATACATACCATGCATTTTGCCCATTTCGCTACGCAAATTGCAACCACTTACATACTGATATTTTTCACCCGGATGAATAACAGGTTGAATGCCGATAACACCTTCGCCTTCTACTTCGCGATGCTCGGTAGTGCTGTCAAAAATGTACCAGTGCCTTCTTAATAACTGCACCGGAAATGTGTTGTGATTCTCAAGAGTAATGCGGTATGCAAACATATATTCGCTGTTAGCTGGATTGCTGTATTCAGGCTGATAAAATGTTTCAACGCTGATGGAAACTCCTTCGGATATTTTAGAGATCATGTTTTTTAGGTTATGATAAAGTTATTAAAACTGGTGAATTAATTATATTAAATTTTCCTTGATTTAGTAAAATTATTTTTAAAAAGCCACTGCAGAATTTTATCCCTGTGATCGCCCTGGATAATAATTTCATGATCTTTTACAGAGCCTCCGCTTCCGCAAAAAGCTTTTAATTTTTTTGCTACTGATTCAATTTCATCGGCTTTCATAGAAAAACCTTTTATAATGGAAACCACTTTCCCCGCACGATGTTTTTTATCAAGAGCCACTTTCAACAATTGTTCATTTGGCGGCAAAAAATCATGTGATTCTTCTTCGTTTGAAAAATTAAAATTCTCAGCCGTTGAATAAACAATTCCTCCACTATTATATAACTTTTTCTTCGGCATTTTATTGTGATATTTCTGCTTTTAAACTTAAATCCAAACTTTTAGCCTGATGTATAATTGCGCCACTGGAGATAAAGTCAACACCTGTAGCAGCATAAGTCTCAAGGTTTTGTAGCGTTATTCCTCCGCTGGCTTCGGTTTCATATTTCCCGTCAATAATTTTTAGCGCTTCTTTTATTTTTACCGGAGAAAAATTATCCAGCATAATGCGATTTACTTTTCCTGTTTGCATCACTTTTTTTACATCTTCTATGTTTCTTGTTTCTACTTCTATTTTCAGCCCCGGTTTTCGTTCCTGCACATACTTCCATGCTTTATTAATTGCATTTTCAATTCCTCCTGAATAATCAATATGATTGTCTTTCAACATGATCATATCGTATAATCCAAAACGGTGGTTTACTCCTCCTCCAATTCTAACTGCCTCTTTTTCCAGTAAACGAAAATTAGGAGTTGTCTTCCTCGTGTCTAATAATTTTGTATGATATCCTTTCAATTTGTCAGTATATTTTCTTGTAAGAGTTGCGATACCACTCATTCGTTGCATGCAATTCAATACCAGTCTTTCACAACCAAGAATTGTAAGAACTTTTGCACTTACTTCGAAGGCAATTTCCCCCACATGCATTTCATCTCCGTCGGTTTTAAATTTTTGGAAAACAGAAGATGGCTCAACAAAAGAAAATATTTTTGCCGCCACTTCCATTCCTGCCAAGATTCCTTCACCCTTAATTTTTAAGATTGCTTTCCCATTTTTGTTTTCATCAATGCATGAAAGAGTTGAATGGTCACCGTCTCCAATATCTTCTTTAAGTGCATTTGCAATTAATTCTTCAAGCAGCTTCTCATAATTATTCTCGCAGTGCATAAACAAATATATTGAATGAGATCAAAAGATTTTCAAAACTTTTTGTGATAAAATCAACTAAATATTCACATATTGGATAAGATTCAATTGAGAAAAATATTTATTAGTGGACTCTTTAAAGTGAAGGGAATTTAATATCAAAAGGTTAAAGAAAAGTTGAATCTCCTTTCGGTTTAAAGTGAACAAAGAAATAATTCGGATTTATAATTTTATTTAAGGCGCAATTAGCCTGTAAGCTGATGGCAAAATTTCAATTGAAAATTCTCTGCTGGTCGTTGCCGGATCTCCATCTATATGCAAATGCGCAAGTTGCGGATTTTCAATTTTTATTTTTTTTGTTTGAAAATAAAGAATCGGTTTCTTATTAAATCTCTTTTCAGAAAATGGCTCTGTTTTTCCCGAAATAATTTGTTGCACAAAAGATAAAACTGCCATTACTTTATTTGTTTTTTGTAACACAACAATATCAAGCAAACCATCGTTAATACTCGCTTTCGGAGCCACTTTAAAATTATTTCCAAATTGATTGCTGTTGGCAATACAAATAAAAAATGCATTTACATTAATTCTCTTTTGATCCACTTCAATGGTAAACGGATATGTGTTTGCAGAAAGAAAATTTTTTATCGCGATTTTAGTGTAAGCATGAAGCCCGCGGGTTTTTCCTTCCGCAAAATCATGTGCCACTTTTGCATCAAATCCCAAACCGCAAACATGAACGCTTAATTTTTTGTTAATGGAAAAAGCGTCTGTGCACTTCGATTTGCCAACAAGAATTGTATCAATTGATTTTTCAACAGAATTAGGAATTTGTGCAGTTCGTGCAAGTCCGTTTCCTGAGCCAAGAGGAATAATTCCAATATTTACCGGCAGATTTAAAACCGAAGAAATAATTGGTGACAAACTTCCGTCGCCGCCACAAATCGCAATGTCCGTAATGTTTTCATTTTTAACTTTCTCCCGCAAAAAATCGTAATCTCCTTCTTTAGAAGTAAAGAGTATTTCGAAAGAAATATTTTTTTCACGACACTTATCAATGATCGTTTCTTCTAAACTGAGTTTGTTTTTGGTGCCTGCAATCGGGTTGATAAAGAATAAAATTTTGCGGCTCATTAATTCGTGCAATTCGTGAATAAAATTGTTTTTTAAAAATTAGGTGTTACGAGTTTAGTGCATTCCACAACATATCTTTTAATTCGCTCAAACCTTTATTGGTAACGGACGAAATAAAAATATGAGGAATATTTTTTGGCAATTCTTTTTCGATAGCTTCCTTCAATTCATCATCCAGCAAATCACTTTTGCTGATTGCGATTAAAAACTTTTTATCCAGCAATTCAGGATTATATTCTTTTAGTTCATTTTGCAAAATCTTAAATTCTTCAGCGTGATCTTTACTGTCAGCGGGAATGACAAAAAGCAAAACGGGATTTCTTTCGATGTGTCTTAAAAACCTGTGGCCAAGGCCTTTCCCTTCTGCAGCGCCTTCAATAATTCCTGGCAAATCTGCAACACAAAAACTTTTATTATCACGATAAGCCACAATCCCAAGCTGAGGTGTGATCGTAGTAAAAGCATAATCAGCAATCTTTGGTTTTGCCGCCGTGATCACAGAAAGCAAAGTGGATTTCCCCGCGTTTGGAAATCCGACCAAACCTACCTCAGCAAGCACTTTCAACTCAAGATTCACTAAGCTTTCTTCCCCTGGTTCTCCCGGTTGTGCATGCTGCGGCGCCTGGTTGGTTGGAGTTGCAAAATGAGAATTTCCCAATCCGCCACGACCACCTTTTAATAAAATTTTTTGTTCTCCATCTTCAAGAATTTCTATTTGTTTTCCATCTTCTTCAATCGTTGCAATTGTTCCCAGGGGGACTTCAATAATTATATCTTTTCCATCATGACCGGTGCAATTATTTTTACCGCCATTCTCACCATTTTCTGCAAAAATATTTTTGTAATAACGCAGATGTAACAGTGTCCACAAATTTTTATTGCCTTTCAAAATGATATGACCACCTCGTCCGCCATCGCCACCATCCGGACCGCCAAAAGCCGTAAGTTTATTGCGCAAAAAATGCCTGCTTCCTGCGCCACCGTGCCCGCTTTTGCAAAATATTTTTATTAAATCTATAAAGTTTGATTTTTCCATCCGGTAAATTTCGCAAAGTTTTTTTTAGCAAATGTTTTTGTAATGTTACACGAAAAAAAATGATCAGAGCAATAAGTTTTGTAGCGGTTTTATTTTTGTTTTCCTGTGCATCAAATAAAAAAACAAAAAGCGTAAACGAATTGCCTTCGTGCGTTTTAGCAAAAATTAAAATGATGGCTGCCGATTCAACTCAAGGTTTGCCGGAATCAGTAACGTGTTATCATTATAAAGGCAAAACGGTATATTATTTTCTCTCCTCATGTTGTGATAAATTCAATCTTCTGTTCGATAGTTCCTGTAATCTTTTAGGTTATCCGGACGGCGGATTTACCGGAAGAGGCGATGGTAAACGCCTGACGTTATAAATGAAGCAACAGATGGAAAAGTGGTTTGGAAAAGGAATTAGAAATTAAATTCGGCAATATTTTTTATCAAATCAGATTTCGATTCATTCTGAAACAAGTCCCTTTGAAAACGGCTATCAAATGATCATTCTGATTTGTAACGGAAATCTGGTAAAATCCTGTTGAATTTCCATTGTGAATTTCTTTCGCTTCTGCGATAAGTATGTCATCAACAAGAGCAGGTTTTGTAAAATTGATGGATGTGTCGAGCGCAACAGATAAATTATTCCTGCTGTTGCATGCAAACGCAAATGCGCTATCAGCAAGGGAAAACGTGATTCCGCCATGAACAATTCCAAAGCCATTCGTCATTTCCTTTCTGATTGTCATTTTAATTTTGCTATAGCCTTCTTTGATTTCAGTAATTTCTATTCCAAGCCATTTGCTGAAAAGATCTGTTTCCAAAAGATGATCTACTACTTTTTTTGCAAGGTCATTTTTATCCATAGGAAAAAAATTTTATAAAAACAAGGTACTATAAATTGACAATCTCAATTGCTGAAATAAAGCAGTAAACAGAGAAATAAATCGATTTTCTTTTCGAATAAAAAAAATCTTTTTTCAGTGAAGCAACAAATAAACTGAATTCTTTTTTTTAAATTATCTGAATAAATGATAAGTGATGAAACTCATGATGTAAGCGAGTCCCGTCATATAAAACAACATGATGATCGGCCATTTCCAGGTGTGTGTTTCACGCTTTACAACAGCAAGTGTGCTCATACATTGCATAGCAAGTGCATAAAAAACAAGAAGTGATAAACCGGCTGCAAGTGTATAAACTTTTTCTCCATCCGGCCATGTTGCAGCACTCATTTTCTGGCGTAGTGTCGCATTATTTTCATCCGCATCATCGCCAACGCTGTAAAGGGTTGCCATCGTTCCAACAAACACTTCACGGGCAGCAAAAGAAGTGATCAGTGCGATGCCAATTTTCCAATCATAACCCAGTGGCCGAATGACCGGTTCAATTGTTTTTCCCAAAATTCCTGCATACGAATTTTGCAAATGTTCAGTACTTTCTAACTTTTTGTATTCCTGCGCCTGTGAAGGATTTTGTTGAACAAGAGCAGCATATTTTGTCGTGACTTCATGCATTTTTTTTGCGGGCCCAAATGTGCTTAAAACCCAAAGCAGCAAACTAATTACCATGATCACTTTTCCGGCTTCAAACACAAAAATCCGGGCCCTTTCAATCATCGTTGAAATAATATTTTTCCATCGTGGACCGCGATAGGCAGGAAGTTCCAAAATGAAAAAACTTTTTTCTTTGCTTTTGATAAACCATTTCATCACATACGCTGCCAGCAACGCCATGAAGGTTCCGAGAAAATACATCAGCATCATCACAAGGCCTTGCAAACTGATAAATCCAAAATACATTTTATGAGGAATCACCAAAGCGATCAGCACGGTATAAACCGGAAGCCGTGCACTGCAACTCATCAAGGGTGTACACATGATGGTGAGCAATCTTTCTTTTTTATTTTCAATGCTTCTCGCACTCATGATAGCTGGCACAGCGCACGCAAGCCCACTAACCATCGGCATTACACTCTTTCCATTCAAGCCGGCTTTGCGCATAATTTTATCAGTAAGAAAACTAATTCTCGCCATGTAACCCGTGTCTTCCAAAAGAGTAATGAGTCCAAATAAGATCATGATCTGTGGAACAAAAACAATGATTCCGCTTAAGCCTGCCAAAATTCCATTAATAAAAAGATCGGTGAACCAACTGGAAGGTAGAACCTGTCCAAGCCATCCCCCAGCCTGTGCAAACGTCCATTCTATCGCATTCATCGGAAATTGCGCAATGACAAAAATGCTTTGGAACAATAAAAAAAGTACAGCGATCAGAATCAGATACCCCCATGTCCGATGCAATAAAATGTCATCCAGTTTTTGTGTAAACAAAGCTTTTTGCAACGGGTCTGCTTCCACCACCGTTTGCTTCATAATGGTTTTTATTTTTCCATAACGTTGTAAAACTTCTTCTGCCTGCGTTTTTGATGGATTAAATTTTGTTGCAATTTCTATGTTTTCAATATCGTCTTGAGCTTGATCATTCAATGAAAAATTTTCATGATTGATCAGATAATGAATCGCACGATAATCGCTTACTTCAGGAAAAATATTCCGAACCTTTTTTATAGCCTCAGGAGCCATAGGTTTTACATCTATAAAATCCCTTTCCGGTAAAAAATGCAGATTTTCTGCAGTGTGTTCGATCGCTTTTTTTAACTGTTGAATCCCTTTATTTTTTCTAGGATTAACAGGAATTACCAAAACGCCAAGTTCACGTTCCAGGCCGGCAACATCCACCTGGATATTATTTTTCCTCGCAATGTCCATCATCGTTAAAGCTATGATTACCGGACGTTTCAGATCGATAATTTGCGAACAGAAGAGAAGGTTTCTTTTTAAATTACTCGCATCCGCCACCAACACGATCATGTCTGCCTTTACGTGAGGATCCTGTTCGAGTAAAACTTTGTAGGCAACCCATTCGTCATTTCTTTTTGGATAAAGACTGTATGTGCCCGGAAGGTCAATGATCTTTGCAGAAAGATTTTCTGAAATTTTTGAAATACCGGTTTTTTTGTCAACAGTTACTCCCGGAAAATTTCCAACTTTTTGATTTAATCCTGTTAAAGAATTAAAAAGCGAGCTTTTTCCACTGTTTGGATTTCCTACTAAAGCAATATTTAACTGGTGGCTCAATTGTTTTATGATAATCGGCAAAAGTAATTTGCAGATTTCAAAGATGTTTTACGAATTCAGGAAACACGCCGTCGCATAAAAAATTTATCATAACCTTCACTACTATATTCACCTTAAATTTGTCTTTAAAAATAAATAGCCCTCATGAAAAATATTTTTCTTTTTTTGATTATTGTTTCACAAACTGTAACCGCCCAACGGCTTAGCAAATCCGATAAGGCAGTTATCGAGAATTTAAAAACCGAAGTTAGTTTTCTCGCCAGCGATAAATTAGAAGGAAGAAGAACAGGAACGAATGGCGAAAAACTGGCTTATGAATATTTATCCCAGCAGTTTGAAAAAGCAGGATTAGAACCAAAAGGGAATGATCATTCTTTTATACAAACCTTTGAAATCAACCAGGGAAAACAGGTTTTACCAACCACTCATCTGATCATTAATGATACTGCAATCAGCGAAAAAGAATTCTTCCCTTTTATTTTCAGCAGCAACGGTACAGTAAAAGCTGATGCTTCTCCCGCATTTAAAGAAAAAGGAATGCCATGGTTCTGGGATGTGAAAGATATTCTTGAAGAAAATAATAATAATCCTCATTTTGATTTGAAAGGAGCGATCAGAAATAAAGCAATCGAATTTGCAGAAAAAGGTGCGTCCTCCGTCATTGTTTATAATTCCGGAAATGAAAATGCAGATTTAAATTTCGACGGTAAATCAAAAACGCCGGCGCTGAAAATTCCTGTAGTTTTCCTTTATAAAAATGTGGCAACAAAATTTTTAAGTGATAATTCTGCAAACCTTAATATCGATTTAAAAGTTGACCTGGGTGAGAAATCTCTTACAGGGCATAACGTGATTGGGTACATTGATAACGGCGCTCCATATACAATCATTTTAGGCGCCCATTACGATCATCTGGGGCATGGAGAAGATGAAGGATTGAACCTTGGCGGAAAAGGAGAAATCTTCAACGGCGCCGATGATAATGCCAGCGGAACGGCTGCAGTATTGGAATTGGCTAAATATCTGAAAGATTCAAAACTGAAAAATAATAATTATTTATTCGCTTGTTTTTCCGGGGAAGAAGAAGGTTTGTATGGTTCAAAATATTTCACTGAAAATCCGGTTGTTCCCCTTGATCATATAAATTATATGATCAATTTTGATATGGTTGGAAGACTTAATGATGCTTCACATACTTTATATATTGGAGGATTTGGAACGTCTCCATCCTGGGGGAAAATATTACCAGAAAAAACCAAATCGCTGAATGTAAAATTTGATTCAAGCGGCGTTGGTCCAAGCGATCATACCTCTTTTTATTTGAAAAATATTCCGGTATTATTTTTCTTTACCGGCGCACATAAAGATTATCACAAACCAACTGATGATGTTGATAAAATAAATTTTGTCGGCGAATTCAGAGTGATTCAATATGTCGAAAATATTTTGAAAGAAACCAATAAAAAAGAAAAACTATCATTTGAAAAAACAAAAGAGCCGCAAATGTCAATGTCACATTTCACGGTCACTTTAGGATTTATGCCAGACTATACTTTTTCAGGATCAGGAGTAAGAGCGGATGAAATTATTGATGGAAAGATCGCTCAGAGAATTGGAATGATGCCTGGCGATGTGATCATTAAACTTGGAGATTTTAATATAACCGACATCAATAATTATATGGAAGCGCTAAGTAAATTTAAAAAAGGAGACTCTACAAAAGTTACGGTGATGAGAGGAAATGATAAGAAAGATTTTGATGTAGTTTTTTAAAAAAAGGGAAAAATGAAACTGCGTTTTGATAATGAAGCAATGCTGGAAGATTTTTTCGAAAACACAAGACTATTGGGCATTATGGCGTCTATAGAACAATACCGGTTTTGCTGGCATCTGAACCAGATTTTAAATTTTGATTTCAGGATCAACAACAGTATCGAAATACATTTAAATAAAAAAACACGCAATTATTTTTTCCCGATTTATCAATATGGACAACAGGCAGGAACCATAAAACATTATTTGTATAACAATGAAGACGACGGAGAATATTTGTTGCCGGAATTTAAACATCTTGATTTTTTGTGGCTGATGAAAGATGATATTATGAAAGATGAAGAGGTGAATATTTTTATCAATTCAATTAAAACAATTCCATCTGTGCAAATGGTGATTGAACTGACCAATGAGAAAATTAAAAATAAACAGCATCTTGTTTTTTAAAAATTAAATCAAAAATTATGTGGGAAGAAAAAGACAACAAGCTCTACAGAAAATTTCAGTTTAAAAATTTTTCAGAAGCATTTGCATTTATGACGCGCGTCGCATTAGCAGCAGAAAAAATGGATCACCATCCAAAATGGACTAACGAATATAATCAGCTTGAAATATGGCTTTCAACGCATGATGCAGGAGATATAGTTACAGAAAAAGATAAAAAATTGGCGTCAATTATTGATGGATTGTAAACGGCTTGCAAATAAAAAAAGGCAATTATTTATTGCTTTACTTCTCTCTCTTCAGATTTTAGTGTGATGCAAATTTCAATCCGATGATTGAAGCTATTAAAGTCGTAAGAAAAAACAATCTCCAGAAATCTGTAGGTTCTTTAAAAAGTAGAATTCCTACAATAACGGTCCCTACTGCACCTACTCCTGTCCAAACTGCATAAGCAGTTCCGATCGGTAAAGTTTGTGAAGCCTTGTATAATAAAAGCATGCTCAAAGTAAGGCAAACAAAAAAACCAGCGATCCACCAAACTGCCGTCGTTCCTGATGTTTCTTTTGCTTTTCCCAGGCAGGTTGCAAAACCAACTTCAAAAAAACCGGCAATAATTAATATGATCCAGTTCATAAAAATTAATTGAGAACGTGAATTATTTTTTCATCTTTTGAAATAAATTTTCCAATTGGTTCTGCAAATTTTTCAAGGCCGCTTTGTTTTAAAACTTGCTGGACTTCCCCGGCAGAATTTGGATTTACTGCAATCATCAATCCTCCATTTGTTTGCGGATCCGGCAAAATTGAAAATGCTTCCATTACATTTACACCCTTTTCAAAGCTTATTTTTTGGCTGTAGCTATTCCAGTTTCTGTAAGTAGCATCAGGCACAATTCTTTGGGAAAGATATTCTTTTACATTTCCGCATAGGCATAACCGTGAGTAATTAATTTCAACGGAAAGATCACTTCCTTCCGCCATTTCAATTAGATGCCCGGCAAGCCCAAAGCCTGTGGTATCTGTCATTGCAGAAACACCTTTTATTTTTCCAAGTTCTTCTCCAATAGAATTTAATGTAGTTAACTGACCAATCAGAATTTTCAAATCTTCTTCTTTTAATGCATTTCTCTTTTGTGCTGTTGATAAAATTCCTACTCCTACTGGTTTCGTCAAAAAAAGAAAATCTCCTTCTTTTGCAGTGTTATTTTTTTTTAGATTTTCAATTGCTACAAGGCCATTTACCGATAAACCGAAAAAAGGTTCAGCAGAATCAATGCTATGACCACCAGCTAATGTTATTCCTGCTTTTGCACAAACTCTTCTAGCTCCTTCCATTACTTCTTTTGCCAGTGATGCTGGCAGTTTTTCAACCGGCCATCCAAGCAAAGCTATGGCTAGTATTGGCTTTCCGCCCATTGCATAAATATCACTGATGGCATTTGCTGAAGCAATTTGTCCGAAATCATATGCATTATCCACGATCGGCATAAAGAAATCTGTTGTGGAAATTAATGCATTCCCGTTGCCAAGATCATAAACTGCAGCATCATCTTTACTGTTATTTCCAACTAATAAATTTTTATCAGGAAAAGTAAATTGCGAATGAAGAATTTCTTCTAAAACTGATGGAGAAATTTTACACCCACAGCCCGCTCCACGCGAGAATTGTGTAAGTTTTATTTTTCCCGGACTGTCTGAATTTTCCAATTAAGTTTTCTTTTTTCGTACTAAAATTATTGCTGAGTTTTTTTGCAGGTCTCCGCTAAAACGAATCTCGTAAATTCTGCTCGCATCGCGAATGACCAATAGACCTGTGTTTGGAGGAATGCTTCCCAAATTTTCAGCATACATCACTACAGAAATTGAATCACCCATGTCTGGAGTAAGATAAATCGTTTTGTTGATCGCTCTTTCCAGGAGGCCTACGCGTGGCATAACCACTTTCCCGTTGATTAAAACAGTAACGGTATCTCCATCTACCGTTCCATTATCGTAAAGCGAAAACTGAAGGCTGTCTTTTGAAACAATGTCAACAGTTCGGATCGTTTCTATTTTTCGTTTTGAAATTTCAGCCGCCGGAGGTGGTCCGGAAGATTTGCTTTGATTTTCATTCGCTACATTTTCATTACTAATTTTTGGAGTTATTTGTTCTTTTGCTGCAGCATTTACAGGCTCCTGCTTTCTAGGTTCTGTTGGCTGATTTGTCTCAATCTTTTTGGCAGGTTTGCTTACGGCCAATTGAGGATTATTTAAATTTTCAGGTTTTTGTTGTTGCTTTTCTGCTTGTGCAACCTGGTCTTTTGACTGAATTGTTTTGTTAGATTCTTTAACTGCTACTTCTTTTTGATCTACATTTTCAATTTTTGATGGTGCAGCATTTTTTTGTTGTCGGGGAACTTGAGAAGGTTCATTTTTTGAAATAACTTTTGGTTCTTTTGTTGTTGTTGTAATGACTTGTACTTTAGCAGCTGTTTGTTTTTGATTTATGTCTTCATTTTTTGCCAGATTTTCGTTCTTGCTTTCATGAACTGATTCTTTTTTTACGATATCTACCGGCTCGTTTGGCTTTTTATTTTCAGGTTGTTCCTTTATCGCTACCTCATTTTTTTCTTGGGGTTTTGCAACATTTTGATTTTGTTTTTCATTGCTTGTTATTTGTTGAGGTTTTTTTGCCGTTTCATTTTGCGCTGGTACAGAAGAAGTGGTTGAAGTTTCATTATTCCCAGGAAGTATATTTTGTGTAGAATTTGGTTTAGCATTGATTGCAATCATATCACGCGAAACAATTGCAGGCGGCAGAAAGGAAAGTTTATTACCAAGTCCTAACTGAATAAGTTTCGTGGCAATAACAGTTTGATCAGGCCTTTGTTTTTTCTTTTCCAAAAAAATAGTTCCCGTAACTGAGTTGTAAATTTTTGTTGAATTGGTCATCCATGTTCCACTCAAAACTTCTGTAGTATCATTTTCGGAAAGCGTTAAGAACGAATACATTTTTACTCCTTCTGGTGGAGGAGAAGGAAAATTATTATAAATAAATTTATCATCCACCACTTCGATCCGGTCTTTTTTTATACGGATTTTTACGGATTTTACTCCAACATTCTCTAAGCTGTCAAATACAAAAGTAGTGTGTGAGAATCCGCTTGCCTTGCCGTCTGATTCATTAATCGCAAGTTCATAATGAATGTTTTTCCGCGTGGTGTCATTGTAAATATGTCCCGTCCAAACGCCGGAAATATCTTGTGAAAAAGTGGTGACGGGGAAAAGAAAAGCAATCAAAATAAAGGATAGGTTCCTGTTTATTTTAGATTGGTTTCTCATATTATTTAAATAAAATTTCAAAATGTTTTAAGCGATCTCAAAAATAAATGATTATTCATCAATTAACTGCCCTGCATTTTTTGCTTCGACTTTTTCACAAATTATTTTATTCAGAAGAAAATCAATTCCTGCGCGATTATGCAAGCTTTCGTGATACATCTTGTCATAATATTTTAATAAAATGGAAAAGGCAGCAGAATAGTTTCCTTCATTTAAAAACTGTATTGCATTTTTCGTATCTAAACCACCTAATCTTTTTTGTATTTTTAAAATACACTCTATCAATTCCTGCTCATGAAATTTTCCATAATGCCTGGAAATATATTTCACTCTTTCTTCAAAAGGAATTTCTAAAAAATACAACTGACTTTCACGCATTTGCTGCCAGAATATTTTAGGAATTCCAACTCTTCCAATATGAACGCTTTCGTCTTCGATCCATATTTCATTATTCATTTGTACACCCGTTTCTATTTTCCATAATTCAATTGCAAGTAAATTTTCGAACATTTCATGTGATGGCTGCGCATTTCCTCCTAATGATCCAAATGCGGATCCTTTATGGTTTGCAAGACCTTCCAGGTCAATTACAGTTTTCCCATTTTCTTTTAATTCTCTTAACACTTCCGTTTTCCCCGATCCTGTAAATCCGCCCAAAATTTTTAATGAATATTTTTTTTCAAACTGTAGCAATGCCCATCTCCTGAAAGCTTTATAACCACCTTTCAAAACAAAAATTTTATAACCATAAAGATTCAAAAGCCATGCAACTGCGTCACTGCGCATGCCGCCTCGCCAGCAATGAACCAATAAAGTGTTTACGTGTGAATGATTTTTATTTTCCCAATCCCTAATAATATTCTTTACCTCCTCATGAATGTTTTTCATTCTTTCAGAAAAAAACTCCAATCCATGATCCACAGCAATTTGCCTGCTTTCTTTTGTATAAGCAGTACCGATAATTTTTCTTTCCTCATCAGAAAAAATCGGAACAGAGAATGCTCCCGGAATACGAGCATGTTGATATTCTGCAGGGCTTCTCACGTCAAGAACAGGAAAAGTTTCAGAAAGCTTCAGGAAATAATCGATATCAATTCTTTCAACAGGCATGTGGCAAATTACATTTTGTTTTATAGAAAAAAGGGCAAAAAATAAAAGTGTAAAAGCTAACTTCTATAAAATCACTTTTTCTTTTTTAGACAAATACTTCCATGCAATCCCTGTAAAAGCAATTGTGATCAAAGTTCGTACAGACATAGCTTTCACCGTTTTAATTTCATAAACACCTCCTTTCTCAATGTAAATCCAAAAAGCGATAAACGCAAGGATGAGAATAGAACTTGCCACAAATAAATATACAGTAGTTGATTTTTTTTCTTTAAAAAATCCATAGGCGGAAATAAGATAAATGATCGAACAAATAAAATTCGCATAAACAATAAAAGAAACATAATTGCCTTCCATTTGCTGAATATGAAATAAATCAAAAATGATTGAAGTGGTCATAAATAATGAGACCAATCCAAGAAGCAACAAAAAAATTCCGGACGATTTTAAAATGATCTTTTTCATGATCCTATATTTAATTCTCTATACAATTTCCTTCATTCTTGCGGTAAAATGACGTAACGCAGGCGCTTCATATTCTATTTGTAATCCTTTTATTTTATGACGGTTTTTATAAACTTCAATGATCACTTCCGCAACGTAGTCAATATGACTTTGGGTGTAAACTCTTCGTGGAATTGCCAGGCGAACAAGCTCCATCATTGCAGGAATTAATTTTCCTTTCTCATCATATTTTCCAAACATCAACGATCCGATTTCAACTCCTCTAACTCCACCTTCAACATATAAAGCCGCTACCAGCGCTTGTCCTGGATATTGAGAAGAAGGAATGTGAGGAAGCATTTCTCTTGCATCAAGATAAACGGCATGTCCTCCTGCAGGTCTCATAACCGGTACATTTTCGGCGATTAATTTTTCTGTGAGATATTCAATGCTGCGAAGCCGATACTGCAAATAATTTTCATCCATCACCTCTTTCAATCCGATTGAGATCGCTTCAAGATCACGCCCGGCAAGGCCTCCATAAGTGGTGAAACCTTCTGTAATAATTAATAAATTTCTACATTGCACAGCAAGTTCTTCATCTCGCAAAGCAATAAACCCGCCAATATTTGCAAAGGCATCTTTCTTTGCGCTCATCGTGCAACCATCTGCATAAGAAAATAATTCATGTGCAATTTCTTCAACTGAAACATTTGCATATTCCTTTTCCAGAAGTTTAATAAAATAACAATTTTCCGCAAAGCGACAGGCATCAATAAATAAAGGAATTCCATTTTCTTTACAAATAGAACTAACCTCTTTTATATTTTGCATGCTTATGGGCTGCCCTCCGCCTGAATTATTTGTGATGGTGAGAATACAAACCGGAATATTTTCAGCGCCTTTTTCTTTAATGAAATTTTTAAAAGCTTCTATGTCCATATTGCCTTTAAAAGGCGCTTCCAGCGAAGGAATTTTTCCTTCTGGACACAAAAGATCAATTCCTTCTGCGCCGGAAAACTCAATATTCGCGCGAGTTGTATCAAACAAAGTATTGCTTACAACGTATTTCGCTTTTCCGCCTAAAACAGAAAATAAAATTTTTTCCGCAGCACGTCCCTGGTGTGTTGGAATCACGATCGGCATTCCTGTCAATTCGTGGATTGTATTTTCAAAATGAAAAAAGCTTTTGCTTCCGGCGTAAGATTCGTCACCAACCATGATGCCCGCCCATTGAGCACTGCTCATTGCACTGGTGCCGCTATCGGTCAGCAAATCAATCAACACATCGTCAGCATGAATTAGAAAAGGATTATAAAAAGCTTCTTTTAAAATTTTGATTCTTTGCTCTTTCGTGGTAAAATAAATTGGTTCAACAGATTTTATTTTGAATGGCTCAATGATGGTATTCATAATAGTTTTAGAATTATTAAAAAAAACGAATAAGATTTACAGCAAATAACGAAGATGTGAAAAGAGAAAATTTTTCAAATTGCTTAGGTGGGCTTTCTGATAATATTTATCCAGAGAAGTATCATTCTGCAAAAATAAATTATTCATGCAAAATATAAATCGCGGTTATTTCTTTGCCCGCTACGATTTAAATAAATAAAAAATCAGGCAGATTATTTGTAAATTTAATCTTATGTCTAATCTTGTTTCTTTTACTGATAAAGGTCTTTATTGCGAAGCAGGAAATTTTTATATTGATCCGTGGCTGCCTGTCGAGAAAGCCGTTATAACCCACGGCCACAGCGATCATGCGCGTTTTGGAAATCAATTTTACCTGTGCCACAAATTCACAAAACCCATTCTTCAATTGCGATTGGGAAATAACAATTATCAAACCGTGGAATGGGACGAAACGATTTTTATGAATGGCGTAAAAATTTCATTTCATCCTGCAGGACATATCATTGGCTCTTCACAAATTCGTCTCGAATACCAGGGTGAGGTTTGGGTAGTAAGTGGTGATTACAAAAGAGAAGATGATGGCATCAGCGGAAAATTTGAGCCAATAAAATGTAATGCTTTTATTACGGAATCCACTTTTGGGTTGCCGATTTTTCAGTGGAAACCACAAGAGGAAATTTACAATGACATCATCAACTGGATCAGTAAGAATAAAGAGAATGGCAAGGCAAGTATTTTGATCGCATACAGCCTCGGTAAGTCTCAGCGCGTATTACAAGCGCTTAAAGAAACTACACAAACGATTTTTGCCCACGGAGCGATTTACAACATGCAACAAACTTTTATTGACGCCGGTTGGGATTTGAATCCTGTGG
This sequence comes from Ginsengibacter sp., assembly GCA_051953735.1. GTDB lineage: Bacteria > Bacteroidota > Bacteroidia > Chitinophagales > Chitinophagaceae > Ginsengibacter. The sequence continues at coordinate 17,252 of JBQCIM010000033.1, forward strand.
TAAGAATCACGCCTGAAACTCCAAAAGAATTGTTGAAAGAAACTGTTGTGCTAGCGCCGCCAGGCGCCGAAGGAACATCCTGGATGAGAAAGTTTTATCCTTATTCAATCGGAGTTTGCAGCGGCTGGATGCAGGTGAGGGGAAATGCCAGAAGAAGAAATGTGGATGCGGGGTTTGCACTGAGCGACCACGCAGATTGGAATTCTTTAATAACAACCATTCAGGAAACAGGCGCTGAAAAAGTTTTTGTTACGCACGGCTTTCAATCTGCTTTCAGCCGATATCTCAACGAAAAAAATATTGCCATTTCTGCAGAAGTAAAAACGCAATTTGGTGATGAAGATGAAGAAACCAATTCGCCACTGGAAATCAAAAATGAAGAAGCAGAAAATGTATGAATGAAATCGCTGACATAGAAAAGAATAATGGCTTGCAATTGTTTGCTGAGTTAGTGACGGAAGTTAGTTCTTCCACAAAAACAAACGACAAATTGCAAAGCCTTGTTGACTATTTTGCAACCGGCCCCGATGAAGATAAAGTTTGGGTAATTGCGCTCTTCAGTGGACGAAGACCACGGCGGTCAGTGAATTTAAAGCTCATGCGGCAATGGTGTATAGAACTTGCGCAAATTCCCGATTGGCTCTTTACCGAATGTCATCACACAGTGGGTGATTTTTCAGAAACGCTGGCTTTGTTGCTTGCAAAAACCGAAACGCTTGAACATGAAAATCAAAATCTTTCTTATTATTTACAAAAACTAATCAGCATCGAAAAAGAAGATGAAGCCGTAAAGAAAAATTTTATTGTTGAGAGCTGGCATCAGATGAACGCTGAAGAAAAATTTGTTTTTAATAAACTCATCACCGGCGCTTTTCGCATTGGTGTGTCACAAAAAACAATCGTCAATGCCTTGGCAAAAGTAGTTGATGTTTCTCCTTCAGTGATAGCACACAGGATCAGCGGAAACTGGGATCCGCTCACCACTTCATTTAACGAATTGTTATGTGAAGCCGTTGCTGTTACTGATTTTTCGAAGCCTTATCCATTTTATCTTGCTTATGCAATTGATGATTCTGTCGAAAATTTGGGCGAGCCGGAATTGTGGCAGGCCGAGTGGAAATGGGATGGAATTCGCGGACAAATAATCAAAAGAAATAACGAATTATTTGTGTGGAGCAGGGGCGAAGAATTGATGACGGATAAATTTCCGGAGTATTTTATTTTGAAAGATTTATTACCCGATGGAATTGTTTTGGATGGAGAAATTATTCCGGCTGTTGATGGCAGGCCTTTGCCCTTCGCGGTTTTGCAAACACGTATCGGAAGAAAAAACATTTCGAAGAAACAATTGCAGGAAGCGCCGATCAGTTTTTTTGCTTACGATCTTTTAGAATATAATTATGAAGACTGGCGTGAAAAGCCTTTAATTGAAAGAAGAAATAAACTGGACGAAATTCTTTCATCTTTTCAAAATAAATCGATTCACATTTCTGAGAAAATAAATTTTGATTCATGGAATGAACTTGGAGAAATCAGAAAAAACTCAAGAGATAAAAACAGCGAAGGCATTATGTTGAAAAGAAAAGATTCTGTTTATAAAGTTGGCAGAAAACGCGGCGATTGGTGGAAGTGGAAAATTGATCCGTTGACAATTGATTGCGTCATGGTGTATGCCGCAAAAGGAAGTGGGAGAAGAAGCAATCTTTACACAGATTATACATTTGCCGTAAAAGATGGAAATGAATTAATCACTTTTACAAAAGCATATTCGGGATTGACTGATAAAGAATTTGCGCAGATCGATTATTTTGTAAAAAGAAATTCTCTGGAAAAATTCGGACCGGTAAGAACGGTAAAACCTGAATTGGTTTTTGAAATTGCTTTTGAAGGAATTGCAGCAAGCAATCGCCATAAAAGCGGAGTGGCATTGCGTTTCCCAAGTATGAACAGATGGAGAAAAGATAAGACGGTCGATGAAATTAATACGTTGGAAGATTTGAAAGAAATGCTGAGATTGTATGGGAAGTGATTATTTTATTATTGAATTATTGTTGAATTGTTTTATCGTTGAATGACTGAAGTTGAATTAAAAAATACAAAAGGTTTTGAAGTAATCAGCAAATGGCTTGCTGCAAAAGATTTTATTCCATTTCCTTTCCAGGAAGAAACATGGCAACACATCATCAATCAAAAATCGGGATTAGTAAATGCGCCTACGGGCTGCGGAAAAACATTTTCGGTCTTTCTTGGTGCTGTTATTTCCTTTATTAATGACCATCCCGACCATTATAAAACGAAAAATAAAAACGGTTTACAACTTTTATGGATCACGCCTTTGCGTGCGCTTGCAAAAGATATTGGAAGAGCAATGGAGGAAGTGATTGAAGAACTGGAAATGAGTTGGAAAGTCGGCATTCGTAATGGCGACACGAGTTTGAGCGAGCGCGCAAAACAAAAAAGGCAAATCCCTGAAGTGCTGATCATCACTCCTGAAAGCCTTCATCTTTTATTGGCACAAAAGCATTATCGCGAGATTTTTAAAACTTTAAAAATCATTGCTGTTGATGAATGGCATGAATTGTTGGGAAGCAAACGTGGCGTGCAGGTAGAGCTTGCATTATCAAGAATCATTGGTCAAAGATTAGAAGATAGTAAACCAACAAATAAAGCGAATTTTACTTTTCATTTAAACATTTGGGGCATCAGTGCTACCATCGGAAATCTTCAACAGGCAGAGGAAGTTTTGCTTTCTCCGCTTTCGCAAATTGGTTTGACACAAAAAGATTTTAAAACAGTCACTGCTGTTATTAATAAGCCAATTCAAATTGAATCCATTTTCCCTGATGAAATAGAAAAGTATCCATGGGCCGGCCACCTGGGAATTAAGCTGGTTGAAAAAGTGATTCCAATCATCATGAAAAGCAAGACCACGCTTATTTTTATCAACACGCGCGGCATGAGTGAAATGTGGTACCAGGCTTTGCTAAATGCTTGTCCGGATCTCGCCGGCTCTATCGCTTTGCATCATGGAAGCATCGAGCAGGATCTTCGTTTTTGGGTGGAAGAAAATTTGCACACCGGAAAACTAAAAGCGGTGGTTTGCACTGCCAGTCTTGATCTTGGCGTTGATTTTCGTCCTGTTGAAACAGTGATACAGGTTGGTTCTCCCAAGGGCGTTGCAAGGTTTTTACAACGCGCGGGAAGAAGCGGTCATCGTCCCGGAGAAGTGAGTAAAATTTATTTTTTACCAACTCATTCATTGGAATTAATCGAAGCTGCTGCATTAAAAGAAGCGACGGAAAATAAATTAATTGAAAGCCGTGAGCCACGCATTTTATGCTTCGATGTTTTAATTCAATATTTAAGTACACTTGCCATTTCTGATGGCTTTTATCTTGAAAAAATTTTTAAAGAAATAAAATCCACATATTGTTATCGCGAAATAACGGAAGAAGAATGGCAACAAATTTTACACTTTATAACCGTTGGTGGTGTTGCATTACAGCAGTATGACGATTATAAAAAAGTAGAAGTCATCGATGGGCTTTACAAAATCAATAGCCGTAGAATTGCCATGCGACATCGCATGCATATCGGAACGATCGTGAGCGATCCGATGATGAAAGTAAAATTTTTGAGTGGCGGTTATGTCGGTGTTATTGAAGAATGGTTTATAGCCGGAATGCAGCCTGGAGACGTTTTTACGCTCGCAGGAAGAACACTTGAATTTGTTATGATAAAAGAGATGACGTGCATCGTCAGAAAATCGAATGCAAAAAAATCAAGGATACCAAGCTGGCAGGGAGGAAGAATGCCGCTTTCAGCAAATCTTGGTTTTATGCTTCGCAAAAAATTTGATGAAGCAGGATTGACAATTGAAAATGACCAATTAAAAATTAAGCATGAGGAAGAGTTGGAAATTCTAAAACCACTTTTTGAATTGCAGGAATATCTTTCTCACATTCCAAAGAAAAATGAGTTGCTGATCGAACAGATTGAAACGAAAGACGGCTTTCATCTTTTTGTATTTCCGTTTGAAGGAAGATTGGTGCATGAAGCGATGGCAGCGGTTTTAGCTTATCGTATCAGTCGCATCACGCCGATTACTTTTTCATTTGCCATGAACGATTATGGGTTTGAATTATTAAGCGATCAGCCGATACCTGTTGATGACAGCAATGCTTATGAACTTTTTTCTCCGGAGAATTTGTTTGAAGATATTCAGCGAAGTTTGAACAGTGTTGAAATGGCAAAAAGAAAATTTCGCGACATCGCGGTGATTGGGGGATTAATATTTCAAGGCTTTCCCGGCGAACAAAAAAAAGCAAGGCATTTGCAATCTTCTGCTTCATTGCTGTTCAATGTTTTCTCAGAATATGAGCCACAAAATTTATTGTTGCGCCAGGCTTACAATGAAGTGATGGAACAACAAATGGAAGAACAACGATTGCGAGATATGCTTGAAAGAATTCAGAAAAGCAGGATCATTATTACTTATCCGCGACGTTTAACGCCGTTTTGTTTTCCTATAAAAGTGGACAGTATGCGTGAAGATCTTTCTTCAGAAAAACTGGAGGATAGAGTGAAGAAAATGCAGTTGCAGTTAGAGAAATAAAGAATTTATAGTGATTGCATTTTTGCAGTAAACCAATAAATATTGTGAAATTATTTTTTTACAGTTCTTTATTTTTTTTCATTTTTCATTTTCTCTTCATCTTCGACTTCTAAGTTTGTTTTCATAATCATTATTAATCTAAAACAAAAATTATGAAAACGACAGTATTATTTACAGCAGCATTATTTTTAGCAACCGCTTCTTTTGCTCAAACAAATGTAAAAAGCAATTCTGCAATTAAGAGTGAATCAAACATTCAAAGCAACAAAGTAACAAGTACCGAAAATGCATCTTCTGAAGCTAATATTCAAACTAATGCAGCTACAAATGTTCAACAAAAAACATCTGCAGAAATAAAACAAGAGCATAAAGTATTGGCAAATGAAAAACAATCAGCAGGAGCAAAGGCAAATGAAAAAGGGAAAAAAATCAGTTCCGTTGCTTCTGACAAAAACAGTGTTGCTGTAGAAGGGAATGAAAAAGGAAAAATAGTAAGCTCAATTGCGAGTGATGGAAAAAATGAATCAGCAAATGCTCATTCAAATGTAAGTACACAAACTAATGCAAGTGTGAATACTAAAACAATAGCGAATAAAGTTAAAAACAATGGTAAGAAGATAAGAACAACCTCTGCAAACACAATACACGCTACGACTGCATCTGCACATGCAGTAAAGATCAAACCGGTTACAGTAAAAACAACAACTAACGCCGGAGTCGGAATTAATATTAAGTAACCACACAAAACAGGTTTTGCATTATTTTGCAAAACCTGTTTTTAAAATTCAATAATGAAACATTCAATAATAAAGGCTTTCATCGGTTTATTGTTCATTGCTGTTCTTCCTAAATTATCAATTGCCGGCGATGGCAAACCTTTGGATAATACTTCTTTTAAACATTCTCTTTTGCGTGCAATTCAGGATACCATTCCTCCTGCGCAGACCGCGGCAAATACTAAGGATACGAAAAAAGAGAAAAAAATTAAAGAGCTTCCAAAGCCAAGAAGACAGCCGGTTCCGGTTCCTGTAAATGTAAAAGTTGTGCCGGCAATCAAACCAATCATCAAACCGGTTATTAAACCAGTTATCAAAATACTTCATTAATAAAACCATATGAAAACATTTTTGTTAATCATCACAATGCTGACCAGCAGTGGAATTTGTTTGGCGCAAACAGACAGCAGCGCGACGGATAGTGTTCCTCCAAAATCAACTTTAACCTTAGCGGCTATTTATTCCAACAACGCAAGTTATTATGGTCAGCGCGCAGAAGAAAAAACTCCTTATGCGGCCTTGGCAGGAAACTATCAATTAAAATCAGGGATTTATTTTACCGCTCAGAGTTATAAACTTTTAAACGATACAACTTCTGATCTTTCTGCCGCAAACATTGGTGCAGGAGTGAATTTTAAAGTTGCAAAAAAACTTACTGCTGATCTTAGCTACAGTCACAGTTTTTTTCCTGCTTATTCGCCTTTATTACAAGCGGCAAATGCAGATAATGCAAGCGTTTTACTTTCTTATCAAGGCTGGATCACTACTGGTCTTACCGGAGATTATGCCTTTGGAAAAACAAATGACGCATTTGTGACAGCAGCGGTTTCAAAGCAAATCAACCTGTTTAGTATTGGCAAAAAAGATATTGTTACAATTACTCCTTCTGCTAATATCGTCGGTGGTACACAACATTTTTATCAGACATATTTGAAAGAAAAAAAACTTCGTGACAGCTTACTTGGTTTATTGCCTGTACCAATCTTTGGTGAGCCAAATTCTAATCATACTGATACGGTAATGAGTACAGCTTTTAATGTTTTATCCTATAATTTCAAATTACCGCTTGCCTATAACCGCCAGCATTATTCAGTGGAAGTTGCTTACCAATTATCATTGTTAAGCGATCATGTGAAAACAACTACAGGCCAAATAAATTCTTTTTTAACTTTCAGTTTTTATTATCAGTTTTAAACCATGAAAGTATTAATTGTTGAAGATGAAAGATCGTTGGCGCGTGAAATGAAACTTTTTTTGGAAAAAGCTTTTTACATGTGTGACAAGGCTTTCACCGCATCAGAAGCAAAAAAACTAATGGTAGAAAATGAATATGATTTCATTCTTTTGGATCTTGGATTGCCCGATAATGACGGATTGGAACTTTTGAATGACACTAAAAAAATGTGCCCGAATGCATCTTATATTATTCTGACGGCACGCGGAAATCTGGAAGATCGCATAAAAGGTTTGGATCTTGGTGCGGATGATTATCTGCCGAAACCCTTTTCCCTACTGGAACTGCAATCGAGAATGCAGGCGATTTCAAGACGTAAATCGAGCAACAATGATCCCGTAGTAGAAGTAGGAGATTTTAAGATTGACCTGAATAAAAGATCGGTAACATTTGAAGAAAAAGAAATTGAACTATCCAAAAAAGAATTTGATTTGCTAAGTTATATGCTTCTTCATAAAAACAGGCCGCTTACCCGTTTGCAGCTGAGCGAACACATTTGGGGTTCTTTTTCGGATGACGATTATGATTCAAATTATATTGATGTTCATATAAAAAATATAAGAAAGAAAATGTCTGCTCATGCATCGGTTGATTGGCTGCAAACATTGCGTGGCATTGGTTATAAAATAAAATTGTAAGTAATTGAAACTTCTCAGCAAGCTCACACTTTTTATTACGTTTTCAAAACTATTGATAGTAGTGCTTTTCGTATTGCTGTTACCCTCGTTGGTAAATTATGCAAGCTTTCAATACAGCAATTATTATCTCAACCAACAAAAGAAAAAAGTTCTTTCAGTAATTGATAAAAATGGTATTGATTATTATCTGCAGGGTGACAGCGCGTTTGCAAGTTATACGATGTTGAAAGAAGAATATATTTCCTTGCTTCCAGCCGAAGACAATCATGTCAGAGATACGATAGAAACTGCACAACGGATTGTTGGAGAAGATACATTGAACTACAGAATTCTGATTCACCAATTGACTGATAAAAATAAAAAGTACATTCTTGAAATTGGTAAAACAACCGCAACCATCAATCAATACAACCGTCTGCTGCAGCGGTTTACATTCTATATTTTACTGGCACTGATCTTTGTCAGTATCGTAATTGATCTTGTTTATACCAACGTTCTGCTTCGGCCTTTGAAAAAGATCGTTCAAACAAAATTGTTGAACAGAAGATTTCCTTTTAAAGAACATTTATCACCTGTAAAAACATCTACCACTGATTTCAAATTCCTCGATCACTCGCTGATAGATTTAATGGAGAAAATTCATGAAGCGTTCGAAAAAGAAAGAGAATTTACTTCTAATGCATCTCATGAACTGATGACACCGATCAGCATTTTACAAACAAATGTTGAAAACATGATGATGGAAGAAAATATTTCCGAAGAACAGCAGGAAAAAATTTCTTCGATGATGAAAACAGTAAACCGGTTGAAAAAAATCGTTCATTCACTTTTATACATTTCAAGGATTGAGAATGATCAGTTTGCAAAAAAAGATACGGTAAACCTTTATACAATTTCTACCGAAATAATGGAAGAACTTTCTGTGCGGCTGGAAACAAAATCGCTTCATTTTACTAATCAAATTTCACCAAACATCAATGTAAAAAATGTGAATCATGATTTGTTTTTTCAACTGCTTTATAATCTCATTAATAACGCGATCAGGTATAACAAAGAAAACGGATCTATTCAGCTTACGGGTCACCGAAATGCGGAGCGCGGTTATGTTTTGGAAATAAAAGACACCGGAGTTGGTATCAGAAAGGAAGAACTTTCATCTATATTTAATCGCTTCAAAACCGGGAAAGGTAAGAGTGAAGGTTTTGGATTAGGATTATCAATTGTAAAAACAATTATCTCATTTCTCGGCTTTGAAATAAAAGCAGACTCGCGAGTTGGAAAAGGAACCGTTTTTACTGTCATTATTCCTTCAGAAATGATTATGATGAGCGACAGTAATGTACAAACTACATAGTTTGTAAAATAAAAAACGGAATTATTTGTTCTTTTACTTTAACAGGAATTATTTTATAAAAGGAGGTTTTGCTTTCAACAGCTTTTTATAAACAACACAACTTTCAATATGCGCCCCAGGCAAATAACCGGTGCTCATCAAAAATTCATTCACTATTTCTTCGCCTGTAAATTTAAAAGTTTGTTTAAAAAGCTTTACCCATTCTTCTTTTGTTTTTGGATGATGATGATCAATCCATTTTTTAAAAGAACCAAACTCTTTTTGAATTTTTAAGATCGTTTTTGCATTTTCGATCGCTGCATTTATTTTCAAGCGATTGCGAATAATTCCCGGATCATTCATTAATCGTTCAAACTCTTTTTCTTTAAAAGCAGCCACTTTTTTGATGTCAAAATCTTTATACGCTTCTTTAAAATTTTGTTGTTTGTTCAAAATCGTTGACCAGCTCAATCCTGCCTGGTTGATCTCAAGAACGAGTCTTTCAAAAAGCTCATTATCATCATCAATTGGGAAACCATAAAATTGATCATGATAAACCCGGTGCACGTTATTTTTATCCATTGAAATCACGGCTTCGCAATAAGAAGAAGGTTTTTCCATAAAAAGTTTTTAAAAAAAATTTAAAGAATAGTTTTTTATTTGACTCTTATCAGTCCTTCATGATTCACAGTAATCAGATTTTCTTCCTGCAAAAAAGTGAGGATTTTAGAAATTTTATTTTCTTTCACTGTTGGTAATTTCCTCAAAAGATTTGTTTTTGAAACTGGCTGTTCAAAGCATATCTTTTTTATTTCAGAAGAAATGAAATTAAATTCTTCTGTTGAAATATTTAATTTTTCGCTTCTAAGGCAATTATCGCAAATGCCACATGAATCGAGATTCTCATCATTAAAATATCTTCCGATCATCACGCTTCTGCAACTGCTTTTATTGTTGCAAAAATCGATCATTGCATTTAGTCTTTTTTCAAAAGCCTCTTTTCTTTTCAGAATATTTTTTTGATTGATAAAAAGGTCCGAAGATCTTACACGGTTTTTTAAAAAATAAATCTGCGGCTTTTCTTTTTGTGGCGAATAATCAATGATGCCAAGGCTTTTCAATTCATTCAAATTTTGCATGAGTTTTTCTTTTTTGATCACAATAAATTTTGCAAGTTGAGTTTCATTTATAGCTGATGGAAAATCAAAAATGCCATCATAAGAACGCAACAATCCTTTAATCACTTCTGAATATTGTGGATGGCTTTTTTCAAAATCATTCAATGCATTTTTGTCAATTGTAAAAACCACTGTTGGCAGTTGAAAAAATTGCTCGCTGTAAGTAATTAATTCTTCCTGCTCCAGAATTTTTAAAACACTATTGACAACAATAGCATCTAGTTTAAAATTTTTTACGAACGTATTAATATCAAAATCGTAACTATTTGTTTCTCCACTGCCGGCAGGCAATTGAAGAAAGTTGCAAACGTCGCCATATACTTTTTTGATCATTTCATTCGAAGGAAACTTTTTATCCAATTGTTTTTTTAATTCCTCCAACTCAAAAGAATTATACAACAAAACTGCATACGATTTTTTGCCATCACGACCTGCTCTACCTGCTTCCTGGTAATAATTTTCCAAGGAATCAGGAACGTCATAATGCACTACAGTTCTTACATCCGGCTTGTCGATTCCCATTCCAAAAGCATTGGTGCAAGCGATGATGCGCGTTTTGTTGGCAATCCAATCTTCCTGTTTTTTTGTTCTTTCTTCACTGGTCAAACCAGCATGGTAAAAATCTGAATTGATTCCATTCAGATTTAGTATTTCTGCAATTTCTTTTGTTCGCCTTCTGGTTTTGCAATAAACAATTCCACTTCCTGAAACTTTTTTTACAATCTCTAATAATTTATTTTGTTTGGAAGAAAGTTCAAAAGCACTGTAAGAAAGATTCGGTCTTGCAAATGATTGCTGAAATTTTTTTTGATTCTTTTTAAAAAGTAATTTTTCGCAAATATCTTTTTGAACTTCCATAGTTGCCGATGCAGTAAGCGCAAGAATGGGAACTTCCGGAAAATATTCTCTGATTAGGGCAATTCGCAAATAAGCCGGTCGAAAATCGTAGCCCCATTGTGAAATACAATGAGCTTCATCAACCGCGATCAAATTCAATTTAATCAGAGGCAGATATTCTAAAAATAATTCAGTTTCCAATCTTTCGGGAGAAACGTAGAGAAATTTAAAATTACCATAAGCGGCATTTTGCAGAGTTTTTTTTACTTCGATAAAAGTCATTCCTGAACAAATTGAAAGGGCCGGAATTCCTTTTTTCTTAAGATTCAAAAGCTGATCTTTCATCAAAGCGATCAACGGACTTATTACAAGGCAAAGTCCCTCATTTAACAACGAAGGAATTTGAAAACAAATTGATTTTCCTCCTCCTGTTGGCATAACGGCAAGTGTATCATTTTTTGCTAAAACAGAATCAATGATTTCCTGCTGAAGAGAGCGAAAAGAATCATAGCCCCAGAATTTTTTTAAAACTTCTGCACTTTTTGTTTTCAAAACTGAATCGTTTTTTTTGATAAATTTGAAATCAGGATTCAAAATACGAAGATGAAAAACTATCGGTATAAAAAGCTCTTTTTTCCGTAAAAAGATTTTTTGAAAAATTTTTATATTTCTGAAAATCAGGCACGATTTTTCTACATTAATCTATCTGTATTTTTTAAATGAGAGCCAAACAAAAACCTTGAATAGTATCGGTTGTAATTCCAAATTATTTCCACAACTTTGCAGGCATTAGTAATTTTTCAATACCTAACATAAAACATGGGCCTTTTTAATTTTTTCACACAGGAAATTGCGATAGATCTTGGCACGGCAAATACACTTATCATCCATAATGATGTGGTGGTTGTAAATGAACCTTCGATTGTAGCTCTGGATCGAAACAATCCGAAAAATATTTTGGCTGTGGGTAAAAAAGCATTAATGATGCATGAAAAAACCCATGAAAGCATTCGCACGGTTCGCCCTCTGAAAGATGGGGTGATTGCGGACTTTAATGCAGCAGAATTGATGATCCGCGAGATGATCAAAAAAATATACCCTAAAAAACCTTTATTTCCTCCAAGCTGGCGTATGATGATCTGCATCCCAAGCAGCATAACTGAAGTTGAAAAAAGGGCGGTAAGAGACAGTGCGGAACAAGCAGGCGCAAAAGAAGTTTATCTTCTGCATGAGCCAATGGCTGCGGCCTTGGGAATTGGAATTGACGTGGAAGAACCGGTTGGAAACATGATCATTGATATTGGAGGTGGAACTACAGGAATTACTGTGATCGCATTGGCTGGTATCGTTTGTGATCAATCGATTCGTGTTGCCGGAGATGAATTTACTGCTGATATTATGGAAGCTTTAAGGCGTTATCACAGTTTACTCATTGGTGAACGTACGGCAGAGCAAATCAAGATTCAGATCGGCGCTGCAATGAAAGATATCGATAATCCTCCTGACGATATGCCGGTAAATGGACGAGACCTTGTAACCGGAATTCCAAAACAAATTATGGTAAGCTATCAGGAAATTGCTGAAGCTCTTGATAAATCTATCTTCAAAATAGAAGAAGGGATTTTAAAAGCTTTGGAAACTACTCCACCAGAACTTGCTTCAGATATTTACCGGAGAGGTTTGTATTTAACTGGCGGCGGCGCATTGCTTCGCGGATTGGATAAAAGACTTGCTGCTAAAATAAAATTACCGGTTCATATCGCAGATGATCCCTTAAAAAGCGTTGTTCGGGGAACAGGCCTTGCTTTAAAACATTATGATCGCTATCCTTTTGTGATGAGATAAATGATTCAAAGTTGAAAGTCAATGTTGAAGGTCGGTTGTTGAAATAAAAAAATTATATCCTGAAATTTCAATTATTCATCCAGTTTTTCGTTTAATCAATATTAAATTTGCACAATTATTTCAATTCTATTAAATAAGCTGTTTCCCTAATGCAGCCCGGATGAAACCATGCGAAATATTCTTCTCTTTATCCGTATTTATTTTACTTTTATTTTCTTCTTGTTTCTTATGGGATTGTCGTTTTATATGCTCTTCAGTTATAACCGGTATCATCACGCTGTTTATTCTGAAGTTGCAAACGAAGTGACAGGAAGCATTAGTAAAAGGTACAATAGTGTTGAATATTATTTTCAGCTAAAAAGAACCAATGATTCATTGGTAAAAGCCAACGAAACTCTGTACAATAAACTGCGCCAGGATTATGAAATTGCGGATACAGTGAATAAAATTGCTATTGATACGCTCAAAACAGATTCACTTTTTCAGCAAAGAAAATATTTATACATGCAGGCAAAAGTGATTCGTAATTCAGTCAGTCTTCTTAATAATTACATCGAATTACACAGAGGTTCTTTGCAAGGTGTTAGCACTGATATGGGAGTAATTAGTGATAATAATTGTGTGGTTGGAACTGTAGTTGACGTAAGTAATAATTATGCAGTGGTAATGAGTTTGCTTCACGAACAAAGTAATTTGAGTGGAAGATTAAAAAAAGGTGGCGAAACAGGAATTGTAGTTTACGATGGAAAAACTCCTGGTCTTTTATATTTAAAGGACATTTCCAAATCTGCAAAAATTAATGCCGGAGACACAGTAGTTACCAGTGGTTTTTCTGATAAATTTCCCCGAGGCTTGTTAGTTGGATATGTAAAAGATATTATTAATGATAAAAGTAGTAGCACTTACACTATCAGGTTAAATCCTGCTGCTAATTTTGAAAATCTTCAATATGCTTATGTTATTAATAATTTGCAAAAAGAAGAACCAGCGCAGCTTTTAAAGAAAGTGAAAAGTAAATGAGCAGTTTAATAAAAAATATTATCAGGTTTTGCCTTTTCATTTTGGTGCAGGTTTTTGTCCTCGATCAGATTCCTCCTTTGCATCAATTGGTCACACCTTATATTTATTATCTTTTTATCCTATGGCTTCCATTTAAAATGGGAAGACGTACTCAAATGTTACTTGCTTTTGCATTAGGTTTTGTACTCGATTGCTTCAATAATTCATATGGACTTCATGCGGCTCCATGTGTTCTTATCGCTTACCTGAGGCCATTTCTGATCAATCTGCTTATTTCGCAGGAAGGTGCGGAAAGTAATTATTATGAACCTTCTATACAGAGTATGGGATTTACTCCTTATCTCACTTATATAACGATTTTAACTTTGATTCATCATACCTTCCTGTTCTTTTTGCAGGCATTGCAAACCGGTGGTTATTTTTATTTTATTTTAAAATCTTTAACTTCAACCGCTATCAGTTTACTCTTAATATTGTTGGTTGAATTATTATTTGTAAGGAAACAAAAATTTAGAACAAATACCATTTAGACGTATTAATTTTGCATCTGAAAACTTTTGTCTTCCGATACCTGAAAATCAATACTCATCTGTGTTTAACCAGTCCCGAAAAAATATAATTATTGCTATGTTCCTGTTCATGGGACTGATCATTATTACGAGACTTTTCAGTTTGCAAATAATTGATAAAAAGTATTCGATAATGGCTAATGAACAGGGCCGGTTTCGTATGGTTGTTTATCCAAACAGGGGAATTTTATTTGACAGAAAAGGAAGGGCAATTTTAAGAAACACAGTTATCTACGACCTGATGGTAACTCCTTCTAAAATCAGGGGAATGGATCTGGACACAGCTGACCTTTGTCGCATCTTACAAATTGATACGGTCGAATTCCGAAAAAGAATCATTACAGCTATCATCAAAAATCGCAGTTATCGTCCGTCAGTTTTTGAAACCTCCCTTTCAGAAGAAAAGATTGCACGGTTAAATGAAAGTATGTACAAATTTGTTCCGGCTTTTTACTTGCAGGAAAGGCCCGTGCGCGATTATCCATATGACGCTGGTGGAAATATTCTTGGATATTTATCTGAAGTGGATTCTAATTTTTTAAAAAGGCATGAAGGAGAAGGGTATCAAATGGGAGATTATGCAGGAAAGACTGGCCTTGAGCGCAGTTATGAAAAAGTTTTAATGGGCCAGCGGGGCATAGAGTATTGGAAACGGGATAATAAAAACCGGCTTACTGAGCGACTGGAAAACGGAAGGTATGATACCGCCCCGGTTCCAGGTGAAAATCTTCATATGGCTCTCGACATTGATCTTCAAATGCTGGGTGAACATTTGATGGAAAATAAAGTAGGAGCCATCGTTGCTATTGATCCAAAAACAGGCGGCGTTCTTGCCATGGTTAGCAGCCCTACTTATAAACCCAATTTATTGACTGGTTCAGAAAGAAGAAAACACTTTTCGCAGTTATTTCTTGATCCACGGCTACCAATGTATAATCGTACCGTAAGTGCCACTTATTCTCCCGGTTCTACGTTTAAAACTTTACAGGCGTTAATTGGTTTGCAGGAAGGCGTAATTACTCCTCAAACGAGGTTTACTTGTACAGGCGCCTTCTATGGGTGTGGCCGTCCGATGAAATGCCTGGATAAGGGCACTTTTGATTTGTCTCAAGCTATCACCGTTTCGGATAACACTTATTTTGCCAATGTAATGCAGCGCTGCATTAATAATCCGCAATATGGATCTACGGATAGCGCATTGCGTGTATGGGATCATTATATGTATGGTTTCGGTTTGGGAAACAGGTTGGGGATTGATATTCCCGGAGAAAGGGCAGGGCTGATTCCTACCCCCAGAACTTACAATCGAATTTATGGCGAAGGTCATTGGAATTTCTGCACCTTCAGATCAGTAAGTATTGGCCAGGGCGAAGTGCTGACTACTCCTTTACAAATAGCCAACGAAATGGCTTATATTGCCAATAAAGGCTGGTACATTACGCCCCACATGATCGATTCCATTGATGGTGGTGATAAATACGGCTTGTTAGATTCTTTCAAATTACGTCACCGACCGCTAAACATACCGGATTCGATATTTGAATATGTGGTAAATGGAATGCAAGGTGTAATGGAACGCGGAACTGGCGCTGCTGCAAAAGTTCCAGGAATTGTGGTTTGCGGCAAAACAGGAACTGTTGAAAATTATTATAAAGGAGTAAAACAAAAAGATCATGCGGTTTTTGCTGCATTTGCACCACGCGAAAATCCAAAAATCGCTATTGCTGTTATTTGTGAAAATGCCGGCTTTGGTGCCAGTTCATCTGCACCAATTGCCAGCCTGATGATAGAAAAATATTTAAAAGATTCTATTCCGGAACCTGACAGAAAAGCAAAGATTGAGGAAATCGCTAAACTGAACCTGATGCCAAAAAGAATTGTTGATGAAATAAGAAAACGTGATTCTATTGACAATGCAA
>JBQCIM010000034.1:0-29455 GCA_051953735.1 Ginsengibacter sp.
GCGATAATCATTCTTCTAATGTGAGTTAGTACATTTCAAAAGTGCTAAAAGTAAGCTCCTGTAGAAACAGGAGCCGGACTTTTATAAGAAGTGCATGAAAAGTTCAAAAACTTGTTGTTCAAATACCTATACAAAATATCATACAATTTACTACTTTGAGCGAAAAATTATTATCGGAACTACAGTACGAACTTGAATCGTAGCACAACATTACATATTGTTTAATACTTTATAAACTGTCTGAATGGCCTGTTCAATATCTTTTTCAGTATGTGCTGTGCTTATATACCAAAGACCTCTGCCGATAATCCGTATATTTTCTTCCTGCATTCCTGAAATAAATTTTTTCAACTTGTCTTTATCGCATGACAGCGTATCGCGGTAATCTTTAAGAGATTTTTTGGTTGTAAATGCCGTGTTGAACATGGGACCTGGCCCCTGAACCAGCAAATCCTGTTTTGTTGCTTCAGCAGCCTCCCGAATACCATTCATTAACTTTTTACCCAGCTCAAATAAACGCTCATAAGGATTCTCTTTCTGCAGAGTTTCGATGGTTGCCACTGCAGCAGCAACAGTTGCATTACTTGAGTTCATAGTGCCCGCCTGGATAACTTGCGATTCCTCAACTACCTTCATCCATTTCCGTTTGCCCACAACAGCGCTTATCGGATAACCGCTTGCCATTGCCTTAGCGAAAACTGACATATCAGGAGTAATTCCAAAGTACTTCTGAGCGCCACCAAGACCAATTCTGAAGCCTGTTATTACTTCATCAAAAATTAATGCTATTCCGTATTCGTTACATATCTCACGCAGCCCTTGGAGAAATCCCTTTTCGGGGAGAATACACCCGTTATTACACATAATGGGCTCCGTTATAATAGCCGCAATTTCCTGATGACGTGCTGCAATTGTCTTTTTTACAAGCGAAAGATCATTCCAAGGCAAAAGTATAAATTGTTCTTCTGTATGCTCAGGTAACCCTTTTGTCCACGGAAATACATTTGGATTTTCCCTGCTGCCAAGAGCTTCTTCAGAAGGTGTCGAGATCCCCCAACTGACATTATCCATCCAGCCATGATAATGCCCCTCAAAACGTAAGAATTTTTTTCTTCCTGTCACTGCACGAGAAACTCTTAAAGCCGTTTGAACTGCCTCTGAACCATCAAGACAAAAGCGCATTAATTCAGCAGAGGGAATAAGCTCATTCAATTTCTCCGCTAACTCAATTTCTTTTATATGCTGTCCTGCAAAAAGCTGTCCCTTTTCAGAATATTGTTCAACGGATTTCAATAGATACGGATTTGAATGTCCTAATATCAAAGGACCCTGACTAAGACTAAAATCAAGGTATTCATTACCATCTACATCCCAAATGCGGCTTCCTTTTCCATGGCTATAGAAAAGCGCATGCGGGTAACTGTATTTTCTAAATTCAGATGAAACACCACCAGCCAGAACCTTTTTTGCTCTTTCAAGCAATTGCGAAGATTGAGAATAATTCATTATTTTTCTTTTTATTTTATTAGTTCAAGTTCATTTAAAATATTTGCATTATTAAAATGCAGAGCTGACAATGCTTGCTCAAGTTGTTCTGTTGTGCGGCCCCCAACTAATACTGAAGCAATATTTGGACGATGCAGTGCCCATGCAAGTGCCAGGTAGAATGGCTTATAGCCGGTCCGAATAGAAAGGTCTTCAAGTTTGTCCAGTTTTTTAAAAGAAGTTTCATTAAAATAAATATCCTGGTGCCCTTTGATCACTGAAAAACGGCTGCCTTCTTTTACCCCACTTTTGTATTTACCAGTTAAAAATCCTGCGCCGAGAGGGCTGTACGTTATTATTTTAATATCATTGCTCTGACAAAAGTTTTCAAGCTCACGGTTAACATCTCTTATCACAAGATTATTGTTATTCTGAAGAAATTTTAAAGTATGAAACCCAAGTTTTTTTTGTAACCCAATGATTCTTTCAAGCTGGTTAATGTTGAAATTACTCGCCCCAAGCATCCGGACTTTACCGGATTTTTGTAAATTATCAAGTGATTTTAAGGTAGCAGGAGTTTCAACTGCAACATCCCAACGGTGCAAAAAAAGAATATCTATTGTATTAATTTTTAGGCGCCGAAGGCTTTGATCAACGGATTCTGAAATGTTGCCCGGATCAAAAGGAGGCTGAATTTTAGTTGAAACAGCAATCTTTCGTGAAATTGAAGGATATTTTGAAAGCCAGGAACCGACAATTTCTTCTGAAAGTCCTTTCGCATAAGATGGAGAAGTATCAAATAGAGTTATACCTGCTGATGCTGCAAAATTCATCATTTGAAATGAAGCATTCTTGTCAATCTCGCGACCAAATGTTACACAACCTAATCCAATAGCACTTGGAGATTTATTACTGTTGTTCATCACTTACACTTTTGCATTATGAATCTTGTTCATTTAATAAATTTAGCTGTGGCTTCACCAACCAAAGAAGGACCATTCCTATAATCATAATTAATGCTGCAAATTGGTATATTGACGTTAGCCCGATATTCAGATCGCGTAATACTCCTCCGGCATAAAGCCCAGCGCCGCCAATGATGCAGGCAACAAAATTTAATACTCCATAAGCAGTAGCACGATAGGTTGGATCAACCACAAGACATAACGCTGGCATCATATTCGTATCAATGAATGATTTGAATAAGGCATATATCATAAACATTCCTATCGCTAAAGGGAGAGTTCTTGTTTCAGTTGCAATAAAGATCGCAGGGGCTGCTATTGCAATACCAATTACCTGCACCAGAATTCTCGCTCGCGGATTACTCCGACTCCAACGATCCGCCCAGTATCCTCCCAAAAGTAAACCGGCCATAGCTGCAGGATAGAAATAACCAGTGGCATAAAAACCGGCAATTCCTTCAGATAGTTTGAACTTTTCCAGGAAATACGTAGGCAGCCAGCCTACCACAAGCCAGGCCACTATTCCCATTAATCCCCAGGCAATAAATATCAGGATGAAAGATCTGAGTTTAAAGAGCGATTTAATTGCCAGAAAAAAGTTTACCTTTTTTTTATCTGTTTCTTTGCCTGAATGTTCTTTTTTGGGTATATCCTTCAGTGTGAAAGCAAGTAGGATTGAAAAGACAATGCCTACAACGCCAAGTAAGATAAATACAATACTCCAGGTATGCTTTTCAGCAACCCAGCCGCCAATAAAGCCGAGGCCGGATCCTACCATAATACCAACCATTAATATTCCTGTGGCTCTGGACTGGGTAGGACCGCGATGATAATCTACGATAAGTGCAAGTGCTGCAGGAATAAAGCACGCTTCACTACAACCCATCAGTATTCTTGTTGTTAGTAATTCCCCAAACGTAGTGGAATAGCCAGTCATCCAGGTTACTGCCGACCATAGAAATACACTGCCAATAATAATACTGCTTCGATTAACCTTGTCTGCCAAAAAGCCTGCAAAGGGGCTAAGAATTCCATAAACCCACAAAAAAACAGAAGTAAGAAGACCAAACTGCGCTTCCGTCATGGGAATTGCACTCATAATAGAAGGTCTCATGGTAGTGATCATAATCCTGTCAAGGTAATTCAGGCACCCTCCTACAGCCAAAAATATTACAATCAACCATGCCCCGGAAGGAAGGTTAGAGTTTACAGGTATTATTTTAAATTTCATAACTCCGGAGTTTAAGGTTTGTAATGATTCACCAACTGGTCCATCCACCATCCACCATTAGGTTCTGTCCGGTAATAAATGAGGATGCTTCAGACGCCAGGAAAATAACCGGGCCTTTAATATCATCATCGTCTGCAAATCTTCCAAGTGGTGTCAATCTTTTATAATTCTTGATAAATTCTTCTTTGGCCTTATCTTTAACAATGCCAGGGCCATATCCTCCCGGACTGATACAATTAGCCCTGATATTAAATTTTCCATAGTAATTGGCAAGCCACTTGGTAAATCCAACCATGCCCCATTTCTCATATGTATAATTTACAGGGCTGGACATACCTGTATTTCCATAAACCGGAAAATTCGGTCCCACCGCTCCTTGTATAGAACTGATATTAATAATATTCCCGGATTTTTGTTGTCGCATAATTTTCACTACATGCTTCGTTAACATCATTAGACCGGTAGTATTCACCAATTGGGTATTTTCAATATCTGCCTTATTCAAATTTTCAAGATCTTTCATTCCTTCCCTGGTCACTGCATTATTTACAAGAATATCCACTGATCCAAATTTTTGATGTACTTTTTTTACAAATTCCTCTATGGATATTTCAGTGGAAAGATCGAGCAACATTCCTTCTGCCTTCCACCCCTTTGACTTTAAACCATCTGCATAAGATTGAAAATTTTTTTTATCCCTGGAGCCGATAATTACCTGTGCGCCTGCTTCTGCAAGCGCTGCACTGATAGGTTTTCCAAAATAACCGGCTCCTCCGGTAACAATGGCTATTTTTCCATTAAGTCTGAACATCTTCATAATGTCTATTTAAATTACTGACCACAGACCCGGTGTTATCAATTGTTCCGGAATCTCATTAAAACGTGATTCTATTAGTCCCCTCAATTCTTCATCCATACCACCAGTTTCTAACAATTTGGTATTTTCCCTAATCTGGTATTGATTCACTGCACCAAAAACAATACTTGTAACAGCTTCCAACCCTTTTACAAAAGAAAAAGCGAGTTCTGCAATGCTTAGCTTAGCATCTGCTGCAATTTGTTGTAATTGTTCTATATAAGAGGCGCCTTCTCTAACATTCCCATTTAATTTCTGAGGGTTCATAAAAAATAAACCCTGAAGAAATACGCTACGTGCAAAAACTATTTTCCCTTCTGCATGCATTCTTGTTAGCATTCCACTGTCTATTATCCTCCGGTCAAATAGGTTTACCGGCACCTGTGCCACCTCAAATTGCATATTATCCAAAAAGAATTTTGCTTCATCAGGATGATCTATAGATACACCAGCCAGATCAATCATTCCCTCATGCTTCAAATCTGATATTATTGAAGGTAATATCTCGAGCACCTGATCCATCGGCAAACTTCGATTCATATGAAATAATGCTATTGGCAAAACCCCAATACGTAAATAACGCGTTGAGGTCCGTATGCTATTAAAAATTTCTTTACGTGCCTTATCCTTGTTATTTAAATTCTCCGGACTGATTTTAAATTTGCTGACTACATTTATAAATTGACCGGCGCTGTTCTCTTCCCAAAATTCCCCGATTACCTGTTCCGCTTCACCATACGATCTGGCGGTATCTAAAGTATTAATTCCCTCCTTTACTGCTAAAGAGATAACACCCAAACTATTTTCTTTCTGTGGCTTACTATTACTATTAGAAATTCCATAAGTCATTCCCAGAGCGACAGTCCCCAGTGTCAGTTCCGATATCTTATAGCCATGTAATTCTGAATATTTCATTAGCATATTAGTTTTAATCGCAAATTCATTTTAAATAAATCCTGTAAACTCCTCCTGGCCCCGGTTCACCATAACCTCCTGTTACGATAATTGTATGAGAATTGACAAAGCATAAATTGCTTGCTAAAGGCATCTTTACATCAATTGATGACAATAAAAGTCCTTGTGGTGATAATTTATGTATTGCTTGTGAGCCGTAATGTGCCACCCATATATTTCCATCTTCATCTATCGCTAAGCCATCGGGTAAATTACTTTCTTTTTTTCCTGACGAATGAGAAGGTAATTCGGCAAAAACAGAAACATTACCAGCAACATCGGGTCTTTCCAATTCAATTTTTAAAATCCTATTCTTGTAACTTTCTGCAACATAAAGCAGCCTTTCGTCGTGTGAAAGTATGATTCCGTTAGGGTAATCCAGTCCCTCTAAAAAGATACTTTGTTCACCCAAAGCGCTGAGATAGCAAATTTTACCATTGTCCCTGACTGAATCAGTAAAGTATAGATTTCCTTCCTTGTCAGTTACCAGGTCATTCGGTGACGTAAATTCTTTACCGGAGCAATACTTTTCAATTTCATTTTTGATAAATCTACCTTTATGATCAAATCTTTTTACAGCTTTGAGCTTTACATCGCATACAAGGTGATCACCATTTTGTATAATAATCTGTCCGTTAGGGTAGTCGCAGGAAGCCCATTCTGTTATGTTATTTTCAGCTCCCATCTTAAGAATGCTTCCACCTGAAAGGTTCGTAAAGTATATATTTCCCTCTGCGTCTGTTGCAGGACCTTCTGTATAAAAGGGAAGGGAAGCTATTTCTTCTACTGAATAATAATCCTGGTTAATTTCGTTAATCATACTTTTAACTTTCAAATGGAAATAAAGGTACCGGCCTGTTCTTATATTTGAAAACCGTCATATCGGCCGCTGTTACTCCCGGTGTATTTACCTGTATGATCGTATTACATACTGTTTCATACGCTGCGATCGGAGCATTTACTCCTTTGGCAATAATTACATCAAAAGCTTCCGGTTTAATATGAAAGGTAGTCAGTTGCTTTAAGCTAAACGGTGGAATTCTCAAAGACATAACCATGATTGTATTGCCTTTTTCTGTTAATAGTACCGATATTTTTCCCATATCATAATTTACCTGACCTCCATGCCTTGGGTCTGTTTCTTTAAACTTCCCATCTCCCTTTTCTACAAGCATTACCGGAACTAAAAGATGCCGTCCTTCAAAATTGGTCAGTTGAATAGTAAAATAATTGCCCGGCTCATAGATAGAAGACTGCTTCACTGCCTCCGGATCAAATAAACAAATGAAAAAATTACAGTTCTGGTAGTTTTCAAGCTGCTCAAACAAGTAAGTACTGTTGCCGGGAGCGCCTCCTCCAACATTATCTCCCATATCGAGCAAAAGAACTGGCTTTTTACTCGTATCAATTATAGGCAGAACCGTGTTAATATCCATTTTTTCTCCGACAAAAGTTTGTTTCCTGTCGGTAACATACTCCTTTATTTTTTCTCCTATTGACAATGCTTCATTTTTATTGCTATCAGTAACCACTATTACTGAACTTCTCATTTCTTTGACATCCGCATAGGGGAAGCCTAGTACGATGCTAATAGAAAGAACATCTTTTTCCTTACTTAAGCTTGCAGCATAGTTGTACAAACTCTTGCATGGATCTTTCCCTGTATATTGTTGCTCAATACTTATTATTAGGGGAAGCTGAAATAATATTTGTACGGGTTTTACCTCATTTTTTAGGTAACGGAGAAGCAGCGTCGCTGCTTCCTTACCTACCTGCCTCTGATCAACGTGAGGATTCGTTTTATAGGCAATAAGAGCATCAGTTGAAGAAGCCATTAAACTGCTTACATTAGCATGAGGATCAATCGTGCCTATTATAGGCACATTCTTTCCTACTTTTTCTCTTACCACGCTCAACCAGTGACCATCCATGTCAGGAAACTGTTCACTTACTCCAGCTCCGTGAGGAACAACAAGGCAGCCGTCCACAGGCAGAACTTTTTCCAAACATGCCATCATCTCTTCCAATAAAACATAATAGGTATCTGAAGTTATGGTTCCTCCAGGTGTTGCTTCAGCAAACATAACCGGAACCAGATCAATTTCTTCACCCTCCAATCCTTCAATCATTCCGCCCACTTCGTGATATGCATCTTTATATTCCCTGATGATGTCCGCTCCAAACAACCAATGCCCCTTTTCGAAATCGGTAAGTGTGGTCGGCTGACTCAAAAAAGTATTTGACTCATGATAAATTCCCAATAACGCTATTGTAAATGCCATGATTATTTATTTAGCACTGCTATCGCATCTACCTCAAATTTGAGGAGATCTCCCAGGCAGCCTATTAGTGTTGTTCTTGCCGGATATGGCTCTGTAAAAAATTCTTTATACATACTGTTGAACGCTTCCAAATATTCCTGCTTGCCTACATAATTGCGAACTTGAACAACATCTTTAAATCCCGCTCCGCAAGCTTCCAGGATTCTTTTCAAATTATTAAATGACCTTCTGCATTCTTCCTCAAAAGTCCCGGTAACAATTTTCCCCTCACTATTTACCGAAGCTTGTCCGGAAATAAATACATAATTCCCCGATTGAATTGCGGGTGAAAAAGGTAAAGAACTTTGTGGAACGTTCTTACCCGTAATTACCTTATTGGTTTCCATAATTTACTTCTATTATTTATTTTTTTCTATACCTGAATATTTAGTCCTGCAACGGATTCAATTTTTTCTATAATTTGATGTACTTCCTCATTTTTCCATTCTTTTTGTGTATTCCCCAATGGAGCTTTTGTGTGGCCAATATCAATATGGTGTTTTAATAGCATTGCTTTTCTGAAAAAAGGCCATGCATTGGGTAATACCTGTTGAATGATTTTTTGAAAGGATAGCATGAACTTTTTTCCCAGCTGATAATTTCCATTCGTAAATTCTGACATAACAAATTTGCATTCTACACCCCAAATATTATAAAACGTACCGATAGCTCCGACGGTTCCGCATAGTGTTGCATGACAAAATAGTTCATCTGAACCGCTGAAAAGCCTTAAGTGACTCCCTGCCTGGTTATGAATACTACTAATATCCAGTAATTGATTAGTCGTTAATTTCATCCCTGAAACGTTAGGAATTTTGAGCAATTTATTTATAAAGGAATGGATATCTCCTGGAATGGAATTATCACCCAGCTGATAAGGGAAAAAAGGCAGGTTAACTGCTGCGGAAATCCTTTTATAGTGCTCAATGGCTGAATCTGCGTTTCCGGAATAATAAATGGGTGGTACAGAAGAAATCCCATCGACACCGTTTTTTGCAGCATGTTGGGCTAACCGGATAGATTCTTCCGTAGTAAGAGCACCAACATGGGCAATTACAGGAATCCTGCCGCGGGAAGCTTTCGTTACCACTTCGGTAACTTTCTTACGTTGCTCCTCAGTAAAGAGGATTCCCTGGCCTGTGGACCCAAGAATGTACAAGCCATCCAATTGTTGCAGAATAAATAACTCAACCAATTTTTCAATTTCTCCATAAGCAGGTTCACCGCTATCATCAACAGGAGTAAACATTGCAGGCCATAAACCTTTAAACTTTTCTTTCATCAGATTTTTATTTTTAATTTTTAATTCGCGATTCTAAATAGGAGAACGTATCTTTCACATTTTCAAAATACTGCCCGCCATATCTTTCGGATATTCTGGCTGCAGAAACAGGATCTTTAAATCCATGACCAGTAATCACGCATATGACCGGATCTTTTTTATTAATTTCTCCGTTTTTTAATGCCTGAACTAATCCTGCAAGCGCTACAGCACCTGCTGGCTCACAAAAAACTCCTTCTTTTAATGCAAGATTTTGTTGACTTTCATACACAAGATCATCAGTTACCAGATAACCGTTTCCTCCTGTTGCTCTGCATGCCGACACAGTTTCATTTCCATCAATGATATTGGGAACCTGGAGGCCGCTGATACTGCTTGTGCATCGGGCAACGGCAGCCGCATTTACCATCCCGTTCCTGAGAGGCCCCGAAATTGTATTGTTGCCAACAGGCTGCACACAATGAACTTTCGGAATATTAAATGTATCATTATCTACCCTCCATCTTTCAAACCCTTTTGCTATCGCTAATGCCAATCCACCTCCCCCGGCAGGTGAAAACAAATTGCCTGAAAATGATGGAAATTCTTCTGCTATTTCATAAGAAATGGTTTGGACCCCAGCCATTCCTAGCGGGCTGAATTTGAAAGCGCTGATCTGAACTGCGCCTCCATATTTTGCCGCAGTCACTTCTAATCCATTCATCACATCATTAGTAACCTGTGCATCTATTCCAAAATTTTTAATCATCAAGGTTTCCGCTCCGTAAACTTTCATCTGCTGCAACTTTCCTGAAGGTGCACCATCAACGATCGCGAGGTAACATTTTATTCCAGCTGCTGCACAATATGCCGCAAGGGCAGCTCCTGTGTTTCCGCTGGAGGTGGCAATACAAAATTTAATGTCTTTTTGAAGCAAATTCGCAACAGCTGCTGCTGCAAACCTATCCTTATAAGAGCCAGATGGGTTAACCATTTCAAGTTTAAAAAACAGATTTTCAAGACCAAGATAAGAGCCCAATTGTCTTGACCTTATTAGTGGTGTATTGCCTTCTCCTAATGTGATCTGTGCTTCTTCTGTAACAGAAGGAAGCAGATCACTGTATTTCCAAATTCCTTTCATATTCAAAATTGTTTGGGGAATTGCATTTTTTTAATGCTATATGAATTGAAATTGTGTAAAAAACCACCATCGACCAATATATTAGTGCCGGTAATAAATGAAGCTTCCGGAGACGACAGCCAATAACAAACATTCGCTATTTCTTCGGGGCGCCCTCCTCTACCCAAAGGTGTTTTATCATTTACGTGATTTTTCATCTTTTCACTCAAATTATTACCTTCCTCATCCCTATAGTCATTACTTAAATTAGTCTCTATGTTTCCTGGGCTTACAGCTATTACGCGTATTTCACTGGGCCCATATAAAGCTGCCAATTCGTAAGTAAGACTTTCTATTCCTCCTTTCGCTGTTATGTACGCCGGACTCGACCCTGCAGCATTGTGGGCCATTACACTTGAAATATTAATTATCGCTCCTTTAATTTTCTTTTCCTCCATTTCAGCAGCAGCATACTTTGCCAGAAACGCAGGTGCAGTGAGATTGATTCTTAAAGCTCTATCCCAGTTTTCTAAAGAAATTGTTCGCATCGTTTCTACCGTCCTCCATACTGCATTATTGATCAAACTATTAATGTGTCCCCATTTTTGTATCGATTCCTCAACGATGGCTTTTACGTAATTTAAATCCAGAAGATTTCCATGACAGATATGACAGTTTGCTTTGTATTCTTTCTCAAGATGTTCACGAACCCGGTTTAATCCATTGAGATCAACATCTGCAAGCGTTATGCAATAATGATGTTCTGCAAATTTTTTTGCCGTTGCAAATCCAATACCTCCTGCGGCTCCTGTTATAATCACTACTTTTTTATCATCCATATAAAATTATTTTGTTCGACAAGAATTGATCATGCAATACTTACAGAGTATTAAATAATTACTTTTCCAGGACTTAGAATGGGAAGTATTGATCCCAAAGCATCTCCCTTAGCAACGCGTACATTAACACGAACAGACAGAACAAGCCCATCCATATCTGCTTTAATATCCTGGCTCGTTCTTGCAATGGGATCTATAATTCTTCCAAACTGTTCTCCCTTTTTAACGTGCATACCGGGACTTAGGGCTGCCACAAAAATTCCTGCAGAGGGAGAAGGCATCTTTCCTTGAAAATAACCGCTATCAGGCCTTGAATCTTCTACCCAATACGTTTTTTCAACCGATTGAAGTTCACAAGGACCGTCGGCCATATTTAAAAGCTTAAGGACATTTATAAACCCATCCCTATAACTGGCTATTACCTGATTCCTTATTCCCGAACCACCTCCGTATTCAAGATAAATAGATGGTATTCCTAAATCTCTCGCTATAGAAAGCGTTCTTCCATTTGGAAAAGGGTCAGTTCCCCAAATGACAGGAAAATTATAGGCCAAAGCCATTTGTCTCTGCTTATTAAGTATATCCGAATCACGATGTAACATAAATCCAGCCATCGGATAGATGTCATGTGCCATTCCTCCTGTATGCATATCTATTAAATAATTCGCTTTTTTTATTAGTTCACTTATCTGAAAAGCATTTCTTTCTGACGGCGAGCCGGTAGAATTGCCAGGGCATATTCTTGCCAGATCCAGACCATCTGTTCCATAACGGATACCAGCTTCATAAGCAGTAACGTTAACAACCGGAACAATAGTGACAGATCCCCTCCTTAAGAGCTGTGGCATCTCACTTATTAATTGCAATGCAGCTAACACCGGTTCATATTCGTCGCCATGCACCCCCGCTGCCAGTAACAAATGGGGGCCTGATTCTTCTGCTCCAAAATGGTAACTTTTAATAGAATTAATGTATTCCTTCATAATAAATTCCTCCGCAGGTAGCATCCTTTTTATTAAAAATCGACAGTTTCTTAAACATCAGCCGCGCAATTTGTTTATGCCCCTCACCGTTCGGGTGGAGAGGGTCATTTAGCCATTGTCTAAATACACTAGCTTGCGACCATTGTTTTATTTTTTCTTTCCAATAGGCATAATTATCAACCAGAATAATTTCTTTTTCCACCGCTGCTTTTTGAATAATTTTTACATAATCATCCAATTGTATCCTCTCTGGAGCCAGGTCGGTAATAATTGGATTAGGTGTTTGTAGAATAGGGATTGCTCCTAACGTTCTAATCTTCTCCATTAAACTTTCTAAATTTTGTTGAAAAATTTGGGGGGTAACTTTCTGTCGCGAACAATCATTTGTACCAATCATAACAGATACAATTTCTGGTCGAAACTGTTCGATTCTCCAGGTAAAATCATTGAGGATGTCCACAGTTGTGTTTCCACTTATGGCGCTATTTATTATAGTATCTCTCGGTCTTTTCATTTCCCACCGGATGTGTTCTTCAAAAATTTCAGGATAGGACCGCATGCCGTGGGTATGCTCTACTCCAGCAGTGATACTATCGCCGGTAAATAGCCATTTTGCAGGTTTTTGCTGTGTAAGAAGGAAAGCTATTTTCTCAAGGTCAGATAGATCTGTAACTGATCGAAAAATGTTTTTATTCGAATTTTCATTCGTTGGCTTCCTTGTAAGCGCCAAAACATTGCAAGACATTGCGAAAGTCAAAGAAGACATTCGAATAAATTTCCTTCTTGAATAATTGTTTAATGCCATAGCGTTTACTTTCAGAAACAATTAAATAGAATATGTTTCAGTTAAAAGCCTATTAAAGAAAATCCTTTTCAAATAATTGAATTCTGAGGTTTCCTCTAAATCTTGTCGTAATCCAAAGTTCCCCCGGCTTCACTTCGAATATTGAAGGATAAGAAACCTGTTTGCCTTTCTCTATTGCTTTGGCAATAACTACGGGTTCGCTCCATGTTTTTCCATCATCAGATGAAATTATCATAGATAATTCTTCCCTTTGCCAACTTGTTGCAACCTCGGTTAAATTGCCATCGCCACCTCGCAAAGGTCCACTTTCATGTCCCTGCAAATACATTCGGTTCCATACCAAAACAATCCTGTTGCTTTGAAGCCGTTTAAGCATGCCATTAGCAGAACTTGCGTCTATATCTGTAACCTGAAAATCCTTCCAGGTAAGGCCATCATTTTCCGAAATAGCACTCCAGAAATGTCCCCAATTAGTCCGCATCAACATCCAAAGATTTCCATCTTTTTTTTGAATGAGGGTTGATTCCATTACCCCGGAATGATTGCCAACACCTCCTAAATCAATAATATTACTACGAATCCAGCTTTTCCCCTCATCCTTACTTGTATAAGTCACTACCGTATGGTGCCCGGGATGGTGTCGGAACATCATCGATGTAAATATTACACTGCCATCCCTTGTCTGTATTATATCTCTTATAGATCCGGTCCACTCATCATGAAGTTTTTGTACGTCCTGCCAGCTTTTACCACCATCAAGGCTTCGGACAGCATAAGTTGGTAAAGTTGCGCCAGGAGAATCATGGATATCGTTCCGCCAATTCCAGTTGGCCCGTTCCTTCAAATTGACAAAAGCGAGGATAATAATTCCATTTCGGGTGCAAACAATTGCTTTCGCAGGCCCCATTTTGAATTTGGCAGTATCAGTGAAAATCGGGTATTCTATCCACGTTTTTGCTCCATCATGACTAATACAACTTTTATCATTATCAACAGTAAGAATATCTCCATTAGACAACTGTACAAATGGACCTTCCTTTAACCCTTTTACTTCCTTAATATTTTTCGGAATCCAGTATCCGGTAGATGTTATTTTTCCGTTTTTAATATTGACAGTGTCAGTCTGGGCAAAACTATTTGTGCAAATTAGTAGCATAAAGGCAAAGACCGGTAATCCCCAAATAGAACTTACTGCCATTGTTTTCTTGTTTTTCATTACAGTTTTTTCATAAAATTGTTACAGTTACCGGTCGACGAAATCCTTTTCGTATAAATTGATTCCCAGATCTCCTCTAAAACTTGTTGTAATCCATAACTTTCCTGGTTTTACTTCGAAAACATAGGGATATGATAATTGCTCACCTTTTCGGGTAACTTTTGCAAATACAACCGGTTTACTCCAGCTTTTTCCATCATCACTGGAAAACATAATAGATAATTCATCTCGCTGCCAATTCGCCGGCACTTCTGATAAATTTCCATCTCCGCCTCTTAAAGGATATTCTGTCTTTCCTTCCGGAAAAAGTCTATTCCAGACCAGTACCAGATTACCACTTTTTAACCTTTTAATGATACCGGGGGAGGAACTGGCATCGATGTTGGTAGGGCCAGTTTCTTTCCATGTTAACCCATCATTATCTGAAAACGTTTGCCAGAAGTTTCCCCAGTTGGTGCGCAATAGCATCCATAAACGCCCATCCTTAAGTTGAACCAAGGTTGATTCCATTACCCCGGAATGATTGCCTACACCTCCCAGGTCAATGATATTACTTGCAATCCAGCTTTTACCTTCATCCTTACTGGTATAAGTCAGTACAGTATGATGCCCCGGGTGATGCCTCATGATCATGGAGGTAAGTACAATACTTCCATCCCTGGTCTCTATCATATCCCTGTTGGCTCCTGTCCACTCATTATGAAGCTTTTGAGGAATCTCCCATGTTTTTCCATCATCAATGCTCCTTACAGCATAAGAAGGTAAAAGCGATCCTGGAGAGTCATGGATGTCCTTCTGCCAGTTCCAGTTAGCCTTTTCCTTTAGGTTCACAAAAGAAAGGATGATTATATTTTTACTGGTCCGAATCATCGCTCCCGGACTTATGAGAAATTTGTTTGTATCAGCAATCTCTGCATAAGGAAGCCAGCTTTTGCCCTCATCTGTACTTCTATAAATTTCATTGCCGTCCACAGTAACAATATTGTTATTTGGTAAGGTTACAAAGGGGCCATGCTTAAGACCTCTTATTTCTTGAACTTTATCTGCCACCCAATAGCTGGATGAAATGATCTTTCCTTTTTCAGTGCCGCTTTGAAGATCTTTGTTTTGAGCGTCTGTTGTGGAAATAGCAAATAAAAATGCAAAGGCGAAAATTATTTTTGAAATCATAACCATATATTTTCATCTTAATAATTGCTGGCAATGTTAAACCTTCCAGCTATTCATAAATCCAGGGAATACTTACTCGTTCTATAGTGGTTCCCATCGTCTTCCAGTTTGCAAAAGCCAGCAATACATAATTCCCGGTAAAATGAATGGCAGTATAACAATAAACTCCTTTCGGGTCGTCTTCAATTAATTTAATATGCTCCCATGTTTTCGCTTCATCTTTTGATATTGCAACATTCAGTGGAGTCCTTTTTTCGTTAGTGCCATTGTTATTCCAAGCCATTAACAGATCTCCGGTATCCGGTATTCTTGCAATTGAGGCAGGTGAGAGAGGAGACGCGATGTGAGTAGGTTGAACGGCGCTCCAGGAAACTCCATTATCAGTTGAATAAGAAGCATACTGGACTCCGGTATCAGTTCGGATAAACATAAAAAGACTATCATTGGTGAGTTGAATTATTCCTGGCTCCTGAGTAATTACATTTTCCGGATTAGGAACCTCTTTTCCTGATTTCCATGTCTTTCCATTATCGTCAGAGAAATAAGTAAATAGTTTTCCGGTATTAGACCATTTTTCCCCCGGAACCCTATGTAATGCAACCGGCATGATGAGTCTACCATTGTTCAATTGAATAACACGATTATTATTCAAGACGAAATATCCTTTTTTGTCCGTAATGCAGGGCACAGGTTCGCTCCAGGTATTACACTCATCATTGGAGATTCTCATCATAGGAATCAGATCTTCTTCTGAATTTTTTCTTGCATAGAATAACGCAATAGAATTATTCTTCAATCTAAGTAACGATACGGACATGACGTTCATGTCACCTTCTTGTTTTACTTCAATCTTATCTTGCTTACTCCATGTCTTCCCGCTATCTTGTGAATACCTGCTAGCCAGATAACCATGACCAAAATCGCTGCCTGATTTCCCCGTGAAGTGACTATAAATAAAAAGGATGTTCCCATTCTTTAATGTTATAAAATCTCCTTCGCTGTTTCTGGGATTATCAGGTCCCTTTGGAAGCTCGAGAACAGTCTGTTTACCAGTATCTCCATTCTGCCCACGTATAGATTTAATCGTGAATGCAGACACAATTAAAATCATTAATAGCACTATTAAAAAATTATTCAATCGAAACAGTCCCGCAGAAAAAGTCCCTTTTATTGTCATATTTTTTTATTTATTGAGTCAAATAATTATTTCTGATTGTCATAATTTATTTTCTTACTTAGGATTAATTAAGAGTAATAACTGAAACTTTTGGCGTGCGGTTTTTATTTGAATCGGGTTCTCCCCCTATCAACCACCACTCATTTACCCCTACTTTTATTAACGTTGCAGTTGCCGCTGGCTCGATATCATTTCCTACTTTATGCATAGACATATCCTTCAGATTTACGACCCAAATACCGGAATCCACCTTTCCATACGCCCTACCGGTAAGTAAAAGATGGTTATTGTCTATTGCTTTTCCTACCCAGGCGTAACCATCAAGCGGTAAATCCGCTAGCCTTTGCCATTGATTTTTCTGAGGATCGTATCGAAAACAACCCTTAAGGGGCGTTAAGGGTGAAAAGTCTGCTAATCCCCCAAGAAGGTAAATATATTTTCCACCGGCAATTAAAGCCGGTAATATCCTTCCTGTTGCGGGGAGAGGAGCACATTCATGCCAATGACTTCCTTTTTCGTTAACATCCAATACCCACATCCTATTAGTTTTCGTGGTATCTATAAATCCACAGGTGACATAAAATTTTCCGCTTAAGATTGTCCCAGAGCCGTAAGCAACCGGTACGGGTAAGGAAGGAAGTGGTTGCCAACCATTCTTTAAAGAATTGAGGCGGTATGCATCGGTTAAGTTAGTTTTTCCATCACTTGTTCCACCGGCAATATAAATTCCGTTTGTATCAGAGGCATACATAGAATAAGATAAAGCTTTGGGAAGCTCAGGCCCCGATTCCCATCTTCCATTAGTAAAAACGGCTGAATTCTTAAGCCAGGACTTATGATTCTTATCAAGGCTCCAGTCCGTTCCACCTGCGACAATAACCTTCCCATTCACTTTACCTCCTGCGTGGCCTCCTCTTTTCCATTTCTGTGGAAGGGGAATTCCTTCAGTTACCACAGCACAATATGGGCATTTTTCCGGCTTAAGTCCGAGCTGGCACAGAAATTCCTGCATTTTTTTTAGTTCTTCTTCGTTCAATGTTTTAAGATTTTGAGTTTCTCCCTTTTTAGGACGGATATATCGTTGTGAGCCTCCCATGTATTCGATCGCGGCTGCCCAAAAGGGTCGGGTCCACCTTTTCATGAATGGAATGTCATACTTTGTTGCAATCGTTACCGCCGTTTTTAGATCTTTCTGCTGTACAGCTTTCCAGAACTTAAGACCTATGTCAGGAGCATAGCTATACAATACACTAAAGTAGGCGGGAGAGCCATAAGGATAGCCAAAAAGATACCTTGAATCAGAACCTCCGGCAAAAACAGCAAGCCTCTTCCCAAACATAATTTGCCGGTCTACGTAGTAATTGAGATCAGCTACATCTTCTTTCAACGCTACAATTGAGTTTATTTTAACCAGTTCATCTAACAGTTTTACTGAATAAAAGCCATGAAGGACAATTGCTAAATGCGTATTTGCTGCAACTATCTTGTAAAATTGAACCGTCCTGTCAAGATTTGAATCTAAATCGCTATTTTCCGGTGGGTCTACCTGAACAGCACTTGCCCCAATGTTTTCAGCGAAGTGTACATAATCCAAAATGGTATCCATAGGCCATTTTCCAGTTGCTGCAATAGTAACACCTCTCTTCCCTACTGTTTCTACCATCAAAGAGGTTAATCTTTTAATTTCGCCGTAAGAAAGTCTATCATACATGCTGTTGCCGGAAGTAAGAGTTACAACCTTACAACCAAAATCAAGCGCGTGGTTAATTACCCTTGACATTCCTTTATAGTCAACCTCAAATGTTGAATCAAAGGCTGTTGGAGCAGAAAGGATCGGCCCTTTTAACTTTTCTTTGAACTGTTGGGGAGACATAGGAATCTTTCGCAAAGACGATGACATCTGACCTTTGATTGACGTCACAGTAAAAGATAGACCTAGAATTATCAATGGGAGGACTTTCTTCCATGGTCTAACTGAAGATGTGCTGGTTTCCCTCTTCATGAAATTTTAAATGGCCTTTACCGGGGCCCGGTTAGTAGTTTGTTGAACAAAATCACTGTATGTTTTGGGCCTTTAATAGCCTGCGGTTTGTTGAATTTTAGGATTTAGTGTAATGGTTTGTTGTGTGACCGGCCAAAGAAGAAGATACTGGCTGCCTTGTTTTCCTTGTAAAGAAGGAACCAGGTCAAACGCTTTACCAAAACGAATTAAATCCCACCATCTCTTTCCTTCAAAAGCCAATTCTAATAATCTTTCTTTTAAAATCGCATCATCATTCTCAGCTTTTGAACCACTTACAAAAATGTGGGAAGGGTAATTATCTCCATAGGCTCTTTGACGAACCGCATTTATTTCCGCAGAAGGATCCATTCCCAGGGCATTCTCTGCCTCTGCCTTCAGTAAGAGTAATTCACCATAACGGTAAATAATAACATCAGAAACAAACCGACGTGCACCGTCCTTTATGAAACCATTACCTTTAAGGACCACCGAAGTAACAAATTTATCAACACCGTTTATGTGTGAGTATAATTCCAGAAAAGATGCTGCCTTCCTTTGATCATCGTCCGTAAACTGGTTCCTTACTAAAGCAGTAGGAGCCCACCAGTTATAATTTCCTCCTATTCCCAATTTTGCTGCTGTTTCCGAATCAAGAGTAGGTGGAATGTCGCCGGGTGCAATATACATGTCAGCAAAATAATTATTGGTTGCTTCCAGCTCATCAAAATGTACTGCAAAAAGTACTTCTTTATTCCCTTTGTTGTAATATGAAAAAATATCACTATAATTAGGCAAAAGCTGTACATCGGAATTTTGCGCTGAATCGAGTGCATTTAGCGAAGTAGTAATATCAGTGGTTCCACCCGCCATTACTTTTCCGGTCCATAGATACACATCGCCTTTTAACATAAATGTTGCAGGTTTAGACCAGGTACTCCTACCTGTTGGAAAATTGTTATTTGGAAATAATGATAAAGCCTTATCAATATCTGCTTTAATAGTGTCAAAAACCTCAGCTACAGGAGTGCGTTCTTTAAAGGTACTTTTAGCGTCGTAACCCTCCGTTGGTTGAGTAATCAAAGGCACATCTCCCCAGGTTTTAGCAAGTGTAAAATACATGTAGGCACGCATGGCATAAGCCTGAGCAAGGATACTATTTTTATTAGCCTCTACGGGGAAGGTGATTCCCGGTACATTCTTTAAGACCAGATTGGCGTAATCAATAACCCTGTAAGGGGTATACCAGTTAAGGTCGGCATTCGAAGCATCAAGGGTGTTTTCAAAATATTTGATTCTAAAATCAGCATTTTGAATACCATTTCCCATCATTTCACTTCTCGCTTCACCAAGAAGGTAAAGATCGCCTTTCGCAAAGTTTCGGAACATATCGTACATGCCATATAATCCTCCATTTGCATCATCAGGAGTCTTCCAAAACGAATTTACACTTATAATACTTGTTGGAGTAAGTTCAAGGTCTTTCGTACAGGAAAAATTAGGTATAATAAATCCAAATAATATCAATATATAAATAACAGCTTGCTTTTTCATAATTATCAATTTTGAATTTTTAAAAGGTAACATTTACTCCAAAAATAAAACTGCGCGGTATCGGGTAACGTCCTGTGTCAAGTCCTCCTTCCTCTGGACTATAACCTGAATATTTAGTGAAAT
This sequence comes from Ginsengibacter sp., assembly GCA_051953735.1. GTDB lineage: Bacteria > Bacteroidota > Bacteroidia > Chitinophagales > Chitinophagaceae > Ginsengibacter. The sequence continues at coordinate 20,060 of JBQCIM010000034.1, forward strand.
ATTTCAAATTACTGCCGGTGGCATAAACTCTTAAATTATCGATCCCTATTTTATTATATAAGCTGGATGGAATAGTGTAACTTAATGTTACTTCCCTTATCGCCAGGTAATCTCCCTTTTCAAAATTCATGGAACTTCCCTGATTTCCTGAACGCGGATCAGCTCTCCAATAGTTGGCATCAGCAACCTGGTCTGCCCAGTAATACCTTGGAACGTTCGTTTGATCTCCTTGATGCAACCATGACTTCAATATATCTGTTGTTGAATTGGTAGAACCGACAAACTGTCCATCAAGGCTAGCTCTCATGTAATTATATATCGTGTGGCCAGTAGCAAAATCACATCGAACATAAAGACTTAACCCTTTATAAGAAACTGTACTTGAGAACCCCCCTGTCCATTTTGGAAAAATATTTCCCATATAAACCATATCTCTCCTGTCTATGGTATCATTCTTATCCACATCAAGCCAACTTACATCTCCTCCTGACTTGGTTTTATTAGAACCTGCTACCAGCACATCATAAGGGCCTGCTGCTGCGTCGGCATCTGTAGGATATACTGAGAGGAACTGAAAGCCATAAAGATCTCCAAGGCGGCCACCCTCCTGCAATCCACCTAGATAAGTATAGTCGCCCAACTTCCGATCATAAACAAGATATCCTCCCACCCTATTGTTTTTATTTCCGTTATTTGGAAGGCTGAGTATTTTATTGGAAGTATGGGAAAAATTAAAGGAAAGATTCCAGTTTACATCTTTTGTTTTGATGATCATTGCGCTCAATTCTGCTTCAATACCCTTATTTTCAAGTGAACCATAATTGGTCAGAATACTTGAAAATCCTGTAGAATAAGGTAATGGTAGTGAGGTGAGCAGATTGGATGTTACCCTTCGATAATAATCAAAAGTCAAAGAAATACGATCTTCAAAAATTCCTGCATCGAGCCCTGCATCAAATGTTTTAGATTGTTCCCATCTTAGTGCTTGGTTTGCAAGCCCAGTATATTCCACGGCAGCTACTCCCTGATAGATTGGACCAACACTGTATTGACCCTGCGCTTGATAGTCGGATAAATTACCAAGGTTTCCTGTTACCCCATAACTGGCACGCAGCTTAAGCCTGTTTACTTTTGCCGGATTGTTCCAGAAGTTTTCCTTGTATATATTCCATCCTGCTGAAACTCCGGGAAATAATCCCCATTTATTTTGATCCCCTAAATTGGAAGCGCCGTCATACCTTGCACTCACTGAAAGAAGGTACTTTTTGGCATAATCATAAATTACCCTTCCAAAATACCCTTCTATAACCTGTTGCGTTGCTGAGCTACTCACGGCTAATGGTAGCGCCGATGCATTTAAAGTGGGTATTAAATCAGTTGCGGCTCCGCTACCAGCAGCTGACAAGCTGGTGTTTTTCCTATTAAAATAAGATGTTCCGAGTACTGCCTGAATGTCGTTAGACTCTCCCAAAACCTTATGATAATGAAAAACCGCATCAATTTGCTCCTGATCCCATTTCGTATATGCACCTGAAGCGTTTCTTGATGTTATCAAAGAGGTAGGGCCGTTCAAATAAGATTTTTGAAAGTTATTTTTATCGCCGACAATATATAAAAGCGATGCTGTTGGCTCAAAGGTAAGTCCGGGCAAAAGATCCCATTTCAAACCTCCTGATAAAGTAATATTATTGGTTGTATTGTTATTATTAGTTCTGCTCAGGAAGTACAAGGGATTTCCAAGGCTACTATTGAGTCCAGGAGCAAGCGTTCCATCTTCAAAGTACAGTTTTTGGGTGGGCGGTGAGGCGGCAGATCTGCCAAATATAGAATTTTCGCTATATACTTCATTGTCGCTTAACCTGCTAAAATTTAATCCGCCAAAAACCGAAATGTTCTTTTTAACCTGAAGCTTCCCATTGAAATTGATAGTATATCTTTTGAAATCTGTATTAATGGCAATTCCCTGAATAGAGGTTGCGCCAAGACTAAGATCAAACGTAGCTTTCTCGGATCCCCCGGAAAATGAAAGGTAATGATCATTGGTTATTCCTGTGCGGTAGAGAACGTCTTGCCAGTCGGTATTTTGAAAAATGATAGTTTTTGATGAATCAAGTGGATCAGGCATGCTTTGCCAACCTTCGGATAATTTGTATTGGTTTTCCGGGGTCAAGTACTGAGTTGTAAAAGCTGTATTATTGGTTAAATCATTGCCGGTACCGTATCCTCCTGCAGAAGTAAGAGTAGATAATCTTTCCGGATGTTTTTCGCCTGTGGCAGCTACCCCTAACCTGCTATAATAGATAAAATCCCTTGCAGAAAGCAAATTGTATTTCTTAGCTACATTTGAAATTCCGATTGAGTATTTATAATTAATTGAAGTCCTTCCCGCTTTCCCGCTTTTAGTAGTAATAATAACAACCCCGTTTGAGGCCCTGGCTCCATAAATAGCGGTTGAAGCAGCATCCTTAAGTACCTGCAGTGACTCAATATCAGAAGAATTAATTCCATCAATATTTTCTCGTATAACTCCATCCACTATATATAAAGGGGTGGCGCCACCCGGATTATTTATCGAAGTTCCTCCTCGAATAATAACTGATGGCGCAGCACCCGGCTGACCACTGACGGTCTCAACTCTAACACCTGCAATAGTTCCCTGCAAAGCACTTTGTGCATTTCCCAAGGGAACATTTTGTAAAACTTTATTATCCAATTTACTGATCGCTGTTGTGGTCGTTGTGTTAGATTGAGTACCATAACCAATAACAACAACACCCTGCATGCTTGCCGCATTCTCCTGCATGATAACGTCAATACTGCTTCGTCCAGCAACGGCTGTCTCCTGAGTTACATATCCAACATAGCTAAAAACCAGAGTGGCGTTTTGATCCGGAGCGTTAATAGAATAGTGACCTTTTGTATTGGTTGTAGCGCCTACTTGCGACCCTTTAACTGTAATTGAAACTCCCTGTAACACTTCACCTTTTGAATCATGGACTGTACCGGTAACCGACTGTTGTGCAAAAACTCCTACACAACACAGTTGCATCAAAAAAAGGATAAAAATGGGCTTAGAACCAAATAAATTAGTAAATAAGCAAATTAAACGGCGAGAATAACCTCTTGGTGGTAATTTCTTTTCCATGAAGCGTTAATTTATTGCGTTTTTAAAAATGGGATTTAAATATGTATGACATACTGCGAATATACTTATTTATTTCAAATGGCAAACTTTTTAAAAAAAAAAATTTTACTTATGTCTCATAATTGAATAGTATCTTTGCGCCATTTTAAAATATCAACAAAATCTAACCGTAAAATGCAATCAGCAGTAAAAGAAAAAAAATCTTTTAAACTTGATAAACTAAATCCAATTGAAAACCAAACTCAGGTTGATAAAATTGAAATAAGTTTGCAGGAATTTTTTCGAAACGGTTCATTTGAACCAGGTGATCCTATTCCAAAAGAGATAGAATTGGCAAAGGCGTTGGGAGTCAGTCGTACTTCAGTGCGGGAAGCCTTGTCCAGATTTAAAACTTTGGGAATTATAGAGTCAAGAAAAAATAGAGGAATGGTTATAACCCATCCTGATATTTTATACAATATGCAAAGAGTAATAGATCTTAAACTATTGGATAGTGGAACTATGAAAGATATTTTTGAACTAAGACTGGTATTAGAGGTGGGAATCGCTGATTTACTTTTTTTGAGAAAGACTGATGAAGACATAAAAATACTTGAGGAAATTGTAGAGAAGGATGAAAAATCAAAAAATAAAATGGAAAACCGTCAACATGATATTGAATTCCATTCGATGCTTTATAAAATTTCAGGCAACGAAACCATTCAAAGATTTCAAAAAATTCTACTTCCAATATTTGAATATGTTGACAATGGGTTGTATGATATAAACCCGGATAAAACCAGTGGCTATGTATACCACAGAGGACTACTTAACACATTAAAAGATGGCACTCCTGATGAATTCAGAATCAAAATGAGAAACCATCTGATGCAATACTTCAATAAACTATAATTTTTGCTCTGGCTTCATACATATAGATTTAATGAAGTATCCGGCCACATCAGTCTTCTCACCATTAATGCCTGCCCTTAAATAGTTAAAACCAAAGTGAGAAGGATGAAAGCTTTTTTCCTCTTTTAATTTACCATTGACAAAAAGCAAAGCCTTTTTTTCAAGCGTATTCCAATATATTTCAACCTCCATATAGGAAGGTTTCAATGCCTGTAAATTAGTCTTTAGATTAAAAAGAAGCGGTGCTTCTACTGAAGCCTTTCGGTCTGCGCAAATTGAAAAATGGTCAGTAAGAGCAAGACAAATTCCCTGATTGCCTCCATTAACAAGCAATTGTAGTGCCAGCTTCCCCTGTTTTGTCATAGGGAAATTCCATACCGCTTCTGTATTCCTGTCTTTCTGATCCCCTGACTTCCGAATTAATAATCCTGTACGCATATTTTCTGATATTGTTGCCAGTTGGGTCAACGTATCAGCACCAAACAAAGTCCATTGAACCAGACCGTTTGAGAATTGATCACAGGCGAAGCTTTTTTCCAACCATGAAGGGTCAAAGGCCACCACCGAGCCTGCCGCCCCTTGCCCCGAAACAAAGATTACTTTACCACCTGCTGTTTCCGATGCCGTAGGATAAGCCGTACCATGGTCTCCCCGGGTACTTTCAGGTAAGGATGGACTTGTTAGCACTTCCCTAAATCCCTTCCATGTTTTACCCTCATTATTTGAAACTGCTGCATGAAGCACATGTCTTCCTCCGGCAGCATAACTATCCGGATCATCCCAACGCTGTTCACTACACCAAAAAATTAATAGCTTGCCATTAGACAATCGAAGCAGCGCAGCAGGAGAATCCGAGGAAATAAATTTGGTAGCCTGCGCCTGCTGCCAGCTACTACCTGCGTTAGCTGAAAACGATTGATATAAATATCCCTTATTGGTACGGATCAACATCCATATTTTCCCATTTTTAAGTTGTGTAACAACTGGCTCAATACCACCATAACGCGTTTTTCTTGAGCTTTCGATTGGTATTTTAATACTATTAAGAGATGTTTTCCAGGTCATTCCCTTATCATCCGAATACATTGAGATGATTTCATTCCATCCGTAGTCAGTATCATTTGCTTCTGGCTTTTTGACCGCAGCAGGTACTGCCTTTGCAAAGACTAGTAACAGTCTCTTATTTTTCAGTTCTATAAATCCTCGGATGGATCCCACATAACCGGAAAAAATTTCCCTCGGTTTAGACCAATTATTTCCGTTGATTGTATGACAGTACCATAAATTAAGCTGCCTGCCATGATATCCATTTTGCCCTTCACCAAAAACATGAAATACACAATGAAGGTTGCCTCTTTCGTCCACAATGATACTATTGGCATGATAAGAAATTCCCGGAAGATCAAACTCTTTTTCGGGTTCTCCCCAGGAAAGACCATTATCTAATGATGAAATTGACATCATCCTATTTCCCTTCCCGGGCGTGTTTATGTAGAATATTTTTATAGTGCCATCAGGCAACCTGACCACCGTGGATTCATTACCGGGTGATTTTCTTATAAACACCGGTGCCATGATCTTAGTTAGTGTTGCAGGTACTTTTCGTAAACGCATCCCGAAAGAAGATATGCTTTTTAGTGAATCCTGATATACTTCTCTTAAAGTTCCTGATCTGTAATACATCTCGTTTTGCAAATGGAAAACAGTCAACATTCCGGAAATCAGTGCTGCTAAAAAAAATTTCATGAACAGATTAACTTAATACTTTTGCTGAAACTTATTTACCAAGAAGCCATGCGCGATTAAACCTTGCAATTCTTATTTCTCGTTTCCCATGCCCCAGATCTTGTTGCCAAACCGCAATAAGAGTACCATCTGCGGCCTGCACTGCGGAAGGATAAGATGCCTGTGGCCCACCCGTGTCAGCTAATATCTTAGGCGCAGTCCAGGTTCTACCCCCATCGTGGGAAAGAGCAACAGCCAAGGGTGTACGGCCGGTGGGAGAATTATCCCAAACCACAAAGATATCTTTTGAATGATCCAGTTTCCATAATGCGACAGGAGAATTATGTTCTGTAAGCTGACCAGGAGCGGGTGTAGTCCAGGTAAGGCCTCCGTCGTTGCTCCAGCTTTGATACGCCTTTGTAGCCCCCGACCTCATGATAGCAAGAATTCTTCCATCACCCAGAACTACTGTTGCGGGTTCACCCAATCCCCAGGTAGCATTCGGTGAGGTTTTTTTAAAATCTGCATAAAGGTCATTACCTGGTTTCCACGTCTTTCCTCCATCTGTAGAACGTAAAACACCTGATTTAAGGTTCATTTCCCCTTCAGTCGCGGCCGGTGTATGCTGTTCCGCCCATGTATCCCAAGAATAACCCATGATAAGTGTACCATCTTTTAAACGATGCCCCTGGTGAATTTTACCACAGATATATCTGTGAGGTTTTATAATGTGCACCTCATCGGTCCAATTTTTTCCGTCGGTACTGGTTCGCATATAAATGTCTGTACTGTCAATCTTATTGGGTCTTTTTACGGTTGTTGAAAATGCAAGAATACGATTACCATCGACAAGCAAGTTAGGGTCTGCATCATCTTTGCCCTCATGATCAAAGATCACCTGCGGAACAGACCACGTTTTTCCATTGTCATCAGATATGCTTACTGCATTTTTTAACTTAGGATGTTCAGCGTCTGTCCTAACAGCAAAAATACAAACCAATCTTCCGTCTTTCATGCGATCAATCACAGGATAAGCGCTCAATGCAAATACTGAATCATCAGGACCAGATATCACGCCTGTTTCAAAAAAAGGTGCCTGGGCATTGCTCCTACCAGGTAAGATGAAAAGCAAAAATGAAACAGCAATAATTCCAGGGAGCGTTTTTAAAACTGCTGTTGATTTCTTTTTGAACATAATTATAGTTTTAGGTTAAGAAAGATTTTTAAAGTAGGTTACTTATTTTGAGGAGTTCATAATTATTTTTGCAAGAGCTTCTGCAATTATTTTATGTCCCTCATCATTCGGATGTATACCATCCAGAAGAAGGGCATCAATGTCCTCATGTTTCATTCTTACATATTCAGGAAATATTTTCCACGTATTAATAAGGGGAAGGCTATTATTCTTTGCCAAACGTTTGACAGCCTTCATATATTTCTTTAATCTACGTTCATGAAAACCTCTGTATTTTCTTCCTATTGGATTCGGTGTTAATAAAATCACTTTCCCTCCCTGACTTTTAATTCCATTGATGAAAAAAGAGAGGTTACGCTTGTATTCTTTAAAAGGAATTCGGGATGGTGCATTTTTACCACCGTCCTGCCATGAATCATTAATTCCAAAATTAATCGTTACCCAATCAGGGTGATAGGCTAAAACAGCTGTATCAAACCTGTCCATTCCGTGTGGAATTTTAAAGCGGCTGTTATCCTTCAGGTATCCGGTATGGCTTCCCGGAATTGCTGAATTAACTACCTTATTTTCTATCCCTGCGTTTATTAATATTTCGTGCAAGCGAAGAGGGTACACTTTTTTAACTGTCTTCCTTGGTGCTGTTGTTGAATTGCCAAAAGTCACAATTACCAAAGGTTTGCTGTCTTGTGAAAAACCAAAAAAGACTGAAAGCAAAAAAAACAAAGTCAGTATAAAAGCCTTGGTTTTTTCAAAATAAAAATGTTGAATGCGGAGTTTCATATATAATCATTGGTTGAATAATATTCTTAGTGGACAAGAAAAGGAGTAGTAACACAATTGTTTTGTATAATGTCCATTTCAACAAGTCTGTTTTTTATGTTGAACATCCAGTTTCGTTGCATGTCGGGAAATAATAGTTGAGTCAGTTCAGAAGTAAACTTCTGCTGGTATTCAAATGATTTTAATTTTTTATCCAGAGTTGCTGCTTCCAATAATTTTCGTAATAAGTGAATACACGTTACTCCGCCACCTGAAATAATTCCATCTGCACCCATCAGCAGACTAACATCGAAAAGTGACTCATCTCCCTGCATAATTGTTCCGGGTCTGTTATCTTTATCTGGATACCTCCTCAATAATTCCATAAAATTTCTAAAATTGCCACTTGAATCCTTAATACCGGCTACCTCTTGCATATTTAAAATCTTTTCTGCTGTCTCTATGTCTACTTCATTTCCTGTAAACCCTGAAGCATTATAAAAGATTAATGGTACTTCTGTAACCGCCGCAAGCTTTTTGAAATGCAATAACACGCTATCTGGATCCGGGTACTTGTAATAAAATGGTGCCGTACAGACTAAATAATCAGCACCGGATTTGTTTAAAGTTTTTACATTTTCAACACTTTTTCGGGTAGATGAAGCAGAAACCGTCGCTAAAACGGGAATACGGCCTGAAGCAATTCTAACAGCATTTTCAATTAAAATCTGTTTTTGTGAATCAATCAGTGAAGGGCCCTCTCCCATGGTTCCAGCAATCATAATGCCGTTCGCTCCTTCAGTTATACAAAACTCTATTAGATTGTTTAATGACATAACATCTATATCCTCATTGGAAAGCAGCGGTGTTGGAATAGCAATAATAATCCCGTGCAGTTTTTTCAAATTCATTTTTTTATTTTTATATATTTACATTTTAATAAGAATAAGACTATAGTTCATTTTGTAAAAATCTTATTAGCTCCTTTTCTCTTTTGATGCTTATTTTTTGAGAAGAGGAAGGCGTCCAGTTATAAAATCCCTTACCAGTTTTACAACCGTAATATTTATTATTCACTAAATTTTTTAATACAGGAAATGACCGGTCAGCATTGGTCAGGCTTTCAAACAAGTAATCTGATATCTCTGCATAAATATCAAGGCCGCCCAAATCAGCTGAAGCAAAGGGGCCTGTAACGCAAAGCCTTCTTCCGAAGCCATAAATTACTGCTGCATCAATATCATCTTTGGAAGCTATGCCTTCTTGAAGTAAATACAACGCTTCTCTAAAAAGAGCAAATTGTAACCGATTTCCAATAAATCCAGGTATTTCTTTTTTTAAAAAAACTGGCTTTTTATTCATTTTCTTTAAGAGCATTAATGTGCGATGCACAGTTTTCTTTTGAGTCATTTCAGCAGGAACAACTTCAACAAGAGGTATCAAATGAGCAGGATACCAAAAGTGAGTAACAATAAAACGACCGGGATAAACTACTGAGGAAGATAAAAGAGAAGGAGCTAACCCAGAAGTATTACTAGCAATAATAACTTCCTTGCCACATAAACTGCTTATCTGGGTGAAAAGCTTTTTCTTTAAATTAACTTCCTCTGGAATTGCTTCTATTATAAAAGAACGGCCTTCAATTGCCCTAGAGAGAGAGGCAGTTATTATTATTCGGTCC
>JBQCIM010000035.1:0-74075 GCA_051953735.1 Ginsengibacter sp.
CTCGCACTTGGCGTTCCTTATTATAAAACAATGATGAAAGTCATTGTACCAACAGGTTTGAGCGGAATTCTTACCGGTGTTATTTTAAGTATTTCAAGAGTGATTGGGGAAACGGCGCCTTTGTTATTTACTGCTTTTGGCAGTCCCTTTATGACCACGGATATCTTTAAACCAATGAGCAGCTTGCCGCTAATCATTTTCAATTATGCCACCAGTCCTTATGAAGACTGGCACCAGCTTGCATGGGGCGCTTCGATGTTGCTGATCCTGATGATTTTAATTCTAAATATTATTTCTAAAATAGTTCAACGTAAATGGAAAGTGCAATTTTAAAAGTGAGGAATTTCAATGCTTTTTTTGGAGAAAACCATATCCTTAAAAATATAAACGTAGACATTGATAAAAATAATGTGTGGGCAGTTATGGGGCCTTCCGGTTGCGGAAAAACTACTTTTATCCGCTGCATCAATCGTATGCATGAATTGACGCCGAACGCTACAGCAGAAGGTTCCATGCAATTGAACGGCGAAGAAGTTTATGAAATGAATCCCGTTCTGTTGAGAAGGAAAGTAGGCATGGTTTTTCAGCGTCCCAACCCGTTTCCTACGATGAGTATTTATGACAATGTAATTGCGGGATATATTTTGAATGGGATTAAATTGAACAAACAACAAAAAGATGAGATCGTTGAAACTTCATTGAGAAGAGCGGCTTTGTGGATGGAAGTTAGAAGTACGCTTCATAAAAAAGGGACTTTTTTATCAGGCGGGCAACAACAAAGATTGTGCATTGCAAGAGCATTATCGATGAACCCCGAAATGTTATTATTGGATGAAGCAACATCCGCTTTAGATCCGGTTTCCACCGCAAAGATTGAAGAATTGATTCACGAATTGAAAGCGCAATACACGATTCTGATGGTAACACATAACATGCAGCAGGCAGCAAGAGTGAGTGATAAAACCGCTTTCTTTTATCTCGGTGAACTAATTGAAGCGACTAACACAAAAACAATTTTCACCAATCCAAAGCATGAAAAAACCCATGATTACATCCGGGGGCACTTTGGGTAAAAAACACCTTTTAAAAAAAACAATTATGGCATTAATAAAATGGAATCAAAAACTTACGCCATTGGACAATGAAATTCAACAGTTAAAACTCGAAGTTATTTCCATGTGGGAAATGGTTGTATCTCAACTTCAAAAGGCAGAGGAAGCTTTGAAAAAGATGGATCGCGATCTTGCACGTGAAGTGATCCTTGCAGAAAAAAGAGTGAATGCATTTGAATTAAAAATCGATCGTGATTGTGAAGATATCCTGGCTTTGTTTGCTCCTGTAGCCATTGATCTGCGCTTCATCCTGGCGGTTTTGAAGATCAATATGAACCTTGAAAGAACCGGCGACATTGCAGAAGGTATCGCAAAATTTGTGGTTGATATTTCTTCAGATTTTGATGTTCGCTTGCTGGAAATTACGAAGGTTATTGAAATGTATCAGCAGGCAAATGAAATGATCATCGATGTAATGAATGCTTTTGACCAGGAAGATACAATCCTTGCACGAAAAGTTTTTAAGAAAGATGACCTGCTGGATGAGATCAATAAAAATGCTGCAGTTGTTGTTGCAGATTTTATTAAAGACAATCCTGCTAAAATAGAATCGGCCTTATACACTTTGTCAACGATCCGAAAACTGGAACGAGTAGGCGATCAGGTAAAAAATATGGCAGAGGAGATCATCTTTTATTCAGAGGCAAAAGTTTTGAAACATAAACCCAAAAATAAAAAGAGCGAAGAATAGAAACATGCAACCTATCCGGTAAACTTCAACTGTACTCCGGATAAAGAGAATGCTATTGTAAAAAAATTGGGCCGGGAAGAAAAATCGAGATAATTGTTTGTTTACAGGGAAAAGCTGATCGTCCAAAAAAGGATTATGAATGCGGCTTTTCCGGAAACAAAAAATGGCAGTTAATTTTTGTAATTTTAGATTTAAAACAGGTGAATTGATCTCATGAAAGCGAATCCTTTAAAAATCGCGTCGTTAATTGTGTTGGCAGCAATGTTGTTGAGTGTTTCAGCCTGTAATAATCCCACAGCCAGTGCCGGCAGGTTTAATAAGGATTCTATCCCTGACAAGGGCTTTGCTTTGCTGGAACTCTTTACTTCTGAAGGCTGTTCCAGTTGCCCGACCGCCGATCAGCTTTTAGCACGTATTCAGAAAGAAGCGGCGAACAGGCCCATCTATTTGTTATGCGAGCATGTTGATTACTGGGATCACCTGGGATGGAAAGATATTTTTAGCCAACACCTGTTTTCCGAACGGCAGTATCACTACGACAACCTGTTAAAGGCACAGGTGTACACTCCTCAATTGATCATTAATGGGAAAGGAGAATGTTTGGGATCTGATGAAGCAGCCGTCAATAGTGCAATTAACAACGCCGTTAAAACAAAAACAAACGTAAGTCTTGATCTGAAAGCTTTGCGGCAGGGAAAAGAAATGGAAATTTCCTACCAGGTTGCCGGAAATTCCCCGGAGGATAACCTAATGATTGCTGTAGTTCAAAAAAATGCGGTAAATAAGATTGGAGATGGAGAAAACAGGGGAAGAACATTGAATCACGTGCAGATAGTGCGAGGTCTTTTTTCTTTCAGTATATCACGGGATAATAAAGGCGTTGAACAAATATTATTGCCCGATAGTTATAACGACACCCGTTATGAGATCATTGGATTTTTACAGGATCAGAAAACAAATGAGATTGTAAACGCAGTGAGGGCAGGTTAATTAAGTTCTACTACTAAATTGCTTTTTCCAACGGAATGATAATCATTAATTCGCAGCCCTTACCTTTTGAGGAATTTACATAAAGCTGCCCGGAAAATAATTCGGCCCTGCGTTTCATGTTGGCAATCCCAATACCATATGTTACTTCATTTACATCGAATCCGATGCCGTTATCTGCAATGCGCATGTGCAGGTTATCAGTACAAATAAAAACACTTATTTCTATATCAGTACAATGCGCATGTTCAAGAATATTTCTCAATTGCTCCTGTAATATCCTGTAAAGATTTAATTGTAAGTCCTGCTTTACGCACATCTCCAGCGCATTCTTATCAAATTTGATAGCAACGTGGTACTTCTCATCAATGTTGAATGTCTTTAATAAACTTTCAAAAGCTACGTCCAGCTTGGTATTATCAAAAAAAGCCGGAGCTAACCTGTGCGAAAGATTTCTTATTTCTTTTGTTGCCAGTAATATTGCTTCGCTGCTTTTGTTATAAGACTCCATTGCACAAGGCATTAAAGAAGGCTTGATCATGCCAAGGCTCATTTTTGCAGCAGCCAGTATCTGGCAAACATTATCATGCAACTCACTGCCTATCTCGTAACGCTCATCTTCCTGGGTTTTAATAATTGCTTTGGTAATTTTATTTTCGATCTGATTGCGCTCGGTAACATCAAGAGAAATGCTTAAAATGCATTTCCTGTCATTGATAAAAATAGGCGAAGTATAGACTTCTGTTTCAATCTTCGCCCCTCCTTTCTTCAAATGACAGAACTTATATTTACGCGTTTTATTTTGCGAAAGGCTAAGCGTTTCATCCTTTACTCTTTGCACTTCTTCCGATTCCTTTGCCAGATCTACAACTTGCCGGATATCAGATATTGTCATATTCAAAAATTCTGATTCAGAATATCCGTAATGCTCACAGGCTGCGTTATTTACCGAAAGAAATTCATTGTTTTGTGGGTCCACTACCCATATTGGAACGGGCGCCAATTTAAAAAAGTTGCGAAACTTTAATTCAGAAGCAACCAGCGATTCCTCCAGTTTCTTTTTTTCAGTAACGTCATTAAAAAATCCCATAGAACCCTTAAAAATGCCTTTGCTGTATTCCAAAAAAATGGTCCCTTCCAGGTAAATTCTTTTTCCACTCTTGCTTTTACAAACTTTTTCAACATTGGCAATTACGTTTTGCTTTTCAGGTGGCAGGTCGAAAAATATCGCGTCTTCGTTCAGCAGATCAGAAATGGTAAGATGAGAAAGCTCTTCCTCGTTATATTCAAATGTTTTGCGGAAAGATTCATTAGCAAAAACAAATCTTCCCTCAGCATCACATTTTTCAATGATCTCATTGGTTTGCTCGGTTAATGTCCGGTATTTTCTTTCACTTTCCTTTAAAGCAAGAGTGGTTCTCCGGCTTTTCTTCCCGATCATGATAAAATTAACCCCGATTGAAATTAAGAGGAAAATCAGGCCGAGGCTTATCCACACATTGATATTGTTGATATGAATGATCTTCAGCCCGGCGTCTTTAATCAATTTTTGGTCATTGCTGTTGATCGCATATAAAAGCTGCGAGCTGAGCTGCTGGTATTCATCGTAAACCGGCGCCAGGTCATTTTCATACTCCTTTCTTAATGAACCATATCTTCCGCTGTTGATCTGCTGAAAAAACTGGTCCAGGTATCGCTTTTTTGTTGCGGTAACAGTTTTTAACTGAGCAAACAACTGGTGTTCCTTTTTTGTTTCTACCAGCTTTGCTGATGCAGTAAATAAGCTATCCTCCCGGTCAATTTCTGAAATGGCCTTTTTTATATCCTCGGGGTTTTTATTGTCGGGATACGAATAGGAAAATTTTAAAAGAGCAAGTTCCTGCCCCAGGCTGGTTTTGTAGAGATCAGTAAATACTGATTGCCGCAGGTCGGCCCTGGGCACCAATTCAACAAGTGCAGCACTTGCCTTTCTCTGGTTCCAGAATTGCTGGTTGCGTGAAATGACCAATAAAGTAAAAAGGATACTATAGGTAAATACGGGCGCCCATGCAGTAGTTATACCTGGTAAATATTTTCTCATCTTTACAAAAAGATATTTGGATCCAACAAATATAATTTAATTTATTCCAATTCCTGTATTACTAATTACCAATTTCGCCTTCCTTATTATCCTCGGATAGAGTACCCATCCTTCGCTGATAAAAATCCGGAGTGTATGAGAGGAGTATAGAAGCATATGATAAGAGAAACGTCTGAAACCTTTATCCATTGTGTTCCTTTTTATCTATTGTCTTTGTTTCTGAATTTTCCAACTGCTTTTTTATCGACTATCATCCTCAAAAAAAGAAAATCAGTTATTAGTCTATTTACTCTTTCACACGTATCTGCTCATAGGCAGCATCTCATTAAAAAAAATGAAAAGGATTTTTATTCACGTTTTATTTTCAGGGCAACTATTTTTTAATTGCATGCGATTAGAAAAGACTATCTATCTAAATTATTTTTAGAAAGAGCCACAAGGATAAATGAACTTTCATTGAAATCACGATTTTAATTGAGGATCTATTATTTCAAATATTAAAATTAAAAAAAATGAAAAAATTTATCTCAGGAGTTGTTGCTCCTCCAGTAAAAGGGGTCTTTATCTTCTGTGCAGCATTGGTGCTGTTCAATGGTTGTAAAAAAAATGAATTTCCACCTTCGCAATTAAATGGCTATGTTCAAACGAATCTTGTTGCCGACACGGCGGGCTTTGGTGCTGCAAGGATTGATCCGGCTCTTGTAAATCCATGGGGAATTTCTTTTTCCCCAACCAGCCCCATTTGGATCTCTGCAAATCACACAAGCTTGTCTGTTATTTATAATAAAGATGGAATGTCTGTAATTCCGGATGTTATTATTCAGGGTGGCAATGGTGCACCTACAGGGCAGGTATTCAATGGCACTTCCGGTTTTGTGATCCCTGCAAACGGAAAGCCGGCAAAATTTATTTTTTCAGGAGAAGATGGCACCATTTCCGGGTGGAATGGTGGCACAGCCGCAGTGACTCTTGCAGACCGGTCGCACTACGAGGCAGTATACAAAGGGTTGGCCATGGCCAATGACGGCACAGGAAATTTTTTGTATGCCGCTAATTTTAAAGGAAGTAAAATTGATGTCTTTGACAGCAATTTCAACTATGTTACAGATAAGCCATTTATGGACAGCAGAATTCCTTCCGATTACGGGCCTTTTAATATCAGGAATATTGACGGAAAATTATTTGTTACTTATGCCAAGCACCTGGCCCCGGATAATGAGGACGATGAAAAAGGACCGGGCAATGGCTACGTAGATATATACAGTGCAAAAGGGGAATTATTAAAGCGTTTTGCATCCGGAGGCCCGCTCAATTCACCATGGGGAATTGTGCCGACAGCTCCGGGATTTTTCAGAGAACCTAATACAATTTTAATTGGCAACTTTGGTGATGGCCGCATCAATGTTTACCAGGCAGATGGTACGTTTGTCGGAGCATTGAAAGACAAGCGTCATAAAGATATCGTTATTGATGGATTATGGGCACTTGAAAATAATGTTCCAAACGCTGATCCGGGACAATTGTATTTCACCGCGGGTCCTGATGATGAAAGTCACGGCCTTTTCGGTTATATAAGCAGCGGCAAATAAGGAAAACAATCCGATCCTTTTTCATAGCGGGGGTCTTTTTATAAAGGCCCCTTTTCAAAAACTACTCACTACTTACCACTCACTACTCACCTATTTCACCACTTCCCCAATTGCCTCTCCAACATTTCCGCTTGGCATCTGGATTTTTAAAAGCGCAGCTATGGTTGGAGCAATGTCCGTCATATACGTAGTCCGGTTGGTGCTTCCGGATTTAATATTCGTTCCAAAAAATATCAGAGGAATGTGTGCATCGTAAGGATCCCAGGCGCCGTGAGTAGTTCCTGTCGGCCCTCCATAAATATATCCCGGAACAGGAATGTAGCCGATTTGGCCACTGCGTTTTTGATTGTATCCATTGATCAGGCTGCTTTTTACCGGCTCAGGAATTGCAGCATTTGCAAGATATTTAGTAGAAAATGCAAATTGAATGAAAGGTTGGTGATTTAAAAAATCAATTATTTCTTCGTTTACTGCATCCACATTTTTTCCTGCCTTTTTTATTACCTCATCATCTACATAAACCTGGCTGTTTTGGATTTTGATGATTGCATTGTTCAGTCCAAAGACATCTGCGATTCTTTGTCTCAAACTTTTAGTAAGCTCACTGGAATTATAAATGCCTCCGGGAAGTTTATGTTCTTCTAAAAATCCCGGAACGTGTTCCACTCCATGATCCGCGGTTAAAAACAACAAATAATTTCCCTTGCCAACAGTTGCATCAAGGTAATTTAAAAAATCAGCAATGTCTTTATCAAGGCGTAGATAAGTATCCTCAGCTTCAATAGAATTCGGGCCAAAAGTATGGCCGACATAATCAGTGGTGGAAATGCTTATAGTAAGCATGTCCGTAAAATTTCCTGCACCTAACTTTTCATTTTTAATGGCTTCTTTTGCCATCGAAAATGTATAGGTCATTGAACCGGGAGTAAATTTGAACGCTTCGTATTTATTTTTAGTGATCTGTGAAAGATGATGTGGAAATGTAACAGAACTTTCTCCCGGAATGGTGCCTTCATATTTTTCATTATCGGCTGTGCTTTGCGTATACTCGCTGACAGGTAATAGTGTGTTCCAGTCTTTACTCATCGATTCATCAGCAAATCTTTTTTCATTTTGCTTTACAACCCATTGTGGCAACTGGTCTTCATAATAAGTGCTGCTGATCCATTTTCCCGCGATATCGTCAAACCAATAAGCGGCATTAGCAGAATGTCCGGCAGGCATAATGGAAGCACGGTCTTTTAAAGAAATGCCGATCACTTTGCTCCTGAAGTTAGTGCTTAATCTCAGTTCATCCCCAATAGTGGTAACCAATAAATTTCTTGGGCTCATTCTGCCTTCGATGGTATTGCTTCCGACGGTAGTAACAGTAGAATCCGAAGCGCAATACATATTTTTCTGAATGCTTTTATCATACCAGTCGTTGGCAACAATTCCATGAATGGCAGGAACGCTTCCTGTATAAATGCAGGTATGCCCGGGAGCTGTATAAGTAGGAACATAAGGAATCAACGTGCGATCGCAACTAAATCCATCTTTCATTAATCGTTTAAAACCGTTGGAGGAGTAAAGATCTTCATAGCGGTACAAATAATCCCAGCGCATCTGGTCTACTACCAGGCCAACAACCAGTTTTGGTTTGTTTTCTTTTTTAATTTGCTGCGCAAAAATCAGGGGAGAGAAGCCGATAAAAACAAGCAGAAGTAAAAGCTTTTTAACCATTCTTTTTTGCGGATAAAGATAAGGGTTATAAAATTTAACCATTCATTTTACCACAGACACATGCTTCAAATATTGTACTTTTGCGCACATTAATCAACAATAAATAATACAATTACATGAACGATCTGTTTGACAAAATGCGCAAAGATGCTGGTCCAATAGGTGCACACCTGAAAAGAGCTCACGGATATTTTGCTTTTCCAAAACTGGAAGGCGAGCTGGGAAACAGGATGATATTCCGCGGAAAGGAAAAAATAGTCTGGAGTTTAAATAATTACCTCGGGTTGGTAAACCATCCGGAAGTAAGAAAAATAGATGCAATTGCTGCTGAAAAATGGGGAATGGGAAATCCGATGGGTTCGAGGATGATGAGTGGAAATACTTCCATGCATGAAGAGCTTGAAGAAGTGCTGGCAAATTTTGTACGCCGTGAAGATGCGATGTTGCTCAATTTTGGTTACCAGGGTGTGATGAGTTGTATCGATGCATTGGTAAACCGGCATGATGTAATTGTTTATGATGCTGAGTCTCACGCATGTTTGCTTGATGGCATCCGCATGCATGTTGGTTATTCTTACAAATTCAAACACAACGATATAGAAGATTGTGAAAAGCAATTGCAGCGTGCTGTGGCGATCGCCGACAAAACCGGTGGTGGAATCCTTTTGGTTACCGAAGGGGTTTTTGGTATGAGCGGAACCCAGGGGAAGATCAAGGAAATTGTTGCATTAAAAGAAAAGTATTCCTTTAGAATATTGATAGATGATGCACATGGATTTGGTGCAATGGGTGCTACCGGTGCAGGCGCTGATGAAGGACAGGGTTGCCAGAAAGATGTGGATCTTTACTTCAGCACCTTTGTAAAAAGCATGGGAAGTATTGGTGGTTTTATCAGCGGGCCAAAAGAAATTATCGATTACCTGCGCTACAATGTGCGTTCGCAAATATTTGCCAAAAGTCTTCCGAGGATCGTAGTAGAAGGAATGTTGAAGCGCATGGAAATGTTGAAAACGATGCCTGAACTCAGGGAAAAATTATGGCATATCGTAAATCGGCTTCAAACAGGATTAAAAGAAAAAGGATTTGATATCGGACAAACCAACAGCCAGGTTACGCCAATTTACATGAAAGGCGGCTTGCCTGAAGCAACGAATATGGTGATGGACATCCGCGAGAATTACAACATTTTCTGTTCGGTGGTAGTGTATCCGGTAATTCCAAAAGGAGAAATTATTTTCAGGATCATTCCGACTGCTGCTCATACCGATGAAGATGTAGATCTTACTTTAAAAGCTTTTGAGGAAACCAAAAAGAAATTGGATGCCGGAGAATATAAAGCAGAAGACATTCCTGATATGTCGGATGATGGTTATGCAAAATCGGCTTAAAAAAAAACCGGGCTGCGAGGCAGCCCGGACAATTAAAACCTTAACCATTTAATCTTAAATCAGAGGATCTATAATTATAAGTCGCGATTGGGTTAAGAAAAGTTGCCTGCACACAAAAAAATATTTTTTAAATATTCCCGGATGAACACGATCATCTTTGCCACGAACAATGAGCACAAAGTATCTGAAATAAGATCGGTTCTGAATGGAAAATTTAATATCATCTCTATCAAAGAGGCGGGAATTGACATTGATATTCCCGAACCTTTTGACACTCTTGAAGAAAATGCGCATGAAAAAGCAAGAGTGATACATGAAATCACCCATAAAAATTGTTTTGCTGAAGACACAGGTCTTGAAGTTGAAAGTCTAAACGGGGAGCCTGGAGTAAAAAGCGCCCGGTATGCCGGGGAAGACCGTTCTTTTGAAAAGAATATTGATAAACTGTTAACGAATTTAGAAAATAAACAAAATCGTAAAGCACAGTTTCGTACAGTCATTTGTCTCCTGCTGAACGGGCAGGAGAATTTTTTTGAGGGAAGATGCAAAGGCACTATTATTGCAGAAAGAAGGGGTGTTTCAGGTTTTGGTTACGATCCCATATTTATCCCTGACGGATCCGACAAAACCTTTGCTGAAATGTCTATAGAAGAAAAAAACATTTTCAGCCACCGAAAAAAAGCAATGGACAAATTGCTCTCTTTTTTAAAAAAATAATCCGGATACCCAACCAATATTTATTGAAAAACACAAAAAAATTTGACTGTACAAAGCAACCATATACCGTCTGAAAGCGACTTGATAAAAGGATGTATCAACGGTGATCCACAGATGCAAAGATCGCTTTATCAAAGATTTTCGTCGATGATGTACGGTGTTTGCCTCAGGTATTCAGAAAATGCCGAAGATGCGAACGATGTTTTGCAGGAAGGATTTATCAAAGTATATAAAAACCTCGATAAATTCAGAGGTGAAGGTTCTTTCGAAGGTTGGGTAAGACGTATTTTTATCAACACTTCCATTGAGCATTACCGCAAGAAAGTAAAGTTGTATAATGTTTCTGAAGTGCAGGAAAATACAGTAGAAGATACCGATTTAAGTGCGCTTGATTCGCTCGCTGTCAAAGACATTCTGAACATTATTAACGAACTATCGCCGGGATATAAACAGGTTTTTAATTTGCACGTGGTGGAAGGTTATTCTCACAAAGAGATTGCAGATATGCTTGGAATAACAGAAGGGACCAGCAAATCGCAGCTGGCTAGAGCGAAGGGAGTGTTGAAGAAGATCATTGAAGCGAGAGCAGGAAAGTAACCGGTTATTGTAATAAGTTATTAGTAATGGAAAATTTTAAAAATAAACTTTACAATTTTGAAGCTACTCCTCCGAAAGAAGCGTGGGAGGACATTGCTGAAGAGCTTCAAAATCAAAAGGTGATTAGGATGCATGGAAAAAGAAGATCGAATTTTCTTTTTTATGGTGCTACGGCCGCCGCTTCCATTATCATTATTTTCCTTGGCAGTTTATTTTTTAAGAAGAACAGGCCCAATCCTACTGCCAACGCCCCTGTAAAAGTTGATCGTTTATTGGCACAAAAAATAAAAGATTCGATCAGTTTAAACCAGAAGATACTTGAAACTATCATTCACAATCCTCCGGAAAAAAAAGAAATTATCGCAAAAGATCTTGCGAAAGAAAGTCATAAAAAATACCTGACCGTTGCCGGGCCTGAAGGACAACCGGTAAAAATTTCGCCAAAAGTAGCGACACTAATTGTTTCTGCCGATCATGAATTTCCTCCAAAACCCGTTTGGAGCAAGAAGATTGAAAAATGGAAAAAAATTATGTTGGGCAGTACGATTTCGCCTACTTCTGCCAATTTGGTCGATCTTATCCAGGTTGCCGCCAACAATGATCGTTTAGAATAAATTTTGCCAAATGCCACGGCTAAAAATAGAATTACCTTACCGCCTGCTTACCTCTGTTTCCATTCCTGTTCGCATTACTGACATCAATTATGGGAATCATCTTGGCAACGATTCTGTTGTCTCCATTATTCACGAAGCGCGGGTTCAGTTCTTGCGGCGGCACGGATTTACGGAACTAAATATTGCCGGAACTGCCGTGATCATGAGCGAGCTACAGGTAGAATACAAAAATGAATCTTTCTACAACGATGTTTTGGAGATCAACCTGTTTTGTGGTGAAATATCGGGTGTAAGCTTCGAACTTTTCTATGAAATTTCTGTAAAAAGAAATGAAAAGCCTGTCACCATTGCTTTAGCTAAAACAGGAATGGTTTGTTATGATTATTCGGCAAAAAAAGTAAGAGCTGTTCCGGAAAAGCTGCGAGGCATTCTTGAGGGAAAATAAAATCTTCCCTTTATTTATTGGTTTACTGGCTTTCTATTCATGCCATATCTTCCAGCTTTCTTCTGCCTGGATGGCCAGCATTTCTTTCCCGTTTTCAATTGTTGCCCCATGCTTTTCTGCAAGAGAAAGAAATTTCGTTTTTGCCGGATTATACACCAGGTCGAAAAAATAATATTGATCAGTGACAAGTTCATAAGGTAAAGGCGGACACTCATTTACATTTGGAGAAGTACCAAGCGGGGTGGTATTAATTACGATTTGAAACTGCTTAAATATTTCCGGAACTTCTTCATAAGAAATGACAGCAGAAGAATTTTTTTTTCGGCTTATTTTCAAAAAATCAATATTTAATTTTTCCAAAACAAAAGCTACCGCGTTGGAAGCGCCGCCGGTGCCAAGTATCAGCGCCTTCTGATGGAATGATCTCAGATGAGGAACAAAAGATCTTTCGAAGCCTGTGATATCCGTATTAAAGCCTTTCCATTTTCCGTCAGTGATCTTAATACAATTTACTGCATTGATACGTTGGCATTCTTCAGACAATTCGTCGAGAAAAGCAATGATCTCTGTTTTGTAAGGAATGGTTACGTTCAAGCCTTTTAAATCCGGATTATTCTTTAACCTTTGAATTTCTTTTTCAAGATGTTTTAATTCAAAATTCCGGTATTGGCAATTGGAAATATGTTCCCTTTCAAACTTTTCAGAAAAATATTTTTTAGAAAATGAATGGCTCAAAGTACGGCCCACCAATCCGTAAATGTTCATTATGCGGTTTTATCAAGATAGAGATGAAAGGTGTCGCCGCGAAGCCCAATGCGCATTGCCTCCAAAGGAATAATTTCTGAAGGAGCAATATTACCGAGGTTGGCATTGCAGCCCACCAATTCAAGAAAATACAATTGTTGTCCTTTTTGAGGAGCTTCCCAAAGAATCTTTTCTGCGGGTATGCGGGTCAATATTTCATTTACAAGCCCCTGGCGTACTTCTCCGCTGTCGCGGTATAAGCCTACATTTCCTGCTTCCCGTGCTTCAGCGATAACATAAGAAGCGCCGGCATCCAGTTCAGAAGCCATTTGTTCGATCCATTTATAGGGAGGCATAATATTAGTTGCGTCTTTACTACCGACTTCACTTAAAACGGTTCCGTGCTTCGTTAGCTTTTCAATATAACCACATTTTTCTGTATGAGGGATTGTAATAGAGCCATCGCTTACTTCCATATAGCTTACCTGGAAATCCTTGCAGAGGTCAATATAATCATTGAACTGATTTCTGATCAAGAACGCTTCAAATAAAGTGCCTCCGAAATAAACCGGAATTCCGGCGGATTGGTACAGTTCAATTTTTTCACGAAGGTTGGGAGTAACATAAGCAGTTCCAAAGCCGAGTTTGATGAAATCAATGTGTGGACCAGCCGCACTGATCAAATTCCTGGCTTCCTCGAGGCTAAGGCCTTTGTCCATGATCATGGTGATTCCGTACTTTCTTGGTTTTTCAACTCTGTCAGGGATTTGGCTAAGATTAAAATTCATAAGTGTTTATTGAGATGCGCAAATATAGTTTGCACGATTTAAAAGTCAGGAAAAAATTTAAACACACGTGTGAAAAACGTTCTTATGAATAAAACGGGAGGAATAGAGTAAACGAAGTTTTAAGGGCGTTTTTTATTTCTTTCAACTTTTATTTTCTCTTCCGTTTTGCGGCATTTTTAAAATGGCTGATGATATCAGCGACAGCGGGATGTTGCAACAAAGACGGATTCAATTCTATAAATTGTTTGATCAATGCCGGCGCTTTTTGTATTCCAAGTTGAAGCTGCAATAACGCCTCCTTTGATTTTCCCATTTCAAATAAAATAGCCGATTTATAGTAAGTAAACAATGGTTTGTTGTCGGTGCTTTTTTGCGCATTATAAACCTGTTCCAACGCTTCTTCAAAATATTCTGCATCATAAAGACAGCGAATCAGTTCCTTCCACCCTTTTACATTTTTTGGACGCGCTTTGATGAATTGCGTAAAATGAATTACAGCGTCTTTAATTCTTCCATTTTGAATGTAACAAAGTGCAATTGAAAAATGATAATCCGGTTGATTCCGGTTAATGCTCAATGCATTTTCCAGGTTTTTGATCGCGCTTTCCCAATATCCTTCCTGCATATAAGTGCCGGCAATTTTATAATACAACCGGCTTTCTGAGGTGTTTAAATGAACTGCTTTTTTATAATTAAAACGTGCCTGGGCGGGGTTTTTTAATTTTTCATAACAATAACCAATCGCTTCATAGATCACTTCTTCCGGCATGGAAAGTTCCAATACTTTTTGAAGCGCTTCAATGGCATCGCGGTATTTTTTTATTCTTAAATAAGCATCGCCGAGATTGCGATAAGCATAGTCAAATTTTTCATCAATGGCAATTGCAAACAAATAAGCATCGATTGATTTTTCATACAATTTCAAACCCTGGTAAGCAGTACCAAGATTGAACCAGGCTAACTGAGAATAAGGATGCTCATCAATGATTCGCTGATGAATTTCAATGCTCTCTTCATTTCTGCCGGTATAATCTGCCCAGAAACAAATTTTATAAAGCGCTTCCTCATTTGTTGGATCCTGCTCTAAAATGAGTTTCAGGCAATTAAACACCTTTTCAAAATCTTCATAATCGTCGTAAACGTCTGCCAGTTCGAAAAGCAATTCTATTTTATCTTCTCCATCGAAAACAATGATCGCTTCTTCGAGGAGGGCAGCAGCTTTTTCCTGGTAATCCAGCGCCAGGTAGGCATCAGTTTTCAGAATATAAATATTGATATCATTACTATCCAAAACTTCCGCTTTTGCAAGCCAGGCAAGTCCTTCATGATAATTTTGAGTAGCAATAAGGATGTCGGCTTTCCGGATATATAAAGAGGAAGAGTAGGGAAATTGTTCAATAGCAAAATTGGCGGCCTCCAGTGCGGAATTGAGATTATCGTTTTCATCAAAATAATCTATCAGCCGCTGAAACGATTCTTCTTCAATGAAATTAAACTTCTTACCGGTTCTGAAATTATTATACTGCCGCAGCAATTCATTCATTTCCTCCCGCTCCTGACGATAATGGTTATCTTTCATATCCTTTAAGTTATCGCTACAAAGTACTGATTATTTTAAAATAAAACCTCATTTCCACATTTTTTCTGGTTTTGTGGGAAAAAAAATGATGAATGGCTATAATTTGTCATAATGATTTCTTAATTTTGTGCTTAATAACAAATTTCACAATGACAAAGTATTCCAAAATAGTAGCGGTTGTATTACTTGTTTGCGGAGTATGCCTTTTTGCTTTCGCAGACAGGGGAGGTTTTGTGAAAAAGAACAAAACCCATTTAAACATTCAAACTAACGGAAATTTAAAAAATTCCATTCAGTTTAATTTACGGTCAGGACTAACGTACAGAGGAAGTTTCCTTATCAATAAAGAACAAATAGGCAATAACATGGTCAGCGATGCTTATATTTCTTACAGAAAAGGAAACACAGTTTATATATTACCTTATAAACAAAAAATATTGATTCCTCAATATACCCAGAAAGATGGCTATAAGCTGATCATCAGGGGAAGGAAATAATTAAAGCTCTTGCATAAAAAAACCTGCGGATATCGCAGGTTTTTTTATGCCCTTCCGGAAATTCTTTTTCTATTTCGATTTGGTTTCTTCATAAGTAAGAACTCTGTAACCGGATTTGGGAATTTCAAACTTTGATGGAGAAACAGAATTATAACTTATGGAAGCAAGGGTAAACTTAAACTTCATTTTTCCTGATTGCATTTCATATTGAACCGGCAGGCCCGGCAATGTGGTAAACTGCGCATCATAAGATTTATTGGCAGGAATTACATCAGTAGTATAAAAAACAGTAAAAGTGGTTCCGTTCTTTAATTTGGCAATGGCTTTCTTACATGTAAAACCTGCAATTTTAGCGGTTTCACTGGTATTGGTAAAAGTAATCCCTTCGTATTTTTTATTGTTTTCCTGCCAGTTTTCAGGAGTAAGGGTGATCATCAGTTTCTGTCCGCTATAATCTTTTAAAATCACTCCTTTTCCTGTAGTTGCATCATAAATTGTTGCCTCGCGACCAAGGCTACTCACTAATTCAGACCTGCTCTCATTTCCTTTCAGGTAAATAGTGGTAGTGGCGCCGTCCAGCATGTCAGCCATTTTCGGCTGGCCACTGCCCGTTTCTACAGACATATTATAAACAAGTGTTCCGTCGGTAAAAGTTTTTTGAGCAGTTACTGAAGTTGAAAGAAAAATAAAAAGAAAAAATACTATTGAACAAGATTTCATAATATGGTTATTATTTAAAGATAATTCAATGATATAGACAAGATTATGTCTTTAAAAGTTGCAAACCATTGTTATCTTTTCTTTTTCAAAGCATCACTTTTTTCCTTCATCGATTTCAGCTTCGCATTCGATTCCTGCATCGCTGCCACGCGTTCCTGCCATTTATTTTGCGTCACAGGTTTCTTTTTATTTTCCTGCAATTGTGCCATTATTTTATCGTGATCGATAATATATTTCTGAATCACAAATTGAATCAGAAGGGTAATGGTATTGGAAACAGTGTAATACCATGTAAGTGCAGCTGGCATCCTGTTAAAGACGCCGATCAAAACGACCGGAAAGATGAAAGGTAAATATTTCATTACCGGATTACTGTTATCCTGCATATTGCTCATTCCATAAACAGATATCAGCATACTTGTTATGGCAGCCGTGATCGTAAATAAGCTCACATGATCGCCATAAAAGGGAATGTTGAAAGGAAGATGATAAATAGAATCGTAAGTTGACAGATCTTTTGCCCACCAAAAACTTTGCTGGCGCAGGGCAATATTTGAGTTAAAGAAATCATACAACGCGAAGAAGATCGGCACCTGGAACAAAGCAGGAATACATCCGCCCAAAGGATTGACACCGGCGCTTTTGAACAGTTTCATTTGTTCCATTCCGAAAGCCTGCTTATCATCTTTGAATTTTGCTTTCAACTGCTCAATCTCCGGTTTTAATAATTTCATTTTTGCACCGCTCAGGTAACTTTGATAAGTAAGCGGAGAAATTAATAACCTGATAATAATGGTCAGCAACGCGATCACCAAACCATAGCTTGCAATCTTACTTGATAAAAAATTAAAAACCGGCATGATAAACCCCCGGTTGATATATTTTACAAATGCCAGGATACCGCTGCCCAAAGGCACCATATTGTACATTTGATTACCATAAGATTTCAGAATCTTATAGTCGCTTGGCCCATAAAAAAGCTGCAAAGGAACCACTGCATCATTTCCGACAGGAACATCTAATTTTAAATTAGCAGTTGCTTTTACAATGGTATGTAAGCTGGTATCATTCGGCGATTCCCAGGTTACTTCGCCAGAACTAAATTTATTTTTTGCAACAATGGCAGCAGCAAAAAATTGTTGGTTCACTGCCAGCCACTCAACAGGCTTTACAAATTTCTTATCATCCTGTTTGCCTTTTACAATGTGCTCAAAATCATAATCGCCGTTTTCAACAAAAGAAATATGAGATTGCTGCGTTTCCCATTCCAAGTCTTTTTCCTGTTTCTCTGCTTTTGCCTGCCAAAGAAGATTAATGGTATTGGCAGTCACTAATTGATTGGCGCCATTTAATTTGATATTAAAACCAAGCATGTAATCATCGGGTTTGATGATATATTCATGCGTTACAGATTCGCCATTGTTGGTTTGTAAAGTGAAGCTGATCACCTGGCTGCCATCTGAAGTGGTTTGTACAGCCGAAGGCGTAAAAAGAAGATCAGAAGTTTGTGCAGTGCGGTTATTCCCTGTGTTAATAGCGTATGAAATATTATTAAAGCTTCCGTTTTGGAGGATGAGCGGATTGCCATTAAACTTTTTAAAGTTTTTCAGCAAAATTGCTTTTGGTTGGCCACCTTTATTAGAGAAAGTTATTTTAAGAACTTTATTTTCAACAGTGATCAATTGTTCTTTTCCTGTCGTGTCCTGTTTGATGCCTGCAAGGGAAGAATCTTTTTTTGCTGCCAGAGAATCAGCGGCATGCATTTTAAGAGTTGTATCTACTTTTGGTTTCAGCTTGTTCAGTGAATCCTGAATATGTTGCTGTTGTCTTTCTGCAGCTAATTGTCCCTGTTTGGTATAATAAAAATATCCAAAAAATAAAAGAGCTAAAAGCACAAAGCCAATAACCGTATTCCTATCCATTCCCATATTTAAAAATTAGTGTGCAAATGTACCACAAAACTTGTAGTTTGACCGAATTGAAAAAAAGGCTTTAAACTAAAAATGCCCCCGGTAAAGAGGGCATTTTATTAAAAATTATTATTTATTTTTTTGCAGGAGCAGCTTTTGCTTCAGCGGCCGGAGCAGCCTTGGCAGCAGGAGCCGCGGCAGCAGCAGGAGCGCCCTTCGCTTCTTCCTGTTTCAATTGACGTGTCATCGTTACGGAGGCAATCGGAATACGGGGAGAATTTAAAATTTCCATGTCCTTTGCCTGCACATCCTGAACCCGAACGTTTTCGTTGAGCTGAAGATCAGAAAGGTCCATTTCGATGTTTTCTCTCAGGTTTTCCGGAAGCGTTTTCACTTTTAGTGATTTCATTTTCACAACTAATTTTCCTCCTTCCTTCACACCTGCAGGAGTTCCGGTAAATTTCAACGGAATATTTACAGAAACTTTCTTATCAGAAACCAGTTCAAGAAAATCAACATGGATCAGATCGTCTGTTACTTTTCCGAATTGAATATCTTTCAAAACGCATTTGTAAGAATTGCCTTCTACATTAATTTCTGCCAACATAAAGTCCGGCGTGTAAATAATACTTTTAAAAGCTGATGCCGGAGCAGAAAAATTAATCTCTTTTGCACCTCCGTAAATTACAGCTGGCACTTTTTCCTCAGAGCGAAGCTGGCGGGTGGCTGATTTGCCAAATTCGGTCCTGAGTTGTCCTTCGATTGTAATTGTTTTCATTATGATTCAATTATTTTTTTGAGGCGCAAAGGTAATGTATTTGAAATATAAAATGAAGGAATATTTGTACGTTTGAAAGAATGTTTAAATAAAAAATCGCTTTATTTCTTTCTTTACTATCGCAACCATTTTTCTTCCAATAAAGCAAGATCAATTTTAAAAAATATTTAAAGTATCAGTTATTCACAAATTTACTTTGGAAATTTTTTCACCAAACCAACTTCTTTTTTAAACATTTTTCAAAATTGTATCTTTGAGAAAAATAAAAAAACTGATGGAAGCAGCAACTTTATCTCCCGAAACAAAAGAAAAACAACAAACCGATTTTTTGCCTTTGCTCGGAACCGATTATGTTGAATTTTATGTTGGAAATGCGAAGCAGGCAGCACATTATTATAAAACTGCTTTTGGATTTCAATCCGTAGCTTATGCAGGACCGGAAACCGGCATAAAAGACCGCGCAAGTTACGTAGTAAGACAAAATAAACTAACGTTTGTTTTGACCACACCCATCAGAAGTAACAATCCCATTGCTGATCATATTGCCAAGCATGGAGACGGCGTAAAAGCGCTTGCTTTGAAAGTGAATGATGCTACCAGCGCATGGGAAGAAACTACCAAGCGCGGCGGAAAAAGTTTTATGGAGCCAACGGTTTTGAAAGATGACGACGGTGAAGTGGTGATGAGCGGCATTCATACTTACGGAGATACAGTTCATTTATTTATCGAAAGAAAAAATTATTCCGGCCCTTTTATGCCCGGCTACAGAAAATGGGAAAGCGCTTACAATCCAACAGAGACGGGACTTTTGTATGTAGATCATTGCGTGGGGAACGTTGGCTGGAATCAAATGAACAAGTGGGTAAAGTTTTATGAAGATGTGATGGGATTTAGAAATATTCTCAGCTTTGACGACAAAGATATTTCCACTGAATATTCCGCTTTGATGAGCAAAGTGATGTCAAATGGAAATGGTTATGTCAAATTTCCGATCAATGAGCCGGCTGAG
Source organism: Ginsengibacter sp. (assembly GCA_051953735.1). Lineage (GTDB taxonomy): Bacteria > Bacteroidota > Bacteroidia > Chitinophagales > Chitinophagaceae > Ginsengibacter. The sequence goes on from JBQCIM010000035.1 coordinate 19,968, forward strand.
GGAAAGAAGAAAAGCCAGGTAGAAGAATATCTTGAATTTTATGACGGCGAAGGTTGTCAGCATGTGGCGTTGGCAACGAACAATATTATCGAAACCGTAACTGCTTTGAAAAACCGCGGTGTTGAATTTGTAAAAATTCCTGCAAGCTATTACGAAACAGTTTTAGACAGGGTTGGTCATATTGATGAAGACCTGAAACCATTAAAAGAATTAGGAATTCTGATTGATAAAGATGATGAAGGATATCTGCTGCAGATATTTTCAAAACCTGTAGAAGACAGGCCCACACTGTTTTTCGAGATCATTCAACGCAAAGGAGCCAAGAGTTTTGGCAAAGGGAATTTTAAAGCTTTGTTTGAAGCTATCGAAAGAGAACAGGCGGAAAGAGGAAATCTTTGACCAGAGATTAAATAAGTTAACATTCTTAAAACGGTTTTTTGATCGATAAAAAAATTAATTTTACGGTCTCGTTCAGAAACAACTGTTCATAAAATGTTTAATCCAATTCGTCGCTATCTTTTACTATTTATTATTTTTTCTCAGTTGACTGTTTTAGCAAATGCGCAAAATTCGTATGGCCCTGTCCGCAATGTTTCTTTCAAAATCCCTGAACGGTTAACAGTTAGAGAAGATTCTTTGCAAAAAGAATTTAAAGCAAAGGGATTGGCATGGCCAGTGAAATATATGTTTATTCGTAGTTTTAAATACGATGGCCAACTGGAAGTTTGGGTAAAAAGCGACGCGAAAGAAAAATATAAATTATTCAAAACCTATAAAGTTTGTTTGCAAAGTGGCGGAATGGGGCCCAAGAGAATTCAGGGCGATTATCAGGTTCCCGAAGGATTTTATTATATCAATGAATTCAATCCAAACAGCGCTTACCACCTCGCTTTGGGAATCAATTATCCAAATGCTTCCGACAAAATTTTAAGCGATCCGGAAAGACCTGGTGATGGAATTTATATTCACGGAAGCTGCGTTTCTGTTGGCTGTATTCCGGTTACTGACAGCGATATTGAAGAAATATACCTGATCGCAAGTTCTGCAAAAGCCAATGGTGAAGATTTTATTCCGGTTCATATTTTTCCAGTTCGTTTTAATAAAAAGAAATCACTCGAATTTTTTGAAAATTATATGAAGAACAATCCTTCTCTTCAAAAATTTGGAGCGCAATTACGGTCTGCTTATGACGAGTTTGAAGCCACCAAAGAAGTCCCGATCGTTCTGGTAGATCCAAAAGGTGATTATGTGATCGAATAATTTTTCTAAACAGTAAACAAAGAAATAATCAATTTTATTTTTCTTTAACCACTATTTGCACGGTTTCTTTTGTCTTTTGTTCCATTACGATTTCTGCATTTTTTGATAAGTTAGTAACCGTTTCATCATCATAATGACGGATGGTTAGCAGCATTAAATCCTTTTGAATCTGTACATCGAAAACAGAAGATAATTTGAGTGCAAGTTTTTCTGTTTTTTCAACAATATCATCGATGCAGATCATCAGACTAATAGCAGCATTTTGTGTGAGATTCGGTTTTATTCTTAATTCATCTAAAATATCGTGGAGGATGTTAATTGGTTCTCCTTCAGCAAATGAAAAATCCAAAGTCTGGAGTGTAAGCAGCGCCTGGTTTCGTTTATAAACGATCATTGGTGGCAGATGATGATTTTGTTTTTCGGTTATAACGGTGCCGGACAAACGTAAATCGAGAAACGATCTTACAAATAAAGGAATGTTATTATTTTGAAGAGGCTTGATCGTTTTTGGATGAATCACCTGCGCTCCGTAATAGGACATTTCAATCACTTCTTTATAACTTAATTCCTCGATAGTAACTGCATCTTTAAAATCTTTCGGATCAGCATTCATCACGCCGTTCACATCTTTCCAGATCGTAACACTTTCTGCATGTAATAGTTCAGCAAAGATGGCTGCTGTATAATCACTTCCTTCGCGGCCAAGAGTGGTACTTTCATTTTCGTCAGTGCTGCCAATAAATCCCTGCGTGATCACAAAATTATTTTCTTTGAATAATGGCGCTAATTTTTCTTCAACATTCTTTTTCGAAATTTTCCAATTTACTTTTCCATCGCGAAAAGTATTATCAGTTCTCAAAAGATCCCTCACATCTATCCATTGATTGAACAATTTTTTTTCATTCAGAAAAAATGAAACCAAGGTGGAAGAAAGTAACTCACCGCTGCAAACGATCTGATCATAGTAATAGTTGTAACCCTTTACAGGCTTGTCATGCAGCAGCCATTCCACTTCTGTAAAAAAATCATTTAATTGATTCGTTGCTTTCTGCCACTCAAGTGTCACCACATATTTTAAAAGATTAAGATGATAATCCTTGATCTTCTGAAATAATTTCAAAGCTTCATCATTTCGCTCTTCATAAAATGCGTCTGCCACTTTTTCCAATGCATTCGTGATTTTTCCCATTGCAGAAATGACAATAAGAACTTTTTCATCTTTATGATATTCGAGAATATTAGCAACGTTCACAATTCGTTCAAAACTATTAGTACTGGCACCTCCAAATTTAAACACCTTCATTTTTCGATATTTTTTCACTGTTATTTACAATTTGCAAAATAACTAAATAAGGAGTTGCAGAAAAAAGGGAAACTGGCTTTATAACACTCATGTATATTCGAAAAGAGCCTGTTGCTATAAATTAAAAGTGATTAAAAAATAATTTCTTACTGAAAATTGAATCAGCTTTTTTCTATTTCTTTTGCTTTGTAATTTTTATAAAGCAACCGGATCGTTGAAGGCAAAACCATCAGCAGCAAGGGAAGTGCGATAATAAATCCACCAATGACTGCAATGGCAAGTGGTTGGTGAAGTTTAGCACCGGTTCCAATTCCTAAAGCCAATGGCATTAAAGCAATAATAGCTCCAAGGGCTGTCATTAGTTTTGGACGAAGTCTTGTAGAAATGGCATAAACGACTGATTCATTCACCGATTCATGCTGAAGGTTTTCTTTGAATTGCAAAAAAGTAAAGATGGAATTTTCTCCAATAATTCCTACGATCATAATCAATCCTGTATAACTTCCAACGTTTAGCGGGGTACCCGTAATGTATAAAGCAAGGTAACTTCCCGAAATTCCCAGCACTGCGATGATCAAAATAGAAAGCGCAATCCTGATATCTTTAAATAAAAACAGGATCACACCAAAAACCAAAAGGCTTGAAGAGATCAGGATCATTAAAAGTTCATTAAAAGACTTTTGTTGTTCCGCGTAAGCGCCGCCATATTCAACATGATAGCCTTGTGGCAAATGAATTTGCCTTGGGATCTTACTTTTGATTTCTTTCATCGTGCTTCCGAGGTCGCGGTTTTCCAACCGCGCAGAAACAACACCCATTGATTGCAGATTTTCTCTTTGAATTTCTGCATCGCCTGCGCTCAGCTCCACATCCGCCAGCTCACTGATCGGCTTCAATCTTCCATCAGGAGAAGCGATTTGAAGCTTTTTTACATCTTCCACACTCCTCTTTGTACTGTTGGGATAAATTAATCTCACTGGATAAACGCGTTCATTTTCAAAAATATTTCCAACCAGATTTCCTTCGAGCGAAGTTTGTAACTGAAATTGAAAATTAGCGGGAGTAATTCCAAATTGAGCCAGTTTTACATAATCAGGAATAACGGTGAGTGAAGGTCCGGTAATAGTAATTCCATTGAACACATCGGCCGTGCCCTTTATGTTTTCAACCAGCTTTCCAACCTCTGTAGCATATTGATGTAATTTCTGCTGATCATCACCAAAAATTTTAATTTCAACCGGTTGAACAGACGTCATTAAATCGCCAAGCATATCCCCTATCACCTGGCCAAAATCCACTCTAAGTTCGGGTTGGGAAGATTCTATTCTTTTCCTGATGTCATCAATTACTTCCTCAGTTGTTTTGTCCCTGTTATTTTTTAATTGAATTAAATAATCACCTGTATTGGGTTCTGTGATAAAAAATCCCATCTGCGTTCCGGTTCTTCTTGAATAGGCGGCAACTTCAGGCGTGGAAGTAATAATCTTTTCCACTTCTTTTAATTCTTTATCCGTTTCTTCCAATGAAGTTCCTGGTGGAGAAACATAATCCAATACAATACTTCCCTCATCCATTTCAGGCAAAAAACCTGTTTCTAATTTTGGCAGAATCAATACGATTGACAGGATTAATAATGCTACAAAAATGAAGCTGATCCATGGACGCACAATAAAAAACGTTACCCAAGCTTGTTTTTTTACATGCTGTGGCTTTTCATTTTTCGCTACAACTTTTTTCTCCCTTTTCTTTTTAGAAAATAAAAGATAAATAACCGGTAGCCCTATCCATGTTACAAGAAAAGAGCACACAAGCGTGATGATCATTGTGTTGGTAAGCACATTAAAATAAGCTCCTGCAACTCCGCTCATCAACACGAATGGAATAAAAATTACGATGGTACTGATAGAGGAACCAATCATTGCAGGCAGCAAAAAATGAATTGCTTTTTTTACCACCATTTTATATTCATCATCTGGGTGTTCTTCATGCGAACGATGGATTTGTTCAACAACTACAATCGCATCGTCAATGATTAAACCTATTGCAGCAGCAATCGCACCGAGGGTCATGATATTTAAAGTATATCCAATCCAATTCAGTACAAGCAGTGTGGCAGTAAGGGTTACAGGAATGGTAAGCAAAATTGTGGCGCTTGCTTTAAAAGATCTTAGAAAAATAATCGCAACAACAATCGCGAGCAAAAGACCGATCCACAAACTGTCTTCCACACTTTTTACCGATCGGTTTACAAAATCTGCCTGGTTATAATAAGGCGTTACAGTAACATCAGGTGGAAGAATATTTTTAAGATCAGCTACTTTTTGTTGAACACTTTTTGCTACATCTACGAGGTTGGCATTCGGCTGTTTTACAATTCCGATTAAAATACTTTCTTTTCCGTTTGCATTTACTTTAATATATTCAACTGCTTCTTTTGCCTGAATATTTGCGATATCCTGCAATTGAATTACTCTTTTACCATTGTTACTGATCACAATTTTTTTTAACTGATCAATCGTATGTACCGATGCATCTGTAACTGTGAGATAAAGATGCCGGTAATCAACAAGATACCCATTCGACTTAATAAAGTTGGTTTGGTTCAAAGCAGTGTTGATCATATCAGGGGTTAGAGAAAGGGTACTCATTTTTTGCAAATCCAATTGCACCCAATACTCTTTTGATTTCCCGCCAGTAACCTGTACAACTGAAACGCCTGGCACCTGGCTAAGAAAAGGTTTGATCGTGTAAACTGCCACCTCTTTTAATTGGATAGGTGACAACGAATGGCTTTCAATTGAATAACCCATCACCTGTAAAATCGAAGGATTCATTTTCTCAACACTGATACTTACATCGGGCGGCAAAGTATTTCTGATCTCAGCGATTCTTGATTCAATTCTTTGCTGGCTCAGATCGACATTTGATTTCCAATCAATGAACGCAGAAATCTCACAACTTCCACGGCTTGTTGTGCTCCTGATATCAGTAAGGTCAGGAATTCTTTTGATGGCATTTTCCAAAGGACGCGTAACCGTGATCATCATTTTATCAACCGGCTGCAAACCCGCATCCGCAATGATTTTTATTTTTGGAAAAGTAATTTCGGGAAATAAAGAAACCTGCATTTTGCTGTAAACAAAAAGTCCAGCAATGATGATCAAAGCAAGTGTTACTGCAAGAGGATTTTTATATGTGGTGAAAAAGTTTTTCACATTCTAATTTCTTATTCCTTATTTTTTTATTCCTTATTCATTCTGCGCTGCCTGTACTTTTACAAAAGCAGTATCACTGAGTCCATAATTGCCCGTTAATAAAATTGTATCCTTTGGAGAAAATTCAGGAGAAAGGATTTCAATTTTATTGCCTGATTCTATTCCTGTCTTCACAGGCACTTTTACTGCTGTTGAATCATTGATCATCTTCATTACCCAGAAAGTATTTAAAGCTTCATCAGACAACACTGCTCTCTTGTCCAAGGTTGGCGCTGATGCTTTTGAAACTTTGGTAATATTTACTTTAGCCACTAAATTTACCGGGATCGGATAAGGAGAATTTACCTCCAGTGCTACCTGCTGGGTTTGTGATGCAGAATCTACAACAGGCAATGAAGGCTTTACAGTTGCTAATAACCGTTCGCCGTCTGGCAACGTAAGCTGCACCCGCTTTCCAACCGGAACATATTGCTTATATTGATAAGGAACATTCATCACGAATACAAAACTTTTTGAATCATTGATTACAGCAAGTTGTTCACCATCCTGCACGTAATCTCCGGCCTGGTGATTGATTTGAACAACATATCCGGATGCATCTGCACGAATTAAATTAACTCCTGAAAAATTAAAATTAGAATCAAGTATGTTCACTGCATTTCCAATGGCTTTTGCTTCTTTGGTCTTTAAAACAAACAGCACTTGTCCGCGATGAACGCGATCACCATATTTAATATTTGCTTTTTGAATATATCCAATCAGATTCGACTTTACAAAGTTTTGTTGTAAAAAAGTGGAAGTAGCATTTAGCACAATAGAATCGTGTAAAGGCTCATACGAAACACTTGTAACGGTTACGGGCGTACGAATTTCCTTCGGTGCTTCTTCTGCATCGTCATTAGCAGCAGATTTACACGCGCCGAGCAGTAAACAAACAAATAACGCATAAATTAATTTTGCAAAATATTTTTTCATTGATCCGTTATTTACAATTTCATGTTCCAATAATTGAGTTGTTGAATCACCTGGTATCGAGCAATCTGATTTTGCACAAGCAGGCTTTTTGCTGTGATATAATTATTCAAAGCAAGTATATAATCCGTGATCCTGATATCGCCTGTTTCCAACAATTTTCCATTTACGTTGATCAGTGTTTCCAGATAAGTGATCTGTTTGTTGATCGGCTCAGCAAGGCTTTCAATATCATTTAATTGTTGTTCCAATTGCTGTTTCTGTTGTTGATATTGATTGTAAAAAAATTCGTGTTGCTTTTGTCTTGTTCTTTCTTCGATGTCCAGTTTTGTAAACTGCAATCTCTTTTGATGTCCGTCATAAATTGGAACCGTCAAATTGATACCAATATTATAACCGAAATTTTTATAAGGAGTAAGAATAAAAGTAGATTGATAACCGGCGTCGGCAAATAAATTCACCTTCGGACGATATTGCACTTTTGTAAGCAGACGCTCATTCTGAAGGCGGAGACTGTCGATTTTATAATTTAAAAAAAATGGAGAGCTGGTAGGATTTAAATTTACCTGGACCTGTAAGTCAGGTGCAGTAAGAGCTTCAGTAGCTGTATCAATGATTCCTGCAAGATAATTCAATGTCGCATAATTATTTTTATATTGAACCATCAATTGATTTCTCGTTAATTGTTGCTGCTGAAGCGTGACTAGAAAAGATAAATAATCCGCCTGCTTATAAACATTTTTTTCGGTAAGCGTTTTTAATATTCCTTCTTCTTTTGTAAGCAAAGAAATTATTTCATCATTGAAATTTAGCTGAAGCTGATCGCCATAAGTAACAATATACTGACTGATAACTGTCTTCTTCAAATCCTGTTGATAAATGACGGATGAATTAGCAAGAGAATCATTTTGCAATTGCAAACTTTTAAATTGCAGGCTAAGATTTCGCTTGTTATAGATCTGCTTATTCAAAGCTACCAAAGCAGAAAGCTGTTGCCCGTTCGTAATTGTTTCATCATACCCCCAGCCGTTTATAACAGGGGCGTAATAAGCATTTCCGCTTCCTGTAACTTGTGTTTTATTTCCTGCAACGATCAGTTCGCTATCTATTTTATTGGCTAAAATCAGATTGCGAAACTCAGTAAATTTCGGATCATTGGAAATGGATCGGTTAATAAAATAATTAAGGTCTTTATTTTGCGCAAGCGAAAATAGGGGGAGAAGAAAAATAAGAAATGCTATAAAGTTTCTATAATCTATCACTAATATCGTTTAATTTTGTTCCAGGTATTTTCTTCTTTCCCTTAGGTGAATTATTTAAAAGTTTTACAACAATAATTTACAAACATATAACGCGTTTGTTTAAAAATTGTCACTGGAAAATCACAGCGTATTGAATTTAATTTCCTGATTGCCTGTTTAAATCAGGTATGTTTTTTGATAAAATCAAACTTTACGAAGTTATTGAGACATCCTTGAATTTCAATAATTTTTGCAGTTAGTTTCTTTCTGATTTTTAAAAAACCTAATTTATGTTGCTTCAGTTATTAAGAGTAAAAATTCAACAATTGGTTGTTACCGAAAGTTCGGAAAATTATCCGGGAAGTATCGCCCTTCCTGATGAGTTGATTGAAGCTGCAGGTTTAAAATTATTTGAGCAGGTTCATGTTAATAATATCAACAATGGAAATCGCATTATCACTTATGTTATCAGAAGTAAAAGAGAAGGATTTGTTTCTGTAAACGGCGCTGCCTCAAGAAAATTTAATAAAGGTGACAGGATTCATGTGCTTGCTTTTGGTTTTTTTGACAAAGAAAAAGAAGCGGAAGATTTTCAGCCAACCATTGTTCATGCAGATGAAAATAATAAATTGAAAGATGTAAAAAAATATACTTTTTAGAAACGAAATCATTGAAAAATTTATTAAGAAAGTTAAGCAACTGGAAGCATTGGCCTTTTATTCCGTTTTATTTCCCAATCTCTTTTGTCTGGCTCTGGTATATTATCAAAAGCAGGTCTGTATGGTTTTTCAGCATATCAAATCCAAAACTTACGTTTGGCGGTTTTGAGGGTGAAAGCAAAAAAGAAATGTACAATCATCTTTCAAAAGAATTTTATCCTCCGACAATTTATATCAGTCCGAAAAAATCTTTTCACGAAGTACTTTCTATAGTGAAAGAAAACTCTTTTTCATTCCCTTTTATTGTAAAACCAAACATTGGAATGGGCGGAATTTTGTTCAGAAAAATCGATAATGAAGCACATCTGAAAATCTATCATCAGCAAATTCCTGTTGATTATATCATCCAGCAGTTTGTAAATTATCCAATGGAGATTTGTATTTTTTATTACAGAATTCCGGGAAAAAAGACTGGAAAAATTTCGGCTTTTTTTTCAAAAAAATTACCCCACATAACAGGTGATGGAATTTCAACGATCAAAGAATTATTGAAGCATAGCCAGTCCAAAATTGAAGAAGAAACGCGAAAACTTTTACCTGAAAATCTGGAGAAAATATTAAAAAAAGGAGAAGTTTTTAACCTGTCTTTTATTGGCAATCGTTATCATGGAAGTACATTTCATGATCTTTCGAAATTTATCGATAATGATCTGCTTGCATTGTTTGACCGCATCAGTCTTAGTAATAGTTTTTATTACGGCCGTTATGATATCAAGTGTTTGTCAATTGAAGACTTGAAGCAGGGGAAAAATTTTTCTATTCTGGAATTCAACGGAGCTGGCTCTATTCCAAATCATATTTATACCGAAAAATATACTCTTTTAGAGGCGTATAAAGAGATCATCAAACATTGGAAAGCGCTGTATGAAGTAAGTTATTACAATTACAAAGCGGGCTATTCTTATTGGAATTTTTTAAAAGGATACCGCTTTTTGAGAAATGCTAAAAAGCACATTCGATTCTTAAAGGAATGTGATAAAAGAATCATTTTAAAAAACCAGTCTTTTAGCACTAAGTTGATAAAATTATCTAAAATGATAGATCAATCCAGGCTCTAGATGATCATAATTATAATTGAGCGAAAATGAAACGGTGTTTTTTTCTTTCTGCCCCATTTTTATTTTCGCATAACGATGGTAGTTATTTACCACTTGCTTTCCTGATAAAAATCCAACCGCTGCTCCTGTCAAAACATCTGTTGCCCAATGTTTATTTTCAGTTATCCTGCTTACTCCAATTAAGGTCGCAGCACTGTAGGCAATGACAGGCACGATAGGCTTATCACGATACTCAGAAGCAAAAACTGTTGCGGCCGCAAAAGCAACAGTGGTGTGCCCTGAAGGAAAAGAACTGTATTCAGTTTTGCCACTTGCACTTTTTCCTACTTTAGAAAAAGGGCCAAGAAATCTCGGCTTCGCCTCAACTCCCGCAGGATAATACGTTGGACGTGTTTCTCCGGTTAGAAATTTCAAAACACTTTCCAAAGCGCCAGCCGTCACGTAAGATTGGGTTGCCAAAAGTGTTGTGGTTACTATCTTTTTATCTTTAAAAAGCAAACCATACCCGGCCAATCCTACCAGTGTATAACCTTCATATAGTCCGCCAAAATTCGTCACATATTTGCTCACATTATTCAATACCGTGTTCCTGTTTCGAAGTCGCAGCGCTGCCTGCTGAATGGGCTTGTCGGCAAAAAAATAAACAGCAGCTGCTCCGCCAGTAAATATTCCAAAATTCCGCCAATCCTTTTTCGTCATGTGAAAAGGTTTAGTGAATTCCTGCTTTAAACTACTTCCCAGTAAAATGAAGTAAGATTTTAAATCAAGTTCGGTAGTTTCGTTGTACGCTTTCGGATTAATGTTGTTGATCTGTTTACCGGCACTGTCTTTTTTCCTGCTAAGACTGTCGAGTTTGTTTACCAGTGTGTCTTGTGCCATTGATGTAAACGGCAATGAAAACATTACAATCAGTAACCACTTTTTTACAAAAATCATTATTTAAGGTTTTGCAAAAGAAATAACAATAAACATTCCAAAGGATTTTTTGTTAGTGAGATCAACACTTTAAAGAGTGTAATTTGATTTGCATTGAAAAAGAATCGATGATATTTGTTTGTTTACTGTAAAACTTCAAACATGCCTTATTCTACAAAAACCTGTGTATAAAAAATACGTCCATATCTATCTTTTGCAATGCCAATACCGATATATTTATAATTTCCGAGAAGATTTCTTCGATGGCCAGCGGAATGTTCCCACATATTTACAACTTCTTTTCCGGAAGTAGCGCCATATGCAACATTTTCAGCAAATGCATGCATTTGTTTGATCTTTTTTCTTGCCATTGCATTCCTTTCTCCAAAACCAGTATGACCAAATCCTACTCTACCCCTGGCCATATCCATACTATGTTGACGTGCAATTGCATTTAAATCATTTCTCATTACCAATTTTGCTAAACCTTTAGACTTTCTGAACTTATTAGTTTGAGTCAAAATATCCTCAACAATATTTTTATTTTTGAAGGAGAAAACATTTTGAGTTGTATTAAGAAAGGCACAAAAAAAGGACAGAAATAAAACAATTTGTTTCATCAAAGGCAAAATTTTTTTGACCCAATTAGGCAAGTTTTATACCAAATGCACTTTAATCAATCCTTTGTTTTAGTTAATTTTTCATTGAAAAAGATTTTTATTAATGGAAAAGATTTTTTTGTAAAAAACAAAAAAATGTGACAAAAAGGATTTTTTCTAAACAAAATGTCTATCTTTGGGAAAAGAAAATAAAATGAACAGTCAATCAAAAAAGGTTAAGCCATATCCTATCCATGAAGATCCTCCCTCTATGGTTGAGGAAGCCGCTGTTGCTTATGAAACACAGCCATATGAAACACTTCGTGTAATTTTGGGTGGTAATAAAAACTTAAAAAAATCTCTCACCGGAGATTTTGATTTGATTAATCTTTCGCGTGCTGGTATTAAAAAATCTACTTTAAAATCTTTATCAGAATATCTTGGTATCAATATGGAAACCATGAGTGAATTATTGCATTCCTCTTATCGTAATATTCAACGGAAAGATGAAGATCAGTTATTAGATACTTTAAAAACTGAAAAGGTTTTAGAGCTTGCTGCTTTTGCACAAAGAGGTATCGAAGTTATAGGTGACAAAGAATCTTTTGCAGAGTGGATTCATAGCCCACTTGTTTCTCTTGGCAATAAAACACCTCTTGATTTTTTAGACACTTCATTCGGCATTCAGATGGTTACTAAATTATTAGGCCGCCTTGAACAGGGCGTGTATTCATAAAAGATTGCAATTATTTGATGGAATTATATCGTATCGCGCAGCAGGAATTTGCTGAAGATCTTAGTGGAAATGGTGCAAGACTTTTTGGAGGCCGATGGAACAGTGAAGGCTTTTTTGCCCTTTACACTTCTTCTTCAAGATCCTTGGCTTTATTAGAAACACTCGCACATACGCCGGCAAAAATGCTTGAGGCAAAAGTTTATCATCTCATCACTTTATCTGTTCCTGATAATTTAGTAACACAAAAAGTGTCAGTAAAAAGTCTTCAAACCGGATGGGACGCACCGGACACAAGACCTTTTACCAAAAAAATCGGTGATGCATTTCTTACGGATAAAAAATATCTGTTGATGCAAGTGCCAAGTGTAATGATGCCTGAAGAAATGAACTATGTAATCAATCCATTCCATACGGAAATGAAGCAGGTCAAATTGCTGAATAAAAGAAGAATCGGTTTTGACAAGAGAGTAAGCATTTAGGAAAAGGAAATAGCACAAAATAAAAATCAGCTATAAAAGTTTGTTTACTGAAAGAATTAGTGCGAAAAGCATTTAGGTAGTAAAATAAAATTACAATACTAACTTTCTCTTTTCCCTTCCAGCAGCATTTTCAAGGCGTGATCAAAATCACCGGCAGCAGTAACTTCACCGGAATTCACGAAGAAAATTTCATCTGCATTTTGAATAGTATTCAAGCGATGCGCAATAATTACTTTTGTTGTTGACGCAGGTAGTTTTTGCAAAATCTCTTCCAGCAGTTTTTCAGTAATAGTATCAATGTTTGCAGTGGCTTCATCCAAAATTAAAAGATCAGGTTTGCGCAAAACAGCTCTGATAAAAGCAATTAATTGTTTTTCGCCAAGGCTCATAGAATCTCCACCAGAAACAATGCTCGTGTCTAAACCATTTTCAAATCTTTGCGCCAAAGTATCTAATCCTTCCCCTTCTATAACATTATTTAATTGCTCTCTGTCTAATTTCTTATACGCTTCGTGTCCATACAAAATATTATCACGAACAGTGCCGTTGAACAAAAATGGTTCCTGCAAAATGAAGCCAATCTCTTTGCTTAGTTCAGCAGGATCATAACTTCTCAGGTCTTTTCCATTAAAAAAAACTTCTCCTTCTGTCGGATCGTATAATCTTGCAATTAAAGAAGCGGTCGTTGTTTTTCCGCCACCTGTTGGCCCAACAAAGGCATACGTTTTTCCTTTTTTTAAGTTAAAATTAATATCATGCAAAACTTTTTTCCCATCCGGATATTGAAATGAAACATGTTGAAAAATCAATAATGGCGGATTGAGGATTTTAATCGAATGACTTTCGATTTTCTTTGCAAGATTCGATTCTAAATTTAGGATAATTGAAATCCTGTCCCATGCTGCCATGGCTGTTTGAAAGCTTGCCCAAAGCGTGGCCAACTGGCGCAAAGGTTGATAGAAATATTGTACGTAAGCAATAAAACTGATCAACAATCCAATCGAAAAATTGCCGACAGAAATTAAATAAATTCCAAAAGCTAGAACAATAAGTTGCGCGATATTGGAAAATAAAGTAAACACCGGAACAAAAATATTATTGATCAAACCTGCACTGACAGAGGCTTTGTAATTGTTCGCATTTGCGGCATTAAATTTATTTCTGAAATAATCTCTCCTGTTAAATGCAACGATGGTTTTAAAATTTCCAAGACTCTCCTGGATTTCAGCACTCAATCCTCCGGTGCTTTTTAAACTTGCAGCATTCTTTTTTTTCACGATTGGAGAAATAAGCTTTACAAAAATTAATATGAAAACCGCCGGCATTAAAGCGGCCGCACCAAGTTCGACATGAATAGCCAAAAGAAATATTGCGGCACCTGTCATCATGAAAATGCTATCTACAAATTGCAGCAATGATTGTGAAAAGAACTGATTTACTTTATCTGTATCATTATTTATTCTTGATATTAAATCACCGGCTTTATTCTGATTAAAAAAAGTGACGGGCAAGCTTTGTATTTTGTTGAAAACTGCATTGCGCAAACTATACAACATTCGCTGACCAATACTTCCCATAATTTTTGTCTGCAAATAATCGGTAGCTGCAGAAATAAGATAAAGTACAAATAAAATTCCTGTGAAAGTTAATAATCCGCGATACAATTTTGTCTGGATATAATGATCAATTGTATAACCAATCAGATAAGGCGTAAGCATAGCAATGCCAGAATTAACGCCCATTACAACGAATGCAATAATGAGACTGCGTTTTTCTTCCTTCATGAATTGCAGCATTTTTTTTAGTGCTGCTTTGGTCGAAGTTTTGTGTTCTATGTTGAGATTGTAATCCATTTTTTATTTAAAATTGCAAACGTTTCGTTTCAAATACTTTACGCCTCGGTCAAATCCGTTGTACTTTTTTGTGAATGATATATCTGCACGTATTCAGGAGAATGTTGCATCAGGAAATCATGTTTTCCACTCGCAATTAGTTCTCCCTCCATGATCACAAGGATCTGGTCATAATCTTTTACCGGATCAATTTTTTGTGTAACTGAAACAATAGTGATATCCGGATAATTTTCCATTAAATTATTTGAAATTTTTTCTTCTGTCAACGGATCTACTCTTGCTGTAAAATCATCCAGTAATAAAATTTTTGGGTTAATCGCTAATGCTCTTGCCAGCATAATGCGCTGTTTTTGTCCACCTGAAAGACTTGAGCCTCTTTCTGAAACAATTGTTTCTAAACCTTGCGGAAGTGTTTTTATAAAATCAGTCAACTCCGCTGTCTCAATCGCTTTTTGCAAATCATCTTCCGTTACTTCAGAATTAAAAGCAATGTTCTCGCGAAGCGTCATATTGAAAATAATGCTATCCTGGAAAACCAGGCCAATTTGCTTCAAAAGCGTGTCCCTGTTATATTCTGCGATATTGATATCATCATAAGATATCGTTCCTTCATTTGGTTTTATTAACGTCGTCAATAAATACAGTATCTGTGTTTTGCCCGCAGCAGTAGGACCAATGATCGCTGTTCTTGTTCCTGCATCTACACGAATTGAAATATTTTTTAATGCCGGATTTTCGCCATAGAGAACACTTACATTTTCCATAGCGATATTCCCATCTAACTCTTTCGTAACCGTTCCTTTATCAACAAAATCTGGCGCTTCCAAAGTATTGTGAACCCGTTGATAAGATGCGGAAGCACGTGCAATTACATTGCTCATAAAACCGATCATGATGATTGGAAAAATAAGAATAGCGATGTAACTGTTGAATGCAGCAAATTCTCCCAAAGTCATGCTGCTATTGATTACGAAATGTCCACCGACACCAAGCACAGCAAGTCGTGCAAGATTGGAAGTGAGAACAATGATCGGAATGAGCGTGGCAAATAATCGCAGAATAGACAAGCCGAGATTTTTCGCTTCGCCACTCGCATCCATGAACTTATTGTATTCAGTGAATTGCGCATTCAGTACACGAATCAATGCGGCTCCTAAAATACTTTCATTGATTACTTTGTTGAGCCAATCGATCACTTCCTGTGTCTTTCTGAATAATGTTCTCACTTTTTTAAAAATGATAAAAAAAGTGCCGGCGATAATTGGGATCATCAACAAAACCAGTAAACCCAGGCGCCAATTAAGATTCAACAATAAGATACTTGCACCAATGATCAAAACCAATGAAGAAACAATAGTAACAATTGCCTGCGCTACAAACATTTTCACAGCATCTATATCAGAAGTAAGATTGGTCAAAAGTTTCGCAGGAGAAGTTTGTTGGATATATGCATAATCCTGTTGCGAAATTTTTGAAGCCAGTTTTTTTCGCATATCTCTCGCCACCCTTTCAGATGCAAAAGTTTGTAGGATACTTTGAACATAACTGAAAATAAAGATCAAAATCGATGCTATCAAAAACCAGGTGATGATGTTCGACATGTCTAATGTGCCTTTTGAAAAATCATCAATGCCAAACTGAATAATTTTTGGAATCACCAGATTCAATCCATTGCTTAACAACGCAAAAAACAACAAGCTGCCGATCATTCCTTTATAAGGTTTGAGCACTTTAAAAATATTCGCTTTTGGTTGCTGCTCTTTTTTTTCTTTAGGATTCATTCACCGGTTTTTTTCAATAAGAAAAGAAGTTCTTATCCAATAAAAGTTTAAAAAATTATGATGGCAAAAATAAATTGAAATAATTTTTCGAAACATTCTCTTTCGGCAAATGATTATTTTAAGGCGGTAAAAGGAATGTTTAAAGAGACCATTAAAATTCTCTTGTAAATTATTTCGCTAAACTTTGAATAATATCATATTTGGTAACAATGTGGTAATTGCCGGATTCATCTTTGCTCAAAACCGCTCCATTTTGTTTTGAAATAAGATTACTTAATTTTTCAACAGGCATATCAAAAGAAACCAGAGGATATTCTTTTTCCATAACTGCTTCCACCTTTTGATTTTTGATCTCAGGATCAGATAAAATTTTATTGAACAAACCGCTTTCACTTAATGAACCTACAATTCCATTTCCGTTCATCACCGGAATATTTTCAATATCATATTTGCGCATCAGGTCTATTGCTTCTGCAACTGTTTGTTCTGGTTTTACTGTAACTAATTTTTTCGTTCCACGTCCTGAAACCAAATCCTTAAAAGTTTTTACTTCAAGGAAACCTCTTTGCATCATCCATTCATCGTTATAAATTTTTGCAACATACCGGCTACCATGATCGTGAAAAATACAAACAACAACATCGCCTTTTTTCAGACTCCCTTTTAATTGCATCAGACCCTGTAAACAGCTGCCAGCGCTATATCCACAAAATATTCCTTCTTCTTTTGCAATACGGCGCGCCATTAAAGCACCGTCTTTATCGGTAACTTTTACAAACGCATCAATATATTTCATGTCATAATTGGCGGGAACAAAATCTTCACCAAAACCTTCACTGATGTAAGGATAAACTTCGTCCTCATCAATTTCTCCTGTATCAAAATATTTTTTTAATAACGAACCATAACTATCGATTGCCCAAACTTTGATATCGGGATTTTTTTCTTTCAGATATTTTCCTGTTCCGACAATCGTTCCTCCGGTTCCTGTGGCTACAACAAGATGCGTGATCTTGCCTTCTGTCTGCTGCCAGATTTCAGGGCCGGTTTGTTCATAATGTGCAAGCCTGTTGGCAAGATTATCGTATTGATTTACATACCATGAATTTGGAACTTCCTCTGCAAGTCTTTTTGAAACAGAATAATAAGAACGAGGATCATCAGGTTCAACATTCGTTGGACATACGATTACTTCCGCGCCAACAGCTTTCAAGATATCGGCTTTTTCTTTGGATTGTTTATCTGTTGTGGTGAAAATACATTTGTAACCTTTTACAATTGCGGCCAAAGCCAGCCCCATTCCAGTGTTGCCGGAGGTGCCTTCGATAATAGTTCCCCCGGGTTTTATTTTTCCTTCCTGCTCTGCAACTTCCAGCATTTTAACCGCCATTCTATCTTTAATAGAATTACCCGGATTGAAATATTCCACTTTTGCTAAAACAGTACACGGCAAATCCCTTGTGATCTTGTTTAATTTGATCAACGGAGTGTCGCCAATCGTTTCCAAAATGCTGCTCTTCCACATAATTTTTATTTTGTGCAAGATAAAAAAAAATAGAGGACAGCATTGGTTTAACAAATGCTTACATTAAAATTGTAAATTTTTCTTTGACAGAAAAATCTTAAAAATGAAAGCTAAAAAATGAAATTATTTGTTCGTTTACTGCTAGGAATGCTCTTTAACTTTTTTTCAAAAAATTGAAAAATAAAAATCGATTTATTTATTTATTGTTTTACTACAAATAATTTTTCAAAAATTATATATCCAAACGTTTCATTTTAGGGACTAAAAACTGCATAATGATCCATGCGAGAAGATAAGCGCCGGCGCAAATAGCAAACATGATGTAATAGGCAACCTGAATTTTACCAATCGCGCGATAATGAACAAACATATTTTTTTGAACCAACAGTGTCAATAAAATTCCTCCTATTCCGCCAAACATTCCACCAATCCCTGTAACAGAAGCACACGCAGATTTTGGAAACATATCACTAACCGTTGTGAAAATATTTGCGCTCCAGGCCTGGTGTGCAGCGGCTGCCAAACCAATAATTAAAACTGCAAACCACATGTTATAACTTCCTGCGATCTGGGCAAACAAAATTGGAATGACCAGCAAAGCGAAGATCAACATGGAAATTTTTCTTGCACGAAAAACTGTTGATCCGTTTTTGATCATTGCGAGCGGAAGCCAGCCTCCCCACACACTTCCAATAGTTGAAAGCGTATAGACCAATGCAACAGGAACTGCAATTTGTGTTATGGTAAGATGATATTGACTTTCTAAAAAATCAGGTAGCCAGAAGAGATAAAACCACCAAACAGGATCAGTAAGAAATTTGCCAATCGCAAAGGCCCATGTTTGTTTATAGCTCAATAATTTGGCCCATGAAATCCTTATCGTTTCATGGCTTGCAGGTTCATCTTTATCTGAATGAATGTAAGAAAACTCTTCATGAGAAAGCCGTTTTTGTTTTTTAGGAACTTCATAAAAAATAAACCAGAGTATTAGCCAGATAAAACCAAAAATGCCGGTGAGAATAAATGCCCATTTCCACCCCCATGCAACTGCAATAAAAGGAACCGTCAAAGGAGCAATGACGGCACCCACATTGGATCCTGAATTGAAAATTCCTGTAGCAAGAGCACGTTCTTTTTTTGGAAACCATTCTGCGACTGTTTTAATAGCAGCGGGAAAATTTCCTGATTCGGTTAATCCTAAAAAAGACCGAACTACCGCAAATCCTAAAACACTTGATGCAAATGCATGACAAACTGCCGCCACACTCCATAGTCCTGTTGAAAGTGCGTAACCGATTTTAGTGCCCAATTTATCAATAATTCTTCCGGCTCCTAACATTCCAAATGCATAAAAAAACTTAAATGCAATTTCAATGTTGGCATAATCAGCATCGTTCCAATGTAAATCTTCTGACAGCACAGATTTTAATAAACTGATCACCTGCCTGTCTAAATAATTTATGGTTGTTGCAAAAAATATAAGTGAACAAATTGTCCATCGGTATTTCCCGATCGTTGCTTGTAATCCAATACTAGTCTTATTTTCAGCTTCTTTAAGATCAACTGTGTTCTCCATAATTTTTTGTTTTAGAGAGATTATCGTAATGATTTCAAAATATCGAAAGCCTCTTTTGATAAGGCCTCAATTTTTGCATAATCTTTTTGCTCCAATAACTGTTTGCTGATCAGTTTGCTTCCCATTCCTACTGCGCAAACACCGGCTTTCAACCATGCAGAAATGTTTTCTTTATCCAAATCAACTCCGCCAGTTGGCATAAATAAAAGATCAGGAAACAAAGCTTTAATGGAACTCATAAATTCAGGGCCTAAAAGATTTCCAGGAAAGAGCTTGATCATTTTTGCGCCTAAATTTTCTGCCCGAATAATTTCTGTTGGCGTCATACAACCGGGAACCCAAAGCATATTATTTTCATCAGCAACTTTTGCAACCTCTTCAATAAGACCAGGACAAATAATAAAATCAGCTCTCGCATCAATAAATATTTTTGCTATCTCGGCATTTTTTATCGTTCCGATTCCAAGATACATTCCATGTAATTCTTCATCGCAAAGCGATCGCATTTTTTTAAAATTTTGTAATGCAGCTTCTCCTCTATTGGTATACTCAACAGTTCTGATTCCGGCACGATACAATGCTTTCAAAACCTGCAAACTCACCTCAGTATCTTTGTAAAAATAAAGAGGTAAAATTCCTTGTTGAGGAATCAGTTGTAATAATTCCGCTTTCTTATTCATAGTATTATTTTAGAAAAATTTTAGTTTTATCTCTGCACTCTGCCTGATGCATCTCCTTTCATCAATCCGTTAACTTCTGAAAGAGTAGCGTGATTCAAATCCCCTGGTATCGTGTGTTTCAGAGCGGAAGCAGCAACGCCAAATTCCGCAGCATCTTTTAAATTCATTCCTGAAACCAAGGCATAAATAAATCCACTTGCAAAAGAATCTCCGCTACCAACACGATCCACAATTCTTACTTCATATTCTTTTGTGTGATAAAAATCATTCCCGTCATAAGCCAATGCACTCCATCCATTATCGGATGCGCTGTGGCTTTCTCTTAAAGTTGATGCGATGTATTTAAAACCAAATTTTTCTTTCATTTGTTGAAACACATCTTTATATCCTTCGAGATTTAATTCACCTTTCGTAACGTCGGTTCCTTTGCTTTTAAATCCTAATGTTGTTTCAGCATCTTCTTCGTTGCCAATGCAAACATCAACATACTCACAAAGTCTTGTCATTACTTCTTTTGCTTTCTCTTTACTCCATAATTTTTTCCGGTAATTCAGATCAATGCTTGTTATAATTCCTTTTGCTTTCGCAGCTTTTAATGCAGCTTCAGTAAGTGCTGCAGCTTTATCACTTAATGCAGGAGTAATGCCGGTTGTATGAAACCATGAGGTTCCATCAAAGATCTTATCAAAATCAAATTCACTGATATCAGCATCGGCAATCGCAGCATTTGCGCGATCATAAATTACCTGTGAAGCGCGCATCGATGCACCGGTCTCTAAAAAATAAATTCCCAATCTTTTTCCTCCACGCGCAATAAATTCAGTATTCACACCAAAGCGGCGCAAATGATTGATAGCTGCTTGCCCGATTGCATTCTCAGGAACTTTAGAAACAAAAATTCCTTCTAATCCATAGTTGCAAAGTGCCACTGCAACATTGGCTTCGCCGCCACCATAAGTAACATCAAACGAATCCGCCTGAACAAATCTTTTGTAATCAGGCGTAGATAAACGAAGCATAATTTCTCCAAGAGTAACAACTTTTTTTGCCATATTGTTTTGATATTTTTTTGAAATAAAATTTTGAAATAAAAGTTGATTTACTGCCAACTAAAATAATTTTTTGCATTGTTATAACATACATCCTGAATGATCTTTCCTATCCATTCAACATCGTTTGGCAATTCACCATTTTCAATTTCTTCGCCAAATAAATTGCATAAAATTCTGCGGAAATATTCATGCCGCGGATAAGAAAGAAACGAACGCGAATCAGTAAGCATCCCAACAAAGCGGCTCAGTAAACCCATGTTAGATAAGGCGTTCAATTGTTTGGTCATTCCGTCTTTCTGATCTAAAAACCACCACGCAGAACCGAATTGAATTTTTCCCGGAACGCTTCCATCATTGAAATTGCCGGCCATGGTTGCCACCACTTCATTGTCACCGGGGTTCAAATTATAGATGATGGTTTTGGTCAGTTTGTTTTCGGAATCAAGTTTGTCTAAAAACTTTGCCATTGATTTTCCCTGTGGAAAATCACCAATAGAATCCCAGCCGGTGTCCGGGCCCGATTGTTTTAATTTTCCTACGTTATTATTTCTGAAAGCACCGATGTGATATTGCTGAACCCATCCTTTTTCCCAATCCCAGATCGCAAAAGTATACAACATCGCAGATTTAAATTTCAAATTCTCTTCCTTTGAAAGTTGGCTTCCGGAACGGATCTTATTGAAAATTGAATTCACCTCTTCATCAGAATAATCTTCTGCAAAAATATATTCCAAACCATGATCAGAAACCGAACAACCCATAGAAGCAAAAAAATCATGGCGTTGCTTTAAAGCGCCTAAATACGATTGAAATGAGCTTACCATAATGCCGCTTACCGTTTCTAATTTTTTCACATAGTTATTAAAAGTATTTGCATCATCAACGTTCATTGCTTTATCAGGCCGAAACGCAGGAAGCACTTTTATTTCAAAACCATCATCTTTTATTTTTTGATGATATTCTAACGAATCTGTCGGATCATCGGTTGTACAAACCACTTTTACATTCATTTTGCGAAGCAGATTGCGGACAGAATATTCTTTCGTTTGCAATTTCTTTGTGCATTCATCGTAAATGTTTTTCGCACTTTCAGGATTTAAAATTTCATGTACATCAAAATATCTTTGTAATTCAAGATGTGTCCAGTGGTACAAAGGATTTCGTAAAGTATAAGGAACCGTTTCGGCCCATTTTTCAAACTTTTCATAATCACTTTTATCGCCTGTGCAATAACTTTCATCCACGGCATTGGTACGCATTGCACGCCATTTATAATGGTCGCCATACAACCATATTTGTGTGAGATTTTCAAAATTAATATCATTGGCAATTTGCTCGACCGGCAAATGACAATGATAATCTATGATGGGCATTTTTGCAGCAAAATCATGATATAATTTTTTTGCTGTTTCTGCTTGAAGTAAAAAATTTTCGTCTAAAAACGGTTTCATATTTTTCGGTAAGTTATTATTATTTGATTGCTTCAACCTTCAACTTTCAACCTTGAACTTTCATCGTTCACAAACTCACTCCTCTTTTCCACGGAATAAAATCATTTTGTTTATGTCTCACTGCGGCCACCTCTATTTCTCCACTGGCAACTTTTATCACGTATTCTAAAATTCGCTCTCCTGCCTGTTCAATCGTTTCTTCGCCTTCGATAATTGTACCTGTATTGATGTCAATTATATCCGGCATTTTTTTACATAAAGTAGTGTTGGTTGAAAGCTTTACCACAGGCGCAATTGGGTTCCCGGTTGGTGTTCCAAGACCTGTGGTAAACAAAACAATATTAGCGCCGGAGCCAACTTCGGCAGTGGTACTTTCTACATCATTGCCAGGTGTACAAAGTAAATTCAATCCGGGTTTTGTAACCATTTCAGGATAATCCAAGACGTCTGTAACCGGCGATGTGCCACCTTTTTTTGCAGCTCCTGCAGATTTGATCGCATCAGTGATCAATCCGTCTTTGATATTTCCAGGAGAAGGATTCATATCAAAGCCAGAGCCAACGGCTTTCGCCCGATCATTGTACGATTTCATCAATTCACCAAAGCGAATGGCCGTTTCTTTTGTAACAGAGCGGTCGCTTAAATTTTGTTCCACTCCGCATAATTCAGGAAATTCAGAAAGTATTACTGAGCCACCAAGTGCAACCAACAAATCTGAGGTATAACCAATTGCAGGGTTTGCAGAAATTCCGCTGAAACCATCACTGCCACCACATTCCAGCCCAATGCAAAGCTTGCTTAATGGCGCTGGTTTTCTTTCAATTTTATTAGCTTCTACCAATCCTGCAAATGTTTGTTTAATCGCTTTTGAGATCAAGTCAGAGCCGCGTCCTATTTGTTGTTGTTCTAAAATGTATAATGGTTTTGAAAAACTTCTATCACGCTTTTTTATTTCTTCTAATAAGATTCCCACTTGTGCATTTTGACAACCGAGGCTCAAAACCGTTGCTCCTGCTACATTTGAATGAGTGATATATCCTGCAAGCAAGCCGCATAACGCCTGTGCATCATCACGCGTTCCTCCGCAGCCGCCTTCATGAGATAAAAATTTTACTCCATCTACATTCGGAAAGATCCGTTGTTTTTTTTCTTCTTCAACATTGGTTGCGACATCCGCTTCCAAGATTTCGTCAATGTTCTTCCCTTCTTTATAAAGATTAATCAGTTTGGAAACCTCCAGTTTTTTATTTTGATTTCTTCCATATCCCAGTTCATTTACCAAAGCTTCACGCAGCACTTCAATGTTCCTGTTCTCACAAAAAACCAGCGGAATCACCAGCCAGTAATTGGCAGTTCCTACTTTTCCATCTGCACGATGAAAGCCGTTAAAAGTTTTGTTTATGAATTTTGAAACATCAGGCTTGTGCCATTCCAATTTTCGCTCTCCCACCTCAAAGCCACTTGCAGCGTGCTTTACATTAGAAGTAGTAATTCTCGAGCCTTTGGGAATAAAGGTTTGCGCTTTTCCAACCAACACGCCATACATGAATAATTCATCACCGGGCTGCATGTCTTTCATTACAAATTTATGCTTCGCCGGAACGCGGTCAATTAACGTGTATTCATCACCGTTATACTGCACTTTTTCATTTACAGAAAGATCAGTCAATGCGACCAACACATTATCTTGGGGATGAACTTTTGTTATTTTATGATTCATTTGATACAAATGATTTTTGTGGATAATTTTTCAAAGTTTCTCTCATTCCATTTGTTATAATACTATTCAGATTGTCAGTTACCATTTCGCGGAAACCGGGAAGCTTTGTAAGATCATAATCCCATAAAGATTCATTTTTTAAAACTTCCATTACGACCGTGTCTGCTGGTTTTTCGTTCCATAAATGATAAAATTTTCCTGCCATTTCATCTTCTATTAAATATGGTTCACCATTAAACTCCCCATAAAAATCTTTACCATTTTGCTTTACTGCTTTCATAAAATAAAGGTAAGCTGCAAATCCTAAAGCAAACAACGGAGGAACTGATTCATTGTCTTTATAATAATTTAATAACAACGGAATGCAGCGCAGCCGCAGCTTAGAGCTATAGTTAAACGTAATATTTTTCCAGTAATGATTGATGTGCGGATTGCGGAAACGATCAAGAACTTTTGATATAAAACCTTGTTTTATCGCTTCATCAATTTCATAAGGAATGGATGGAGCGATTTCATGTTTCATCAAATCTGAAATGAAATTGAAAAGGCTTTCATTTTCCATAGCATGTTGAACCGTATCGCAATTTGAAAGAAATGCTACGCCACACGTCAGCGTGTGTGTTCCATTTAACAAACGCAATTTTAATTCACGGTAAAGTTCAATATTTGGTTCGATCACCACTCCCGGATCTGCTTCCGCGAAAGATAAAATGTTTTTTATTTTTTCATCACCTTCAATCGCCCATAAACTATATACTTCGCTCACGATTAATAATTCATCTGTGTAACCCAATTTATTTTCAATCGCAGTTTTTATTTCTTTATCCGGCATTCCTGTTACAATCCTGTCCACAAGTGAATTACAGAAGAAATTAGATTTTTCAAGCCACTCAATAAAATCATCTTCCAAAGAATTCAAGTGTGCTAATTCCAAAACAATTGACTCCAGCTTTTTCCCGTTTTCCAAAATCAATTCTGTAGGAACAATTACAAATCCGCTCTCATCACTTCCGTTAAAAGCGATAAATCTTTCATACAAAAATGCCAGCAATTTCCCGGGATAAGAAGCCGGCGGATAATGACGGATATCATCATTTTCCAATTGAATGCCCACTTCCGTGGTGTTTGAAATAATTATCTGAAGATCGGGGTTGTGTGCACATTCCAAAATTTCACCCCAATCTTTTTGTGCAGCCAGCACACGGCTTATAGAAGAACTGATAATATT
Source organism: Ginsengibacter sp. (assembly GCA_051953735.1). Classification (GTDB taxonomy): domain Bacteria; phylum Bacteroidota; class Bacteroidia; order Chitinophagales; family Chitinophagaceae; genus Ginsengibacter. The sequence goes on from JBQCIM010000035.1 coordinate 45,331, forward strand.
TTCTTCAATCTTTTGCTCATCCACAATGCCACGCTCGCATAATGTATATAATCCATCCTGCTTGTCAAATGCAGCAGTATCGCCTCTTGAGGTAGTTTTTACCACAACAATCCGTCCATTGAAAATGCCATTTCTATTTGCTTTATCAATAAAATAATCAGGCAAGCCGCGCAGCAACATTCCGGTTCCGAATTGCAAAACTTTTTCGGGCAAATCAAAAATTTCCTCATCCGGAACAACCACATTTCCAGGGGAAATATTCTTTAAAGTATAGCGTGATAATTTCATATTTTTTTAGTTTAATGGAAATCCCACTATTTGTTGGTTTACTCTTATTTTAAACAAAATGTTTTAGAAGAATTATCTTCCCATCCAACCGCCATCAACAGTTAATATCTCCCCATCTACATAATCAGAAGCAGCAGAACTCAAGAAAATTACCGGGCCTTTAAAATCTTCCGGTTTTCCCCATCTTCCTGCCGGAATTCTGCTTAAAATCGCTTCATATCTTTCAGGATCTTTTCTAAGTGCTTCTGTGTTTTTTGTAGCAATATATCCAGGCGCTATTCCATTTACATTTACACCTTTGGATGACCATTCGTTGGCGAAAGCCTTTACCAATCCTGCTACACCACTTTTGGCAGCGGTATAAGCGATCACATTAATTCCTCCCTGAAATGACAACAATGAGCAGGTGAATATGATCTTACCGTTTCCTCTTTTTATCATATCTTTCCCGAATTCACGTGCAAGAATAAATGAGGCATTCAAATTGACAGAAACAACATCATCCCAATCTTCATCAGCATAATCAATAATCTGATTTCTCTTAATAGCTCCGGCATTGTTTACTAAAATATCAATTACAGGATTTTCAAATTTTATTTTTTCTAAAGCGTCATACAGTTGTGTCCGGCTACGAAGATCAACACTATACGGAGTGAATTTTCTCCCTAATCTTTCAATTTCCTTTTCTGTTTCGCTTCCGGGCCGAAGAGAGGAAGAAACGCCGATAATATCGGCTCCAGCCTCTGCCAAACCTTCTGCCATTGCTTTTCCTATGCCACGTGAAACTCCTGTTACCAATGCTGTTTTCCCACCAAGATCAAAAAGATCATTTTTTATCATTCTACTAATTTTTTAGAGTATGTTTATTGAAATTCAAACAAGAGTACTAATAAAAAAGCAAATTATTTTACAGCCATTTGATGATCAACGGAGATTTCAATTTTTCATTAAATTCACGCAAATATTGAAACCATTGTTTTGAGTCTGTGATAACGCCTGCTTTATCCCAGGCTGCTCCAGTATAATAAATAAACGGTTTTTTGGAAATTGCATTAATAACGGTAAGTAAATGCTGATCTTTTACCTCCATATTCAAAACCGGCTCTTCCATAACAGACCCGATTCCCAGGGTGCCGTCTTTCCCATGTTGCGGTTCCCAATATCCCATAACACCATTTTTTTCATCCAGCAATATGGCGCCGTTTCCTTTTCGCTTTACAATGCCTATCACGACAGGCATTTCAGTTTTACCTTTAAAAGTATATTCAGTTTCAATGCGGTTTAATTGTGAACCGGCGTCAAGAGAAATGGTTTTGGTTTCTGTAACACTTGTCCCGTTTACATTCCACGCTTCGTATCCCAACCGGAACGTACTGCGTAACGGGCCATTATCCAATACCTTTTGTGTTCTGAAATTTTTAGAATAATAGATGGAATCATTCACAAAAGGCGCGCTGCTACCTGCTCCAAGGCTAAAGCCAACGTCGTAAAAATCCAATCCTTGCCCATGATCCACATGATAATCTGCGGTTTTATACCAATCGTTGATCACAAGTTTTGAAGTTCGCTTGGCCCAAACATCTTGCCCGTAGGCCATTTCCTTCGGAATTTTTTCCAACGCCTTTCCATAAACGCGGAAAGCGATCTTATCATTTTCCCAGGCAAAATCATCGTAACGTTCAGGCACAAAACGGGCATAAGTTTTTGATGCAAAATCAGATGGCTTTTCATTAGTAACCCGCGCATAAATTTTAGAACCGGGTGCCAGGTTGAGTAATACCAAAACGTTTAACGGATCTTTATTTCCCCGGTATTCAATCTGATATTCAATTTCTTCTCCGGTCAAAGCGTCTGAAATTTGAAATCGGCTTCTATCATTTTTTATTTTCGAAATGAATTGTGAATAGGGAATTTCTGCCACTTCTTCTTTTCTGTCTAATCCCGTCTTATTGTATAAAGAAATGGATGGTTCATTGGAACGTTTCAATAATAAATCAATCATTTGCGAACCGGCAAGAAGAAACCCTCCTACTCCATAAACTTCAGTGCTGTTATCATCTACCAGTTCAGGTTTCTCACCAATCTGTTGCACATTGCCTAATTTTCCATCCGCATGAACTGACGACGTTAATGCAGCCCATGCTTTTTCGATAACCGGATTGTATTTTTTATAAGAAAGCAATCCATGATTTACACCCCAGGCAAGTGCATAGCAAAAAAATCCGGTGCCGCTGGTTTCTTTTACAGGGTAGCTTTCAGGATCAAGGAGAGCTGCATGCCAGGTGCCATCATTGGTCTGAAGGGACGCAATTTTAGCCGACATATTTTTATACAAATCTTCGAAACGTGCGCGATCAGAATAATTGAAAGGCATATTTTCTAACATTCTCACCAGGCCTGCAAGTACCCAGCCATTTCCTCTTGACCAGAACATTTTTTTCCCGTTTGCTTCTTTTGAATTGAAATAGCGGCTGTCTCTAGTGTAAAGATGTTCGGTCGAATCATATAAATAATCGGTCGTTTTCCACCAAAGTTTTGATGCAATATCCAAATATTTTCTTTCACCTGTTGCAGTGTAAAGATATGCGAACGATGGCGGTCCCATGAACAACGCATCGCACCATGCCCATTCACGATTGGCAATGCCATTTTTCCATTCAAGTGATTCGGTGTGTGGCATGGCAATAATTGAATCAGCTTGCGGTCGCCAGTGAGCAATCATCTTTGGTTCTTTATACAAAGAATACATTTGTGAAAACATTTGAGCCACACAATAATCGTCTGCCATCGTGCGCCGCGGGCCGGTATTCCAATTAAGGTCTTCGCCAATATTATACATTGCTTTGCTGTATTTTGGATCATTGGCAATTTCATTCAACGCCATAAACCCGGCATAAGCAGCACCATTTGTCCAGTCGTATTTGGGCCATCTCATCCCGTTTCTTTCCCAGCTATGCAGTTGCCAGTCTGCCACTTTTTTCATGATCTTCAAAGTGGAATTGGCACGAAAATTATTTTGAGCAATCGAATCGTTATTTAAAAAGAAGACAGAAAACAGAAAAGCCAAGAGAACATATTTTTTCATGGATCATTTTGTTTAGACTGAAGAAAAATCGTTTTAATTTTTGGAAAATTTTTATTTCAAATCATTTATCTCACACATATCCATGTCGCCATAGTCCAGGTTTTCGCCGGCCATGCCCCAAATAAAAGTATAATTAGAAGTACCGGCACCCGCATGGATACTCCAGTCTGGAGAAATCACCGCTTGCTCGTTCTGCATCCAGATGTGCCTTGATTCCTGTGGCTCGCCCATGAAGTGGCAAACGGATTGTCCCTTTGCCACTTCAAAATAAAAATAGACTTCCATTCTGCGGTCATGTGTATGCGCGGTCATGGTATTCCATACACTTCCGGGTTTTAGTTCCGTCATTCCCATTTGTAACTGGCAAGTTTGTATTACAGAAGCAACTAAAAGTTTATTAATGGTCCGGTGATTTGAATTTTCCAAAGAGCCTACTGTTACAATCTCCGCTTCATTCCGGGTTACTTTTTTTGTAGGAAATTTATGATGAGCCGGCGCTGAATTGATGTAAAATTTCGCAGGTTCGTTTTCATCTGCAGAAGAGAAAATCACCTTTTTTGTTTCTTTGCTGATGTACAATGCTTCTTTAAAATCAAGTTCATATATTTCTCCGTTGGCTTCAATTGTTCCTTTGCCGCCTACATTGATGATTCCCATTTCCCTTCTTTCTAAAAAATATTGTGCTTTTAAATTATCAGGATTGGGCAATTCAATTTTTTCTGAAACAGGCATTGCTCCTCCTGCGATATAGCGGTCGTAATGTGATAAGCATAGATTCACTTTGTCCGCTTCAAAGACTTTTTCTATTAAAAAGTTTTCGCGAAGCTCATCTGTTGTCATTCGTTTTGTTTCCTGTGGACTAACCGCATAGCGGCTTTCGAAGTTTGATTTCATTTGATCGTATTTGGAATTGGTTTTCTATTTACCAACGTTAAGTGGAAGGGTAAATGTAAAAGAAAAATACTTAAATCCTTTTCACACAAAAGATAATTGCTCCACAGGATTTAGAAGCAATAATGGATATGGAATAATAATAATCAATTTCTCAAGGATTCAAAAAAGTATATATCTCAGCCAGTAAACTTTCCGACCAATTTTTTCATCCTTTCATAATGTGATCCTTTCCAATATATTCTTTTGCATGAAGGACATTTCCAAAACTCAGAAAAACTTCTTTTTGTTTCGGGCAAAAGAAAGTTTTCCACTTCACTCTTCTCTTTTTTTTCGAGAATTTCATTACAATAAAGGCAGCGAGTGAAAGGGTTGAATGAACCCGCGAGATGAAAATGTTCTATTACTTCTTTCAATTGTTCATCGGGATCAGCACTTTTCACGTGGTAAAAATTAATATCAGGAAATTTTATAAAATAAGGCGATTTTGAAAGCAACGATCGATCTTCATTCTTTGACATTTTATACAATTCTTCTTTCAGGAAATTATTTTGATAAGCCGTATCAAAACCAAACATTCTCAATAATCTGGCAAGTTTTCCAAGATGAACATCTGCACAAAATCGAATTGTTTTCATTACAACGAAATGTGACTACAAATTACTTTTTTTGCTTCAATCGTTTACATTTCGCCAATACAGTAAAGCAACAAATAAATGATTAATTTTCTGACGTTTACTTGCCTTACATCAAGACTATTTGTTATCATGAATCAATGGTAAAGGAAAAAACGCGTGTTAATTTTGTGTTCTAAAATAAAAACTATGAATACAAAAAACGTTGAAATGGTAGTTGCTCCGGCCCCTCCTCATTTTGTTGGAGATGGCTTCAGAGTACATAATTTTATTCCCGGAAACGCCGGTTTAAGCATGCAAAGAATGAATCCTTTTATCATGCTGGATTACAATTCTAAATTCTATTTTACACCGACCGATGTCCCCAGGGGAGTTGGCGTACATCCTCACAAAGGCTTTGAAACTGTGACAGTAGCTTACAAAGGCAAAGTGGCGCACCACGACAGCAGTGGCAACAGTGGCGTAATTGGCGAAGGTGACGTGCAATGGATGACAGCCGCTTCAGGAATTTTGCATAAAGAATATCATGAAAAGAATTTTGCTAAAACCGGTGGCGACTTTCAGATGGTGCAACTTTGGGTAAACCTGCCCGCAGAAGCCAAAAAGAGCAAGCCAAAATACCAGGAAGTTTCCCATGAAAAAGTAGGAAAATATGAGCTTCCGGAAGGCAATGGCACTGTTGAAGTAATCGCCGGGAAATACAAAAATATAGACGGTGCCGCTTCTACTTTTACTCCGGTGCATTTAGACAATCTGCGTCTCAAAAAAGGAGCAAAAGCTGATTTTTCTTTTCCTGCTGATTTCAATACCGGTTTATTGGTAATTGAAGGAAGCATCAGGATCAATGAAAACCAAATTGTCCCTACGGATCACTTTGCCCTGTTTGAGAACAAAGGTGAAACTTTTACTGTTGAAGCGCTGGAGAACGCTGTGGTGCTTGTGTTTAGCGTGCAACCGATCAACGAACCAATTGCAGCACATGGCCCGTTCGTGATGAATACAAAAGACGAATTAATGCAAGCTTTTCATGAATTTAATGAAGGCAAATTTGGATACCTTGAAAATTAATTTTTAAAATCCGTTTTAAATTTGCTTCAATCGGATCTTTCATTGATCAGTTTCTTAGCCCCGATTATTTGTATAAGCCATAGAATTAATCTTCTCAAATCTTCCGGTTTTTTCAGTGATTCGGATTCTAAAAACGATCCCCTTAATTTTTGAAAAATCATTGGTAGGGAAAGGCCACTGTGGAGAAAGTTTTACCGTTTCACTGGAAATTTCCGGAACGATGCGGAAGATTAGTTTTTCTAAAGCTTCGTTTCGGTCTTTTTCGTTCGTAAGTTCTTCAAACGTTCCCCACATTACTACAGATTTCCAGTTGGCCATGTTTTCCATCTCATCAATCTGGAAACACACTTTCGGGTTTTTTCTCATCATCGATATTTTTAAACCTTCAAAAGTGCGCACATAAATAAACCGGCCATCATATGCATAACTGATCGGAACAACATAAGGTTTTTCATCCGCATAACAGCCCAATCTTCCCACAATATTATCTTCTATCACTTTTTCAATCTGCTCATTATTTAATTTTCCAAACATGGTTTTGATTTTTAAACTTTTATTTGTGCGACAAAATTAAATCCCGATTCAAGTGATTTTTATGACAGCCATCAGGAAAAGAAATGATTTCGTTTCCTATTGTTTTGTTATTCTTCAGCTTAAAATAAAATATTTTAATGCTATGAATCAGGTTTGAGGCTTTTGTTATAATAAGAATTGAAATTATTTGTCACTTTACTGATTAGCTCCTGATTTAAATCATTAGGAACAACTTTCAATCATGACATCTCTCATAGAAAAACACTTCTCGGTGTTCTACTTTTGCAGAGAAAATTTAATCAGTTTTTCTTTTTATTTTCAACCCGATTTAATTCCAATTTATGAAAGCAGTAAATAAAAAACTTACTACCGCTCTTACAAGTCTATTGATTTTTGGATTGATATCCTGCCATTCCGCTCCAGAGCCTATTCATTTGGGACAAGATGCCTGCAGTTTCTGCAAAATGAGCATTGCTAATAATCATTTTGGTGCAGAAATTAAGACCAAAAAAGGAAAGGTTTATAAGTTTGACGACATGCACTGTATTGCAGGATTTATCAAATTAAATGAAGTTGCGAGCAGCGAAATCTGGCTGGTGAATTATGCCGAACCTCACAACTTTATTCCTGCTCAAAAAGCTTTTCTTTTAAAAAGTCCTGAATTGCATTCTCCGATGGGTGCGAACATTGCCAACTTTGATGATGAAAGCAAATTAAAAGATGCTATGAAAAATATGAAAGGTGAAGAGCTTACCTGGAATCAATTTATTAGTGAAAAATGAACCAGGAATTACTTCGAACAGCAGAAACTCCGTATTTCCATTCAATACAAATTCACTTCTTCTTTGTCCCATTCTACTTTTACTTTCTGAGAAATGATCGAATCAATGGATTTGCCGCAATAATCAGGTTGGATGGGAAGTTGCCGGCTATAGCGTCTGTTGATCAAAACACATAGTTCTACTTTTTTCGGACGGCCAAAAGATAACAACGCGTCTAATGCTGCGCGGATAGTTCTGCCGGTATAAAGCACATCGTCAATTAGAATTACATTTTTATCTTCTAAGGAAAAGGTAATATCTGTCTGGTTAGGAGTGTGTAATTCTTTGCGGATATCATCACGGTAAAAAGTGATATCAAGTTTTCCGTACAGAAAGTTTTGATCCGGTCTTATCTTCTTTAATTGTTCATAAATTTTATCAGCCAAAAAGATTCCGCGTGGCTGCAAACCAATTAAAGCCACTGATGACAGATCAACATAATTCTCTATCACCTGGCAAGCGAGCCGTTCTATGGTGATTTGAAGTTGATGTTGATTTAGAATCGTGTTCATCCGGATTTATAAAATAAGAATGGTCATTAATTATTTGTTTACAGCATAATCTCGATCTGACTTCCTCATTTTTCATTTAAAAACGAATACCTGTAATCTGTAGGCGCCACAAATGTTTCCTTAATCGTTCTTGCACTAAGCCAACGATATAAATTTAAAATACTTCCCGCTTTGTCATTCGTTCCACTTGCTCTTGCGCCTCCGAAAGGCTGTTGTCCTACTACCGCTCCTGTTGGCTTATCATTGATATAAAAATTTCCGGCGCTGTTCTGCAATTTTTTTGTTGCCAGTTCGATCGCATACCTGTCTTTTGCAATGATGGAACCAGTGAGTGCATAAGGAGAAGTGGTATCTACGAGTTTCAAGGTTTCTTCATACTTATTTTCATCATAAATATGAATTGTAAGAACAGGTCCAAAAAGCTCGTTACACATCGTCACATATTTTGGATCGGTAACTTCAATAACGGTTGGCTCTACAAAGTAGCCTTTTGTTTTATCGCATTTTCCTCCGATAATAATTTTAGCGTCTTTATCTTTTTTTGCCTGGTTAATGTAACCTTCCAGTTTATCAAAACTCTTTTCATCAATCACTGCATTGATAAAGTTTGAAAAATCTTCAACCGGGCCCATCTTCATAGTTTTGATTTCAGCAGCCATTTTCTTTTTTACTTCAGCAGCAATATTGGAAGGAATATAAGCCCTTGAAACTGCGGAACATTTTTGTCCCTGGTATTCAAAAGCGCCACGACAAAGCGCGGTCACTAACACATCCACATCAGCACTTTTATGAGCGATCACATAATCCTTTCCACCGGTTTCACCTACTATTCTCGGATATGTTTTATAGATACTACTATTTTGACCAATATGTTTCCATATCTGGTTAAAAACCCCGGTGCTTCCGGTAAAGTGAACGCCTGCAAAGTCAGGAGAATTGAAGCAAACATCTCCGAGCGTAGGACCATCTACAAAAACCAAATTAATTACTCCATCAGGCAATCCAGCTTCCTTCAACACTTTCATAATCATCTGCGCACTGTATATCTCTGTATTGGCGCATTTCCACACAACCACATTTCCGCACATTGCAGGAGCTGTCGGAAGATTTCCTGCGATCGAGGTAAAATTAAATGGAGTGATTGCCAAAACAAATCCTTCCAGCGGCCGATATTCAAGCCTGTTATGCATTCCAGGGCTGCTGATCGGTTGTTGATTATATATTTCACTTAAAAAATGAACATTGAATCTAAAAAAATCAATGAGTTCACACGCCGCATCAATTTCTGCCTGGAAAGGATTTTTGCTTTGTCCGAGCATAGTTGCTGCGCATATATCTGCTCGGTATTTGGTAGCCAGGAGATCAGCTGCTTTCAGAAAAACATTCGCGCGATTTTCCCAGCTCAGATTGGCCCATTTTTCTTTTGCCTTCAAAGCAGCATTGATCGCTTTTTTTACATGAGAAGCATCTCCTTCATTATATGTTCCGAGCACAAACTTTCTTTCATGCGGCGGATTCATGCTTACTTTTTTATCTGTAAAAACCTCCTCTGCGCCAATATACATAGGCACGTCGATCTTTTTACTTTTAAGATCCTTTAAAGCTTTCTTTAAAAGATCTCTTTCTTTGGTTCCCGGCGCATAACTCAGCACAGGTTCATTTGCAGGCAGTGGATAGGAAAAGCTTCCGATATTCATAGTGAAATTATTTTCTCCCGCTTGGAACGGGATTTTATTCATAAAATAAGAAGCCGGAGGTGATCCGGCTCTGACATTATTTTTTCAAATACATTACTTCTTTTACGAGGTTTACGGTTCTTGGCACATCCGGCAGATAGGCAGCCACCAGATTGGGAGCGTAATGCATCGGCGCATCCAAAGAAGTGATCCTGCGAACAGGCGCATCCAGGTAATCAAATCCTTCCTTTTGAATTCTGTACGCAACTTCTGAAGAAACAGAAGCGAAAGGCCATTGTTCTTCCACAATCACCAAACGGTTCGTCTTTTTTACAGATTCTAAAATCGTTTGCCAATCCAATGGACGAATGGTTCTCAGATCAATTACTTCCGCACTGATATTTTCTTTTTGCAATTCATCAGCAACAGCCAAAGCCACCTTCATCATTTTATTAAAAGAAACGATCGTTACATCTTTTCCTTCGCGGGCAACCTTTGCTTTTCCTATCGGGATCAGATATTCTTCTTCAGGAATTTCTCCTTTATCGCCATACATGACTTCACTTTCCATAAAGATCACCGGATCGTTGTCGCGAATAGCACTTTTCAATAAACCTTTTGCATCGTAAGGATTGCTTACAGAGATCACTTTCAACCCGGGAATGTTAGCATACATCGACTCATAAGCGGTAGAATGCTGTGCACCCAATTGTCCGGCACTCCCATTAGGTCCGCGAAACACGATGGGGCAACCAACTTGTCCGCCACTCATTGCCAGCATTTTAGAAGCGGTATTTAAAATCTGATCAAGAGCAAGATTGGCAAAATTCCAGGTCATATATTCTACAATGGGGCGAAGACCATTTTGAGCGGCACCAACAGCAATCCCGGTAAAACCAAGCTCCGCGATCGGTGTGTCGATCACTCTTTTTTCTCCAAACTCCTGCAACATTCCCTGGCTTACTTTGTAGGCGCCCTGATATTCGGCCACTTCTTCTCCCATCAAAAAAACCCTTTCATCTCTTCTCATTTCTTCCTGCATTGCCTCACGCAACGCTTCTCTGAATGCAACTTCTTTCATCAATTAATTTTATTTTAAATGCTTTGAAAATGATGTTAGTCTATTTTCAAAAAATGAGATGCAAAATTATCGGTTAAAGGGGAAATAATCAAAAGTAAATAGTTAATTGGAGCCAAGTAGTTTTTGGCAATTGTTGTGCTTGAAATAAAATTTCGAAATATTTATTGGTTTACTAGTTCCAATCAAACAAATCCGAATGATTCCTCATCCAAGCTTCACAATTTCTTTTATCAATAAAATCTTCAATGCCGTACTTTTGCGCAGATTTTAAAAATTTAATCAATGCAACTTTCATCAAATTTATCCAGGTTTAGCGAATCCGAAACTATTAAAATGTCGCAACTGGCGCGTGAATTAAAAGCGCAGGGAATCAATGTAATTAACCTTAGCCTTGGCGAACCAGATTTTAATACGCCTGACCATATTAAAGAAGCAGCCAAAAAAGCCATTGATGAAAATTATAGTCATTATACCCCGGTATCCGGTTATGCTGAATTAAAGGAAGCTGTTTGTAAAAAATTAAAACGCGATAACGGCCTTGATTATAAACCTAATCAAATCGTAGTCAGCACCGGCGCCAAACAATGCATCGCCAACACGATGATGAGCATCCTGGATGATGATGATGAAATAATTATTCCCACACCATATTGGGTTTCTTATTCAGAGATCGCCCGTCTATGCCGCGCAAAAATTGTGTTTGTAAATGCAACGCCCGAAAACGATTGGAAAATAACTCCTGAGCAACTGAAAAATGCGATCACGGCAAAATCTAAATTGTTTATTTTTTCAACCCCGTGCAATCCTACCGGCTCTGTTTATTCTAAAGAAGAACTGGAAGGGCTCGCAAAAGTTTTCGAAAAATATCCCGACATTTTTATTATCAGCGATGAGATTTATGAATACATTAATTATTCGCACACAGGAGGAAATTATGAAAGCATCGCTCAATTTCCTTCTATTAAAGAACGCGTGATCATCATCAACGGATTAAGCAAAGGATTTGCGATGACGGGTTGGAGATTGGGCTATACCGCTTCTGCCGTTGAAGTTGCAAAAGCGAATGAAAAAGTGCAGGGACAATTTACCAGTGGCCCTAATTCCATCACTCAGCGAGCAGCGATCACTGCGCTGGAAGCGCCTTTGACTGCCTCCTTACAAATGGTTAAAGAATTTAAGCGCCGTAAAGAACGCGTAATGGAATTATTGCAGGAAATGCCCAATATAAAATGTACAGAGCCGCAAGGCGCTTTCTATGTTTTTCCTGATGTCAGCTATTATTTTGGAAAAAGCTATGAAGGACAGGTAATCAGTAATTCGGGCGATCTTTGTATGTATCTTTTAAACACCGCTCATATTTCTGCAGTCTCCGGAGATGCTTTTGGACAGCCGGGATATATCAGAATTTCTTTTGCCAACAGCATGGAAAATATTGAAGAAGGTTTTAAAAGAATAAAGAAAGGTTTGGATCAGCTTTCCTGACTTATTTTTAATTAAAAACATACCAAAATGAAAAGAGTTTTAGCAATCGTTTTTTTACTGATCATTTTATTTGCAGCATGGTTTTTATTTTTCAAAACGGATAAAACAAGCAGCAGCACTGCTTCTACAAAAGAAACCCCAGCCGTGAAAAAACATTCTGATCAATTCAATCAGAAGATTGATAACATGATGAACTCTTATATAGAAATGAAAAATGCATTTGTAGATGCTGATACAACTGCGATAAAATCAAAAACTGCACAATTCATTTCTTCAACAGATAGTTTGAATTTAAACGAATTGCAGCAAAAAGATTCTTCCTTATTTATTTCTGCTCAGCAAAACATCAGCGATATCAAATCCAATGCAGAACCCATCTTAAAAGAAAGTGACATCCAGGAAATGCGTCATGATTTTAGCATGGTTTCGGAAAATTTATACCCGCTTTTAAAAACGATTGGTTATGAAGGAAATAAATTATACTGGCAAAATTGTCCAATGGCTTTTGGAGATGATAAACCCGCCAATTGGCTCAGCAATACTTCAGAAATTTTGAATCCTTATCTCGGAAAAAATAATGCTGAATACAAATCAGCGATGCTTCATTGCGGAGAAAATATGGATTCAATTTATTTGAAATAGATTAAAACGACAACGGAGGACAGGCGGCTCAGAATCATTATCGGTTTCAGGTAATTTTTCAAAAATAGAAATGCACATTATTTATTCTTTTACTGAAAATAATAATCGTGTAATCCTTAAAGACTCATACTGCTTAAGCTTTTATTTCCCTGCAACCCACCAGTGTGAATGCACAAAATTTTCGATCCTTCGTTAAAGAAATTTTTTTCAATAAGATCACAAATTCCAAACATCATTTTTGCTGTATAAACAAACTCCAGCTCTATTTTATTTTCTTCGTAAAAACTCGTCATGAAAGAAATTAATTCATCCGTTTTTTTAGCATAGCCGCCAAAATGATAATCACCGATCACAGAATATTTTCTTTCAGCATTTACTTTTAATTCTTTAAATCTTTGTTGAAGATCATTGAAATTTTTTAAGACTGGGAAGCCTATAATTTTAGTTTCATTTTTATTGACATCAACAATTCCTGCCAACGTTGTTGCGGTTCCAACGGGTGAACAAACATGGGTAAAATTTTGATCAGTAAAATATTCGTTGATGAGTGAAGCACCTTCTTTTCCTTTAACGGAAAATCCGCCTTCCGGAATTAAAATATGTTCTCCAAATTTCATTTTTAATTCTTCCAAAAAATCCCTTTCATTTTTTTTCTGATAAGCAGTACGACTAATAAATTTAAGTTGCATTCCTTGTTGCAAACAAAATAATAAAGTTGGAGAAAGAACGTTGGGTTTTTCTCCCCGAACGATTGCGATGCTTTTTAAGTTCAAAACTTTCGCCGCAAATGCAGCAGCAGCAAGGTGATTGGAATACGCTCCCCCGAAAGTAATGATCGTTTTATGTAGAGATCTTTTTGCTTCCTCTAAAAAATAAACCAATTTGAACAATTTATTCCCCGAGATGGCCGGATGAATTTCATCTAGCCGTAGCATAAAAACTTCCACTTTGCCTTTTTCAAACAAATCATTTTTTATTGGAGATATAAATGGTTCATTAAAAGCAATTTCAGGCAATAACGCCTCGATCGTTGAATGTGGCATAAATCTTTCTTGCTTAATTTCGCGGCAATTTAATTATTAACTATAAATCAATTTTTCGAGACGATGAAACCCACACTTTTAGTTTTAGCAGCAGGAATGGGAAGCCGTTATGGCGGCATTAAACAAATGGATTCTTTTGGTCCAAACGGCGAAACCATCATTGATTATTCAATCTTTGATGCAATAACAGCGGGTTTTGGAAAAGTAGTTTTTATTATTCGTGAATCTTTTGCAGAAGATTTCAAAGATTTATTTGAGCCGAAATTAAGAGGAAGAATTAAAACAGAATATGTAATGCAGGAAATGGATTCTTACACTGAAGGCTACCAGATTCCTGAAGATCGTTTGAAACCATGGGGAACAGCACACGCGGTGCTTTGTGCCAAAGAAGTGATTCACGAACCATTTGCCGTGATCAATGCGGACGATTTTTATGGAAGGGATGCTTTTGAAAAAGCTGTCAAATTTTTGAACGACGATGTTTCTCCAAAAGAATATTGTATCATTGGTTATAAGCTCGCCAATACAATTTCTGAAAATGGAACCGTAAGTCGTGGAGTTTGTGAAGTAGATTATGAAGGAAATTTATTGAACATTGTAGAGCGTACAAAGATCTTTCCTGAAGATGGAAAAATTTATTACATCGAAGATGCACTGAAAGTTCCACTACCAACTGATACTGTTGTCAGCATGAACTTCTGGTGCTTTGATCCAACCGCTTTTGATTTTATTCAAAAACAATTTTTTAAATTTTTGCAGGAAAATGCAGCAAATATCAAAGCAGAATTTTTTATTCCGATCATTGGCGATGCTTTTATTCATGAAGGCAAAGGAAAAATAAAAGTGATTCCAACTGCGGCCCAATGGTTTGGCGTTACTTATAAAGAAGACGCACCGCAGGTAAGAGAAGATCTGCAACAATTAATAGCCGAGGGCGAATATCCTGAACACTTGTTTTCTGCAACAGCGTGATTTGTGAAAAATGTTTGTGAAGTAAACAAACAAATAACAGCAAATTTTTATTTTAAGAGAAATAAAAAAACCGGTTTAAAATTTCTGATCGTCCATCAGCGATTTTAAACCGGTTCAAAAGATTTTTGATAAAAACAGGAATTAATTTCCCTTCACTTTATACACAAAATCTTCCAGCTTTTTGATCTGTTTTACACGATCAAGATCTTTTAAAGTGTTAACAGTTGGAAGTTTTATCGAAATATCTTTATCCTTTTTTATTTCTTTCAAAGCATTGTAAATATTTTTTGATTTGATCGCAAATACAACGCCATCAGCATTAGTTTCCTTGCTGCTGATAATTCCGATCACTTCGCCATTCTTATCAATTACAGGCCCACCGCTGTTTCCAGGATTTACAGAAATGCTGATCTGGTAAGAAGTAGTGTCACCATAATATCCTGACTTCGCGCTCAGATAGCCTTCTCCATAAACCACTTCCTCACGTGGATAACCTAAAGTAAAAATTGGTTCTGCAAGCTCTGCGGTAGTTTTTGGAAATGTATAAGGAAGTCCGTTTACTTTTTTAAATGCAGTATCAGTAATTTTTAAAATTGCAAGATCGGTTACGGTATTTGAATAAATCGGATTGGCATAAAACTGATCTCCTTTTTTATTTTCAACAATCAGGTTTTTTGCATTTTGAACAACATGTGCATTGGTAATGATGTAACCATTTCCATCCACTAAAAAACCTGTTGCTCTGAAATTTGCTTCGAATTTTGGTTTTGTCGGAACGGCTGTAGCATCATTTAATTTATGCTCTATCTGGTTTAGTTTGTGTTCAAACTGGTTTAATTTATTATCAACCAATGGTGTAATAACCGCAGCTTTATTGCTTTCAGAATATTTTGAAATGGTAGTAGCGGTGCCAAACGAAATAACTCCTGCAATAGCGGCTGCTACTGCAATTGTACGCCTGTAGCGGTTCCATAAATAAATCACACGGGCTTTGGTTTTTCCATTGGTTCCTGAAATAAAACCTTCATTCATTAGTTTGCTTTCTACTTCATTCAGATTATGTGTGAATGCTTTTTGTTCGGCCATTTTTTCAAGTTCTGAAAGAAAAAAAGTATGCTCAGCAGCTAACTGATCTATTTCAGCATTATTTTTTCTCAGCTCTTCAAAAAATAATTTCTCCTGGTCGTCCATCTGTCCGTTTCGGTATCTTTCGATAGCATCTAAAAGTAAATTTTCATCCATTTTCAATCCTTGTTTTTGTATTGTGCGAAGAAAATTTTTTTCAATCTCACAAGGCATTTGTACTTCTGTGTTTTTGCATTGTCTGCATTAGTATATCCAAAAGTTGCAGCTATTTCGGGCATTGATTTCTTTTCAATATAAAAAGCTTCTAACAAGCTTTTGCACGGTTCACCAATCTTTTGCAACGCATTTTCCATCAGCAAAAAATCTCGATTCTTTTTTTCATGACTTTCTATCTCATCCTCTACTATCACAATTTCCTGAACAGTTTCAATAGATGGATTGAAGCGGTTTTCCTTTTGTAATTTTTTTAACCAAAGCCTTCTGCAAATTGAATACAAATAGGTTTGTAACTGGCAACTTAAATTAAAAGAACTAGATTTTGCTTTATCAAATAAAACGATCATCGCTTCCTGGAAAACATCACGTGCATCATCAGGATATCCATTATTTTTAATTATAAAAGCCTTAATAGCTGTAAAATTTTCCCGGTATATAGTTTCAATCGCCTTTGTATCGTTGGCAGCTAAGCCTCTTAACAAATCTCTTTCCTGATCGATGGTTTTCACTCAACTATAATTAATACTTATAAAATGGAAAAGTAACCCAAAATAGTTTTTAAAAAAATTTTAAAAGCTACGGGTTACTTTTTTCAAAAACGGGTATAAACTTGAAATATTTAAAAATCTAAAATTAAACAAAAATGAAAAAATTATTAGTTGTTTTCGCAGCAGCAGCTTTCTTATCTGCTTGTAACGGTAATTCTACAAAAACTGAAAGCACTTCAGATTCAACAACAGTTACTGCACCAGCAACAGATTCTGCAGCAGCTACAACTCCTGCAACTACTGATACAACAAACAAAATGAGCGCTGATACAACTCATAAAATGAGCGCTGATACAACAAAAAAATAATTGCTGAGGTAATTATTTAAATTGTATTTACGATTTTTATTTGACTGGCAATCTAAGAGCCGTTTCCTTTGGAAACGGTTTTTTTATATATTCCTTTTTACAAAAACTTAGCCCGAAAAAGCTTTAAAAACTTGCGTTTTTTTTCCAAAAAATTTATTTAAAAAAAATACGAAAATTTATTTTTTGAATAAACTTCAAACCTTACTTTTGCGCCGGAGAGTTGGCAGAGCGGTCTATTGCGGCGGTCTTGAAAACCGTTGAGGGTCACACCTCCTGGGGTTCGAATCCCTAACTCTCCGCCCTGATCACAAATTATTGTAACCGTCATCAACGAAAAGTTCTTGACGGTTTTTGTTTTCAAAATATGCTAGTTTTTAGTAAAGTAACAAATAAACTAAATTTCTATTTTGCTTTTCCAACCGCTTTTTCAGAAATTAAATCGAATTTTATGATGCCGTTAAATTTTATTAAAAAAATAATTTTCCCAGGCAACCTTTTTACAAATAATTGCGATTGGTCAATTTATAAGTAATGAATTTGTTATCGGCAAAAGAATTAAACGAACTTATCAGAGGCTGCACTCTGAACCAGAGAGAGAGTCAAAAAAAAATCTATAACTCTTTCTACAGCTATGGTATGTCAATTTGCGACCGGTACACAAAGCGAAAAGAAGATGCGATCGAAATTTTTAATGATAGCTTTCTTAAAGTTTTTAAAGAAATTCACCGATATAAACCTTCCTATGCAGATGAAGTAAACTCTTTCAAAGGCTGGATTAGAAAAATTCTGATCTATACTGCCATTGACCATTGCAGAAAGAATAACAAACATTATTTTACTTCAGAAATAGAAACAACGCTTCTTTATCTTCCTGAAAGAGAAGAAAGCGCGTTTGACAGGATTTCGTATGATGAGATCATTCGCGCAATTCAAGACCTTTCACCCGCTTACAGAACCGTATTGAATCTATTTATTATTGATGGATTTAGCCATGAAGAAATAGCAGAAAAATTACAAATCTCAATAGGCACTTCTAAGTCAAATCTTTTCAAGGCGAGGCAACAATTACAAAAAATATTAAAGAACGATACTAAAATATTAATAGAAAAAAATGTTGGATGACGAATACGATAAAAAAATAAAAGAGGCTGCAGAGCACTACCATCCTGCATATGACGATACGGCGTGGGAAAAAATGGAGCAACTTCTTGACGAACATCTGCCGCAGAAAAAAGAAAGAAGAAAGATCTTTTTTATTCTTCCTTCGCTTTTGCTGGTAGCTGCTCTCGTATTTTTTGTTGTGATGAATAATGGGAAAAAAGATTCTTCCAATATTGCGCAAAATGTGTCTTCAAAAAATAATACAGAAAAGACTTTGGTAGAAAAACCGGTTTTAGATTCCAAAGAAAAAAAGTTGCCAACCTCTGGTGAATCCACAAAAAATTCTTTGCTTCCTAAACAGACAGAAGCTAAAAACGATCATCAGTCTATTTCCGTAAGCATTCAAAAGGCAAATAAGACTGCTTCTAATTCGTTTGATCAAAATAAAAAAGAAGCATCTGTACTTAACAGCGATGTAGCCGCAAAAGAAAATGAATTGAAACAACAACCGGTTTCAAATACAAATAAAAATGATGAAAATAATAAAGCAATTTCTCCAGCTGAAGTGAAAAACAGCACTTCCAATAATGATTCAAAACAAGTAATTAGCGACGAAAATAATTCTGCGCCAAATAAACTTGTAGGGGAAGAAAAAGTGGCAAAAAATGAAAAAGAAAAGACCACACCTGCAATAAAAAAATCAAAAAAAACCAATAATTCTTTCTCTGATAACTTTGGTGTCAGTATTTCCGCAGGGCCTGATATTAGTGGCGTTCACGCAAATAAGATTGGGAAATTAACAGCTGTTTTCGGCGCCGGTCTTCAATATTCTATTTCAAAACATTTTAGTATCAGAAGCGGATTTTATGTATCGAAGAAGATTTATTCAGTTGAGGGAGATGATTATAATTTGCCTGGAGGAAATCCAAATTATGCCTACCTGGAAAATGTAAGTGCGAATTGCACCGTTTATGAAATTCCTGTCAAAGCAGATTATCATTTTAATAGAATAAAAAATCACACCTGGTTTATCTCGACCGGCCTATCTTCTTACCTGATGAAAAAAGAAAGCTATGATTATTATTATAAAACAGTGAGCGGAGAAATCTATGAAAAAGACTGGACGATCAATAATAAGAATAAACACTTTTTTTCAGTGTTGAGTTTTTCCGGCGGCTACGAATATTTTTTCAACAAGCAATTTTCTTTTGCCGCCGAGCCGTACATCAATCTTCCATTGAAAGGTATTGGAGTAGGAAAAGTGAAATTAAACAGTGGTGGAATTCTTTTCACATTAAAGATGAAGCCTTTTATAAAAGGAAAGTAGCTGTTTCAATAATTCGCCCTACAAAAACATTTTCCATTTAGATCAGAGAAAAAAAATGGGATGAGAAGAAAATTTATCCGCGATATTTCCGCAAATTCTTTTCAGGTAATCATCAACCACATTTGTGGGCTGGCAATTTTTTATGTTCTTTCCGTTTATTTTTCCAAAAACGATTTTGGTGAGATCAACTGGTCGCTTGCCATTTTACTTACTGTCTTCAGCATTCTATCGCTTGGTATCGATCAGTTAATGGTGAAAAAAATTGCCGCAAAAGAAAATCCTGCATTAGTCCTTTCTGTTTATCAATTTCACGTAATTGTCACCGGCATTGGCTTTTACGCGTTGATGCTCATTGCATATTTTATTTTCCCTTCTCTTTTCCAAAAGCATGATTTATTATTATTTTTTGGAATCGGAAAGCTGATGATCTTTTTTGCTTCGCCTTTAAAACAACTGGCAAACGGCCTGGAAAAATTCAAAGGTTTATTTCTCATGTCCATCTGCTCAAATGTTGTGAAAGGAATTGCGTTAATGGCACTTGCTTTTTTTTCGCAGTTGAATCTTCGTTTAGTCGTTTTGATTTTTATTTTTAGTGATCTTACTGAATGGCTTGTTTCAATTTATATCACTAAAAAATATTTAAAAATTCCTTTCTCAATCAACTGGAATAAAAGTTTCTATTTCAACCTTTTAAAAGAATCGCTGCCCCAGGCGGGAGTGGTTATTTTTACTTCTGCCATAGCAAGATTTGACTGGATATTACTTGGAATTCTTGCATCTAATATTGCGCTTGCCAATTATAGTTTTACATTTAAAGTTTTTGAAGTGGCAACACTGCCTTTGCTCGTAATTGCACCGGTTTTAATTCCACGTTTTACCAGGATTTTTCATCAGAAAGAGAAAAATCATTCTGAAAAAATCAATGAGCTTTTTGTATTGTTAAAATTTGAAATAATTATTGCTTCACTCGTTGCATTACTCCTCAATATCCTCTGGATTCCAGTAATTGATTTTATAACGAATGGGAAATACGGAATGGTGAATAGCAATATTATTCTTATTTTATCGGCTTCCATGCCTTTCATTTACATCAACAACTTTTTGTGGACAATTAATTTTTCAAAAGGAAAATTAAAAATGATTTTTTATGTTTTCTTCATCACATTTTTAGTCAATGTTGCCGCAAATATTTTTTTAATTCCTTACTTTTCTGCTGAAGGTGCAGCCGTTGCTTATCTTATGTCTATTGCAGCACAAAGTGTTTTGTTTTGGATCAAAACCACTGTATCAGAATTGAAAAAAAATATTCTGCCCTTTCTGCCTGCGCCTTTCATTGCAATTGTGGCAGGAGGCTTGTCTATAAACGCTTCCGACAACATTATCTTCATTTTTTTATTTTCAATTTTCATCTTCTTTCTCCTTCTTCTTTTTACAAAAGTGTTGGGCAAAAATGATTGGTTGGTTTTAAGAAAAATTACCGGCTTTTAGATAGCAACCGAAACTAAAAAATCTACGTTTAGAATTTCGGATCAACATTTTTTGTTGTAAAATAAAAATCATTAACGGTTGTTACTAAAAAAATATTTTGCTGAAATTCAGGATACATTTAAAACAATTGATTGGAAGCTTTTACTATTTCTTATCCTGTTTTTAAATGTGAAGCTGGTTGTAAAACTCGCGGCAATTTTTTTGATCTGTTTATTACAGTTCGATTTCAAATTTGATTTCAAAGTCAGGAATTCAAGGCTTCCCGCTTTTTACTTAATTATTATCGGAATTGGAATCTGCAACTGGCTTCTGACGGCAGGATTTACGAACATTAATTATACCATCGCTTTTTTTACAGGAATGTTTTTTTGGGCGCTTTGCATTCTTGCAATGCACCAGGTAAAGTTATGCGTTGAGCAAAACTCTGAGGCTGTTATTCACCGTACAATCATTGCTTTTTTTCTTTTAAATGCATTGATTTCAATTTCGACTTATATTATCATTGTTATTAAAACCGGTGCCATCAATCCATACCTGTACCAGGGAGAATATCAAAAATATTTCATCGGAACCGGCGATTATATCCGTGGAATTTCTTTCGACACATCCACTACAAATGCAGTGTTGAACGGCTTTGGAGTCATTTATTTTCTTTCAAAAAAGAATGTAAAAATGATGATGCTTTGCATGATCATTTTGTTGATGACAGGAAGCAACATTACCAATTTTCTTTTGGCCGCTGTTTTATTGTTGATGTTTATTTTCCGAACCGACCGCGATCAGAAAAGTCTTGTATTTGTTTGTTTACTGTTGCTGGTGATTTTTCTTTCAAAGGTTTCGCCGCAGAACAATAGTTATGTAAGCAATTACCTCGGAAACATTCTTAATCCAGGAGAGAAAAAACCCGCGGTTGAAAATCCTTTACCAATAAGATTCACGCCCGACAGTACTTTGACCCCGGAAGAACGAAATGAAAAAGTTGCAACGCTTTACCTGGATAGTCTTTACCGCTTGCGCAATGAGAAAGAAAATAAAGCAAATGTTCACCCTGTTGCTTTCATTCAAAAAATTGAAATTCCAACTGCTGATATTAATTCAGCTCCTTATCAACACAAATCAATTGTTACACCAGTCGAAGACAAAATGAAGCAATTTATTCAGTTGCATTCAAAGGAATTAACCTTATCTACAAATGAAAATGATCAACCAAAACTTCCTGGAAAAATCATCGCTTTCAAACAAACGTTTGATTTTTTTAAGCAACATCCTTTTAAAATTATTAGCGGAACCGGTACAGGAAATTTTTCTTCAAAGCTTGCTTTTAAAACTACAGGACTGAATATAGCAGGCGGTTATCCGCAAAAATTTATTTACATCAATGAACCTTTTCTTAAAAATCATCTCGACCTGTACCTCAGTTATTTTACGAAGCCAGACGGTTTTCATTCAATTGCCAACAATCCAAACTCAGTTTACGACCAGCTTTTAAGTGAATATGGGTTATTAGGTTTATGCTCATTCTTCATTTTCTATTTAGGATTTTTCCTAAAGAATTTTAAAAAGCTCACGTATGGAATTCCATTAATCATCTTTCTATCCGGGATCTTTTTTGTGGAGTATTGGTTTGAACAATTATCAATTGTCGTGTTTTTTGAATTGCTGTTGTTTTTAAATATGAAAGAGGAGGTAGAAAAATGATAAAGAAACCAACAGCAAAAGTGACAGTTCTGATGCCCGCATACAATGCAGGAAAATATATTGCTGAAGCGATCAAATCTGTGTTAGAACAGACTTTCACTGACTTTCAGTTACTCATCATTAATGACGGTTCTACTGATAATACCGAGGAAATGATTCATTCATTTCAAGATGAAAGAATTGTTTTGATTAATCAATATCATAAAGGAATTGCTGCTGCCCTAAATAAAGGTTTATCAAAAACAAGCTCCATTTACATAGCAAGATTTGATGCAGATGATATTTGTTTTCCTCAAAGGCTGGCAAAGCAAGTTTCATTTTTAGACACACATTTTGAATATATCACTGTCGGTTGTGATGCAGAATATATTTCAGAAGATGGGCAACATCTTTTTGATTTTAAATGCATCGGCCACTCACACGAGGAAATCCTTCAAAAGATTTATTCATTCTGTCCTTTTATTCATTCGTCTGTGATGTATAGAAAAGATGCTGTAATCAAGTCTGGTGGCTACTCTGAACACGCACACAATTTTGAAGATTATTTTCTTTGGATACAATTATTGAAACATGGAAAGTTTCATAATCTTCCGGAACAATTAATTAGGGTTCGTTTCAATCCGGCGTCTGTGACCATTGATGAAAGATGGCGCGGCCGGATTTTTAGAAAAATGAAACATGAGATCATCGCAAAAGGAAAGATTACCGAACAGGAAGGATCTCATTTATTTAATATTATTCAAAGCCAGGATCTTAGAAATATCAAAGAAGGATCTTATTATGCTTTGTGTGGCAAAAAGTTTTTATTGGACAATCGTCAACCAGAGAAAGCAAGGCCACTTTTTTCAAAAGCGATCAGAAGTTATCCTTATCGTTGGGACAATTACCTGCTTTATGTGCTGAGTTTTTTCCCACCGGTTTTGATCAATTGGCTGTACCAGATCAAATCAAAAAATCTATTGTAATGATGAAAGTAGCATTCATATCACGCTCATCATTATTTACTGCAAAAGGTGGAGACGCAATACAGATGCAGGAAACAGCACGTCATTTAAAGGATTGGAACATAGATGTTGATATCAGGCTAACAAATGAAAAAATCGATTATGACCAATATGACTTGCTGCATTTTTTCAATCTGACAAGGCCCGCTGATATTTTATTTCATATCAAAAAATCAAAGACTCCTTTTGTTGTAACCCCTTTACTAATTGATTATTCAGAATTCGATCAGCAATACAGAAAAGGAATTTCCGGGAAAATATTTCAATATTTATCAGCAGCACAAATCGAATATTTTAAATCAATTGCGCGATGGATGAAAGGGCAGGAAAAAATAAAATCATTTTCCTATTTGCTAAAAGGACACAATCACAGTGTAAAATATATTCTTCTGAAGGCCGCAATGGTACTGCCTAATTCGGAGATGGAGTATCAGAATCTTGTTCAATTGTACTCTCTGTCGCCTTCTTTTTCTGTTATTCCAAATGGGATTGATATTGATTTATTTTCATCAACAGTAAACGAAGAAAAAGACCCGAATCTTATTTTATCTGTAGCAAGAATTGAAGGATTAAAGAACCAGTTGAACCTGATCAACGCGGTTAATGATTCAAAATTTCAACTTTTTATTATTGGAAATGCCGCAATCAATCAAACTGATTATTATAAACAATGTAAAAAAATCGCTTCGCAAAATATTCATTTCATTAAACAGTTGCCGCAACAGGAATTGATTCAATATTATCAGAAAGCAAAAGTTCATATTCTAGCAAGTTGGTTTGAAACCTGTGGCCTGTCTACGTTAGAAGCAGCTTCTTTGGGATGCAACGTTGTAATTACCAACCGTGGTTATGCTTCTGAATATTGCAACGGTCATGCATTTTATTGTGATCCTTCCTCTCCGGTTTCTA
Organism: Ginsengibacter sp.; assembly: GCA_051953735.1. Lineage (GTDB taxonomy): Bacteria > Bacteroidota > Bacteroidia > Chitinophagales > Chitinophagaceae > Ginsengibacter. The sequence goes on from JBQCIM010000035.1 coordinate 69,746, forward strand.
TTCGTGAAGCAATCGAACAAGCGAGTAAAGATAATGGTAACAAAAATTTCCAGGAGAAAATATTCGCGAACTACACCTGGAAAAATGCAGCACAAAAAACTTTTGAAGCTTATAAAAAAATTCTTTTAAAATGAAACTTAAAATCGGAATAATTGGTTGCCGTGGCATCCCTAATTTTTATGGAGGTTTTGAAAAAATGGCCGAATGTATTTCAGTCGGATTAGTGAATAAAGGCCATAATGTAATCGTATATAATTCACACAATCATCCTTATCAGCAAAAAGATTTTCATGGTGTTGAAATAAAACATTGCTATGATCCGGAATACAAAATTGGAACCGCCGGTCAATTTATTTACGATTGGAATTGTATTCAACATGCAAGAAAGCAAGACTTCGACGTGTTACTATTTTTAGGCTACACAAGCAGTTCCGTTTGGGGAAGATTTTTTCCAAAAAAACCGGTGATCATTTCTAACATGGATGGCCTCGAATGGAAAAGAAGCAAGTACAATTATATAACACGGCAGTTTTTAAAGCAGGCAGAAAAGTGGGCAGTAAAATACAGTCATTTCTACATTGCTGATTCGATCGTTATCCAAAATTATTTGCAAAAAAAATACAACATTCGGTGCAAATATATTCCGTATGGCAGCGAGATTAGTTACCTCGACAATAATTCGTTGCTTTCATATTACCATATCTGCAAGAAGGAATATTTTTTGTTGATGGCACGGATGGAACCCGAAAATAATATCGAAACAATTTTGGATGGTTTTAATAAAAGCTCCTCTGATAAAAAATTCCTTGTGATTGGAAACACGAACAATTCTTTCGGACACAAAATCCAAAAGAAATTTAAATCAGATAAAAGAATTCTTTTTGCGGGAGCGATTTATGATAGCTCCATCACACACACGTTAAAATATTTTTCAAGCCTTTATTTCCATGGACACAGCGTCGGCGGCACAAATCCGTCCCTGCTCGAAGCAATGGGAAGTAGTTCTTTGATTGCTGCGCATCAAAACGAATTCAATCTTTCTGTTTTGCAAAAAGACGCCTATTATTTTCAATCTTCAAAAGACGTGGAACAACTAATTGAGTCAGTAAAACGGGATAAAAAAGAAGAGCAAATGGTGCAAAATAATTTATTAAAAATAGAAAGGAAGTACAACTGGGCAAGCATTATTGAGCAATACAACGATTTTATTATTGAATGTTTTTACCGACATCAAAAATGAAAGAATTATTTTTTATAAATGACACATTGGAAAACAAGATCAGCTACTTTCTGATCAGTTGTTTCCTCATTGCATTGCCATTTCAACATTTTTTTAGTGAAATCTTACTCAGTTGTTTTGTGATCCATACGTTGATTCACGTTAGAAAAAAAAATCTGCGGGCCCTGAAAAATAAAGTGATTTGGATCATCGCTTCTATATTTTTCCTGAGTTTATTTACTATTAGTTACAGCAATTATGTTGCAGAAGGATTCAAAGAAACCGATCATCAACTTGCTATATTATTGTTTCCGCTTTGTCTTTCGCTAACCAATTTAGACTTAGAAAAGTACAAAATTTCATTACTCAAAATCTTTGCTTTCACCTGCACCATCACCATTATTTATTTATATTTCCATGCATTCAGGGTAATTCATTATTATCATTATTCGTGGTCAGCGATTTTCAGCAAAGCGTTTCTCAATCAAAATTTTTCTTCGCCGATTGATTTACACCCTACTTATTTATCAATGTATGTAGCACTTGCGATGAGCATATTGCTTTATCTTTTTTTTCAAAAACCAGAACTTAAAAATGGAAAATATATTTTATTGATAGTGATTCTTTTTGCGGGATTGATACAGCTTTCCTCACGCTCTGTTGTTATTGCCACTTGCATCATTATTCTAATTGTAGTGCCGGCTCTGCTATTGCATGGTAAAAAAAGATGGCAATATTCTATCGCTTCATTGCTGGGATTATTCTTTCTTTTTTTCGCGATTACAAACATCAATGCGCTTAAAAAAAGATACATCAGCGATCTTAAAGATGATCTTAATAAAAACGCTGTAACGCCCGATCTTACTGAAACCCGGATGAAAAGGTGGGGCCTTGAGCTGCAGTTAATCTCACATTCTCCAATCGTTGGTCATGGCTGCGGATCTGAAAAATATGTTTTGAAAAAGAAATATTTTGAAAACAAATTTTATCGTTCTTACCTGGTTGAATTAAATGCACATAACCAGTATTTCAGTTTCCTGATCAAAGCGGGGATCGTCGGTTTGCTTATTTATTTATACATCCTTTATTTTTCAATTTCAAAGGCGATAAAATGGAAAGATTTTATTTTTTTATCATTTTTGATTTTAATCTCGGTAGTTTCTATTTCTGAAAATATCCTTGATGTAAACAAAGGCATCTTCTTTTACAGTTTCTTTCTGTCTGTATTCTTAATAACTGGCTTCAAAGAAAAAATAAATATCGAAGAAGCTTTGGGTTAAATAAGCAACCTGCGTTTATTTTTTTCCGATTTACTTGTAGATTATTTTTTGCAACATGAAACCCTTATCAGCAGTAATTATTACTTTGAATGAAGAAGCAAACATCGGCCGCTGCATTGATTCTCTTTGGTATGTGGCTGACGAAATAATCGTCCTGGACTCATTCTCTTCCGACGATACTGTTTCGATTGCAAAGAAATGCGGAGCGATTGTAAAACAGGAAATGTTTGCAGGATATAAAGAACAAAAAAACCGTGCTTTGAAATTAACAAAGTATGATTATGTTCTAAGCCTGGACGCTGATGAAGCGCTTAGCCCCGAATTGATTGCAGCAATTTTAAAAGCAAAAAAAGATTTTCAATTCAAAGCTTATTCAATGAATCGCTACAATCATTATTGTGGCCGTTTTATCAAACATGGATTGTGGTATCCTGACAGAAAAATCCGGCTCTTTGACAAGCAGATTGCAACATGGGGAGGAATGAATCCTCACGATAAAATTGTCTTGTGTGAAGATAATAAAGTGCAATTTTTAAAAGGCGACATTCTTCATTACACATTCAATACTATTGAAGAACATTTGGCAAGAAATGAAAGAATGAGTTCCATTGCTGCACACGCAATTTTTGATTCGGGGAAAAAGAAACATTGGTTTAAAATTATTCTTAGCCCTTTATGGTCTTTTATCAATGGTTATTTTTTAAGGCTTGGATTTTTAGATGGATATTATGGCTGGATCATCGCAATACAAAATTCACACCTATCTTTTTTGAAGTATCAAAAGTTACAGCGCCTAAAAAAGGAAAATAAAAGTTCATTAGTCACAGCTCTTAATTCAATTCATTGAACAACATTTGTCAAAACATATTAAAAACATTGGCGTATTTCGATATTTTTAATTACCCTTTGACTGATGAAGAGATCAATCGGTTTCTTCCGGAAAAAAACAGCAAATCTGCTTTTGATAAATCTCTAAAAAATTTATTGCAAGAAAAATTGATTTTCAAAATCAATCGATTCTATTCATTGCAAAATCTTGAAAGTATTGCCAGCAGAAGACTTGAAGGAAATAAGCGAGCGGCACATCAATTAAAAATTGCGGGGAGAATTGCAAAATTTTTAAGTACGTTTCCATTTGTCAAAAGCGTGTGTGTGTCGGGCTCTTTGTCAAAAAATTTCGCGGATCAAAAATCTGATATTGATTTTTTTATTATCACAGAAGCAGATCGTTTATGGACTGCGCGAAGTTTTATGCATCTTGTTAAAAAGCTTAGTTATTTAGCTGGAAAGCAACATTGGTTCTGCATGAACTATTATATAGATGAGAAAGGAATGGAGATCGTTGAGAAAAATATTTTTACAGCGATGGAAATTGTTACTCTGAAACCAATGCACGGAAAACAATACTTCAAAAGATTTATCGATGCTAACTCCTGGACAAAAAATTATTTTCCTGAACAAAAAGTATCTGTTGTTGACGTTCGGATAGAAACAATAAAACTTCAAAGGGTTATTGAAAAAATATTTCACTCAAAGTTTGGAGATGTGATTGAGAAATGGCTGATGAATGTAACCGATAAGCGCTGGCAAAAGAAGACCGAACGAAATAAATTGAACAATCATGGCGAACGGATATCAATGATCGTAGGTCCCCATTTTTCAAAACCCAATCCCGATATTTTTCAATTAAAAATTATAAATGAATATGAATTACGTGTAAATCAATTGCTGAGCTCTTATCAGCTTATTGAAATTGAACAGTAACTCTTATTTCTTTTGAAGAGAAATGATATAGTAATCGCCAATGTATTTCCAGGGCCATTTATTTTTC
>JBQCIM010000036.1:0-59084 GCA_051953735.1 Ginsengibacter sp.
GCTTATTATTAGTATTTTCTTTTTCTCTGCAAACAGACTGGCTGCACAAAACCTAATGAATAGTGCCGGTCTCTCCATTTCTGTCTTGCAAGGTACGCTTCACCAGGGGACGGGGTATGAAACTTTTGCAGTTGAACAAAATAATCTTACCTGGTTTCCGAGGTATAACTTTATTGAAGGTGAGAATTCTTCAGTCAGTATCGGCGCCCCTGTTGGCGCTGGGATCGGGCTTGTAACTAATACGATTGGAGGTGATGCAGGAATTCTTTTTTCTTATGATGTTCCTTTGGTAATTGACTATAATATTGGCTGCAAATCAACTGCGGACAACGATCAGACATTCGGAGGCTATTTTGGAGGAGGCTTCGGGTACAATAAGGTTATTATATCCGGCAGCAGCTATTCAGATTTTAATGGCGCATCGTATGGCCCCTTATTCAGAGCTGGCTTTCGCTTTGGATCGTCCAATGAAAGTTGGAGTGGTCATGCTATTACAGCAGGGGTTTATTATAAAATGGGGCTCGAATCCGATAAATTACATACGATTGGATTTAACGTCTTAATCGACTTTTGACCAGTAACTGGTTGCAGCAGAAGATTGATGATCAGAGGTGACACATTTCACAAGGTGTCACCTCTGTGAGGACATAAAAATATTTTCTTCATCCTATTTCACCTGGAAAGTCACTCTCCTATTTCCCCAAAGTAAATTCACCACTCCTTCAGAGCTCATCACAAAAGTCATCTTTTCTGATGGCGGATCTTGTTCTTCATATTGCGTTTTCACTCTCAGCTGGTCATCAGCTTCCTTGTATGTAAAAGCGCCCCATTGATCCCATGTTTTATTAAAGATCAGCGTTACATCCTTGCCATTGAAAATGGTAAAGAATCCATATTTCCCGGCTGGCAACGGCGCACCGTTAATGGTTACGTCTTTATCAGTTTCAAAAATAGTTGCTTCATTAGCGCCGGTTCGCCACACTTTTCCTTCCATGGGTTCCAGGTCTTTTCCGATGGTTCTTCCTTTGATAGAAGGCTGGCTGTAGTCAATAATAATAGTAGCGCCGCTGGGAATTTTTTGAACAATTTTTGCGGGTGGACTTGCTCTTTTGCTTTTATCTTCTGTTTGTTTTTGCGCATTGGATGTCATCGCAAAAAATCCTAAAAGCACAGCGAGAGAAAAAATCTTTTTCATGATAATTTAATTTTTAGGTTTAAAAATTCGCTGATACCAGGGAATTCAAAAATAAATCAATTAATGAAAATAGATTTTTAAAAATAAAAAAGGGCAAAATAAAAATTGCCCTTATTACTTTGTTTACTGTCAAAAGAATTTCTATTTGATTCCAAAAGCTTTTTTCACTTTCGGAACATAATCCAATTTTTCCCACGTGAACAATTCCACTTTTACACTTTTCGGAGAACCATTAGGAAGATTAAATGTTTTGGTAACTACTTCATTCTTGCGCCCCATGTGGCCGTAGGAAGCTGTTTCCTGATAGATAGGACTGCGAAGTTTAAGACGTTGTTCGATAAAGTAAGGACGCATATCAAAAAGCGTTGCTACTTTCTCTGCAATCTCGCCGTCAGATAAATTTACTTTTGAAGTGCCATAAGTATTTACAAAAATACTGGTTGGCTGCGCCACGCCAATCGCATAAGAAACCTGCACAAGCACTTCATCGCAAACACCTGCTGCTACAAGGTTTTTAGCAATATGTCTCACTGCGTAGGCTGCGCTTCTGTCCACTTTGCTTGGATCTTTTCCGCTGAATGCGCCACCACCGTGGGCGCCTTTTCCACCATAAGTATCTACGATGATCTTTCTTCCTGTTAACCCGGTATCGCCGTGTGGTCCGCCAATTACAAATTTGCCGGTTGGATTGATGTGGTATTTTATTTTATCATTGAAGAGATGCGCATACTTTGGATATTTTTTCTTCATGCGCGGAATCAGGATCTTTTTGACATCATCAGAAATTTTTTTCAGCATTTTGTTGTCATCCTTATCAAAATCATCATGCTGTGTTGAGATAACGATGGCCTCAATTCTTACCGGCTTGTTGTCATCGTCATATTCAAGCGTAACCTGGCTTTTAGCATCAGGACGCAAATATTTTATTTCTTTATTTTCTCTTCTTAATGCAGCCAGCTCAATCAGAAGACTGTTGGCAAGATCAAGAGACAAAGGCATATAATTTTCTGTTTCGTTGGTTGCATAACCAAACATCATTCCCTGGTCGCCGGCGCCTTGTTCTTCTTTATTTTTTCTGTCAACGCCCTGGTTAATATCAGAAGATTGTTCATGAATGGCTGAAAAAATTCCGCACGAATTTGCCTCAAACATGTATTCGCTTTTTGTGTAGCCAATTTTGCGGATCACCCCTCTTGCAATTTCCTGGACGTCCAAATATGCCTTTGATTTTACTTCCCCTGCAAGCACCACCTGGCCTGTGGTTACCAGCGTTTCGCACGCAACTTTACTTTGCGGATCGAATGCTAAAAAATTATCAATAAGTGCATCGCTTATCTGGTCGGCAACTTTATCAGGATGTCCTTCGCTCACAGATTCAGAGGTAAATAAATATGGCATTGTGTTTTGTTTTTGAGCCGCAAATTTATGGCTTCATAGTCATTGGGCAAAATGGATTTTTGTTGCCGGGAGCCATTAAAAAATGCAGTTTGGATGGTTTTAAAAATTGTTGAAAAAAGAAAATAACAAAATGATTTATTTCTTTGTTCACTATAAAAATCTCAATGAAATAAAGAGCGGTTTACAAAACAGAATAAACGATCCGTAACCTGATCCTTTTCGGAGAATTATTGGTTCCATTCAATTTCACTCTTCCATCGCCGATATTATTTCTGGGATAAGAAAATGGCCCGATCGTTTGTCCGCACCAATCTGTATAAGTGGTAGTATTGCTGATGTAATCCGGTGCACGCAACCGCAAAGCAAGGTCTGGCTTACCTTTGGTAACAATTGACTGAACGTATCTTGAAATATTGAAAACGTATTCTCCCACTTGCTGCCCTGTAGAGCTATCGGTTACGATTTTTAATTGTCCGCCTAAATAAGCAAAACCCGTTGACAATTCTGAGCTACTGAAATCACATGGAATCGGAACATAATTTCCATTATTCAAAGAAGGATCTTTTGTATCAAGATAAAGATTGACAGGTGCATCAAAAATATTATCGAGGTCGCTGTTGGAATAAGCCTGGTCAACAATTAATTCTGCGCGGTTGATGACGCGGTTGGATAAATTATTTAATCCGGGGATATTCAGCATCGCATACGTTCCGGGAGATGTTTGAATATAAAGCAAACTATCGCCGCCTGTGGGGTGAGAAAGATGAGTGGTAACTTCGGAAGTACCCCTGTCGCGAATCACAGAATTAGATAAGCCTGAGGAGCCTGTCAAAGTAAAATTAATTACAGAAGTATCTTTTGTCGCGCCACTGGCATTGGTATATCTTACATACATTGCTAATTTGGAAGTGGTAAGATCAAAAAAATTGAGTGCCTGTCCGCCGGTTGTTTCATCAGGAACGATTGCAAAGCCTTTGAAATAATTAACGAAAGCAGAATCACTCCTGAATATCTGCGCCGAATCCTTAATGAAACTTTGAATCAATGTTTGCGAAATGGGAATTCTTAACTGGTTGGCAGCATCTTCCTGGAACGCGTGAATAGAATCTTTTAAAACGGAAGGAACATACTCTTTTTGTCCCAGCAACACAGAATTATCATAACCCAAAACTTTGCAGGTGGTATAATTATCTGCTACATGAAAACTATCAGAAAGTTGATAAACATTCACTTTTGCCAAAGCATTGGTATCTCCAAAAGAATGCAGGTAGGTTAAAACCAAAACTGCAGAATCCACCTGGAAACTGTTGGCATCGGCAGCGGGAAAATTATATGGAAATCCATCGGGTTTTAATTCAACATAAATGCTCGCATTGCTTTTTCCAAACAACGGATCGTTGGAAATAATTCCCAAAGCCTGGAGATTACTCCTGTGAATGGTATCACATTCGCCATCATCGTAGTTCGTAGCGATGACAGAAAAAGTAGTGTCGAAAGTATGGATGTTATCTACAACCGGAATGAGGTTTTCTCCAAGTGTGGTAGTATCAATTTTTGTACACCCAAATGCAAAAGATAATAAAATCAATATTCCTGTAAACGCAGAACTGTATTGGTTTTTAGACACTTGAAAGTAAGATTTGAGTGGATAAATAAGGAACGAAATTATTTGCCGGCAAGGTCGGCATACAATTGTAAATAGTCTGTTAAATCTGATTCTGCGTTATATTTAATCACCTTCTTGCCACGCACTTTGCTGAATTCTTCTACGAGTTTTTTATCAACTTTTTCTGCTCCAAAAGTGATGGCATCTGCAAAATGAGCGCCTCCCCTGAACATGGCAGTGTTGCTTCCTTCGTTATAGAATTCAATATCTTTTGGTTTGATGTTAGAATTGATCGTTGCAATTTCTGCAAAGTCTGCACCCATTTTTTCTTTGTAGGTATTTTGCCCGATGGTATAAACCACTTTGCAATTACTAAATACCGGCTCTTTTTTATAAGCAGTTTTGATATACATCGGAATCAGTCCTGTCATCCATCCGCTGCAATGAATAATGTCTGGCGGCCATCCGAATTTTTTCACTGTTTCCAGCGCGCCTTTGCAAAACAAAACGGTTCTCAAACCATTATCAGCAAACCATTTTTCATTCTCATCATGAAACAAGGATTTCCGTTTGAAAAGATCTTCATTGTCTAAAAAATAAATTTGTAACCTGGCATTCGGAAGAGAAGCAACTTTAATAACCAAAGGATAATCATCACCATCAACGGAAACATTAATTCCTGAAAGACGAACCACTTCATGAAGCCTGTGCCTGCGCTCGTTGATCATTCCAAAGCGTGGCATGATGCAGCGCACTTCCATTCCCGATTCATTTGATTTTACCGCAAGTTTGTTGACTATTTCTGCAAATTCTGTCGTCTCTAAATAGGGCGACATTTCGTTAGCTATGAATAAAATTCTTTTCTTTGTCGACATTTACAAATGGTTGTTTGACTGAATCGTTTTTTTTAACAGGCGGCGAAGTTACTATTTTTTTTCGTTTTTTCAATGCAAAACACATGTTGCACTCAATTACAAAGGATTTATGATAATATTTAAATATGCAGCAGATCTTAAAAAATACCTGGCGGTAACAAATTATTCTAAAAGTCCGGTAGGATTTGTTCCCACAATGGGCGCCCTGCATGCAGGCCATTTATCACTTATTAAGAGATCAAAGGAAAAAAGCTCCGTTACTGTTTGCAGCATTTTTGTGAATCCGGTGCAATTCAACAACAGCGATGATTTTAAAAAATATCCCAAAACAATTGAACACGATCTTTTGTTGCTGGAAGAAAATGGTTGCGATATTTTATTCCTGCCGGATGAAAAAGAAATGTATCCCGATGAAGCTTCAAAAAACAAGCATTTCCATCTTGGTTACCTGGAAACAATTTTGGAAGGAAAATTTCGTCCCGGGCATTTTCAGGGAGTTGCGCTGGTTGTAGAAAAATTATTAAATATGGTTGAACCGGATTTTCTTTTCCTCGGGCAAAAAGATTTTCAACAATGCATGGTTATAAAAAGATTGATCTCTTTGACGCACAAAAAAACCGAAGTAGTTGTTTGCCCCATTCTGCGCGAACAAAACGGATTGGCAATGAGCAGCAGGAATTTAAGATTGAATGCTGAAGAAAAAGAAATTGCTTCAAACCTTCACCGGGCTTTGGTTTCAATAAAGGAAAACGCAAACAATGATTTTTTTTTTACATTAAAGAATAAAGCCGTAAAGGATTTGGAAAGCAAAGGTTTTAAAGTAGAATACCTTGAGCTGGCAAAAAGAAATGATCTCGAAATAGTTCCTGATTTTATTCCCGGAGAAGAACTGGTAATTTTGGTTGCTGCATTTCTCCGTGATGTAAGATTGATAGATAATCTGTTGACCAATCCCTGAATTAATGATTCGTTTGTTACCTTGTAAATCTTTATGAAGAAAAAATTACTGTCTGTTTTAAAATATATTTTTTTCCTGGGGATAGGAATTTTTTTAACGTGGTGGCAGTTAGGCAAAATGACACCGTTGCAAAAGGTCCAGTTCCGCGAAAGTTTGTCGCATGCTCATTATATCTATCTCATTCCTGTTTTTATCATCACGCTTCTTGGTCACATCAGCCGCGGTGTAAGATGGAAAATTTTGATTGAACCAATGGGATACGAGCCAAAAGTGGCCAACACTTTTTATACCACTATGTGCGGTTATTTTGCCAACACTTTTTTGCCTCGCGCGGGAGAAATTTTGCGCTGCACTCTTTTAAGCCGTTACGAAAAAATTCCGGTAACAAAATTATTCGGGACGATCCTTGTCGAAAGAATCTTTGATCTGATTTGCTATGCCGTTCTGATCGTCATCACCATCTTAATCCAGATCGAAACGGTGAGTGACTTTATCAAAAGCAAGCTGGCATTGCTGCTGCATCATAAAAGAGAAGTTCCCTTATGGCTAATGATCATCCTTTTCATCCTCATTGCCGTTGCCTTATATTATATTGCAAAACTGCTGATCAAAAAATATAAAGATCATCGCTATGTCATTAAACTAAAAGGGTATCACATTGGCTTAAAAGAAGGCTTTTCAACCATTTTACATTTGAAAAAAAGGAAGCAGTTTTTTGCCCACACTATTTTCATCTGGATATGTTATTTGATGGAAGTTTACATTGGATTCTTTGCGCTTTCTGCCACTTCCTCTCTCGGAATAAGTGCGGCATTCAGTGTGCTTTCGCTGGCCACACTTGCTATGATCGTTTCTCCCGGCGGTTTAGGCGCATTCCCATTTGCCGTGCAGCAGGTGTTGCTGATCTATAATGTTGACAATATTTCTTTTGGCTGGCTGATGTGGGGCGTAACAACAGGTATTGTAATTGCTGTAGGAATTATTTGTTTTGGATTATTAATTTATCAAAATAAAATTAAGAATGAAAAAGAGCAACAGTATCAGTGAAAGAATATTTACGGGTGATGAAATAAAACAGGAAGTAAGAAGAGTGAGATTGAAAAGCAAAACAATTGCTTTTACCAACGGCGTTTTTGACATCTTACATGAAGGTCATATTGCCGTTTTATCCGAAGCGGCATCGTTTGCAGATGTTTTGATCGTTGGAGTAAATTCCGATGCGTCCGTAAAAAAATTAAAAGGTGACAGCCGCCCGGTCAATAATGAAAATTCACGCGCATTAATTATTGCATCATTGATCATGGTGGATGCTGTTGTAATTTTTAATGAAGAAACGCCGATTGGACTGATCAGGATCATTCAGCCGGATGTATTGGTAAAAGGCGGCGATTATACATTGGACACAATGGTTGGTGCAAAAGAAGTTTTGGATGCGGGTGGTCGCGTAGAAATTGTTCCCATCAAAGAAGGATTTTCAACCACGGGAATCATCAAAAATATCTGTGAGAAATGATGCTAACGGTGATGCACAAATGAAAAATTAATTGAATCGAAAAATAATAAAACATTGAAACTTGCAGCGATAGATATTGGAAGTAATGCAGCAAGATTGCTGATCTCTGAAGTTTCAGTGGATGGAAATAATAAGGCATCCTTCACCAAATTAAGTCTTGTAAGAGTGCCGCTGCGCCTGGGCTTCGACGTTTTTGAAACAGGAAAGATTTCTGACAAAAAAGTTCGTTTACTGCTTTTGACAATGAAAGGATTTTCAAATTTGTGCGAGGCATATGAAGTAAGATCTATGAAAACGTGTGCCACTGCCGCAATGCGCGATGCCGAAAACAGCGGGGAAATTATTTCACTTGTAAAACAGGAAACAGGAATTGAAATAGAAGTGATCTCCGGAAGCGACGAAGCAGCTTTGGTTTTTGAAAATCATATCGCTGAAAACATGGACACCCAACATTCTTACTTGTATATTGACGTTGGCGGCGGCAGCACTGAACTTACCTTTTTCAGCAATAATAAAATGATCTTCAAAGACTCATTTAAAATTGGGACGATCCGGTTGCTCAAAAACCAGGTCTCCGATTTGACCTGGAATGAGATGAAAGAAATGATCAAAACAAAAACCAAAGGCTTTAAAACTGTTGTGGCTATTGGTTCCGGCGGAAATATCAACAAAGTATTTTCTTTAAGCAAGCGCAAAGATGGCAAGCCATTATCTCTTGAATTGCTGAGAGATTATTACAAGGAATTGAGCAATGTTTCTTTAATTGACCGCATCAATATTTATAAATTAAAAGAAGACCGCGCAGATGTAATTGTTCCGGCGCTAAAGATTTATATCAGTGTAATGCGCTGGGCCGGCGCCGAAGAAATTTATGTTCCAAAAATTGGCGTGGCAGATGGATTGATACAACATTTGTGGGAGGAGGAGAAAGTAAAGGAAATACATTAATTCACAACTTGCATACCTTTCGCCATTTTGCCATATTACAGACGCAACTCCTTCGGTATTCCTTCGATACCCCTTCGATACATCTTCGATGTAAGCATCGAAGAGATAGCGGGCAAGAATCGCAGATATGGCGTTAAAAATACAACATAAGACGGCTTTGCTTTTTGCCCTTTAAGGCGCTATCTCTTCATCATTATCGCGTTTATATTTTTTTCAAACTGTGATGGATCCAATTGGTCAATGCGTTTACTGATTTCGTAATTAAACAGGGGTGGCATCAAATGTTCTGCTGAAGAAATGATACCGTTTTTATCAACAAACAAAGTAAGCGGATATAGGTATGTCATCTGGTCGCAATATTCTTTTACATCCGTAATGGGAATAAAATTAAATGGATGTCGTTTTAAAAAACTAACGACGTTACTCTTTTTTTCAAAGGTCATTGATAAAAAAATCACATCAGAATTTTTGTATTTTTCTTTTAAAGCATTTAATTCCGGTAACTCTGCCAGGCAGGGAATACACGCTGTAAACCAAAAATTAATTACGATAGGCTTTCCTTTTAAGTGTTTCAGATCGATTGGCTTTCCATTCAGATCTTTAAAACTGAAATCCGGTAGTGGTTGGCCGGCTAAATAATTGCCATGAATATCAACAGGATTCGGATCCAGGATGAGATCTAAGCGGTAAATTAATGTGTCTCCCTTTTGTTCTGTCCGTAATATTTTTGGAATAAGCCTCGATCTTTTTGAAGTCCGTGCAAGCAAAAAAGAATCCAATTCAGGTTTGTTCCAAAGCGGTCCCATACGCGTTTTGAAATAAATGATCGCTGGCTTATCTTTTTCATCCTGTGCATTTGTTTTTTCAGAAATAAAAGATGTAAAAATGAATAATAGGAAGAAAAAAGATTCTGTTTTAAATCGATGCATTTTATTCTCTCAATAAAAATTTTTTAACCCACGCAAATATTAATGAATGACCTCAAAATTATTATTTCTTCCTGATAGCGGTTCACAAAAGTGAAAATTGAAAATTCCGCTTATTTGTTCCTTCACTGTAAATTTCATTCATGAATTAGCATATTATTCATTACGGCATCAGTACATTTTCATATTTTCACATTTTCAAATTTGCGCACAAGCATTATGTCAGTAAATAAAGAAGTAAAAAGAATAACAACTCATACGCTGCAAAAGATGAAAGAAGCCGGCGAAAAAATTTCGATGATCACCGCTTATGATTTTTCTTTTGCAAAAATTTTTGATGCTGCAGGAATTGACATCATCCTTGTTGGCGACAGTGCAAGCAATGTGATGGCAGGCCATGAAACTACTTTGCCTATTACGCTTGATCAAATGATCTATCATGCAAGCTCGGTGGTTCGTGGCTGCAAGCGCGCTCTCGTGATCGTTGATCTTCCATTTGGAAGTTACCAGGGAAACAGCAAAGAAGCATTGAATTCAACCATCAGAATTATGAAAGAAACCGGCGCTCATGCCATCAAGCTGGAAGGAGGAGAAGAGATTATTGAATCTGTGAAAAGAATTGTTAGCGCAGGAATTCCAGTGATGGGTCATCTAGGTTTAACGCCACAATCTATTTATAAATTCGGCACTTATACGGTAAGAGCCAAAGAAGAACAGGAAGCAGAAAAATTAAAAAATGATGCAATGCTTTTGCAGGAAGCCGGATGTTTTGGAATCGTTTTGGAAAAAATTCCTGCATCGTTAGCAACAGAAGTTTCACAAAAACTTTTTATTCCGACGATTGGCATCGGCGCAGGAAATGGTTGCGACGGACAGGTTCTTGTAATGCATGACATGCTTGGAATTAACACAGAATTCAAACCAAGATTTCTGAGAACTTATTTGAATCTTCATGCGGAAATTACCAGCGCTGTTCAACAATATATTGAAGATGTAAAATCCAAAAATTTCCCCAATGAAAAAGAGCAATATTAGTTGAAGGTTCAAGCCTCAAGGATTAAGGCTGAGAACTTTCTTAACTTTGAACTTTTAACAACATTGAACATTCAACTTTCAACATTGAACTTTAAACATGCAAAGCTTTTTAAAAGAATTAAAAATTTCGGAATTAAATAAGGGCGTTTCTACGGGAACAAAATGGATTTCTGCTTCGGGAGAAAAAATAAAATCCTCCTCCCCTGTTGATGGAAAACTAATAGCAACGGTAAATTCATGTGATAAAAGAAGTTTTGATCATGTAGTGGAAACTGCGCAAAATGCTTTTGTGGAATGGCGAACATGGCCTGCTCCCAAGCGTGGCGAAATTATCCGGCAGATAGGAAATGAATTGCGAAAAAATAAAGCCACACTTGGAAAATTAGTGAGTTATGAAATGGGCAAAAGCCTGCAGGAAGGAATGGGTGAAGTGCAGGAAATGATTGACATTTCTGATCTGGCTCTTGGTCTTTCAAGGCAATTATACGGACTTACCATGCACAGTGAAAGGCCCGGGCATAGAATGTATGAGCAATATCATCCTTTAGGAATCGTGGGAATTATTTCAGCATTTAATTTTCCTGTAGCTGTGTGGAGTTGGAACAGCCTGATAGCAATGGTTTGCGGTGATGTATGCATCTGGAAGCCTTCAGAAAAAACACCTCTTTGCGCCATCGCGTGCCAGAATATCATTTCAAAAGTTTTTAAAGAAAATAATGTTCCCGAGGGCGTTTGTAATTTAGTGACCGGCGCCCGTGAAGTGGGTGGATGGATCTGTAATGAACCAAAAATTGCTTTGGTTTCTGCAACCGGTTCTACCAGGATGGGGAAAGCCGTAAGCGCTGCAGTGGGCGCCAGGCTTGGAAAAAGCTTGCTCGAGCTTGGCGGAAACAATGCCATCATTATTTCTAAAGATGCAGATCTGGACATAGCTTTAGTCGGATGTTTGTTTGGTGCTGTTGGTACGGCAGGACAACGTTGTACTACCACCCGCCGGTTGATTATTCATGAAAGCATTTATGATACTTTCAAAAAGAAACTGGTAAACGCCTATAAACAACTAAAGATCGGAGATCCTTTAAAAGAAGAAAATCATGTTGGCCCATTGATCGATCAGGATGCAGTGAAAGCTTATTTGAATGCCATCGAGCAAATAAAAAAGCAAGGCGGCAAAATGGCGCTGCCAGGAGGAACGCTTTCCGGTAAAGGGTTTGAAAGCGGCTGCTATGTAAAACCATGCATTGCTGAAGTAACCAATGATATGGAAATTGTGCAACACGAAACTTTTGCGCCTATTTTGTACCTCATAAAATATAAAGATCTGAAAGAAGCAATCGCTTTGCAAAACGATGTGCCTCAGGGTTTATCAAGTGCCATTTTTACTTTAAATCTTCGTGAAGCGGAAACATTTCTTTCCAATGCGGGAAGTGATTGCGGAATTGCCAATGTCAATATCGGAACTTCCGGAGCAGAGATCGGTGGTGCGTTTGGTGGTGAAAAAGAAACCGGCGGCGGAAGAGAAAGTGGCAGCGATGCATGGAAAGTTTATATGCGCCGTCAAACAAACACCATTAATTATTCTGATACACTTCCATTGGCTCAGGGAATAAAATTCACAGTGTAGATTTTCTTTTTGATTGTTAAGAGTACTCAAGCCGGCACAGGATTCCCTATTTCTTTAATTCTTTTTCCCTGATATTGGCTTCCAGTTTTTCCTTTTTCATTCCTACCCTAATAAAGCCAAAAAGACTCATATAAATATTAGCGATCCATACGAGTGAGAAGCCGCCAATAACATATCCGCGCCAGTCGCTGAAAAGCAAATGATAATTTGTAATAAATAAAAACAACAAAGTGATATAATGACTGAAGCAATATTCGCAGGTAAAAAGGTAAAAGAATTTGCGTTCTAATAATCTTTTACACCCTTTGGATTTCCGGATACAATATTCCCGCGGTTCTTTAAAAACTTCCTCATGCGTAATAGTCCATGAGATACTTGCTATGGCCAATGGAATTAAAAAAAGGTCGCGAACCTGGGTGGATAAATCCATATTGCAATATTTTGAGTTATTGATTTAAATCACGTTTTTATACCGAAAATTGATGACCACTATTAATATATTCAACAGAAGTGATACAGCATTTGCAAAAACAATTACCCAATCATTGATCCTAAACCCATACCAAATCCATAAAGCAAGTCCTGTAAATAAAGTAGCAAGCATCCACATGGAAATGTCTGATGCTTTCTTTTCTTTTAATAGCTTGATCAATTGTGGCAAAAGTGAAACACCTGTAAAGATGCTTGCCACAATTCCAATCAAAGTGGTGTTATTCAAAAGTTCCGGTTTAAATTTTATTAATAGTAAAAATTGGCAAATACAATTTAGTAAGTAAAATGCATGCCAGTCTTTGAATATTTGAATAAGTAATAAATTTACCTTACAAATTATTCATCAATAATATTGGCATGAAGCATGCGTTCTTTCAACCCATAAATATTATGTAATTATTTTAAATGGTAATTTATCTTAAACATAAATTCAGAATATTTGCACTCTTAATTTTAAACAACAATATATGACAAAAAGTAAACAGATATTTCTTGGCATGGCGCTGATGGCTTCATTGCCTATGTGGAGCTTTGCACAAGATTCCTCTGCCACCGATTCATCAAAAAAAGTTGCGCCAAATGATTGGTATCAACTCGACAGGGCAACCAGCGGATATTATGGAATCAGCCTTGACAAAGCTTACCAGTTTTTGAATAATAAAAAAAGTAAAACAGTAGTGGTAGCAGTGATTGATAGTGGCGTAGATACCACACAGCCTGATCTGAAACCAATTCTCTGGCACAATCCGGGTGAGATTCCCGGAAATGGAATTGATGATGATCATAATGGTTATGTGGACGATGTTTACGGATGGAATTTTCTTGGTGGAAAAGATGGAAGAAATGTTCACCAGGATTCTTACGAAGGTGCCAGAGTTTACTGGAGTTTGAAAGAAAAATATGACGATAAAAATGTAGACACTACAACAATGACTGACGCTCAGAAGGAAGAATATAAAACTTATTTGAGAGCAAAGGAAGAAGTGACCACAGCAGTAAATCCTGCAGAACTTTTGCAAATGCAAAGAATATTGCCCATCATGGAAAAAGGTGATTCCGTTATTGCAAAAGATTTAGGCAAAACAGAATTTACAGGAAATGATTTGAAAGGTTATACTTCCTCTGATCCTGATGCAAAAATTGCAGCTGCAATTTATCTCAATATGGCAAAAGCGAATAATAATTATGATATCAGCAACACTGATATTATGGATTACCTGCGTGGAGAAATCCGCAAAGGTGAAGCTGCTACTACGCCTCCGCAAAATTTCAGAAATGACATTGTAAAAGATAATCCGAATGATTTCAACGATCGTTATTATGGGAACCCTGATGTGATGGCCGGAACTCCTTCTCATGGCACTCACGTAACAGGAATTATCGGCGCTGTCAGAGATAACGGAATTGGTATGAACGGAATTGCCAACAATGTAAAAGTGATGATGGTTCGCGCCGTTCCTGATGGAGACGAGCATGATAAAGATATTGCTAACGCTATTCGTTATGCTGTTGATAATGGCGCTGAAGTGATTAGCATGAGCTTTGGAAAAAGCTATTCTCCTCAAAAAACATGGGTTGACAGCGCAGTGAAATATGCAGAAAGCAAAGGAGTTCTTTTGGTTCATGCGGCAGGAAATGATGCAAAAAATATTGACTCAGCCGCCAATTTTCCAAATCCTTATTTTTTAGACAAATCAGGTGAAGCGCCTAATTTCATTACCGTTGGTGCAAGTGGCGATGCTACCAATGGTGGGTTCGCAGCCAGCTTCAGCAATTATGGGAAAAATACCGTAGATGTATTTGCCCCTGGTGTAAACATTTATTCAACTTTGCCTGATGATAAATTCGGCAACTTTTCAGGAACCAGTATGGCCACTCCTGTTGTTGCAGGCGTTGCTGCTTTGATCCTGGAATATTATCCTGATCTTAGTCCTGAACAGGTAAAGTATGTGATCGATAAATCTGCGACTCCAATTACAGAAAAAGTAAAATTGCCAGGCTCAACTGACAGCGTTTATCTTTCTGATATTTCTATTACAGGAGGAGAACTTAACGCATACAATGCCTTGAAGCTGGCGTCAACATTGAAGGGAGAAAGGAAAAGTGATGCAAACGGCGCTGATGCTTCTGTGAAAAAAGAAAAGAAACACAAGAAGCATAAGAAAAAAGACAGAGATTAATTTGATATATTTTCTTAAAACCGGCAGAGATGAGCTGCCGGTTTTTTATTTCCATAAATGTAGTAAACAAAGAAATATTATGATTTTCTCCTGGCATTTAATTCCAATTTTTAATAATAGTACTTTTGTTTTCTTAATTTTTAAAAAATCAAAAATAAAACAAAATGTCTGCTCAAAATTCTTTAGGCACTTATCCCGAGTATTTTTACAGGTACATCCGGTTGGTGGAAAATGAAAATCTCAATGATGTTTTAAAAAAACAATTGGATGAGGCTTCTCAATTTTTTAATTCCATTCCTGAAGAAAAATATTTGTATAAATATGATGAAGGGAAATGGAGCGTGAAAGAAGTTTTGCAACATATTATAGACACAGAGCGGGTTTTCAGCTATCGCTCTTTTGTATTTTCACGAAAAGATCCGAACATTTTTCCTTCTTTTGATGAAAATGCTTATGCTGAAAATTCAAATGCCGATAGCAGAAAATGGCAAGATCTGATCAACGAATTTATTGCAGTGAGAAATTCAACTGCAGACCTTTTTAAAAGTTTTTCAGAAGAACAATTAATGCAAGCCGGCAAAGCAAGCAACTATGAAATGAGCGTAAAAGCCTTAGGATATACGACTGCAGGACATTTTCAACACCACGTCAATATTCTGAAAGAAAGATACCTTCAATAAATCTTCCTGACCATTAGCCATTCACCATGAAAATATTTTCTGTTTCACAAATAAAAGCATGGGATTCCTACACGATACAAAACGAACCGGTAAAATCAGTTGATTTGATGGAACGAGCTGCTGTAGGCTGTTTTGAATGGATCACAAAAAACTTTTCATCAAATTCTTCTTTTAAAATATTTTGTGGAAAAGGAAATAATGGTGGCGACGGGCTTGCCATTGCAAGACTATTATCTAAAAAAAATGTCGACGTTTCTGTTTACATAATTTCTCATTCTAATGGCTCAGGTAATTTTGAAACTAATCTGAAAAGATTAAAAAAAACATCTGTAACAATTTACTTTTTAGAAGACAATAAATCATTTCCTGTCATTTCAAAAGATGACGTGATCCTTGATGCGATTTTTGGAACAGGATTGAATAAAAAGCCTGTAGGATTATTTTCTGATCTGATAAAATACATTAGCAAGAGCAACGCTACAGTTCTTTCAATCGATGTTCCCAGTGGCTTATTCATTGATAAAAGCTCAGCAAACAATCCTGTTATAAAAGCAACTTATACGCTTACTTTTCAAAATCAAAAGCTTGCTTTTCTGATGCCTGAAAATGCAGATTTTGTTGGGCAAGTTGTGCTACTGGACATCGGACTTTCAGCTCAATTTGAAGAAAAAGAAAAAAGCGATTTTGAATTGGTTGATGAAAAACTAATTTCAGAAATATATCGTCCACGAAAGAAATTTTCTAATAAAGGAAATTACGGTTATGCATGCCTGTTAGCCGGGAGTTATGGAATGATGGGGGCTGCTGTTCTGGCTTCCAGGGCTTGTTTAAGAAGCGGTGTTGGAAAGCTTACTTCGATTATTTGCGAAGCAGGTTATACCATTTTTCAAACCGCAGTTCCTGAAGCGATGTGCAAAGTTTCAGGAAATGCATTTATTAAAGACGTAAAAGATCTTTCCGCATTTGATGTGATTGGAATTGGGCCGGGGATAGGAAAATATGTTTCACACAAAAAATTATTACAGGATTTATTTAAAACTAAAAAAGCTGTTGTGATCGATGCTGATGCTCTGAATGTTTTAAGTGAAAACCGTCAATTGTATCAATCGATTCCGGCTAACAGCATTATTACTCCACATCCAAAAGAATTTGAAAGACTGTTTGGAAAAACAAATTCAGATTTTGAAATAATTAATCTTGCATTACAAAAAGCAAAAGAACTGAACATTTTCATTGTATTGAAAGGCCATTATACTTTCATTGCAACGCCGCAAGAAAAAGGATATTTTAATTCAACAGGAAACGCAGGAATGGCTACAGCAGGCGCCGGAGACGTTCTTACAGGAATTATTACAGGCTTGCTTGCACAAAAATATTCTTCTTTGAATGCCTGTATTCTTGGCGTTTATCTTCATGGGATCGCCGGTGATATTGCCGTAAAAAATATTTCGCAGGAGGCTTTAATCGCTGATGATATTATTCAAAATCTTGGAAATGCTTTCTTACAAATTTCTGGAAAAGGACAAATTTAATTTCTAATTATTTCTTCGTTTACTGCTTATTTTCAAAAAAAATTGCTCCTGCTTCATTGTTTTTCCGAAAGAAAATAAAATGTTTTGTTAATAATTTTTTTCTATTTTCGTATCCAAATTAACTAACATCTTCCATGAGAAAACTAACACTAACCTCCCTGCTCATCTTGAGCGCATCCATCATTTTTGCCCAAAAAGAAATTCCTTCCTACGGAAAAATTGATAAAGCAGATCTTCAATTGAAAGAATGCGAATTTGACAAAGACGCAGAAGCTTATAAACTTCTCTCCTATTCAGATGTGCATTATGACATCGTTGGAGATGACATTGAAATCATTACTGATGAAAGAACGCGCATTAAAATTTTAAAAGATAAAGGACTTGATGAAGCGAACATCAAAGTTCGCTTTTACAGCAAAACACGATATGAAGACATCAAAAATATCTCCGGCGTTACTTACAATCTCGATGATGCAGGAAATGTTGTCACTACTAAACTTGACAACTCCTCCATTTACATCAAAAAAATAAACAACCAGTTTTCTGAAGTAACTTTTACAATGCCTGATGTAAAAGTTGGAAGTGTGTTCGAATATAAATTGACTGACGTAAAAAAATCTTTGGGAAACGTTGATGACTGGTACTTCCAGGACGATATTCCCACAAGATTAAGCATGTACCGTATTTTAATTCCAAATATTTTTCGATTTATAAACCAGGTTTTAGCATACCAGAATGTGGATCAAAAAAGCGAAGTGATCAATAGCAATATTTATTATCACGGAGGCCTTGTTTCTGATCGTGCTGAAGAAAAAACTTATTCTTTAAAAAATGTTCCTGCATTACGTGAAGAACCTTTTATGGGCGCTGAGAAAGATTATTTGCAGCGTGTTGTTTGCCAGTTACAGCGAATTGTTTACGGCGATGGTCAGGTAGAAGAAGTCATGTCAAGTTGGCCAAAACTTACAGACCAATTATTGGAGGATGAAGATTTTGGCTTACAATTAAAAAAGAATATACCTCACACACAGCCTTTGGATGATTCATTAAAAAATGTTCAGGGCGATTATAATAAAATGGTTGCTATCTATGATTATGTCCGTGCGAATATGAACTGGAACAATTCAGAACATATTTATTCTTCACAGGGAGTTAAAACTGCATGGGAGAAAAAAAGCGGCAGCAATGCAGAAATCAATTTTATTCTTATTGATCTTTTGAGAGACGCAGGAATAAAGGCTTTCCCATTATTGGTAAGCACAAAAGATAATGGAACCGTAAATACCATTTATCCTTTTTTAGATCAATTTAATTGTACAATGACTTGCGTTTTGATTGGGGGCAATAAATATTTTTTGAATGCTGCCGACAAATACAATCCACCAACCTTAATACCATACGATGTTTTAGATAATGAAGGATTTATTGTTGACAAAGAATATGGAGGATGGGTGACGCTTTCAGACCCGAAAGACAGGTGGAAAAATATCGTTTGGTATTCTGCTCAAATTACGCCTGATGCGCAAATGGAAGGAAAGGCGACGATCTACAGTTATGGTTATTCGAAAAATCCGAGAGTGAAAAAATGGAAAGAAGAAAAAAGCTCTTTTGAGGATTATTTTACAAAAGATCTTACAGGACTGAAAGTAAAAAATATAGAATTAAAATATGAAGATGTAGATACCATGCCGTTGCAACAAAAACTTGACTTCACGCTGCCTGTGAATGCATCCGGCGATTTCAAATATTTTACACTCAATCTTTTCCAGGGACTGGAAAAAAATCCATTCATTGCTGATGAAAGAAAAACCGATATTGATTTTAATTATCCTCAATCATACACGCTAATTGGCAAAGTAGATCTTCCTGACGATTATGAATTCGATGATCTTCCAAAAAGTATTAAAATGATCATGCCGGATTCATCTATTACGCTTCAACGCCTTATCCAGCGCGACAATAATGAAATAAATTTCAGGATCACGCTTGATTTTCAACGCTCCATTTATATGGCAAATTCTTATCCGGACTTCCAGGAATTTTATAAAAAACTGTTCAGCACTTTGAATGAGCAAATTGTAATTAAAAAGAAAAAAACCACCTAATGAAAAACTCTTTATTGTTCCTTTTATTTTTGTGCGCTACTACAGAAATTTTTTCGCAGGGAAATATTTATGACGCTTCCACAATTCCCGCTGCTTTAAAAGAAAATGCGCACAGCGTGAAGCGTGAAGAGAAAATTAATTTTGAAGTAAAGGATATTAGTAACGCAAAACTTTCTGTTCACCAGGTGTTTACCGTTTTAGATCCTGAAGCTGATGATGTACTCTTTTTTAAACAGGTAACCGATGAATTTATAAAGCTTGATGATGCAGAAATAAAGGTATTTGATGCCAATGGAAAACAAGTGAATAAATACAAAATGAAAGACATGAGATCGCAGGGAATTGGCGAAGGACTTGTGATTGATGGAAAAGTATATTTTATGAATGTAAAAACGGCCAGCTATCCAATCACGATTCAATATGATTACGAAATAAAATTCAAAGGCACCATTCGTTATCCTGATTATTCTATTGAGGATCCGGAGCAATCTGTAGAACATTCTCAATACACTGCTTCTGTTCCATCAGATCTGGATTTGAAATTTAAAGCGCAACATGTATCCATCACTCCGGCGGTTTCTTCTGATAGCAAGAACAAAATTTATTCATGGGAAGTAAAAAATCTTGCAGCAGTTGCCGAGGAAGAAGGCGAAGGAAATCATAGAAATAGTTTTCCTGCCATTTTAATTTCTCCGAATAAATTTTCAATGGATGGAAATGAAGGTGATCTTACCAGTTGGAAAAATTTAGGAGAATGGTACACACAACTTACAAAAGGCTCTTTGAATCTATCTGACGAAACAAAAATCTTTTTGAAAAATTTAGTGAAGGATGCAAAAAGTAATGATGAAAAAATTGACATCCTCTATAATTATTTACAAAAGAATTGCAGGTATGTGAGCATTCAATTAGGAATTGGCGGGTTAAAACCTTTTGATGCCGATTTTGTTGATAAGAAAAAATATGGAGATTGTAAAGCACTTGCCAATTATATGCAGGCAATGCTTGATGCAGTTGGAATTGTCAGTTATCCGGCGCTGATCAATGCAGAATACAATCAGCAACCTGTTGATCCTGATTTTCCTGAAGAAGCTTTCAATCATGTAATTGTTTGCGTGCCCGGAAATAAAGATACTACGTGGCTGGAATGCACCGATAATACCGCAGACGCAGGCGTACTGGGAAGTTTTACTGAAAACAGATATGCTTTATTGATTACACCCAACGGTGGAGTTTTGGTTCCAACACCAAAAAGCAGAGCATCAGAAAATACATTAAGCCTCCACACGAAAGTGATTCTTAAAGAAGATGGTTCCGGAGAAAGTGAAAGCGTAATGAAAACAAATGGAGAATACAAACAGGAAATTATTAATTATGTGATGAATGAAAAAAAGGATGACCAGAAAGAATATCTTGTAAGAAGACTTGGCTTTCTGCAACCTGATGAATTTGAAATGAGTACCAACAAAAAAAATGATTGCGCAGAAACTTCTTTCAAATTAGATATTGAAAAAGTTCCTGAATTTACAGCAGGGAGTAAAATGTTTTTGAGTCCGAGAATTTATAAAATTATAACTGCTACTTTGCCTGACACCAAGAAAAGAACAAAGCCTTATTATTTCTATTTTCCTTTTATAAAAACCGATACGACTGTTTATCAGCTTCCCGAAAATTATACAGTCGCCAATTTGCCACAGCCGTGGAATGAACAGTTTGATTATGGAAAATTTAGCACAAAATATTCTTATGATGATAAAAGCAACACGATCACTTCTATAGCTTTTCTTCAACTTTCTACCAATGTTATTCCTGCCGAAAAGTTCGAAGACGCAAGGAAATTTTTTAGCAAAGTGGTCCAGGAATACACAGAGAAAATTGTGATCGCAAAAAAATAATTAAAAAGAAATCAGGCTATTTGTTTGTTTACTGCAAAAAGACTTTTTGCAAAAAGATGCGTGTTACCATGCATCAATAATTTTTTCTGTTCTCTTAAATCTTTGTGCATTAAAAGCATCTCCCAGCAAGCCTCCAAAGCCGATCCGATAAGTATAAACAGGTTTAAATCCATTCTGAAAGCCAGCAACAGCGTCAATTCTAAAAAGTTTGAAAATATTTTCAAGGCCTACAAACACTTCTGAATATTTTGTGTTTGGATTGATATAAAGAGCATTCGCTCCTTCAACCAGATTCCATTTTAATCTTTTAAAGCCCGGAATTTTATTGGTTAATAATCCATTAGAATGATGTTCAAAAAGCAATTCAGAATAGAAATTTGAAATATTACTAAACTGGTACGTAGATGCCAGTTGCAAAGATTTTACATACTCCCCCGCAATATGCGAATAGCTTGAATAGAAATGCTTGTAATCCTGCGCAAACACTGATTGATTATTTAAAAAACCTCCGATCGTTACACTGTATTTTATAACTCCTGCCAGTTTTAAATTATTATTATCGGCAACATTCAATGACCATTTATCATAATCAACATCGCTTCCAAAAATATTTTTAAATCCTTTTGTGTAATCGAAAGTAAACGTTGGATACGTAGATCCGATTGCCATTCTATAAGTTGGAAATTGGATGTAATGTTGTCCTGGCTGCACACTCAGCGATACACGCGCTAAAACTGCCTGGTGCCTTGGAAACTGTGATGACAAAATTTCTACAGGATAATTTGGAGTAAAACGATACTGCCATTTTTTATTTAAAATAAAATCAGTGGTATTATCTATTGGCAAACGATCTTCATATTCGGCTTCCACCAAAAAATTCACACCACTCTCCCATTTTTTTGTAAAACCGGTTTTAGCAAAATAATTTTCATAGATCTTCATATCGTTGGTTCCATAAAGAAGTGTTCCCACACTATTTGCCAAAGGACTGATCTGGCTTTCTTTAAAAAACTGGCTGACACGTTTTCCTCCGGCAACAAAAAAAGATTGATTTTTCATTGCTTTGTCCGGATCAAAAACATCGATGCTGCTGAATTTTAAACCCGCCCATGGATTGAAATGGTTGTTATTAAATCCATATCGCACGTCTGCAATGAAACTTATTTTCGTTTTTAATTTTTTGGAAGATTTGGAAATCACCAAAGATGGATTGATTGCCAAACCCTCTACGGTGTTATATTGCAGCGTTTTCAACAGAGGATCAAATTGTACCTGGTAAGGATTCGTATAACTGTAATGAGTACGGTTCACACCCGACCAAAATATTTGAGTAAGTTTCAGCGGTCCTTGTTTTTTACGAAGAGAATCCAAATTTTGTTTTGATGAATCTTGTTTTGAAGCAAATGCACTATCCTTTGTTTGATAATCTTTTACTTCCTGTGGCTCCAGCGGAACAGGCCTTATTGAATCCCAATAGGCATGAGGTTTTTGATTTACAGCAGTATCATATTTTATCACTATCCGGTTAAAAAAATCTTTTGGAAAATGCGGATTTAAATTATAATCGGAATACACATTTACAAAGTTTCCTTCCGCTCTCAGACCAAACTGGTTAAAGCTGAAATGCATCACCTGGTTTTTGATCCGCCAGATATCTTTTTCAACAGGCATATGAATTTGCTTTATCTCCAGCGTATCTAAAATTTCCAATTGAGATTTTTTGGTAAGAGAAAGATCACAGCTATAAATTCTCCAGTCATTTTCTGTAATATTAATGATGCCTGAAAACAAGGGCTCATAATTACGTTTAGGCATTACCGTTATAACGTTCACTTCATTTCCATCTTCAAAAAAACTTCCCATGAATTTATATTTATAAAAACTCATTGCATTATCTGCTATCGGAGAAACAAACCCGCGGGGATTTAATTCATCTGCAATATTTACATTGTTATCATAAAAACTAAGAAAAGCGGGAAAGCTAAATCCGAGGCCATTGTTGCCGCTCACTCTTGTTGATACAACTTCCAGTTTTAATTTATCAGGTTCTTCTGCAGAAACTTTTGTTACAGATTCTGTCAGGTAAATAATTCCTTTCCCCGAAGAATCAAGTCCCATCTCGCTTCTGTCATCTTCGGGAATCTTTTTTCCCAAAACTCTTTCAGGCAAATTGATCATGCGGATCATTCCTTTTATATAAACCTGTGCCTGGAAAGCTTTTACCTGTGTCTGATAAAATCTTCTTTTTTTAATTGCATTACGAATAATTTCATAGGCCGGGTCTTCTGCATTTTGATTGATGACCACTTCTTTTAGCGTAAGTTTCTGTCGTGTTAAAACAAAATTTACTTTTTGATCTGTAGAGTCAACAGTGATTTGTTTTGAAGATGTGGTGTATCCAACATAATGACAATCCAAAACATATTTTCCCGGTGAAAGATGAATACTAAATTTTCCTTCCTGGTTGGCTGAAACGCCGAGTGGAGTGCCTTTTACAAGAACAGAAGCAAATGGCAAAATTTGTCCTTCAGCATCTTTTACTGTCCCTTCAATCGTTTGGGAAGAAACTGAAATCACAGGAAAAATAAATAGAAGAAATAGAAGTTTGTGCATAAAGCGAAAATAACTTCTAAATGAAAGCAAAAATAATTTAAAGTATTGTTGAAAATTGAAATGTCCTAAACAATTGTTTAATTGATTACTAAATAATGGTGTGTTTGAAAAATCAATTTAAGAATCCTTATTATTTGTTGGTCTGCTACTGATAAATAATTTCTAAATCCTAATGCAATCTCTTCGAATAAAATTTGAAGATTTATCTTGCAAAAAAATTTTTAATGATCAAAACCGGTATTCTTGGCGGCGGCCAGTTAGGAAGAATGTTGTTACAGGCGGCAGCCAATTATCCTGTGGAAACTTTTGTACTGGAAAAAGATCCTGAATGTCCGGCGGCTCATTTGTGCGATCATTTTATGAAAGGCGATATTACCAACTTTGATGACGTTTATGATTTCGGTAAAGATCTTGATGCTATTACGATTGAAATAGAATCAGTGAATATCGAAGCGTTGAAAAAATTAGAATCAGAGGGCGTAAAAGTTTATCCTCGTCCGGCTGCTTTGGAAATCATCAAGAATAAAGTTTTACAAAAGAATTTTTATAAAGAACATGAGATTCCAACTTCTCCATTTGTAATAACAGCAAAAAAAGAAGAGTTGCACGATCATTTAAATTTTTTACCGGCGGCTCACAAACTCGCTGTAGGCGGATATGACGGGCGTGGTGTAGAAATTTTGAAGAATGAAAAAGATATAGAAAAAGGTTTTGATGAAGAATCTGTTTTGGAAAAATTAGTGAGCATTAAAAAAGAAATTTCCATCATTGTTGCGGTTGCCAATGATAGGAAAACAGCTCTTTATCCGCCTGTGGAAATGATCTTCAATAAAGATTTAAATTTATTGGAATATCAATTGAGCCCGGCAAACATCAGCGAAAAAACTTTATGGAAGGCAGAAGCGGTAGCATTAGCGGTGGTAAAAAATCTTCAAAGCCCGGGTATCTTTGCAGTGGAATTGTTCATTGATATCGACGACAATGTTTTGGTGAATGAAACTGCTCCGAGAGTGCATAACAGTGGACATCATACGATAGAAGCGGCTTATTCTTCTCAGTTTGATATGCTTTGGCGCGTCATTCTCCATTATCCATTGGGATTAACAAAATCTATTATGAATTCTGCCATGGTAAATCTCATCGGCGAAGAAAATTATAAAGGCGAAGCGAAATATCAAAACCTTGCAGATGTGTTACAAATTGAAAACGTGTTTGTCCACATTTATGGGAAAAAAGAAACGAGGCCGGGAAGAAAAATGGGGCACGTAACGGTTCTCAGCAATGAAAGACAGGAATTGATTCATGTTGCCAATAAAGTGAAACAATTACTAAAAGTAATTTCTTAAAAAATTTAAAGCGAAGGTTTTTTTAACTTTCAGCGTCTTATAAAATTCAGACAAAAAAATCAGTGTTAGTATAATGAAATTGAAGTACGGGAAATTATTACCAGCCATTTTATTTTTATTTTTTATTTCTTCGTGCGGAAGCAAAACCAAAAAAGAAGATCCTCCAAAATCAAATAATAAATCTGCTGCTCACGGCGGAGCATTATCTGTACAGGGATATATTATTTACCCGTCTGTTTTGCATTCAAGCATAGAAGTGGCGGGCACTTTGATGCCTTTTGAAGAAACAGAAATTCATCCTGAAGTGTCAGGAAAAGTTACCTATCTCTCCATAAAAGAAGGCGCTCATGTTTCGAAAGGAACTTTACTTGCGCGTTTATTTGATGGCGATCTCCAAGCTCAACTGCAGAAACTGGATGTGCAATTAAAAGTTGCTGAAAAAACACAGGAACGCCAGCAGGAATTATTAAAGATCGGCGGTATCAGTCAGCAGGATTATGATCTCAGTGTATTAAATGTCAGCAGCATCAAAGCTGACATGGAAGTCTTGAAAGCATCAATTGATAAAACCATAATCCGCGCTCCTTTTGACGGAAAATTAGGTTTTAAAAATATCAGTATCGGCGCATTCATTACTCCTACTACAATTATTACGACGATTAGGCAGGATAGCAAATTAAAATTGGAATTCAGCGTTCCGGAAAGATTTACACCAGCAGTAAAATTAGGTAACGTGATCAACTTTACTACTGAAGCAACGAACAAAAAATACCAGGCAAAAATCTATGCAACAGAATCTGGAATCACCGAAGAAAACAGAAGCTTGAAAGTTCATGCTGTTGTTGAAAATGTTGATAAAAACATTACAGCAGGATCTTTTGCAAAAGTGGCGTTTGATATGGGTGATAATAATAAAGCCGTTATGATCCCTACGCAGGCCATCATTCCGGAAGCAAGGGATAAAAAAGTGATCGTTTATAACGGCGGCCTTGCTGATTTTAAAACAGTGACCACAGGAACGCGCGATTCTGCGAGAGTAGAAATTCTGAGCGGCCTTTCCATCGGCGACACTGTTATTACAACCGGTCTGCTTTCCATCAAACCCGGAAGTAAGATCAATCTTTCATCTTTAAATAAGTAGGACAACCAAAGTGAATATTTCTCAAATAAGTTTACGGCGTCCTGTATTTGCCATTGTTTTAAACCTGGTGATCGTTTTGTTTGGGATCATCGGTTTCAAATTTTTGGGCGTAAGGGATTATCCCGCAATTGATCCGCCGAACATTTCTGTAAGGACTAATTACGAAGGCGCCAACTCAGATATTATTGAATCACAAATTACCGAGCCTCTTGAAAAAGCCATCAATGGAATTCCGGGAGTTAAAAATATCAGCTCATCCAGCAACCAGGGAAGCAGCAATATTAACGTAGAGTTTGAATTGAGCGTCGATCTGGAAACTGCTGCCAATGATGTGAGAGATAAAGTTTCACAAGCCACGAGACAATTACCACAGGATATAGATGCACCGCCGGTTGTATCGAAGGCAGATGCGAGCGCACAACCGATTATTGCAGTCACCGTTCAAAGCAATACGCGTAATCTTTTGGAAGTAACAGAATATGCGGAAAATAATATCGTAGAGCGTTTGCAAACCATTCCCGGTGTAAGTTCTATTTCTGTTTGGGGAGAAAAAAGATATGCCATGCGCATCTGGTTTAAGCCAGACAAACTGCAGGCTTACGGACTTTCGACCAACGATGTGCAAAATGCTTTGCTTACACAAAGTGTGGAATTACCCGCTGGAAAAATTTCGGGAAATTATACCGAACTATCTGTAAGAACTTTTGGGAAATTAAATACCGAAGAACAGTTTAATAATTTGATCGTAAAAAATATCGGCGGTGTAAATGTGAAGCTTAGCGATGTTGCAGATGTGGTTTTAGGACCGGAAAATGAAGAGTCAGGATTGAAAGAAAGTGGCGTTCCGATGATCATGCTTGCCATTATTCCGCAACCAGGTTCCAATTATGTTGCAATATCCAATGAATTTTATAAAAGGCTTGCTGATATTCAAAAAGAAATTCCAAAAGATCTGAAACTGGATGTAGGTATGGATCAGACCAAGTTTATTAAAAAATCTATTTCTGAAGTAGAAGAAACTCTTTTGATTGCTTTAGGATTGGTAATTCTGATCATTTATTTATTCTTCAGAGATTGGATTTTAGCACTTCGACCATTGTTTGACATTCCTGTTTCTTTGATCGCAGCTTTCTTTATCATGTATGTTTTTGGATTTACCATTAATGTGCTTACACTTCTTGGAATTGTACTGGCCACAGGACTTGTAGTGGACGATGGAATCGTCGTCACGGAAAATATTTTTAAAAAAATAGAAGCCGGAATGAACAAATACCAGGCAGCAAAAGAAGGTTCGAAAGAAATTTATTTCGCGGTTATTTCCACTTCTATTACGCTGGCAATTGTTTTTTTACCGATTGTATTTCTACAGGGATTTGTAGGAAGATTATTCCGTGAATTTGGAATCGTGGTGGCAGGAGCTGTGCTTATTTCTGCATTCGTTTCTCTTACATTAACGGTTGTATTAAATGTAAAACTGACTCACAAAAAGATTGGTCATTCCTGGTTTTATAAAAAGACAGAACCTTTCTTCCAGGCAATGGAAAATGGCTACAAAAAAAGTCTTGCTGCCTTTATGAAAGTGAAGTGGGTGGCGCTTGCTTTGGTAGCGGTTTGTCTCGGCATTATCTATTTTATTTTTAAAGGAATCCCCTCAGAACTTGCTCCACTGGAAGACAGAAGTCAGTTTCGGTTAAGTGTGACAGCACCGGAAGGAACATCTTACGATTACATGGATTCGTACATGGATACGTTGAATACATTTTTAACCGATTCCATTCCTGAAAAAACAATGCTGATAAGTCTTACTGCGCCGGGATTTGGTGGCGGTTCTGTAAATAGCGGGTTCTTTAATGTGATGCTTACTGATCCAAAAGACAGAACCAGGTCACAACAACAAATTGTAGATATGGTAAACAGAAATCTGAAAAGATTTCCGCAGGGAAGGGCATTTGCCAGCCAGGAACAAACTATATCTACCAGCCGACGCGGTGGCCAACCGGTACAATTTGTAATTCAAAATAACGATTTTGATAAGATCAGAAAAGTGCTTCCTGAATTTTTAGATGAAGCGAAAAAAAGTCCTATCCTTGAAGGTGTTGACGCTGATTTGAAATTTAATAAACCTGAATTAAGAGTAAACATTGATCGCCTTCGTGCAAGTGAATTAGGTGTTAGTGTGGATGATATTAACCAGGCGCTGGAACTCGCTTATAGTGACAGACGTCTGGGATATTTTTTGAAATCAGGAAAACAATACCAGGTGCTTGGCCAGGTAGATCGCAGCGACAGAGATGATCCGAACGATTTGAGTAAGATCATGGTGAAAAACGCTGCAGGACAAAATATTAGTCTTGATAATCTTGTTACTATATCTGAAGCATCTGCTCCTCCCACCATTTATCATTTTAACCGGTACAAATCTGCCACCATTTCTGCAGGTCTTCAACCCGGTTATACCGTTGGCGATGGTATCAAAGAAATGGAAAGAATTTCTAAAAAATTATTAGATCCAACATTTACAACCGCTCTCAGTGGCACTTCCAGGGATTATTCAGAAAGTTCAGGAAATACAGTTTTTGCTTTTGTGCTGGCTTTGATCCTTATCTATTTAGTGCTTGCGGCACAATTTGAAAGTTTTGTTGATCCGTTTATTATTATGATCACTGTTCCTTTGGCGTTGGCAGGAGCATTACTTTCGTTGTGGATCTTTGGACAAACTTATAATATCTTTTCCCAGATTGGAATGATCATGTTGATCGGTTTGGTTACCAAAAATGGAATTCTGATCGTGGAATTTGCAAACCAAAAAAGAGATGCTGGCATGAAGAAAATTGATGCTGTCGTCGAATCTGCATACCTGCGTTTGCGTCCAATTCTGATGACAAGTTTGGCGATGTCTCTCGGTGCTTTGCCACTCGCACTTTCCATTGGCGATGCATCTACAAGCCGCGTACCACTTGGAATTGTGATCGTTGGCGGAATTCTGTTTTCATTGATCCTTACGTTGTATGTGGTGCCTGCGATGTATGCTTTTCTTTCACGTAAAAAACAACCAATGAATGAAGCGCTGTTATAAATTTTTATTCTTGTTTTTCGGTTTTAGTTTGTTGTTACATTTTTCTCTTCGTGCGCAGGATTCATTGCTCACAGCACAGGATGCAGTAAAAATTGCAATAGAAAATAATTATGGAATTATCATTAGTAAAAATGAAATTGAAATTGGCTCGATTAATAACAACTGGGCAAATGCAGGTGCCATACCGCTTGTTAGCGCAACAGCATCAAAAACTGTCGGTGTAAATAATTTGCAACAAAAGCTTAGCAACGGAACTGTTACCAGGAAAAATGGAAACACAACTCAAAACCTTAACGCAGGACTTGCAGTAAACTGGCGCGTTTTTGATGGCTTGAAAATGTTTGCCACAAAAAAAAGGTTGGAAGAATTAGAAAGAAGCGGCGAATATGCATTCAGAAAAAATTTGAATGAAACAGTGTATAATGTCATCAGTTCTTACTACAATATTGTAACCCTGGAAGAGCAAAAAAAAGCGACTCTTGAACAAATTGTTTTATATACAGATCGGTATAACCTTGCGCAGCGCCGGTTTGAGATTGGGACAGGAGCAAAATATGAAGTGTTGGAAGCACAAGTCGATCTCAATGAACAACGTTCTAATTTACTGTCGTTACAAAATTCAATTGCTGTCGCGAAGGCTTCTTTGAATAATTTACTGGGCAAAAATCCTGATACTTCTTACAATGTTATTGACACGATTTCATTAATGCCTTTGCCTGCTTATTCTGATGTTGAAACAAAAATTGTCAGACAAAATCCGGATGTACTTCTTGCCAACAGCCAGTTGTATGTTTTAGCGCAGGAAAAAAAAGAAATCAATGCAGCAAGACTTCCATCAGTTGATTTGAATGGCTTTTATAATTTCGCAAGAAACAGTAATGGCGCTGGTTTCACGCTATTCAATCAAACCTATGGACCTTCAGGATCGATAGGAATTTCTGTTCCATTGTTCAATGGAATTTTGGTAAAAAAACAATTACAGATAAGTGATATCCAGATAAAAAATCAAAAGATTACGATTGATCAAACAAAAAATAATATTGAAACAGCTTTAAAAAATGCGTACATCAATTATAACAATGCATTGAAATCAATAGAGCTTGAAAAAAATAACCTGGTTTTGGCAACGGAAAATATCAACATCGCTACCGAGCGTTATAAAAAATTAAACATCACTTCTGTTGAACTGCGACAAATTCAGATCAGTTATAACGATGCGAAAAACCGCTTGTACAATGCACTTTACCAGGCAAAAATTGCAGAAGCAACTGTGGCATTGTTGGATGGAGATATTGCGAATCTGTAATGTTGAAGGTTGAACGTTGTTTCAATTCCTTTTTAAAATAAAAGCTTGAACTATATTTGTTTAAATTAATTCAATGGCAAAATCAAAACAACCTCTTGTTGGAATTATCATGGGCAGCGACAGCGATTTAAAAGTTATGCAAGCCGCAGCAGATGTCTTAAAACAATTTAATATTCCTTATGAATTAGATATTGTTTCTGCTCATCGCACGCCGATGAAAATGACAAAATATGCTACAACTGCCATTGAACGCGGATTAAAAGTAATTATTGCCGGTGCCGGAGGCGCTGCACATCTTCCCGGAATGATCGCTTCATTAACAACACTTCCGGTGATTGGCGTTCCTATAAAATCTTCCAATTCTATTGACGGATGGGATTCTGTTCTTTCTATTTTGCAAATGCCCAACGGCGTTCCTGTAGCAACTGTAGCACTCAATGCGGCGAAAAATGCAGGCATATTAGCCGCCGAAATTTTAGGCACTTCCGACAAAAATCTTTCAAAAAAATTAATCGATTTTAAAAATCAAATGAAAGAGGAAGTAGAGAAAAAAGCAGAGAAATTATCTGAACAAAAAAATACGATTTCCTGATATTTGTTTGTTTACTGAAAACAATAAATTACATCTTCGCGCTTACAATCATTTCATCCATTGTTGGAGTTGGGCTGCCACCGGCTTTTTCTAAAGTAATCGCAAACGCCTGCACATTTCCAAAAGATTTCATTTTCTGAATATGATAAGTACCTTTTGTTGTTTCAATCAAACCTGCATCCACAGGCTTTCCATCAACGATCGCCCAAAGCTGGTATTGCTTTCCTTCAGGCACGTTGGGGAGATTCCTGGGATCAATATAAACTTCGCCGGTATTTTTCATCCAGAATATTTTAGCAACCGCATCCGGCGCATTTTGCGTTCCATTCAAAACAACAGGCAATGCATTTTTATTCGTCATTACATTCAAATCCTGGCTCATTGCCTGGTTTGATTTTTCCTGTTCGTCCAGCTTTTGTTGCGCACTTGCCAACTCGTCATTCAACTGGTGATATTTTTCGTAATAACTATAATTGAGAATAATACTTCCAATCAATAAAATGAAAACTGCCGCTGCGATGAACTTGTAAAAAAATGGCCGACGGTATTTTTTATTGATAGAAACAACAGGCGCCTCTTTATTTTCCGCAGAATCCTCTTTTGAGAAAAGCTGGTTAAAAAGTTTTTCTTTTACATGCGCTGCCGGTTGAACAGCATTTGCCTGTGCATAATTTTCAAGAGACATCTCAATCTCATTCAATTCCTCTTTTAATTCCGGAAATTGTTGCAAATGCTCCTCAACGATTTTATTTTCTTCCGGAGAAGAAATTCCCATCGCATAAAGCTCAAGCAAACCGGATGATATGAATTCTTGTTTATTCAATTTAAGGTTGTAATAATTTTTTTAATACTGATATCGCTGCTCTCATTCTTGTTTTTACGGTACCCAACGGTATTCCCAGTTTCTTCGATATTTCTTCTTGCGTAAATCCATCAAAGTAAGCCATATCAATTATCTGCTTCTGATCTTCTTTGAGCAATGATGTTTGTTTCCTGATTCCCATCGCATCAAATCGTTCATTTTCATTTATATGATTGCCCGCATAATTTACGGCATTTTCGCTTCCCTGGATTTTTGATTGTTTCTTATAGCTTTTACTTCTGAGTGTATCAATCGTTAAGTTTCGGGTGATGTTGAGCATCCATGTAAACAGCCGTCCTTTTGAAGAATCATAAGAAGAAAAGTTATTCCAGATCTTCACAAATGCTTCCTGCAGAATATCTTCCGCCAAAGGCTGATCGCCGATTATTTTAAAAATAACTCCAAATAAAGCGCCGGAATAATGATCATACAAATAGCTAAAGGCAGATTCATCGCCGGTTTTCAGCAATTGAATCAATTCTTCCTCACTGTATTTAATTACGTCCGGCAAAAAGAGTATTTATAAAAAGTTGTATCGAAAAAATAAAGATAGAATAAATTTTTTCTATGGCTTAAGAAGGAAAATAATTTTGCAATCAGTAAACCAATAAACAAGTCAAATTTTTATTTTTGATTAAAACCAAGTTTTCTAATGTTTTGACGTTTATACTATCCTTGGAGATTATCAATATCGTCAATATCACACTGTCGGCCTGCTTCTTTCTTATTTTTTAAGAGATCATTGTAACTAATGAAATTCATTTTCAAATTTTCAACCACTACTTCTCTTCGATTTTTAAAGCACTCCTCAAATGAAACACCATCGATTTCAGTCAGAAGATCAATTCTTAGTGGTGGATATCCCAACTGAATTACGTTTCCTGGTTTAGTGAAATCCTCTTGAGTGAGTTTGAAGGAAGAAAAGCCGAATTCATTTACAGATTTTAAGATTAGATCAGCATTTTGCTGAGTCCGATTTAACCAAATATCAAGATCGCCAGTATACCTCGGATGTCCATAAAAGCCAACAGTGTAACCACCACGATTAAATACTCAGCCTTGTTTTTGATTAATAATTCTATAAACTCTCTGAAGTCTGGGCTGAACATCTTTTTTATAGTTTATGTATTGTTGCCTTAATGCTTCTACCGCTTGTAGTCTTTCAATTTCAGTTTTGGATTTCCAATAAAGGAAGTCATTGCTTTTATCTTTTAAACGAACTATTTTAACACTTTTTTCCACACTTCAAATATAATTAAATTTCTGTTGATTCTTTCGGCAATATCTGACACATTGCTGGTTTTCAAGAACATATCAACACTGCATTTTCAATCAACATTTAATTAATAAATTTGACGTGGCTCTTCAAAACACCAATCCCTAATTATTGATCTCACTAACTTTTTGAAATCATGAGTACCGAAACAAAAATCGAATGCCCCAACTGCCATACACAAATAGATGTAAACAGTATTTTATACAATAAAATGCAAACTGAATTGCAGGCAAAATTTAACCTGGAACTGGAAAGGGAAAGAAAAAATTTTCAAAAACAATCGGAAGATTTAAAGAACGAGAAAGAAGCATTTGAAAAGAAAAAACAAAAAGAAAATGAATTGTTCCAGGAGCGCTTAAATGCAAAGCTGAACGAAGAAAAAAAATTTTTGGAAGTTTCTTTGAAAAATAAGATCGAGAAGGAAAAAATGGATGAATTTTTATTGTTACAAACAGAGCTAAATGAAAAATCCGAACAACTGAAAGAGCTGAATAAAAGCAAGGCAGAAATTGAAAAACTTAAAAGAGAAAAAGATGAATTAAAATCTTCGATTGAAGCCGAAGCGCAAAGAGCTTTGAATGAAACACTTGCTATTGAAAAAGATAAAATAAAAAAAGCCGAGCAGGAAAAAAATGAACTGGTAATGAAAGAACTGCAAAAGCAACTCGAAGATCAAAAAAAATTGACGGAAGAAATGATTCGCAAACAGGAACAAGGCTCGATGCAATTGCAAGGCGAAATACAGGAACTGGCGATTGAAGAATGGTTGCGCAGCAATTTTCCATTAGACACAATCGATGAAGTGAAGAAAGGTGCGCGCGGAGCGGATTGCAAGCAAATCGTTAATACAAAATCAAAGGAAGGTTGCGGCTGCATTTATTATGAAAGTAAAAGAACCAAAGATTTTGGCAAAGGCTGGATCGAAAAATTTAAAAACGATATTCGTGAACACGGCGCTAACATTGGAATTTTTGTTACTGATACGATGCCGGCAGGAATGGAAAGAATGGGTTTGAGAGATGGAGTTTGGATTTGTTCTTATGAAGAATTCAAAGGCTTGTGCCATGTAATTCGTGAACACATTATTGCCCTCGATCTTGCACTTTCGTCACAGGAAAATAAAGGTGATAAAATGGTTTTACTTTATGATTATCTCACCAGCAACGAATTTAAACTTCAGGTAGAAGGAATCATTGAAGGCTATACACAAATGAAAATTGACCTGGAAACGGAAAGACGCTCCATCATGGGACATTGGAAAAAACGCGAAAAACAATTACAAAAGGTTTTGAATAATACCAATTTCATGTACAATTCTTTGCGTGGAATTGCAGGCAATGCTATTCAAACGATCAAAGTTTTAGAACTGCCTGAATATATTGAAGAAGAAGAAACAGCGAGTGAATAAGGAAAATACCAATCGTCATTATTTCTTTCTTTACTGCAAAAAAGGTTTAATT
The DNA here is from genome assembly GCA_051953735.1 of Ginsengibacter sp. Lineage (GTDB taxonomy): Bacteria > Bacteroidota > Bacteroidia > Chitinophagales > Chitinophagaceae > Ginsengibacter. Next base: position 34,635 of record JBQCIM010000036.1, read on the forward strand.
TCAATTACAGTTTAATCCAAAACGATATCATTTGCAGGAAACGAATTTCAAAACCGCTCTTTTCAGAAAATATCGTATCGCCACAAGCGTATTTTTCTTTATTGCCGGATTAACTTTTTCAAGCTGGGCAAGCCGCATTCCTGCTATTCAATCTAAATTGCATTTAAGCGATGGTGCTTTGGGAGGCGTACTTTTTTCGCTGCCGGCTGGCTTAATGGTAAGCCTCCCGATTTCCGGTTGGCTGGTTTCGAAATATGGTAGCAGGCTACCGATGATCACAGGTTCAATATTCTATCCGCTTATTCTGCTGCTGTTGGCTTCTTCAGCATCTGTAACTCAATTATCGTTAAGCCTTTTCTTCTTCGGCATTATGGGAAATCTCATTAATATTGCCATGAATACACAAGCTGTTGGCGTAGAAACCTTATATGGAAGATCCGTGATGGCTTCCTTTCATGGATTGTGGAGCCTTGCGGGTTTTACCGGCGCAGTTATTGGTACATTTTTTATTTCAAACGGCTTCTCTCCTTTCTTTCATTTTTCGATCGTGTGCAGCCTGGCCGTTTTGCTTGTTGTTATCTCTTATAAGTTCACTTTGCCACACGACGCGAATAAACGCCAATCACAGAAAGTATTTGTAAAGCCTGATAAAAAGCTTTTGATCCTCGGGTTGATTGCATTTTGTTGCTTATTGTGTGAAGGAGGTATGGCTGATTGGAGCGGAGTTTATTTCAAAAAAATTGTTGTAGCTCCTGCCGCTTTAGTAAGCATCGGCTATGTTGCTTTTACCAGCACAATGGCTTTGGGAAGATTTTTAGGAGATTGGCTGGTTACAAAACTTGGAGTAAAAAGAATGTTACAAATCAGTGGAACAATGATCAGCAGCGGCCTCTTAATTGCTGTTATTTTTCCTTATTTCTTTTCAGCAACAGCAGGTTTTTTGCTGGTCGGTTTTGGCGTTTCGTCTGTAGTTCCCATTGTTTACGGACTTGCTGGAAAATCAAGGACTATGTCTGCCGGAGCGGCTCTGGCAGCAGTTTCTACTATTGGCTTTCTCGGATTTTTAATTGGTCCTCCTGTTATCGGGTTTATTGCCCAACTCATCAGTTTGCGCTGGTCATTTACATTGATCGCTTTGCTCGGTTTCGGTACCGCTTTATTATCAGATAAATTAAAAATTCCTCCTGATTTACATAAACTTCCTGAAGAAACTATTCCAACTTCTATTGGTTAATTCTCTTAAAAATAATAACGATTCTTTCTTCTTCAATTCACAACTCTTAACTCATCCCACCGCGACGTATATTTTATAATGCCTTGCAATCCACAATCCTGTAAACGTTTTTTCTTACTTCATAAAAAGAATTATGGTTTATGAATAACATAAGTGACAACGCCCCAAATGCCAAAGTTTTCACAACCTGAATCAATCTCTATGGGAGATAATATATCATCAGCAAGCAAACGCACTTTATTATTTATTTTTTCAAAGCGACGAATAAGCATTTCACCGCCAAATGTGGCAATAATTACTCTTCCATTTGACGCTTTTAAAGAGCGGTCAACAATTACCACATCACCTTTATAAATTCCGGAACCTTTCATTGCATCACTGGTGATTCGCATAAAAAAAGTGGCGGGCTTATTACGGATAAGTTCTTCGTTAAGATCGATGCCGCGCTCCATATAATCATCAGCAACAGCACCAAAACCGGTCGCATTTGCTGTTCTTACATCATGTTGCCTGAAAGCCTTTGTTCCATTATAGCTGGAGGAATAAAACTGATCGTGTTGCATAAAAAAAGTTTGATTGATAACTAAAATATTTAGTAAATTTACACTAAAATTATTGGCAGCCAAATTTCATTTTATGAACTCACAAAATATGTATGATTATAATGAGTATCTTCTCGTACTAAATCCGCACGATGATTTATGCAATAAAATTTTTGAGGTTAAAAAAGAATTTTCCCTGAACGACAAAGCTCTTACTGCAATTTATTCGAAACCGCATGTCACATTAGTAAACTTTCTACAATTTGAAATGAGAGAAGAACGGCTCGTCAATCATTTGAATAATGTAGCGGCAAGTTATCATCCTTTTAAAATTGACCTAAAGGATTATGGGAGTTTTCCAACCCACAGCATATTTATTAATGTGGCATCAAAACAGCAAGTGAAAAATTTAATAAAGGAATTAAAACCGGCGCAATCTCTGATGACCCTGAATAAAGAAACCAAGCCGCATTTTTTTGATAATCCCCATTTAACTATTTCAAGAGGCTTATTACCATGGCAATATGAAAAAGGCTGGCTCGAATTCAGTCATCGTCATTTCACAGGAAGATTTGTAGCAAATAATATGTTGCTTATGAAACGAAAGAAAGGTGAAAAATATCAGTTGGTAAAAAAGTTCGAATTTTTGGATTTACCACCTAAAGCTCAGCAAGCTGAATTATTTAGTTAAAAAAAATAAAAGTTTAAAACACCTATGAGCACACCATTAAAACAAGATCATTTTAAAGTAGCGCCACAACAAAAGGAAGAAGAACAACAATATTTATCCGGCCGTGGTGCGCAATTCAACACTTCCAACCGCTTTTTAAAAACGCAGCAATCGATTGAAGAAATTGAATCCATCGACGATTGGGAAAAACCGAACGTTCATACACAATACATTGAACAAAATGTAAAAACGATTGTAAATAAAGTAGAAAGTCCTGACCTGGGGATGATGTACAGCATGAATCCTTATGCCGGTTGCGAACATGGATGTATTTATTGCTACGCACGAAATGTGCATGAATACTGGGGTTACAGCGCCGGACTTGATTTCGAAAGAAAGATCATCGTAAAGATTAATGCGCCGCAAATGCTCAAAAAACAACTGATGCATCCAAAATGGGATCCGCATCCGATCATGCTGAGCGGCAATACGGATTGTTATCAGCCTGCGGAACAAAAGTACCGGCTGACACGCGGATTACTTGAAGTTTGTAATCAATTTAATCAGCCTGTTGGAATTCTTACAAAAAATTCGTGGATCATCAAAGACAAAGATATTTTGCAGGAAATGTCGAAAAAAAATTTAGTTTCTGCAATGGTTTCGGTTACTTCCTTTAATGAAGATTTACGAAGAGTGATGGAACCAAGAACGGCAACCGCCAAACAAAGATTGAAAGTGATTGAAGAATTAAGTACTGCAGGAGTTCATATGGGAATCATGATGGGACCTATGATTCCGGGATTAAATGAGCATGAAATGCAAAGGATCATGAAAGCCGGAAGCGATGCCGGAGCGAAGTTCACAGCTTATACATTTATCCGGTTGAATGGCTCTATCAAATTTTTATTTCATGATTGGTTGTATAAAAATTTTCCTGATCGTGCAGATAAAGTCTGGCATTTGATAGAAGCAAGTCATGATGGAAAAGTAAATGACACACGCTGGGGATTGCGAATGCGGGGCGAAGGAAGCATCGCAGAAATAGTAAATCAGCAATATAAAAAATACGGCAAATTATATGGAATGAATGGAGACAGATGGAAGATGAACATTTCTGATTTCAGAAGACCAGGAGAACAAGGAAAATTGTTTTAGACAATTGCAAACTAAAATAAGAATTGGAGTTATTCCTTTGTTTACTGAACTTAATGAAAATTAAAATCATCAATATTTGTTGGTTTACTTAATTTTAGGAAACCAAAAATTTCTAACTAAAATTATGGAAATCGCCTTGCAAATATTATTAAGCCTTGTAGCACTCATCTGTTTGCTGGGAGGTATGAATTTATTGATAAAAGGAGCCGGTGCTTTTTTGCCTGGAAATACTGTATCATTGTCAACTTTAGACAATCTTTTCAGATTTTTGAGCGGCATTTATTTCAGCCTTGGATTTCTTATGGCTTATGTTGTTTTTAATTTTCATGAAATAAAAGACCTCATTTATTTCATTGGTCTTGTAGTTGTTTTTTCAGGATTGGGAAGATTATATTCGCGAATAAAAGTTGGCCCTTCAACTAATTATTTGAAATTCATTATGATCTTTGAGATCATTTTAGGGATTGCGATTATTGTCTTAGAATATTTTAGATGAAACAAAAATATTTTTATTTCATCTTCACCCTCGGATCAATCACGCCATAAAGCACATCGGCTAAAATATTGATCAATATAAAAATAGTAGCTGCGAAAAGCACTGAGCCCATCACAACCGGATAATCTAATTTTTCCAAAGCATCCACTGTTACTTTGCCGATTCCTTTCCATCCAAAAATATATTCTACAAAAAAAGCGCCTGCCAGTAATTCGGCAAACCATCCTGTAATAGCGGTCAATACCGGATTGATAGCATTTCTCAATGCATGATGGACTACTACTTTTCTTTTGCTCAAGCCTTTTGCATAGGCCGTTCTGATGTAATCCTGGTTGAGCGTGTCAAGCATCGAACTTCTTGTTAATTGAGTGATAATTGAAAGAGGGCGAATGCCTAATGTGAGCGCAGGAAGAATTAAATTTTGCAAAGTCAGATATCGTTCTCCTGTTACCTGGTCAATATTAAACCAGCTTCCGGTTAATGACAATCCTGTAAAATCGTGAAGCACCAATCCGAATACATATGCAATCACAATCGCCATAAAAAAAGACGGTGCAGAAATACCAATCACACTTACAAAAACTGATGTGGTATCTAACCATGTGTTTTGTTTTACAGCAGCGAGAATCCCCAAAAATATTCCGAAAATGATAGCGAATAACATTGCAGCGCATGCCAGCAAAATCGTTCCTGGCAAGGCTTCCATCAAAACTTGTGTAACTGGTTTTTTTGTTTGATAACTTCTTCTTAAATAGGGAACTTTAATTGCAAAATTTTCATTCCTGCTGATTGGAATAAAAAAACCATGCAAATCTTTTTGCTTGATTTCTTCTTTTGAATGAATGGCAATAGGCGAAATATCATTTACATAAAAAACAAATTGTTTCCATTTTGGCTGATCGAGATACAATTCTTTTCGAATATTATCCATTGTTTGTTTATCTCCTGTTTGTCCCAAAACCATTCGCGCAGGATCACCAAAAGCCTGGAAAATAAAGAATACAACGACTACAACACCTGCTAATACAAGTACGCCGTAAGCCAGTTTTTTTATGAGGATTTCAAACATTTAGAATTTAAAAATCGCCGGTTTTATTAATGATTTGCTTTTAATGATATAAATTTTATTCTCACAAAGTAAAAGATTTTCAGTCTTTTATTATGCGACATTTAATGTCTTAATAGATTACGTATTGCTTCTTTTGCTGATAAATTGTTCTTCAATGTCAAAATCGTCTGCATGCCAAGCCAGAATTTAGCTGAAATTCCAAAATATTTACTTGCAAAGATAAGCAGGGAATTTTTATGAAAAGTTTAGATGGCCCCTGAAAAAGAGAAGGCCCCTGTAGAAACAGGGGCCGTTTACCAAAACTAACTGCTTATGAGAAATTTTAATTTTCGAATTTTATAATTATTAATCAAAAGAGATGCCAAAGTTATACATGTATCAGTATTTTTTTAAAAAAATATTTTTTATGATAACACTTTCTAAATGTCAGAAAAAAAATAAAAATCCTTACTATTTTCTTGTTTACTGCTTTATCTCAACTTTTACCTAACAATTTCAGAATCATGGCAATAAATTAAAAAAAGCGACGTTGATAATAATTAGTACATCTAAAATTCATTACTTGCAAAACCTGATTACACAAGCCCGCAGTGAGTTTAATATTTACAAAAATAATCCTCACTTTTATTCAAGTAAAGTAAAAGCAATCTCAAATAGCTTTGGATTACAAAATCCAATGCATCTTCGCCACACAGAGCTTCCCACTTATTGGGCCGGAAATCTTTTCACCGAAAAGGAAAAAATTGCTGTAGTTGAGATCAATCGTCAATATGACCAGGAAAGAATTGCTTTTGAAAATAACTTCAGAAAAGAGAGTTGGGAAAATTATACTTACTTTCAGAATAATATTTTCACTTTTTATAAAAATAAAAGTGAATGGAGATTTAAATATTGCGAAAGTATTGCCGCAGCCCTTTCCAATAAGTCTTTTACAAAAAGAACTCATTATGATTTTTTACAGGAAACCGTTTTAAGGCTGGATATTCTTCCATACACTTCCATCAATTTTAATAAATGCCCTTTGTGCCTTGCAAGTGAAAATTATTTATTCACAAGATTTAAATCAGATATCCTTCCTTTTATGGCGGAGAACCGCAACATTAAAAAAGCAATTTTTCATAACAAACGATTAACGGAAATTCTTTTAAAAAAGAATTTCATCAGCGCTGATGATATCATATATATCAGGATGAACAAAGGAAGCAAACACGATTTTATTTATAAAAAAAGGTATAAGGGTATCGACCTTTATATTTTTTCAAGATTCATTCCTTATGGAGGTTTCGCTAAAAGTGAAGTTTACAGTAATGTTTTTGGTTAGGGTGATGTGTATTGTTATGGTAAAAGAGAGGCCCCTGTAGAAACAGGGGCCGTTTACCAAAACTAACTGCTTATGAGAAATTTGAATTTTCGTATTATGCTTATTCTATGAACAATGGCTGTGCCAAATTTTTTTATACGGCTAATAAGCTTTAAAAAAAGAATAAGGGTAATTCCTTTCTCTATTTCGGGAATGAGTTTCCACATGATAAAAAAATAAAAGTCAAACTTTCCCCATTTTATTTGTTTTTATTTTTCTGAAAAATAAAAAGAATCTTATTGCTTTGTTTGCTGCATTTCTTCATTAGTTCACTCCTTCTCTCTCCAACTATTTTTGCGGGTGTGGAAAAAAAAGAAATGATTTTTAATTCTATTACCCTACCTTCGCAGTAGACTATTCAAATTTTATATGATGACCCGATCCTTTTCTTTGATGTGTATGTGTACTAACTGCTGCTCAAAGCGCTGCTGTTGCTGTATTATGTAAAAAATTAACAACACACTTTTTTCTCCTCTAATCAAATATTTGAATTCTCTAAATCAACATAAAATGTCTAAGCCTTTACAAAATCAAGTTTCGCGAATTGCTGAAATTGCCAAACTTTTATCTATTGAAGATGTGATCCTGCGGCTTACCAATGAATTTCCTGATCAGGTTGTTTTTTCTACGAGTTTTAGTTATGAAGATCAGTTGATCACGGATAAAATTTTGAGCAATGAACTTCCTGTCAGCATTTTTACTTTAGATACAGGAAGACTTTTCGAAGAAACATATTCTGTCTGGAGCGCTACCAACGAAAGATATCATACTAAAATAAAAGCCTATTATCCCGATAATACTTTGCTGGAACCTTTTGTTGCCAAACATGGTCCCAATTCTTTTTATGAATCTGTTGATCAGCGAAAAGCGTGTTGCTATGTAAGAAAAGTAGAGCCTTTGAAAAGAGCTTTAAAAGGAAACTCAATTTGGATTACAGGAATCCGCGCTGAACATTCGAGGAATCGTCAGGATATGCAGCAGGTTGAATGGGACGAAAGCAACCAGATTATTAAATATCATCCTTTGCTTCACTGGACAACTGAAGAAGTAAAAGATTATATCAATAAAAACAACATTCCTTACAACATTTTGCACGACCGTGGCTTTGTAAGCATTGGATGCGCCCCATGTACAAGAGCGGTGAGGCCGGGAGAAGATTTTCGTGCAGGCCGTTGGTGGTGGGAAGATAATACGAAAAAAGAATGTGGCCTTCATATTCATCAGCAAGTGGCCTCATAAATTGAATTTTAAAAAGAAAAAAAATGAGTCAATATCATTTAGATTATTTGGGACAATTAGAATCGGAAGCCATTCATATCATGCGTGAAGTGGCCGGTCAGTTTGAACATCCGGCATTACTATTTTCGGGTGGAAAAGATTCTATCACTCTTGTTCATCTTGCGTTGAAAGCGTTTCGCCCCGGAAAATTTCCTTTTCCGTTAGTACACATCGACACAGGCCACAATTTTCCTGAAGCATTGGAATTTCGTGATAAACTGGTAGAAAAGATCGGTGAAAAACTGATCGTAAGAAAAGTGGAAGATACCATCAAAGAAAAAAATCTTACCGAACAAAAAGGAAAATTTGCGAGCAGGAATCAGTTGCAGACTTTCACTTTGTTAGATGTTATTGAAGAATTCAAATTTGATGCATTGATCGGTGGCGCAAGAAGGGACGAAGAAAAGGCAAGAGCGAAAGAAAGGATTTTTTCTGTAAGAGATGAATTTGGCGGATGGAATCCAAAATTACAACGCCCTGAATTATGGAACATCTACAATGGAAAGATTCATAAAGGCGAAAATGTTCGCGCCTTCCCAATCAGCAACTGGACTGAATTAGACATCTGGAATTACATCAAAAGAGAAAAGATCGAATTGCCACGGATTTATTTTGCACACGAAAGAGAAGTGATCGAACACCAGGGACAATTGGTGGCAGTTTCCAACTTTATCAAACTGGATCCTACAGACGAGATCAAAACAAAAAAAGTTCGTTACCGCACGGTTGGCGATATGACTTGTACTGCAGCAGTAGAATCAAATGCAGAAGATGTGGAAGGAATTATTTCAGAAATAATTGCGACAAAAACAAGTGAAAGAGGCGAAACAAGAATTGACGATAAAGTTTCTGAAGCAGCGATGGAAGACAGAAAGAAGGGAGGATATTTTTAGTGAGTGGTGAATAATCCAACTCACAATTGACAACTCACAACTATAATTTATAATTAATCATGGATATACTAAGATTTATAACCGCGGGAAGCGTTGATGATGGAAAAAGTACGTTGATCGGTAGATTATTGTACGACAGCAAATCAATTTTAATTGATCAACTGGAAGCAATTGAAAAGCAAAGTAAAAATAAGCTGAATGGCGAAATTGATCTCGCTCTTCTAACCGATGGTTTGCGAGCTGAGCGTGAGCAGGGAATTACGATTGATGTAGCTTACAAATATTTTTCAACTCCAAAACGCAAATTCATCATCGCCGATGCACCGGGACATATTCAATATACAAGGAACATGGTAACGGGCGCTTCCAATTCGCAGCTTGCCATCATTTTGATCGATGCAAGAAATGGAGTGGTTGAACAAACGCGTCGCCATTCTATCATTGCTTCTTTGCTAAATATTCCACACATTGTGGTTGCGATAAACAAAATGGATCTAGTAGATTATTCTGAAGATGTCTATAACAATGTTGTAATTGATTATGAACAGGTGGCAAAATCCCTTGGACTTAAAGACATCAAATACATTCCGATCTGCGCATTGAATGGCGATAATATCGTTGAAAATTCAGACAATCTTTCCTGGTATGAAGGTGAACCTCTATTGAGTTATCTGGAAAATGTACAACTAGATTCTGATATAAATCTTACTGACGGAAGATTTACTGTTCAATATGTCATTCGTCCACAAGCCCCAGAATTACACGATTACAGAGGCTATGCAGGAAAAGTGATCAGCGGAATTTATCGCAAAGGCGATGCGGTTACGGTTCTTCCTTCAGGTGTAGAAAGTAAAATTAAAGCTATTGAAATTGATGGTAAAGAAGCAGATGAAGCATTTGCTCAGCAAAGCATTGTTCTTCATTTGGCAGATGATATTGATGTCAGCCGCGGTGATCTGATCGTTCCAAAAAATAATCAGCCGCAACTGGAACAGGAATTTGAGGTTTTGTTGTGCTGGATGGATAACAAACCTTTAGTTCCGGGGAATAAATATTTGTTGCAAACAAACAGTAGTCGTGTAAGAAGCGTGGTAAAAGATATCGAGTACAAACTCGACGTGAATACATTAGAAAAAAATTATTCTCCGGAAAAAGCGATGTTGAATGATATTATCAAAGCAACCGTTAAAACTGCATCTCCTGTAGCATTTGATTCTTATAAAAAAATCCGGCAAAATGGTGGTGCGATTTTGATTGATGAAACAAGTTGTGTAACAGTAGGAGCCTGCATGATTCAATAGGCTCCTTAAATTTTTTTACCTTTTAACCCTACTAATTTAGTAGACTAAAATATGACATTATCATCTAAAACAGGAAAAGTAATTCTCGCAGCCGCCGGCCCCGGCGATCCGGAATTGCTTACCATCAAAACAGCACGATTTCTCCAAAATGCAGATGTCGTTTTGGTTGATCGCTTAGTAAGCAAAGAAATATTGACGAATTATATTTCGCCGAAAGCCGAAATTATTCATGTTGGAAAACAATGTAGACGCGGAATTTCTACGCCTCAACAAACTATAAATGAATTAATGGTGCATTATGCGTTAATGGGAAAATTAGTAGTTCGTTTAAAAGGCGGCGATGTTTCTATTTTCTCAAATATTTTAGATGAATTGGAAACGCTTGTTGCTCATGATATTCCTTATGAAATCATTCCGGGCGTAACCGCTGCCCTGGGAGCAGCGGCCTTCGCCGGAATTCCGCTGACAGCGCGTGGTTACGCCACTTCTGTTCGTTTTCTTACTTATTATAAATCTGACGTTGTAACAGAAGAATATTGGAAAGAGTTAGCAAATACAGATGACACCTTGGTGTTTTACATGTCGTCAGAAACACTTTTGAATGTGGTAGAAAAATTAACCACGCATCAGATACATGAAGATAAATTGTTGGCAATTATTGAACAGGCAACTACGCCATTTCAAAATGTGCAGGTTCATAATTTGTATGATTTCAAAAGAAAAATTTCAGAACCCACTTTTGTTTCTCCAACGCTGATCATCATTGGCCGCGTTGTTTCTCTTCATGAAAATTTTAAATGGCTTGAAAACAGCGCCAGCAAAGAATATTATTTTAAACCGATCAATCATTTAATCCCGAACCGTCAACCCGAAAAAATTACACATGTTAGTTGAACAAAAATTAAACAGGTTACTGGAACTGATCAATACTTCCAGCAATGATGAACTTATCTGGATCAATGGATATCTGAATGGCGTTCTTTCAAAGCAAAGACCGGAAGCGAAAGTTGCCGCTAAAAATGCGACACAAAAAATTACGATCGTTTACGGAACCGAAACAGGAAATTCAAAAAGACTTGCAACAGATTTTGCGGCGAAAGCAAAGAAGTCCGGGATTAATGCAAAAATCCAAGGCCTGGATCAATATCGCCTTACTGATCTTTCAAAGGAAGAATATTTGTTGACGATCATGAGTACGCATGGTGATGGCGAGCCTCCTGTTGCGGCACAAAAGTTTTATGATTTTGTGCATCAGAATGAATTGAAACTTTCGAAATTAAAGTACAGCGTTCTTGCTTTGGGAGATTCTGCTTACCCGCTTTTTTGCAAAGCCGGAGAAGATGTTGACGAACAATTAAACAAGCTGGGAGCCAATAGAATTGCACCTTTACAGAAATGCGATGTAGATTATGATGTGGAAGCAGAAGAATGGTTTTCAAAAGTGATTCAATCGCTGAATGAAAATTCAGAACAGCAACAAACTGTTTCCGCCACTCCTGTTATCAAAAAAACTTCCGGAAAAAAAATCTATTCGGGAAAGGTGCTTGCTCACATCAACTTAAATGATATTGGAAGCAACAAAGAAACATTTCATATAGAAATTGAAGCAGAAGACGTTTCATATTTGCCCGGCGATTCTATTGGCATCATACCTGAAAATAAGAAAGAAATTGTTGAAAAAATTATTGACATAACGGCCATCGATCCGGCAACAAATCTTGATTATAAAGATCAGTTGATTTCAGTTTATGACCTTTTGAAGAAGAAATTAAACATCCTGAATTTGCCGGAACGTGTTGTAAAAAAATATGCTTCGGTAGTGCAGCAGGAAATTCCTGCAACCAAAATTGATTTGCTTGATCTGTTAAAAATTTACTCTGTAAAAGACAGCAATCAATTTATAGATGTTTTGAAAATTTTGGAACCAATAGCGCCGAGATTGTATTCCATTTCTTCTTCGCCGGAAGCGCATCCCGGCGAAGTTCATATCACCGTTGCAAAAAATTGTTTTAAAATAAACGACGAAGTAAAACATGGGCTTGCCTCTGAATTTTTATCTCTTCTGAATGAAGAGAACGAATTGCAATTTTATATTTCGCCCAACAACAATTTTCGTCTGCCACAGGAAGATTCTAATGTGATCATGATCGGCCCCGGCACAGGCATTGCGCCTTTTCGTTCTTTTTTATGGGAAAGAGATTCGACGGGCGCTTCAGGGAAGAATTGGTTGTTTTTTGGCGAGCAACATTTCATCTCTGATTTCCTTTATCAAACGGAAATTCAAAATTTTGTTGAAACTAATTTGCTCACAAAAATTGATACCGCTTTTTCAAGAGATCAGCCCGAAAAAATTTACGTTCAACATAAAATTCAGAAAAACGGTGCAGAATTTTTCGAATGGCTGGAGGCAGGAAGTTATGTTTATTTATGCGGCGCAAAAGAACCAATGAGTAAAGATGTTGAGCATACGATTGTAAACATCATTGAACAATTTGGAGAAAGATCAAAGCAAGAAGCAGAACAATATTTGGAAAATTTAAAAGAAACAGGAAGATATCTTACGGATGTTTATTGATTTAGTTGTGAGTTGTAAGTCGTCAGCTGTGAGTGACAGCCACTACTCACAATTCACCACTCACCACTCACCATTCACAACAACAATGTCAGAAAAATTACCATTATTAGAAAGAGTAAAAGTTGAAGGCGATGCACTTCGCGGAACTATTGCAGAAAGTATAAAAGATGAACTAACGGGCGCAATGCGTGAAGAAGACACATTGCTGATGAAGTTTCATGGAATGTATCAGCAGGATGATCGTGACAGAAGAGAAGAAAGAGCGAAAAAAAAACTGGAGCGTTTGTATTCATTTATGATTCGTCTGCGTATGCCCGGTGGTATCTTAACCTCAGAACAATGGATCGCGCTTAATGATATTGCAGGAAAAGATTCTACAAATGAATTGAAAATTACTACACGACAAACGATTCAATTGCATGGCGTCTTAAAATCAAGACTGAAGCCCACTCATCAAATTTTTAATAGTGTTCATTTGGATACAATAGCTGCATGTGGTGATGACAACAGAAATGTAACTTGTAGTCCTAACCCGGTGCAATCGCCGTTGCATGAAGAGATATTTGCTTATGCTTCTAAAATCAGCAATATGCTGAAACCCAAAACCAGGGCTTATTACGAGATATTTTTGAATGAAGAAAAAATAGTGGATAAAAGACTGGAAGAAGATCCTTTATACCGTGATTCCTATCTTCCACGTAAATTTAAAATCGGAATTTGTATCCCTCCAAATAATGACATTGATGTTTTTGGGAATGATTTGGGGCTAATTGCAATCATCGAAAATAACAAACTGCTTGGTTTCAATTTTGCCGTAGGCGGTGGGCTCGCATTTACTTTTGGAAACCCGGATACTTATGCAAGGCTCGCTACAGAAATAGGATTCGTGCCTGCCGGTGAAAAAACTTTCAAAGCAATTTATGAAGTGGTAACGGTTCAGAGGGATAACGGTGATCGTGTTGACAGAAAGCAGGCAAGGTTGAAATATACGGTTGATAAAATGGGCGTCGATAAATTCAAAGAAGAAGTTGAAAACCGCATGGGTTTTAAGTTTGAGCAATCAAGGCCTTATGTTTTTACCAGGCGCGAAGATTATTACGGCTGGCAACAAGACGCTAAAGGCAACTGGTTTTATACGCTTTTTGTAGAGAACGGCCGTGTAATGGACACAGAGCAGGTTGCAATAAAAACTGCCTTGCGAAAAATTGCCGAAACAGGAAAAGTAAATTTTCGCTGCACAGTAAATCAGAAAGCAATCATCAGCGACGTAAAGCCTGAAGACAAAAAAGAGATCAATGAAATTTTAGAAGAATTTAAAATCATTGATCACACCGACAATGCGTCTGTAATAAGGAAAAATTCGATGGCATGTGTCGCATTATCAACATGTCCGCTGGCTCTCGCTGAATCGCAGCGATATCTTCCATCTTTACTTACAAAAATTGAATCCTTACTTGCAAAATATGATCTCTCCAATGAAAATATTATTACCAGAATGACCGGTTGCCCCAACGGTTGCGGCCGCTCCTCTGTTTCAGAAATTGGGTTTATCGGAACAGGATTAGGAAAATATAATCTGAATATCGGTGGTGATCATGAAGGTTATCGGTTGAATAAATTGTACAAAGAAAGTCTTGATGAAGCAGGAATTTTATCTGAGCTGGATTTGCTTTTTGGCGAATTTAAAGTTAACAGAAATGACAATGAATCTTTTGGAGATTTTACTTATCGAGCCAAATTTGCAAATGCAAAAGATTAATTTTTAAACTTTACGCATGGAAAATAAACCGGCTACTCTTACTGAAGAATTAATAATTTCGAGCGATGATACCAATCGGTTGTTTCCTGTTTTTCTCAAACTCGAAGAACTTTCGCTCCTCATAATCGGAGGCGGAAATGTGGCTTTTGAAAAATTAAATTCTGTTCTAAATAATTCTCCTCAGACAAAAATTAAATTGGTTGCAATAGAGATCAGTGAAGCAATCCGCCAGATCGCTGAAGAAAAAGAAACGATCGAATTGCATGAAAGAGGCTATTCAATTGACGATATTGAAGAAGCAGATCTGATCATATCGGCGGTAAATACTTTTGAAACAAGTGCGCAAATAAAGGAAGATGCGAGATTAAAAGGAAAGCTGGTAAACGTAGCAGACAAGCCATCTTTGTGTGATTTTTACCTTGGTTCTGTTGTAAAAAAAGGAAGTGTAAAAATCGGCATTTCCACCAATGGTAAATCTCCAACAATCGCGAAACGGTTGAAAGAAGTAATTAATGATTTTATTCCTGATGAGATGGAAGAAGTGTTGCAAAATATGCAAACGATCCGGGTAGGAATGAATGGCGATTTTGACGAAAAGGTAAAACATCTCAATGACATTACGAAAGTTCTCGTAGCCAAACAAACAACGCTTACCAAAAGCCACAAACATGGGTGGCAGAAGATCGTACAATGGAGCTTACTTGCTTTCTTTTTTATGATTTTAGGACATGCGATACTGTCCTATATTCCGCTGAAAGATATCGTTTCCACAACAAAAGAAATCGTGTCTGTTGTAGATAAAAAATCTTTTTTAATGATGATGCTTTGCGGGTTCCTAGCACAGATGACCGATGGATCGTTGGGAATGGGATACGGTACAATATCAACTACATTTTTACTTGCCAATGGTGTGAATCCTGCAATCGTAAGTAGTCGCGTCCATTCGGCGAGAGTGTTCTCCAGCGGCGTTTCCGGTTACAGTCATCATCGCTTTGGGAATATCAATAAAAAATTATTTAAAGCACTTGTAATCCCGGGAATTGTGGGAGCTGTAATTGGCGCCACACTTGCTTTTTATGCCCAAAAATATTCTACATGGGTTCGCATCCCTGTTTCGCTTTACACTGTTTATCTTGGCTATTTTATTATCCGCAAAGCGTTTAAAAAACAAAATCTACACAACAAAGTAAAACGCGCAGGCTGGCTCGCTTCTATCGGCGGATTTACCGACGCTTTTGCCGGTGGTGGCTGGGGATCATTGGTAACAAGCACTTTGATTTCAAAAAGAAAAAGTCCAAGATATGTAGTGGGTTCCGTTTGTCTTGCTGAATTTTTTGTGGTGTTTGCCAGTTCCATTACCTTTTTTATTTTCTTAAAAAGTATTCCATTCTTAGATATTGCCGGACTGATCATTGGCGGATTGATCGCTGCACCAATTGCAGCAAAACTGGTTGGAAAGCTGCCTTTGAAAACGATGTTTATCTTAATCGGCACTGTGGTAATCCTGACCAGCATTTTTACCATTGCAAAAGTTGTGGCTGTACTTTGGTAAATATAAATTTATAGCAGCCACATAATTTCTGCTACAATTAAAAAAGAAAAACTATTTTTATCTTTTTTAAAATTCACCTTAAAACATAACCACTAACTTTTAAAATATATTTCGTTGGACAAGAATTTAAATCTCATGGAGTCGCCTGTTGAATATGCAATTGGAATTGATATCGGTGGCACCACTACTAAGTTTGGAATTGTAAACCATCGCGGTGATATTTCTAACCGTGGCGAAATTTCAACCACTAATCATAAAGAACTCAACTTATTTATTGATGAATTGCACCAGCACCTTCAACCGGCAATCAATGCTATTGGAGGTATCGATTATATAAAAGGCATTGGCGTTGGCGCGCCTAATGGAAACTATTATAGCGGCACCATTGAATATGCTCCGAACCTGCACTGGAAGGGCATTTTACCGATTGCACAATTAATCAACGAAAGATTTAAAAAACCATGCACCTTAACTAATGATGCCAACGCGGCAGCAATTGGAGAATTAATGTATGGGGCCGGGCGGGGAATGAGAGATTTTATTATGATCACCTTAGGAACTGGTGTTGGAAGCGGCATTATCGCAAATGGGCAATTGATCTATGGCCATGATGGATTTGCAGGCGAGCTTGGTCACACCATTATCCGCCCCGGCGGCCGTCTTCATTGGGGCACAGGAATGAAAGGAAGCTTGGAAACCTATGCTTCCGCAACAGGAATTTCTATTACTGCTAAAGAAATTCTCGACGAAAGAGTAGGTGAAAAAAGTTTATTAAGAAATATTGCTCATGAGCAGATCACTTCGAAAAGAGTGTATGAAGCGGCAGTAAAAGGTGATCCGATTGCCAATGAAGTTTTTCAGATCACTGGAAAAATTCTTGGAGAAGCACTTGCGAATTTTGTAATGTTTTCTTCACCGGAAGCCATTATTTTATTTGGCGGCGTAATCAAAGCAGGCAATCTCCTGCTTGATCCTGTAAAAGAACACATGGAGAAAAACCTGCTTCCTATTTTTCAGAATAAGGTGAAATTATTATTCAGTGAATTAAAAGAATCTGATGCTGCCATTCTCGGTGCAAGTGCATTGGTTTGGGAAATAAAACCGGATGTTTTAAAAAAGGTTTCGGAAATTGAGGGGTAGATTTTAAAATAAAAAAATCACTTATTTATTTGTTTGCAGTGTTAGAGAATTCTAATCGCAAACCAGAAATCTGGGTGCCCGGGACTGGATTCGAACCAGCACATTCTTCCGAACGCTGCCACCTGAAAGCAGTGCGTCTACCAATTTCGCCACCCGGGCAAAACCATCTGAAAATTCATTCAAATCGTTTTTCAAAGTGGTTGCCAAAAGTAAATGCTAAAATCCAAATAAATTGTTTTTTTAAAATAATTTTTCATTTCAGATAAATCAATTTTCTCCTTCATTTTTATTTCGTTATTTTTAATCATCTGATTGCTCAACTTTTCATTTCACTGCTATGAGAGAAGAAATTCTGCAATACATCTGGAAATTTCAATATTACAACAACAAGGAATTGTTCACTACTGCCGGCGATCGCGTTTCTGTGATTCATCCCGGCTCTCATAATGTAAACCAGGGGCCGGATTTTATCGAAGCAAAAATAAAGATCAATGATACATTGTGGGCAGGAAATGTAGAACTTCATATCAATTCTTCGCATTGGAATTTGCATCATCACTCGAGCGATAATAATTACAGCAATATTATTCTTCACATCGTCTGGAACCATGATGTAGAAATCAAAGATGCAAGCGGAAACAATCTGCCAACATTGGAATTGAAAAGCCGCGTTTCGAAATTATTATTAGAAAAATTTGCGCAATTAATGGAAAATTCCCAATTTATTCCCTGCGAAAAACTATCTCATCAATTATCGCAACTTTCCTTAACCAGTTGGAAACAAAGACTGGTAGCAGAAAGATTATTATCCAAATCAAAACATATTTTTCATATCCTGGAACAAACCAGCTTCCATTGGGAGGAAGCTTTCTGGTGGCTCGTTGCAACCAATTTTGGACTGAAGGTAAACAGCGAAATGTTTAAAAAGATCGCGCAATCTTTACCCTTGAATATTTTGGCAAAACATAAAAACAACATCATTCCAATTGAATCCATGTTGTTTGGACAAGCAGGTTTGTTGGAAAAAAATTTTGATGAAAAATATCCTCAAATGCTGCAAAGGGAATATCTTTTTTACCAAAAAAAATACAAGTTAAAACCTGTTGACGGAGAATTATTTTTCTTAAGAATGCGCCCTGCTAATTTTCCAACAATTCGTCTTGCGCAACTCGCCATGCTGATTCATAACAGCGAGCATTTATTTTCAAAAATTAAAGAAACGAAATCTGTGAACGAAGTAAAAAAGATGTTGGCTTTGGAAGCAAATGATTACTGGCATTATCATTACATTTTTGATGAAGAAACGGAGCGTCGTGTAAAAAGATTAGGAAAGCAAATGGTTGACAACATTATTATTAATACGATTGTCCCCATTCTTTTTTCTTATGGTTTATATCATGAAGATGAGTTTTATAAAGAAAAAGCGATCAGCTGGCTGGAAGACATTTCTCCTGAAAAAAATGCGATCACCAAAGGATTTGAAAACCTGCATTATTCCAACAAAAATGCTTTTGATTCACAGGCTTACATTCAATTGAAAAATAATTATTGCCATCATAAACTGTGTCTGGAATGTGCTATTGGAAATTCATTTTTTAAAAGCTCAGCAGTAAACAAACAAATATGATCGCTTTATTCTAATCCGTTCTTAAAATATCATCATTCCCCGGTTGTGAATATGACGGAGGATCACTGGCCGGAAAACTTTGTTCAAGTTCTTCATCTATTTTTTCTTCCACCTGCTCTTTTTTTTCAGTTTCTTCAGCACTTTTATCTTCTTCTTTATGATCAATTACTTCCTTTTTATCCTGATACATGGCTTTAATTTTAATTGATTGAATGTTTGATTTCGAAAATCAAAAACAATGCTCGTGTATTAATTCCTCAAATACTTTTTTGTACATTTAAAATTGTTTACATAAGCCTGCGAAACAAATAACAATGTTAAGGCCAAAAAGACCGCAACAGCAAAACTATTTTTGTTATGGGCAGCAAATGAACTTTTAATTTGATTTTATAATTTCTGTTTATCTTTCATATTTAAATGAAAAAGTTTTTTTTATCCACCATTCTTGTTGTAATCCATTATTTTGTTTTTGCACAAACTCCCTTCGGTAACAATATTCATTGGCTTAGCGGTTATCAAAAAGAAATCAGCGGAGAAACCATTGGCTATTTTTCCGCCTTTCCCGATTATGTAAATGAAGCTTTGCTGACCCGGGCAACGGATGGCAAAAAAACAATCGAATGGCTCACTTCAAAAGTTCCTTCAGACAATCATTCTCCTTATGTTTATTTCCGTTGGGTTGCGGCGCATTCCAGCGGCACCAGCAGTGGAAATCGAAATTTTGACTTTTATATCAATGATGAAAAGGTTTTTACCATTACAACCTTGCCCGGAAATAAAAAACCTGACTGGAGTTTCGTTGCGCCCGATAGTACAAAAATTGTTTTCGTTCAATTAAAAAGAGATGGGAGCCAGGATTCACATGGAATTATTTATCTAAGAGTTCCTGCGCAAAGAATAAAGCCGGGCGTGCCTTTGCGCTTAAAGATAATTGGCGAAAATCAGCAGAGCAATGATTGGTTCATGACTTTTAAATATGCTTTTGAAGAAAAAGCGGATATCTCTTCTCTCCCATTTTTACTGAAAAACGGAAAGCAGGTTTTAATGTTGAATGTGCTTCATTTTGGTAAAGAAGAAAAAATGAATGTTACCGTAAATAAAACACATCATTTTTTGTATCAATTAAAAAATGGCATGAACACATTTGATATTCCGGTAAATGCAGTAACGAAAAAAGACAGCGTTTTTGTGATGGTAAAACATGCGGATACAGTTTTATCAAATGGCTTTGTGAAGATAGAACCTGTGATAAAAAGAGAAATAGATTTCATTCCTCACTCGCATACGGATATTGGATATTCTCATCTTCAACCAGAAGTTGAAAAGATCCATATCAAAAATATTTATGACGCTTTGCGCATGATCCGGAAAACAAAAGATTATCCTGATGATGCAAAATTCCGGTGGAACGTCGAATCACTTTGGGCTGCAGAAAATTTTTTAAAACAAGCTTCGCATAATGATAGTGTTCAATTTTTTAATGCAATGAAAAACGGAAGCATTGGTCTTTCCGGCTTTTATGCCAACATGATGACGGAATTAAGCACGCCGGAGGAAGTATTTCATTATACCGATTATGCAAAAATTCTTCGAGATAAATTTCATCTTCCTATTGAAAGTGCGATGATCACTGATGTTCCGGGGGTTGCATGGTCAACCGTAACAGCGTTTGCAAAAGGAGGAATAAAATATTTTTCAGACGGCCCAAATTATCTGGGAAAAAAACAATCCTTATGAAGGTGACAGAGTTGGGTACTTTGTAAAAGCGTGGGGCGATAAGCCTGTGTGGTGGCAATCACGGTCGGGACAGGAAAAAATATTATTCTGGACAGCAGGGCATGGTTATTCTTCATGGCATGGAAATGCACCAGGAGCCATTTTTTATTCCGGTGCAAAAAAGATCGCTGCATATTTGAATGAACTTGGGGCAGCGCATTATTCCTATGAAATTATTCAATGGCGTTACAATATTGTTTCTGACAACGGCCCGATCGATACAACCATTTCTGATTTTGTAAAACAATGGAATGAAAAATATGAATCGCCAAAAATTGTTTTGAATACCGTTACAAAACTGTTTGAGAAATTTGAAAAACGGTATGGTAAAATAATTCCTGTTGTAAAAGGCGATATAAGTCCTTATTGGATGGATGGCGCTGCCTCTACCGCACGCGAAGAAGGAAGGAATCGTGAAAACAGTTTTCGGTTGCAACAGTTAACCACATTGTATTCTATCTTGTCACCGAACAAATTCAATGCGCAAAGTTTTTATGAGGCTTGGAGAAATATTATCATGTTTACAGAACATACCTGGGGCGCATTCAATAGTATTTCTGATCCCGATCTTCCTTTTGTAAAAGAACAATGGCGGATAAAAAAAGATTTTATGCTGGATGCTGAGAAAGCAATTGATTCACTTTACAATCAATTGCTTCAGCCTATTATTGATTCTTCTTCAAAAAAAATTGCTGTAGTAAATACATTATCCTGGAAAAGAACAGGAGCGGTTTATTTGCCGGAAAATGTTAATGCTGATCTTGTTACAAATGAAGAAGGAAAAGCTTTTCCGTTGCAAAAATTATCAGATGGAAGAAAAGTTTTTATCGCTGAAAACCTGCAGCCACTGAGCATTTCATACTTTTATTTGTCAAACAACAAAATAAAAAATCGCGATAAAAATCCGTTTACTGTAACTGATAGCTCTCTTTCAAATGGAAAAATATTCATTCAATGGAATACAACAAATGGCAGCATTATCAAATTGGAAAAAGGCAAATTTAATTTCGCAGGAAATTTTAAAAGCCAGGGATTGAATAGCTATTGGTATGTTCCCGGCCGTGATCCTTCAAAAGCGGTAACAAATGACAAAGTAAAAATTTCAATTGATGAAAATGGTTTGTATCAAGCAACAGTTAGCATTCTTTCACAGGCACCCGGAACTTTTGCCTTAATAAGAAAAATTACTCTATTGGCAAATGATGACAAGATTTTGTTGGAAAATGTGATTGATAAAAAAGATGTTCCCACAAAAGAAGGGGTTTATTTTTCATTCCCTTTTGCTTCCAACCTCCTCAAGAGCACCATGGATGTGGGTTACGGCACTATGACCTATTTAAAAGATCAACTTCCAGGCTCAAATATGGATTTTATAAGTCCACATCGTTGGTTGGATGCATCAGATAATAACCGAGGAATTCAACTAATAATGACAGAACCATTTATGCTTGCCCCCGATTCAATGGTAGATGAAAGATTAGAGATAGATGGAAGTTTTAAAAAATGGAAAGAGAAAGGAACAATAACTTCAAGATGGTTTAGTTATGTAATGAATAATTACTGGCATACCAATTTTAAAATTGATCAGGACAGCATTGCCGCATTTAATTATGCTTTGCGTCCACATGACGCTTTGAAAAATGATGAACAGGAAAAAGCAGCGATGGAGTTTACGCAACCACTCATTTCGTTTGCTGTTAAAGAAAAGGTGAAGCTTGCGGAAAACAAGTTTGAATTATCAAATGAAAAAATAGTAATAACAAGCATTACTCCTCAATCTAACAGCTTTATGATCAGAATTTTTAACCCTGAAAACACAGCTCAAACAACCTCTCTTTTTTGGAATCAGTTAAATGGCTCTGAAAAAATTCCGGAAATAAAATTAGCAGCGTTTGAAGTAAAAGATTTATTGGTGAAATAATTCCATTACTGTAAGCCGCCTTTTCCCCTGTATAATTTTACAGGACCATCCAAAATAATTTTTAGAACAGTCATGTATGGATCTTTCAATGAATCGGGGACGTTAATGAAAACAAGGCCAGGCACTGGGCTCCACGAAATCTTCCCGACAATTTTCGGTGAAAGATGCTGATTCGTTCCTAATACCTGCACATCTTTTATCTGATTCAACAATCCTTTGATCATTGCGTTTCCGGCTTTTTGATCTGGAAGAAAAAGATACAAAACTGTCGAATCTTTTGAAAGAGTCGTTGCTCCATAAAAATGTCCTTGTGGTAAACCGGCAATCGTATTAAATATCGCCTCGCCATTTTTTGCATTCCACTTTCCAAGTTCCTGCAAAACATGTACGTCTTCTTCAGGTATGGTTCCATCGGCTCTAGGCCCAATATCCAATAAAAGATTTCCTCCATTGCTAACTACATCGGCAAAAATGCTGATGATCTCAAAGGGTGTTTTCCAATTGGTATCATCAGGATGATAACCCCAATTGTTATTAATGGTCATGCAAAGTTCCCACCATCTATAACCTGGTTTTGTTACGGGAAAATTTTGCTCCGGCGTTTCATAATCTCCATATCCCTGAAGCCTTCCGTTGATGATAGCATTTGGATGAAGAGTAAGAATATTTTCCCTTATTTTCTTCGCCTGCCATTCTTCTGCTGAATGCTCCCAATCTCCATCAAACCACCACAAGTCAGGATGATATTTTTCATTCAATTCCTGAATCTGAGCTTCATTAAATTGTTGAAATTTCTTCCATCGCAAAGGCTCTTCAGAAATGTTATAACGATTACTATCTTTCAAAAACCCGGGATAATCAGGATAACTCCAATCAATTAAAGAATAATAAATTCCTCTTTTAATTCCCATCTTGTCTAATGCCGCATAAAAGGGCTGAAGCAAATCTCTTTTAGCAGGCGTGTTTTGAACTACATTAAAATGATTTTGCTTTGTTGGCCACAATGCAACACCATCATGATGTTTAGCAGTGAGCACTGCATAACCGGCACCCGATTGTTTGATCAAAGCCGCCCATTTTGCAGGATCGTATTTGGAAGCAGTAAAACCTTTCAACTGCTTCATATAATCATTGTAAGAAATTTTTTTGTTATGAAAACTCCAGCTTTCATCGATTCCATCTACTGAATAAATTCCCCAATGAATAAAAATTCCAAGCTTGGCATCTGCAAACCATTGCATTTTATTTTTGATAGAATCAGGATTGATTTTAGCCTGAGAAAAAATGGAAACATTTATAAGCAGTGAACAAAGAAATAAAACGAATTTGTATTTTGGTTTCATTAAAGTAACAGAAGTTTTTAAAGTATGATCGCAAAGTTAATTTCCAAATGTAAGAGAATGATTTTATGAATAAGAAATTGCAATGATTCTTTTAATAGCGAATCAATCTTACACAATCTAACATTGCCTGGTTGATTTCGCCATTCATATTTTCATTCCAACTTTCAAATGAAATAGAGAAATGGTGCAAACCTTTTGTCAGACTTAGCTTCATGGAATTGCTCCACCCCCAGTTGCTCCATTCATCTTTTCCTCTTTGAGGAAAAACCAAAGTGCCTGACTTTTGATTATCTACATAAAAAGTTCTGAAAGCGCATTTATTTTCTGTGTTGACGGGGCCGTTTCCGTTGGCATATCTTACATCAAAAATATAATTTCCGTCTTCTCTTATATCGATGGTAAAATCAATTTTCGTGTTGACAGTTTGGCTGATTTCAACAAAGCCATTTCCTGTAAATCCCTGGTAATTTTTATCCGATTTATTTACAAAGTTTTCAAGTTGAATAGTTTGTTCATCTAATTTTGGATAAACCTGCACTGGTTCGCTGGCAAAAGATTGCAACTGATTTTTAGCAACAGCAATTACCTGGTAATCGCCATATTTTGAAGTGTCAATTCGAATAGAAGTATCTGTAGTTTCTTTTAATAAATTTCCATTCTTTAATACCATGTAATTTGAAATGTTTTTACTGGTATCATTCCAGTAAACGAAGTTATTTTGCTGATTTGTCTTTGGCGTTTGCGGACTAAATTCATTCT
>JBQCIM010000037.1:0-15183 GCA_051953735.1 Ginsengibacter sp.
TGTTGCAGGAATTCTTTAAAAATAATCCCGTAAAAGATTTTAAAATCATTCATCAAAGTGAAAACACCGGTTCAGAATATTGCATTGGCAATTTAACAACCACAAATGGCGTCTTCCGGACTACGATTTTTGTAAAACAAAAAGGTCAAAAAGATTTAGTGCAGGAGTTACGGTTTGAGAAGTAAAAATAAAATTCTCCTTATTCCTTAATTTACTGTAACGTCATTTTGTTTTTGAATAATTTATAAGTTAACCGTTTTCATTCCGGCCTCTGTATAGCGCATTCCGGATGCAGCATTTTTAGGAAACACATCTTCGATTTCTTTTAAATCGTTTTCAGATAATTTTATCTCCGTTGCTTTCACATTTTCTTCCAAATACTTCACCCTTTTTGTTCCCGGAATTGGAAAAATAAAATCTTCCTGCGCCATTACCCACGCAAGCGCCAACTGTGAAGGTGTACAATTTTTTTCTTTTGCAATCGCTTCAATTTTTTTTACCAATTCAAGATTTTTATTAAAATTTTCTCCGGTAAATCTTGGAGAAGTTCTTCTGAAATCATCTTCGTCCAAATCTTCAAAGCTTTTTATTTTTCCGGTCAGGAAACCTCGTCCCAACGGACTATACGCCACAAACGCAATTCCTAATTTTTTACAAAGAGGAATTATTTCATCTTCCGGTTCCCGCGTCCATAAACTATATTCGGATTGCAAAGCAGAAAGCGGAAAAGTATCATTCGCTTTTCGAAGTGTTTCTGCATTTACTTCACTTACACCAATCCCTTTTACTTTTCCTTCTTTCACCAAATCAGCCATCGCACCAATAGTTTCCTCAATCGGAGTTTGCGGATCTTTTCTGTGCAGGTAATAAAGATCAATCACTTCCACGTTCAATCGCTTCAAACTCGCTTCACAAGCGGATTTCACGTAATCCGGTTTGCCGTTTACACCTCTTGCCTTGGGATTGGCCGGATCTCTTAAAATTCCAAATTTGGTTGCTAATGTAATTTTATCACGGAAAGATTTTATCGCTTTTCCCACCAGGATTTCATTTTTATAGGGGCCATACATGTCGGCGGTGTCAAAAAAGGTGACACCAAGATCGTAAGCTTTTTGAATCGTTTTTATAGATTCTTCATCATTCAAAGAACCATAAAAATCGCTCATTCCCATGCAGCCGAGGCCAATTTGCGAAGCAGTTAAACCTTCGCTTCCCAATGGTTTTATTTTCATAAAAAAT
This sequence comes from Ginsengibacter sp., assembly GCA_051953735.1. GTDB lineage: Bacteria > Bacteroidota > Bacteroidia > Chitinophagales > Chitinophagaceae > Ginsengibacter. The sequence continues at coordinate 1,240 of JBQCIM010000037.1, forward strand.
TTTTTTTGAAAAAATATTCCACAAGAATCAAGCCTTTAATTCAAAGAGTAAACCAACAAATAAAGGCACTTTTTTATTTTCAATTCTTTATAATTTTTTGAACCATCTTTTGTCCTTCAGAAAAGAATTGCAATAAATAATTTCCGGCCGGCAGATTGAACAGATGATCCATTTTAAAATAGTTATTTCCTTTGTTCAGATCCATTTCTTTTGACATAATTTCTTTGCCGTTAACATTGAAAAGCTTTATCGACAATAGTTTGCGCTTATCTGATTGAAAATTGATGTTGATAAAATCTGTGAAAGGATTGGGAGAAATGATGACTGCTTGATTTGCATTTTTAATTTTTACAGAAACGGTCTTTGAAAAATTCCCTTTACCATCCAAATCAATTTGTTTCAATCGATAATAGATTATTTCATTTCTGTGTGCATAAGAATTATCAGTTGCTTCATAAGAATGAAAAACGCTTGTTGTTCCATTTCCTGCAACCGTTTGAATATCTGTAAAATGAATTGCATCATAGCTTCTCTGAACAACAAAACGGCTGCAATTAATTTCCATTGAAGTGCTCCAGGTAAGATTCACTTTATTGTCGGTTGAAAGAGTTGCATTAAATGAAGATAAGGTAACAGGCAGCGGACCAGTAGCTTTCATCTTGACAGTGAAAGTAAAAACACCGGGAAAATATTTATCGGCTGTGGTTCCAAACTGAAGAGTGGCAGAAGTGGCGTTGGGAGCAATTCCATAACCGGTTCCCACATCAAACTGATCGATATCGATTCCCATTTGATTGGTATAATCCGGATTTTTCGAAGTGACATGAATTCCATTATCCGTGATCGTTCCATTCCATGGATTGAATGGAGGATTGGTGGCATTATAAAAAAGGTATCCATTAATTGTTAGAAAATCACCGGGAAGATTGGCGTCTCCTTCCCAAACAACCACTCCCATTCTTGCATCGGCAGATTGAAGCGGATCGGAAGGAACATTAAGACCAGTTAACGTGATCGTGCTGGTGGTATCATTGCCGCCATTGTAAACAACTTCAAAGCCATCATAAACACGGATGCTGTTGAAAGGCAGCGCCGGGTTTTCATATACAACCACGATGCTCCATCCTCCATGATTTCCGCCGTCAGCGATAGCGCCGGTACTCAACGGAACGTTTCCCACCTCATATGTTCCTGCTCCGTTTGTTTTGATAAAATCAGTGATATCGGCATATCCCTGGAATTCTGTAAAGCCAGGGACAATTGTTACCGTATCCATTCCCAGAGCTGTTATATCCGTATACGCATCACTGATTCCTTTCCTGATTTTAATCGTTCTGTTAGTGGTTGCAGAAAGATTAAATTCAGAATCTGCAACTCGTCCACCCCAATAAATTCTTGCGAGTTTAATGGTGTTTGTTCCTGTAGGAAGAACCAGATCAGCAGAAGAAGAGTTGCGCGTAAAGCTGGCTGCGCCTCTCTTTCCATCAACATCAACATACTCCATATCTTCTCCGTCGTTTCCATAAATACTATTTCCATCTGCCGAATTATCATTCATTTTTACAAGATCAACAGCGCCGCTACTGTCAACGATATTCATTAAAGTGTTTCCAAAAATCGTGCAGCCGCCATTGATATTCGCTGAATAAACACTCGTGTATTTCCGGTTTTGAGAAAAGCAATTAATAGTTATTACTAAAAATATTGCGAGAGCAAAATATTTTTTACCTGGTTTATTTTTTAAAAATTTTGTAGAAAAAAATAACATACGCTTTTTAAAAATTGAAGAATTGTATTGAATAAACTACTGAAAAATTTAAGGAATAAACAATGGAAATACAATAAGCATTTTGATTTTCGAAAGGAAATAAAGGAATGAAAATATCTTTTCTCAGAAACAAAATTAGAAATTACACTTAATAATCAAAACATTTTTCACGCAATTAATTTCTTCTAAGCTTTCAGGTTAAACATTTGTTGCGATGCTTTTTTTGCAGGAAACCATGATGCCGCGAAAGCAATAATAAGCGCAGTGAAAGCGACAAGAATAAAATCAGCAATGATTAATTTAACAGGGAAATAATCAATTAAAAATGAGTTTCCAATCAGCTTGATCAAATGAAATTTGATTTGCAAAAATGCAATGATCAGTGCTAAAAATATTCCCGTTGCTGCGCCAACTACTGCCAGCAAAATTCCTTCGCTTAAAAATATTTTTTGAATTAAAGATTTGTCTGCTCCCATAGATTGTAAAACGCTGATGTCTTTTCTTTTTTCCAAAACAAGCATTGTCAAAGCGCCTACCATATTGAAAGCTGCAATCATCAATATTAAAGTAAGCACCGCATAAATGAACCATTTTTCCAAACGCATGGAATTATACAAACTTGTGTTCTGCTCATATTTTGTCAGCACCTTGTACTTATCGCCAAGTATTTTTTGAATCGTTTTTGTAAATTTTTCTGATTGATTCGGATCTGATAATGAAATTTCCAAAGCGCTGTATTCATCAGGCTGGTAATTCATTTGCTGCCGCATAAAAGGAAGATTGGTAATGACATATTTGTTATCAAAATCCTGCTGGATTGCAAAGCTTCCTGACGTGGTCGCATTTCCTTCGCTTAACGCAGACAATGGATTTGCACTTTCTGTTTTTTTTGGAAGAAAAACAGTTATGGGAAAAAGATTCCTATCGGCCTGGATGCTCAAAGCATTTTCAATTCCTGAACCTAAAACCAATTTTGGATTATCAAGTGTTCCAACATTAAAAACGCCGTGATACATTTTTTGAGGAACGCCTGAAACTTTGTAATAGTTTGAATCAACGCCCTTTAATAAAACTACCGTTTGCTGATCGCCACTTTGCAACAAAGCTTTTTCTTCAATATCCAAAGAACTTCCTTTGATGCCGGCAATGCGGTTGATTTGTTTCAGTTGTGCGCCAGTAAGCGTAAACGTTTTTCCTTTTTCCGGAATCACTTTAATGTCGGAATAAAAATTGGAATAAAGCGATTTTACCAAATCTTCAAATCCGTTGAAAACACTTAAAACCAACACCTGGCATAACGTAGAAAAAGCAATAACGCCGGCCGTTACCCACGAAATAATATTGATCGCATTCGTGCTTTTTTTTGCTTTAAAATATCTCCAGGCAAACTTTAAATACAAGGAATTTAATTATTAAATTATTTGATTATTAAATTATTTGGTGAGCTCGCTTTAAAAAGGAGCTGTTTATGATTCCTCCTTGGTGTTCCCGCTGTCTGTTGTCTGTTGCCGGTTGTCAGACTCTTTTTTTATATCATCCAACAATTTTTCGATCTTAAAAACATAATCCAAAGTATCATCAAGATAAAAAGTAAGTTGTGGAATAATCCGCAACTGGTGCCTCATTCTCTTTCCCAATTCACCACGAATTTCACCACTCAATTCTTTGAATTTTTCCAAAACGTCTCCGGGATTTTTTACCTGGAATAAGCTTAAATATATTCTTGCTTCGTAAAGATCCGGCGTAATTTTTACTGATGAAATGGAGACCATTCCGCCGTCCACCATGTTTAACCCCCTCTTCAAAAAAATCTCGTTCAGTTCTTTTGAAATTTCCGCTGCCACCTGCTTTTGTCTTTTACCTTCTGTCATCTTATATAATTATGGTTCCCTGTAAAATTAGTTACTTTGCCGCTATTTCAACTTATTAAGCATTTCAATTGTTTTAATGAAGAGTTTACGGACCATTTTCAGATATGTTCGCAAGTACCCGAAATTAATTTTTACTTATTTCGGATTCAATATTCTTTCCAACCTGTTTTCCGTTATCTCCCTGGGGCTTTTAAGTCCTTTTTTATTACTCATTTTTAAGAAACAAAATATACTCGGTGGCGTTTCCAACAGCCACAGTTTTTTCTCCGGCATCAATCCCATTAATCAATTCAAAGTATGGATTTCCACCGTTGTTCAACAACCAAATGGTGACGTAAAAGCGTTGGGCATTATTTGTATTTTAATCCTGACTTTGATCATTTTAAAGAATATTTTTTTATACCTCTCCATTTATCTTTTGACGCCTATCCGGAATCTGATCGTGAATGATATGCGCACGAGCATGTTTAAAAAAATCCTCGAATTGCCGATTGGTTATTTTAATGAGCAAAAAAAAGGCGACATCATGAGCCGGCTCACGAATGACCTCAGCGATGTGGAAACGTCATCTGTCAATTTATTGGAATCGCTTTTCAGGGAACCGGTTACGATTCTTTTATTCCTGGCATACATGGTTGTATTGAGTCCGCAGCTCACGTTATTCCTGATCATATTATTGCCAATTGCCGGATTTATAATCGGAAGAATTGGCCGGTCTTTAAAAAAGCAAAGCACGATGTTGCAGGAAAAGCTTGGTGCGATTCTTTCAACAATTGAGGAAACCTTGAGCGGAATTCGCGTTATTAAAGCATTTAATGCAGAGAAAAAACAGTTCAACAAGTTCACGGTTCAGAACAATCAATTGCTTCACATCAAAAATAAAGCGATCCGGAAAAGAGACTCCGCATCACCCGTGAGCGAAGTGTTGGGTGTTGCGGCAATCGTTTGTGTTTTGTGGTACGGAGGACGTTTGGTTTTGAATAATACCTTTTTGAATCCCGGCGATTTTCTGGCTTACATTTTAATTTTTTCGCAGATCATTCAACCTTTGAAAAATTTATCGGCCGCTTCTTACAATATCCGCAAAGGCGCTGCGAGCGTGGAACGTATCGAACATCTGCTTAATGAAGATGTGGTGATAAAAGAAATTGCTGATCCTGTAATTCTTCAATCTTTTACTGATTGCATTGAATTTAAAAATGTTTCTTTTTCTTACCAAGATAAAATCATTCTGGATGATATTAATTTAAAAATTGAAAAAGGGAAAACCGTTGCGCTCGTTGGTTCTTCAGGTGCCGGTAAAAGTACATTGGTCGATCTCGTGCCGCGTTTTCATGATGCGGTAAAAGGAGAAGTGTTGATTGACGGAATTAATATCAAAAATTATTCGTTGGAATCTTTGCGCAATCAAATGGGAATTGTAACGCAGGAGCCCATCTTGTTTAATGACACAATTGCAAATAATATTTCTCTCGGAATGGAACATGCCACAAAAGAGAAAATTATGAGCGCCGCAAAAATTGCCAATGCCAACCAGTTTATTCTTCAGAAAGAAAATGGCTATGAAACTTCCATCGGTGATCGTGGAAATAAACTGAGCGGTGGAGAAAAACAACGCGTTACCATCGCCAGAGCGGTTCTAAAAAATCCACCAATCCTGATTTTGGATGAAGCCACTTCTTCATTGGATACAGAAAGTGAAAAATTAGTTCAGGATGCAATTAATAATTTGATGAACAATCGTACCAGTATTGTTATTGCTCACCGGCTCAGCACCATTCGTCATGCAGATGAAATTATTGTTTTGCAAAAAGGAAAAATCGTAGAACGCGGCACCCACGAGACTTTGTTGGCCCTCGAAGGCTTTTATAGGAAGCTGGTAAGCATGCAGGAAGTGAAGTAATTATTGAACTACTTCATTATTAAGTTATTCCTTCCAGTAAAACAACTTTTAATCACAGTTTTTATTTTTCAAAAGTCCTTTTGCCGCAAACTTTTATCGATTATTATTAGCTTTCGTCAACACCTTTTGAAACAATTTTCCCCTATTTTTGGCGCTGCTTATTTATCTCACACTATTATCTAAAAATTTACACAATGAAAAAGTTTTTCACACTGATTATCCTATGCTTTACATTGTTCAAAGCCAGCGCTGACGAAGGAATGTGGCTTCCCATGCTGCTCGGTCAGCAGGTTTATGACGATATGGTAAAGCACGGACTGAAATTGTCTAAAGAGCAATTGTATAGTGTCAATCATTCTTCTATCAAAGATGCCGTTATCATTTTCGGCGGCGGCTGCACGGGCGAAATCGTTAGCAACCAGGGATTGATATTTACCAATCACCACTGCGGTTACAGTGCCATTGCAGGAGCAAGTACTCTCGATCACAATTATCTAAAGAACGGATTTTATGCGTACAGCAAAGACCAGGAAATTAAAAGTGATCTGACCGTAACTTTCCTGGAAAGAATTGAAGATGTAACTCCGCAGGTTGAAAAAGAATTGAAAGAATTGAACTATGAAGAACGCGCAAAAAAACTTCCTGAAATTTATCAGCAGATTACCAGCAAAGTTTTAGATACTGCGAACGGAATCTCCGGAAAAGTTTACAGCATGTTCAAAGGAAATCAGTTCCTGATGTACGTTTATAAAATCTATAAAGACATTCGCCTGGTGGGCGCACCGCCAGAAACAATCGGAAAATTTGGTGGAGATACAGACAACTGGGAATGGCCTCGTCATACCGGCGATTATTCCATCTTCCGCGTTTACACTGCAAAGGATGGAAAGCCTGTACCTTACAGCGCTGACAATATTCCTTTAAAACCAAAATGGTTTTTGCCTGTTTCTTTAAATGGATACAACGACGGCGATTATGCGATGATCTACGGCTATCCCGGAGGCACCAATCGCTATGAAACTTCCTACGGAATCAAATTAAAAAATGAGATCAACAATCCATCTTTGGTCAATCTCCGCGATGTAAGATTGAAAGCAATGTATGCCCAAATGATCAAAAACCCGGCAGTAAAATTGAAACTTGCTGACAGCTATTCCAGCATCGCTAATTATTGGAAATTTTATGATGGGGAAACAAAACAACTGGAGAAATATCATGTGTTTGAAAACAAGCAAAAAGACGAAAACAAATTTGCTGAATGGGCAAAAAATAAGCCTGATTATCAGAACGTGATCAGCGATTATGAAAAAAATTATGCTGCGTGGACTCCTTATGCAAAAGAACGGGTTTATTTGATGGAAGGGGTTTTAGGCTCGCCGTTGGCTGCGTATGCTTCTACATTAATGCAGGTGGAAAGAGCGATGGGGAAAACACAGGCAGATGTTGATAATGCGTTGCAGGCTGCAAACAATTCACGAAATAAATTTTTGGAATCAGAAGACCTTCCGAGCGATAAAATTATTTTGGCAAAAACAGCTATGATGTTTTATAATGATGTTGATAAAAGTCAGCATCCAGTTGGTTTTTATGAAGCTTTAAAAGAAAAATATGGACCGCTTGATAATGAAGACACTTATAAAAAATGGGCCAACGATGTGTTCAATAACACGATGATTCTTGATTCTGCAAAATGGAATGCTTTTGTAAAAAATCCTGATGCAACGGTTTTGCAAAATGATCCTGCTTTTGCCTATGCATCTGCATTTGTAAAAAATTATGTTTCAAAATACAGTAAGCTTTACAGCGATTTTACTGCAAAAGACAATGATCTTGGCAGATTATACCTGAAAGGAATTATGGACATGGACCCGATGGCTGCAAAGAAAATGTATCCTGATGCCAACTTCAGCATGAGGGTAAGTTATGGAAACGTAAAGAGCTATAATCCGAAAGATGCAGTTCATTATAATTACTTTACGACCAGCAAAGGGATTTTAGAAAAATATATTGCCGGCGATTATGAATTTGATCTTCCTGCAAAAGAAATTGAGTTATTAAAGAAAAGAGATTTCGGACAATACATTGATAAAAAACAAAATGATCTGATCATTGATTTCATCACCACCAACGATATCACCGGGGGAAATTCAGGTTCGCCAGTGATGGACGCAAATGGCCATTTGATCGGACTTGCATTTGATGGAAACTATGAAGCCTTAAGTCACAAAATTCAATTTGATAAAGATCTGAACCGCACGATTTGCGTGGATATCCGTTACGTGCTCTGGTGCATCGATAAAATGGGCGCAGCGAAAAATATTATTGATGAACTGAAATTGGTGAGGTAAAATTTTTAAATGAATTCTTATTAATTGCGCTACTTTTTTAGTAGCGCAATTTTTTTTATGATTTCTCCAAGTTCATATTGGCGCAACGTCAGCTTGTACCAGTAACCAAACAAATATCTCCATTTTCTTTTTTGCTTCAAGAATTTTATTTTTTCAATCAAAGAGGAGAATGAGCCAATTTTTTTCTAACGATTTTAAATTGTGGTCTTAAAATAAATATTTTTGAAAATGTCTTTTCCAACTTTTACAGCCGAACAAGCTGTTTCGAAAATTAAACAATACTGCGCTTACCAGGAGCGATGTCATGCGGAAGTGAGAGATAAATTGTATTCTTTCGGGTTAAGAAAAACAGAAGTGGAAGAAATTATTTCTGAACTAATTACAGAAAATTATTTGAACGAAGAGCGCTTCGCCATTCATTTTGCAGGCGGAAAATTCAGGATGAAACAATGGGGAAAGATCAAAATAAAGCAGGCTTTAAAAGCCAAACAGGTGAGTGATTATTGCATCAGAAAAGCGCTGAAAGAAATTGATTCAAAAGAATATCAAAAAACATTTCAGAAGCTGGCAGAGCAAAAATTAAAGACTCTGAAAAGCGAAAGAAATATTTTCATTAAGAAAAGAAAAATGCAGGATTTTTTGTTATAAAAAGGATTTGAAATGGAGATGATCAGGGAAGCAATAAACCAGCTATAAATAAAGAATATCTTTACCATTCATACAAACCCAAAAATGTCTTCACTTACCCTTACACTTGTTCAAACCAATCTTTTTTGGGAAGATAAAAAAACCAATCTTGAAATGCTTCAACAAAAAATTGATAGCATCAAAGAGAAAACAGAAATTATTATTCTTCCTGAAATGTTCTCAACCGGTTTTAGCATGAATGCAAAAATGCTGGCAGAAAAAATGGATGGCGAAACGGTAGCGTGGATGAAAAAAATGGCTTCAGAGAAAAAAATAATTCTTACAGGAAGCGTGATCATTGAAGAAGATGGGAAATATTTCAACCGGCTGATCTGGATGTTGCCAACCGGAGATTTCGGGGTTTATGATAAACGCCATTTGTTTGCTTTCGGCGATGAACATAATCATTATTCGGCAGGAAATAAAAAACTGGTAGCTTCTGTAAAAGGGTGGAAAATTAATTTGCAGATCTGTTATGATCTGCGCTTTCCTGTCTGGTCAAGGCAAACTCCGGGAGAATTGGAAAATAAATATGATCTGCTTATCAGTGTTGCCAACTGGCCTGGAAAAAGAAGCATTGCATGGAAAACTTTATTGCGCGCCAGAGCCATAGAAAATCAGTGTTTTGTTGCCGGCGTGAATAGAGTAGGAGAAGACGGAAATAAAATTTCCTATCATGGAGATTCTTCCATTATTGATCCTCTCGGAGAAATTATTTATCAAAAAAATAAAGACGAGGATATTTTTACGTGCACTTTACAAAAAGAAAAAGTGATAGAAACACGGGACAAATTCCCTTTCTGGAAAGACGCCGATTTTTTCACGATCAACGAATAGTAAAAGAAGAAAAAAGAGCGATTCTTATTTTCATTTTTTAAAAATAAGAACCACTCTTTGTCGTTATTGCTTCCAAATGTTATTTTCCCTGTTGCTGTCGGGTAACAGATTTTTGGGATCAATGGTTACTGACGAAAGCGGTTGATCGGTTTGAACGTGAACCGTATGAACATTGCTTTGTAACCATGTTTCTACAGGCAACTGAATATCCTTTACAGTTCCGTCTTTTAAAACTACCTGCAAGGTGCAAGGCATTGCCATTTTTTGAAGATTGATCAAAGTAATGTCAGCGCCATTTTTGGGACCATCTTTCGTGTAGGCAACTGACTGAACAGCCATATCAAGTTGCCAGTTATGATAAAACCATTCTTTCCAAAACCATGAAAGATCTTCACCGGCTTCATTGTTCATCGTTCTGAAAAAATCATCCGGCGACGGATGCTTGTACGCCCATCTTTCAATGTACTTTTTAAAAGCATAATCAAAGCGATCATGACCTAAAATCACTTCGCGAAGCAAAACCAATCCGAAAGCCGGTTTAAAATAAGCCAGTGGATGGCGGTATTTTTCTGTAAGCATATCGGCTCTTGCCATCATTGATGGTGCCATCGAATCCTGCAATAAAGGAATGATTTCATCGGCAGGATTTCCTTTCTTGGGCGCATATTCTCCATCGCGCTTAGGTGCATATTCGCCGTTGTTAAATTCATCGGCTGCGTAAACATCAATAAAGGTATTGAAACCTTCATCCATCCACGGATAACGCCTTTCGTCGCTGCCAACGATCATCGGGAACCAGTTGTGACCAATCTCGTGAGCCGTTACCCAATAAAGATTCCCTTTTTTGGCATACATTCCATCAAATACAATTCCCGGATACTCCATTCCACCAGCTCTTCCCGCTTCATTTATTGCAACAGGATATGGATAAACAAACCATTTTTCAGAAAAGTATTCAATCGATTTTTTTAAATATTCTGTTGCTCTTCCCCATGCATTTTCTCCTGCACTTTCCACGGGGTAAACAGACATTGCCAACGCTTTTTTTCCTGCCGGTAAATTTACTCTCGCAGCATCCCATATATAAGCCGCAGAAGCTCCAAAAGCAACATCACGCGTATTGTTCATTTTGAAATGCCATGTTACCATTTTCTTTGCTGAAACTTTTGCCTGGTGATTCACTTCGTCTTCGGTGCGGATCATGATGGTTTTATCGCTTTTCCTTGCCTCATTCAATCTTTCAATTTGTTTGGCAGAAAGCACTTCTTTTTCATTTTGTAATTCACCACTTCCCGCAATGATCATTCCTGCAGGAACCGTAACGGTGTAATCAAAATCGCCATATTCACAATAAAATTCGCCGCTTCCCAAAAAAGGTAACGTGCTCCATCCTTCCAGGTCGTCATAAACACACATGCGCGGATACCACTGTGCGATCTCATAAATTTTCCCGTTTCTTGTTTCAAAGAAATCAGTACGGCCGCCAAACTTTCCAGGAACTTCATAGTGATATTTTATATGAATCATTATTTTTCCTTTTGAAGATAATTTGTTGGAAAGCCGTATCTGCATTCTTGTATCATTAATGATATAATTGGCTCTTACAATTTTTCCGCCTTGTTCAAGTGTTACACTTTCAAATTGATATCCGTTTGTATGATCATTTCCGCCTCTTGTTGAAGCAGTATAAAAATTGGAACGCGCGTCTTCGCGATAAGTATTTTGATCGAGTTGTAGCCAAAGAGAAGATAAATCGTCGGGGCTGTTATTGGTATAGGAAATTGTTTCTGTTCCTTTTAAAACATTTTCTACTGTATCGATCGTAGCCTGAAGTGTATAATCGGCGCGGTTTTGCCAATATTTATTTCCCGGCGCGCCATTGGCAGATCTAAATTCATTTCCATTTTTTGTAAAAACATCCTGTGCAAATAACTGGCGCCAGTCGTAAACAGAAGAATTGGTTTGAGCCGATATTGAATTACAAAAACAATAAAACCCGATTAAAAGTGCCGTACTTTTAAAATTCATTTTTAAAAATTTGAGATAATGGTTAATAAAAAATGGAAGGTCTCATAATTGTATTATTTTCCAAAAAAAATTATACAGCCGGTTTTTAATGTTGCGTTCCTTCATCTTTTAAGCATTAAAAAAACCGGACGTTTCATTTACGTCCGGTTTTTTAAAATAATATCAAAGGTTATTTTACGCCATCATTCTTTCTCATAAATTCCAAAACTTCTCTTGCCTGATCATCTGTCAGATTTTGGTTCGGCATACGAACCATACAAATTTCCAACATGGCTTGTGCTTTTGGATCTTTATCGAGCATGTCATCTGTATTAGTTACAAAGTTTAATATCCATTCCGGTTTATGTCTTTGTGTAACGCCTTTCCATCCTGGGCCAACCAATCTTTCGTCAGTCAGTTTGTGACACGAGCTACATTTTAACTCATAGATTTTTTGTCCTTCAGCCGCCTCGTGCGGATCAAGTTTGTCTGCAAGTTTTACGTCATGAAATTTTCCTTCGCCTCTGTTTGGGTCGTAAGATGGATTGTCATTTGCGGTAGTTCCTGTGTCTGTTGTTGCTTCAGTTGATGCCGGAGCTGTGGATGCAGTGTCGCTGTTGTTGCTTTTATTGCCGGAACCATTGCATGCAGCAAAAAGGAAAGCTACGCAAAAAACTAAGGAACAGATGATGATCGTTTTCTTCATAATAATGGTTTTAATTTTAATGCAATATTACAAATTGAGATTGTTTACTTTTTATGAGCGTGCTCATAAAAAAACTTTTTTCAAAATGATTTGCATCATATTTCATACCAAGTAAGAAAAATATTTTAGCAACTTTTAAAAGAAATTTATCTTCATCAGATATGGAAAATGTTTTATTCAGAACCAGGAATTGGATACAGGTAGCTTTAATAAATTTCTGCGTTGTAGCTTCCGCGGGCATTACCATGAGGTATAAAATTAGTTTTCCGCTGCCGGCAGTAAATCAAAAACATGTATTGTATGCTCATTCTAATTTTGCATTTATGGGATGGGTTACCTTGGTGCTGATGGTTTTGATGGTCAATTATCTTTTGCGTCACGGCGTAGTTACTAATTATAAAAAATATAATTGGATTTTATCATTTGCATGTCTGACGGCTTACGGAATGTTTGTAACGTTCATTATCCAGGCTTATGGCTATTATTCGATCTCGTTTTCCATTTTATCCATTCTCGTTTCTTATGTTTTTATCGTTTGCTTTTGGGTCGATCTGAAAAAAGTAACCGATCAATCTTATGCGCCAAAATGGTTTAAAGCTGCTTTAATTATTTGGATCATTTCTTCAATTGGAGAAATAACACTTGCTTACCTGATGGTAAACTTTAGCACTGTTCAGGATTATTATTTTGCTGCCCTGTATTTTTTTCTTCATTTTCAATACAACGGATGGTTTTTATTTGTGTGTTTCGGGTTGTTTTTTTCTTATTTGTTTGAAAAAAGATTTTTGCACTCTGTGGCGATCAATAAAAATTTATTTGTCACCATCGCGATCATCGTCGCACCTACTTTTCTTCTTTCTATTCTTTGGCTGAACCTGCCACGTCCACTGCATTTGCTGGCAAATATTTCCGCCATTCTTCAATTACTGGTTTTGTTTTATTTCTTCCGTTTATTTCCTGTTGTCAAAAAAAATATTCCCAGGAAAATTACCAAAACGACAAGATATTTATGGACGATGGCAGCGTTCGCTTTTATTCTTAAAATCGTTTTACAAACACTTTCTATTGTCCCTTTTTTCAGTAATTATGCTTTTGGTTTCAGGCCGATTGTGATTGGTTATTTGCATTTATCTTTTTTAGGAATTATTTCTTTTTTCATCTTAGGTTATATCAACGAGATTTTTGCACAACAAAAAAGATTGGTTTCGAAAACCGGCGTTTTTCTTTTTGTTTTTGGCGTATTGCTGCAGGAACTTACTTTGATGTTGCAAGGGTTGGAGGTTTTAAATCTTGAACCGCTGCCTTATGCAAATATTGTTTTGTTTTATTCTGCTATTATTATTGGAACCGGTTTGATCTGGATCGCCATCACGATTCACAAAGACCGGAAAAGTTTGCAAAAAGAATTTGTCGCTACAGAGTAACGCGAGAAATAAATTGATTTTTTATTTTTATTCTGTGCCACATTTCTACTTGTTATTATGATTTAGATCATCTTCAAAAATGCAATTGCTCATTTGTTGCGGTATTTAATTACTTCACTTTCGTGTTTCACAATTTATTTCCTCACCTGATTTCTGAAAAAAATAATGAATACTTCATCACCTATTTCATTTAAAGAAGAGCTTTCCAACTGGAAAAAAGACCTTGAGGGTTTTTGCCAAAAAAATGCTTTATTAAAATATCGTTTAAGTGAAATTGTCGATAATAATGAAGATGATTCTTTTCTTCAGATGGCAGAATATTTTCAAAATCAACTGTTGCTGAAAGATGAAAAACTCAAGAAGTTAATCAAACAACTTCAGCAAATTTCTGCC
>JBQCIM010000038.1:0-30837 GCA_051953735.1 Ginsengibacter sp.
TATTAATTTGAAAAAAACTAAGATAAGCCTTTTGAAATTTCCCAAACCTTTATTTCAATAAAATAAAATAAGAATTGATTTTTTTGTTTGTTTACTGTCAAACAGCGAGTGACTCTATAATATTTTTGAGAAATAGAAAACCAGTTATTTATTGATTGACTGCTATAATTCAATCTTCTTTGATCTTTTTTTACTAATAAAAAAAATTTTTTCAAAAAAGCTTTTAAGTTTCAAAAATGTTATTTATGTTTGCGTCTTCATCCAACTATCTGCTGAATTTCTAAAGCTTACATGGTTCTGAAATTTTTTCTTTCTTTGCTTTGTAACCCCATTTACCCGTTTCCTATTAACTGTTTCCAATCATTCTTAGAATTTCTAAACGCTTACATAATTACATAGATATTTGAAACCATTTATCTTCTCTGTATTTTAAGCAAATCCTCTTTTTCTAACTATATCGATTTGATATCCTTTGCAAGCGCCGTTGTAATCCGCCTGTAAATTCCAACGAATTTATTAACGGTAAACAAAAAAATTAACCTCTCAAATTAACAACATGAAAAAGAAATTTACAATCAGCGCAATTCTCTCTTTAATTACCCTCATCGGGTTTTCTCAATGCCCTACCAGCTATACCAGAAATAACGGTAATGGCCAAGGTACCTGCGGCACAGGAGCACAAATCAAAATGTTTTTTACAACAATGCCTGCTGTTCCTCCCACCATTGATAGTGTTTATTCTAATGGAGTAAAATTAAATGTTACGTACTCTGCTCCTGACACCTCTAAATTCAGCACTGGCGGATATATCAGCTACTGCTTTGGTGGAAATCTTCCTCCAATCGGTGCGCTGCAGGTTTATTTTAATGAAGGAACTCTGGATAGTATTAAAACAGCATGCACTGTACCGCCTTCAGGTCCTGAAGCTGGCCCAACTCCTGTAGTTCTCACCAGTTTCGATGCAGTACGCACTGGATCTGTAGTAACATTGAACTGGAAAACAGCCCAGGAATTAAACTCAAGTGGATATGAAATTCAGAGATCTTCAGATAATATCAATTTCGAAACCATAGGAGTAGTTGCGAGCAAAAGCGCCAACAGCAGCATCGCTCAATATTATTCTTTCACTGATAATTCTAATACGCTTTCTGCAAATACTTATTACAGGCTTAAAATGGTAGATCTTGATCATTCATTCACTTATTCATATGTAAAAATTGTGAAAGGAAACGGTTTCAAAAGTGACATCGTTTTATTCCCTAATCCTGCAAGCAGCAACGAAAAAATAACCATCGGTAATATCAGCGAACCATCTAAAATTATGGTTTTTGATAACACCGGAAGGCTGATTCAACAAACTTCTACTACAAGTAATTCTGTTGAGATCAACAATCTGCAAAAAGGTAGTTATTTCGTAAAAATTCTCGGACAGCAAACAGGTTCTTCAACTGTAAAAAAGCTTTCTGTAATTAACTAAATCATAGTTTACCTTACAATTTAAAAAAGAGGCTCTGAAAGGAGCCTCTTTTCTATTTTTATAAATCTCTTTTACTCTCCCAATCCCGGATTACTGCTGTTCAAAACAAATTTCCATTCGCCATCGTTTTGTCTTTTCCAGATATTTACATAAGTACCTCTAAAAACCGTATCAGGCAATTTTAATTCATAGATTCCATAAGTATATCCAAGTTCTCCTGATTTTGCTATTTCAGCTTTCAATGGCTTCCATGAAAGGGTGTACCCTGTATCGCTTAAAGCACTAATAAAATCAATCGCATCGGCACCCACGACCGGCAAATGATCCGGCCTTAATAAAACTCCTTCGTTATTGATATATTGAATAAAAGCCTTTTTCATTCCTAATTGCCGGCTCATTTCTGAAAATGCGATGTCGGCATTCAATATTTCATAATCCGAGGGTTGATCATTCTTTTTTGTTGATGTCTGACAGCAAAAATTGATTCCAACAACCAGTAACAGAATAATCAAAATTTTGATGTGCCTGATAACTATCATAAAATATTTTTAAAAAAAATGGCGAAAGCATTTTGCAATACCCTCGCCATAAAGCAGGAAATATCACCTGCATTGATAGGCTATTACACCTTCAAATTATATATGCAATTTATCCTTTTTCGCCAACAATTCTTCAACTGTTTCGCGATACATTTCATCCGGAATGCAGCAATCTACCGGGCACACGGCAGCACATTGAGGCTCTTCATGAAATCCCTGGCATTCTGTACATTTATCAGGAACAATGTAATACGTGTCTATAGAAACCGGAGCGTTTCTTTGTGAAGCATCCATCAGGCTTCCATCCATTAAAACCACATCTCCTTTTACAGTTGTTCCATCTTCAATTGCCCACTCCACGCCGCCTTCATAGATAGCATTGTTAGGACATTCCGGTTCGCAAGCGCCACAATTGATACATTCATCAGTTATTTTTATTGCCATTTTATTTAGGTTTTAAGCAGTTCCACAAGCTCAAAATTATTTCCGAATTTTGCCTGTTTTAATTAGCACAAATATAAACAGATAATTTTACCCTACATGAATTTGGCAGAAAGAATTACCTTAATGGTAAACCTTGGAAAATATTTAATGGAAGACAGTGAAGAGCTGAAATTGGTAAAACAAAAGGCGTACGAAAAAAATAAATGGTTTACAGAAGAATTCATTGATTATGCCTTCAAAAATATTTCCGCTCATTTTCTTGATCCTGAAAAATTAGAAAAATGGGTTCATCATTATCATATCGACGACAATATCAATCCACAAAAGATTGGAATTGTAATGGCTGGCAATATTCCCTTAGTTGGATTTCATGATTTTTTATGCGTTTTTATTACGGGCCATCACCAAATAATGAAACTTTCAGATAAAGATGAAGTATTGATGAAACATCTGATCGAAAAGCTGGAAGAATGGAATCCGAAAGTAAAAGCAGTAGTAAAAACCGCTGAACTGTTGAAGGACTGTGATGCTTATATCGCTACCGGAAGTAATAATTCTGCCCGGTATTTTCATCTTTATTTTGGAAAATATCCTTCCATTATCCGCGGAAATAAGACTTCTGTTGCTATTTTAAATGGAAATGAAACTCTTGGTGATCTGACTTGCCTGGCGGATGATGTGTATATTTATTTTGGATTGGGCTGCCGAAATGTGACAAAAATATTTGTGCCAAAGGGATATAATTTTGAAACGCTTCTGAATGCTTTTAAAAAATACAATTATTTTTCTGACATTACCAAGTATCGCAATAATTACGATTATAATCTTGCCTTGCTGATCATGAACAACAAATTATACATGACCAATGACAGCATTATTCTTTCTGAAAATGAAAATATCTTTTCGCCGGTTAGTATGCTCCATTATTCTTTTTATGAAAATGAAAAAAGCATTTTGGATGAATTATTAAAAAATGAAAATGTTCAATGCATAGTTAGCAAAGGACAAATTCCTTTTGGTAAATCTCAGGAGCCGGGATTATTTGATTATGCTGATGGAGTAGATACGATGCAATTTTTATTAAGCGTATAATTATTTTGCCTGATTTGTGATTTGGAGTAAACGAACAAATAAAATCAGTTTTTCAATTTGCTGAAAATGCACCACTGACTTTTGAAGAAAAAGACTTGCGTATAAAAAACTTCACATTTCTTTCATACAAAACCTGCTTCCGTATATCATCATTATGAAAATTTTTACTTTTTTCTGAAGTAAATTTACATAGAAGCCAAAAGCAACCTTCATCAACAGGATTAAACAGTTGACAACCTTTTTTAATTTATTGTTAAAGGTAAATGGACGGTAAATAAAATGAAACTCCTTCAATTAATTTTATGGCGGGGCATATATTTTGATACTCATTTGCCGAAATGGTTTGCTTCTAATTCAATTCGTAAATTTTTTATTACCAATAAAAATTTTTTTTAAATGAAAACAAAAAATATCTTTTTTACTGTACTGATAAGTGCAGTTACCACTTTAGGTGTTATTTTCGGTTACAATGCGTATACGCATAATTCCAGCAATCCCAATTTTCAATCTGTTCTTCCTTCCAATTATAAATATGCCGGTTTTCTTGACAGCGGAAACGGACCAACGGGCGCGCCGGTAGATTTTACTCAGGCAGCGGCGGCGGCTATTCCGGCAGTTGTTCATATTAAAACACTGACTAATGCAAAAACAGTAAATAATAATTTGCCGCAGCAAAATCCTTTTTCAGATTTGTTTGGCGACGATCTGTTGAACCAGTTATTCGGACAAGGTGGCGGACGTCAAAGAATGTTGCCGGAAAGAGCTTCAGGTTCCGGCGTTATTATCAGCGATGACGGATATATTATTACCAATAATCACGTAGTAGCGGGTGCAGATCAAGTAACGGTGACAATGAGCGACCGAAAAACTTATACTGCAAAAGTAATTGCGGCTGATCCTGCATATGATTTGGCTGTGGTGAAGGTAGATGCAAAGAATTTACCTTTCCTTCTTTATGGAAATTCAAAAGATACAAAAATAGGCCAATGGGTTTTGGCGATTGGTTATCCACTCTTCTTAGAGGAGTCGGTTACCGCCGGAATTATCAGTGGAAAATCAAGGTATTTGGGTTTGAACCATGATAAAAAAGGAGGACAGGAAATGGCTGTAGAATCTTATTTGCAAACTGATGCTGCAGTAAATCCAGGAAACAGTGGCGGTGCTTTGATCAATACCAGCGGGCAACTGATCGGAATCAACTCAGCTATTGCTTCTCCTACCGGATATTACAGTGGTTATTCTTACGCAATTCCTGTTGATATAGTGAAAAAAGTGGTAAATGATCTCATTAAATATGGTAGTGTTCAAAGAGGATTTTTAGGAGCTACGTTTATTGATGCAAGCAGATTATCAGATGAAGTGAAGAAAGCCAACAATGTTCCTGTTTCAGCTGATGGAATTTATATTACCAATCTTGTTCAGGATGGCGCGGCAAAACAAGCCGGAATCCAGGTAGGAGATGAAATCACCAAAATAAATGGTGTTACTGTTTCTTCAGGTTCAGAATTGCAGGAACAATTGAGTAGTTACAAACCAGGAGATAAAATCACTGTTACTGTCAACCGTAACGGCGCTGAAAAAACAATGAATGTAACTTTAAAAAATAATGCCGGTAATTATGATATCGTAAAACCAACTACTATGGTTGATAAATTGGGTGCTGACCTGCAAACTCTGGATCCGCAAAAAGCAAAGGAACTCGGATTATCAGGAGGTGTAGTAGTTAGAAAAATAAATGACGGCGCACTGAACGATCAGACAAGAATGAGAGATGGTTTTATCATCACAAAAGTAAATGGAAAAGAAGTAAAGAACTTGAATGATCTGAAAAACCTGATTGGTAATCAAACCGATATTACCATCACGGGTGTTTATCCGGGTTACAATGAACCTTTTGAATATCCTTTAACTTTGAACGATTCTCCGGAATAATCAAAAAATAATAATAAAAGAAAACGGCCAGTATATTTAACTGGCCGTTTTGTTTTTCAGCGAATAATTTTATAGTAACGCGGAATTAATACGTTTATTTTCTTTTTTAAAACCTTCTTCCTCCTCTTGGTTCGCGCGGATCGCGGGAAAATTTGAACTCAAATTCCTTTGGATGTTTTTCTCTCAAAAGATTTTGTACAAAATAATCCCACCGGCGACGCATCATATAAATTGAAAACGGGCCGTAACCATGACGACTATTAGGAAAAACAATAAGGTCAAAATCTTTGTTCGCTTTTTCCAAAGCTTCTACCACCAACAATGTATTGGAAGGTGGCACATTATCATCTAAAAGTCCGTGAGCCAGCAATAATTTTCCTTTTAAATTAGCTGCATAAATTTCATTTGCCTGTGGTTCATAATTGGAAACGCCGTTTTCTCCTTCTGTCAAAAGACCAATATATCTTTCACCCCAGTCATCTTCATAATTGCGGTTATCATGATTTCCCGATTCTGAAATACCAACTTTAAAGAAATCAGGATAACGAAACATTGCAGCAGCCGTTGCAAAACCACCACCTGAGTGCCCCCAGATTCCAACACGATTTGTATCAATATATCCATATTTTGATGCCAATTGCCTGATGCCTGTAACCTGGTCTGGCAATGTGTTTTCCGCCATATTGCCATAACACATATCATGATAACTCTTGGAGCGCAGCGGGTTACAAGTTCCCTCGATCAAAACCACCACAAATCCCAATTCCGCTACTGATTGATGATCACCTCTCGACGCTACAAACGACCAGTTTCCAACACTTCCTCCCTGAGGGCCCGGATAGATGTAATCAATAACAGGGTATTTTTTATTGGCGTCAAGATGAGTTGGTGTAAATATCAATCCGTACAAATCAGTTTTGCCATCATGCGCTTTCACCGTAATTACTTTTGGCGGCTGCCAGCCAATAGCTTTTAAACGGGAAACATCAGTTTTTTCTAAAGTAGAGATCAGTTTACCATTCAAATCGCGCAAAACCATTACCGGCGGAACATCAGGTTGAGAATAACTATCCACAAAATATTTTCCATCTGACAATGAAACATTATGATTGCCTGTTTCAGGAGTGAGCAAAGTCAAATGTTTTCCATCAAAATCAACTTTCAAAAACTGGGTGAAATAAGGGTTTTCCGGTTGCCTTCCATCTGCAAGAAAATACAATTGCCGGTTTTTTTCATCTACTTTCAATAATTGGGTAACTACAAAATCTCCTTTCGTAATTTGATTTTTCAGCTTTCCTGTTTTGGCATCATACAAATACAAATGTCCCCAATTATCTCGTTCTGAGTACCAGATAATTTCATTGGTTTTGGGAAGGTAGCGCCAGTTGATAGCTCCCTGTCCAGATTCATATTGAGTTGGAACTGTTTCTTCAAAAACTTCGCGAACGGTACCAGTATTTGCATTCGCGACTCTGAATTTTTCCACTTTGTGATCGCGGGAAGTTGAAACAAAAGCAAGTTCATTGTCGTTCGGATTCCAATCAACATCATCAAAAGTGCCGCTGCTGGCGATATCATCACTCAGCGTTCCGCGATGAAAATCAGGTGGAATCTGCAAGCGGATCACCTTTGGAGTGTCAACATTTATGATCACTCTTTGAATCATGATTACATTTGAATCTCCTGGCATTGGATATTTCCATTCTTTTAATTTCGGATGGCCAACATTTGTTGTTACCAGATACATATCTGCGACCTTTCTTTCATCCTGCTGAAAAGTAGCGATCTTGCGTGAATCAGGTGACCAGCGTAAAATGGGACCATCACTGTGTTTCCAGCCTGCGTTGTCAGTGGCATAACCAAAATTCTTTTCACCATCAGCAGTTAATTGAGTTTCTTTTCCGGTTGACAGATCTCTTACCCACAAATTATAATCACGGATAAAGGCGGCTTTTGTACCATCCGGAGAAACCACTTCATCCCTGTTTTCCGATTCATTCATTGCTTCGTGAAGAGCAGTGCATTCGTAATTGCTCAAACTGCATTTCCATAATTTTCCATCTGCATTAAAAAAGATGAACTGGTGATCTTCAGAATAAAAGAAATCCGAAAAAGGCAACATTTGGCCGTGATAAGTTTTTCCGGTAGCAGTAGAAAGTGCGCCGGCTAACTTTTGCTGATCAAAGGCTGCAGATTTTTTCCCGTTTGACGCATTTACCAAAATAAAATCACTTCCGTTTGCATTGAGATCGCGATACCAAAACTTATCATCGGAAAGCCAATGCGGATCTACTCTTGGATGATCAATATATTTTGAAGTGTTTGCTGAAATAAAACTTGCCGCATTCTCGTAATCTTTTACAGTTACAGAATCAGTTTGCTGCGCCATTGCGTTGATAGAAAAAACAATGACTATCAGAGTGATAAAAAAATTTTTCATTGTGATTTTAAAATTCAGAAATAAAAAGAGGATTAAATGTTTGTTTACTTGACGTTTTAATCTTTGGCTGGAGTAATAATAATATTTCTATAATCAATTGGTCCATGATCTCCCTGCAGAAGTATTGGCCCCGGCTCGCCTTCATTACTATTAATAGCACCTCCGGTAATTCCCGGAATTTCACGGTTGCAAATAATCTCTTTTCCATTGGCAACTACTGTTACCATTCTTCCGACCAAAGTAATATCAAAAGATTGCCATTCGCCTGGGGATTTTGCAACCATATCGCTTGGCGACAAAAATCCATAAATACCGCCAAAAAGATGGCTTTCCGGTTCTTTACCTTTGCTATCTTCTACCTGCACTTCATAACGTCCGCGAAGATAAACGCCGCTATTGCTTTCTTTCGGATAGCGGAATTCAATGTGCAATTTAAAATCCTTAAAAGTTTGATTGGTAACAATATTAGACCCGGAATGAGGGCTACGTAACATTCCATTTTCCACAACCCATTGATTATTTCCGGTGGCATGCCATTCGTTCATGTTTTTTCCATCAAAAAGATGAATCGGCTTTCCCCAAACCGGCGCTGTTTTCCTGCGAAGAAGCGGTGCTTTTTTCCCAGTCCAGCTATATGTTTTTCCATTACTAAAAGTCATTGAACCAGACAAGGAATCTCTCTCCAAAGTTCCTTCTACTTTTAGATCGTTTGGCTCGCTTTCCCATTGAGGAGGAATCGAAAAGCTCATTTTCCCGTTTTCTAAATAAATCCTTGAAATGGGTCGTGCACTTCCGCCAATTCCAACAAACCGACCCACCAACATTTTCAACCCTGAATGATCCACTTCAAGCCAGGAAGGATACGTTTTTCCGTCAATACTAATTGTAATATCCCATCTTCCGATTATAGCTGCTGAATCTGACTCAGGCGGCAAAGAATTGGCTTTTGTAAAACATGTGAAGAGAAAAGTGAAACAAATAAGTAGACTGATTTTCCGGAAAATCTTTTTCATATATTTTCAGATTTTAATTTTTGATCAAAGTACAGCTAAAAAATTAATTTGAAGTGTAAATTTTTAAGAGATAATAAATTGAACGTTTCTCAGAACATTTATAAAAAGTGTTTAAAAAAAATCACACAAAAAACTCGTATCCTTCGTCTTTATACATTATAATAAAAAAATATTATTGCAATAAATCAGTAAAAAGTTTGGTAAAATTACCTACTTAATATAAAATGATTTAATTTTCGCCCCAACTCATAAGCAGTTAGTTTTGGTAAAGTGCCCCTGTTCTCTACAGGGGCACTCTAATTATAAAGTCAAAATACAAAATTCAACTTATTTCTCCTTTCACTGGATGCAAAAGCACTTATTAATAAAGTTGGGCTTGTATAATTTTCCTTGAAATTTCCAACCCTAAACTATCCGGTAAAGTTGATGCGGCATCATCAATAGCACGTATGCGACCAACTTCAGGATCCCAAACAAAAATATCTTCTTTTCCACCGTTATAACTTACACGATAGCGCGTTTCCATATTAAATTTAAAAGGAATCACTTTTACAATATATGGTATCTCATCTATTTCAAATTCAAACTTCTGTTCTTCCATAATTTATTTTTTTAATTTTATAAGGTCACAAAAAGAATTCCAAAAAGAATAGTGCTCCCATTTTACTGTTAACTTCTTTGTGCAAATTCACCCGTTAATTTTATCCTTACTACCTTTGCCGTCCAAAAAAATTTTAAGAAAAAAACTCATGGCCGACCTAAATAATTTTGATCCCGATTCAGTAGGAAATCCGAACAATGGAATTTTTGGACTTCCGTTTACAGAAGCAGATGCGAAACTTATTTTATTGCCCGTTCCGTGGGAAGTGACCGTAAGCTACAAAGCAGGAACAGCAAGAGCTACAGAGCGTTTATGTCGTGCAAGTTTGCAGGTTGATCTGATGGATGACGATAATGAACAAGGCTGGAAACAGGGAATTTATTTACGCGATGTAGATAAAAATGTGATGATGAAAAGTGATTACCTGAGAAAAGAAGCGGAATTGTATATTAATTTCATTACCGAAGGCGATTCGCTGTCAGATAATAAATTTATGCAGAAAGTTTTGCGTGAGATCAACGAAGGAAGTGAGTTTTTAAACGAGTGGGTTTATGAACAAACCAAAGAATTATTAGACAAAGGAAAACTAGTCGCCGTTGTGGGCGGTGATCACAGTTCACCATTAGGATTTTATAAAGCGATTGCTGAAAAGCATGGGGAGTTTGGAATTTTGCAAATTGATGCTCATTGTGATCTTCGCGATTCCTATGAAAACCTCAAATATTCTCATGCATCGATCATGTATAATGCTTTGAAGGAAATTCCACAACTTACAAAATTGCTACAGGCAGGAACCAGGGATTATTCTTACGGCGAATTACAATACATCAAAAACAGCAAAGGACGTGTAGTTACTTATTTCGATAAGAATCTGAAAGAACGCGGCTATGAGGGTGAAACATGGAAACAAATTGTAGAAGAAATGATTACGCATCTGCCCCAAAAAGTATATGTAAGTTTTGATATTGACGGATTGGATCCAAAATTATGTCCGAATACGGGAACGCCGGTTCCAGGCGGATTTGAAACACAACAGGTTTACTATTTGCTGAAAAAAATAATTGATAGCGGAAGAAATTTAGTTGGTTTTGATTTAAATGAAGTCGGCGTAAGTTCCAATGAATGGGATGAAAATGTAGGGGCAAGAGTTCTTTTTAAATTATGCAATCTGCTGATTGCTTCAAATGAAAAATATGGAACGATTTGATATCACCTTGCAAAACGATAAAATAAAATCATACCGTTCCATTGCATTGATCCTTTTGCTTTTGAACCTGGCAGTTTTTATTTTTCTTTTGTTTTATGATCAATACAGGTATGAAGTTGCCTCGGCAATTCTGCTGATCGGCATTTATGTTTTCATGCGTTTATATTTTATCAGAAAATACAACCAGGGAAATTACCTTGATCAGGTCATTATGTTTGTGCTGGCTGGTTGTTGGCTGGGATTACAAAATTATTTTATGGTTATCGCAATGGTAATTCTTGGCGCTCTGTATCATTTTGCTTTGCAAAAATTGCAATTGATTTTTACAAAAGAAAAAATTGTAAAATTAAATTTTCCTGTAAAAGAATTTGAATGGAACAGCTTGAACAATGTAATCCTGAAAGATCGTATTCTGACAATCGATTTTAAAGATAATAAACTGATTCAGGCAGAAATTGAACGATCACAAAATATCAATGAACAACAATTTAATTCATTTGTTCAATCGCAACTTGTATAATTGAATCTCAATTTATAACAATGAAACACTCGCCATATCTTTTATATTCTGACGGCAAAGGAAACATTTTTGAAGACCGTTCATTATATGTTTGTGGCAGAAGCGGATGGAATGCGTTGCCAGTAGAAATTGAAGAATGGATCGAACTTCCTGAAGGTGGACAAATGTATGAATTACCGAACCGCCATGGAATTGGAATAGATGTAACAACCGGCGAAATGCGATTGTGTGAAAAAGGTTGGGCGGTTGCAGCGTTTATTCCACCTGCGTTTACAGGAACTTACCTTGCTGCTTACGAAACTTTACCCGGCGCTGAAACGCTTCCTTTATTTTGTTACACTGCAGCAGGCTGGTACGATGAAAAATTTTATGTAACTGCAGTAAGAATTGAAAATGACATTCGCCAGGAAAGTGCCGGATTTGATGAAGCAAAAATTGAAGATGGTGTAAAAGAATTAGTATCGGCATACAAGCACAATCGCCTGGTTCAACATCTGGCTCAGAATTGTTGTCTCACTTATCATTGTCCGGCCGCAAGAAATTTTTTTATGGGCAGATGGGAATGCCCGGTACCAAGTTCACCGGCTTGTAATGCCAATTGTATTGGTTGTATTTCTTTTCAGCCTAAGGAAGAAACGATTGTTTCTACACAAGACCGGCTGACCTTTAAACCAACAGCAGAAGAGATCGTTGAATATACAGTTCCTCATTTAGAAACAGCGCCTTTTCCCATCGTAAGTTTTGGGCAAGGTTGCGAAGGTGAACCTTTGCTGATGTGGAAAACCATTAAAGAAGCGATCATAGAAATCAGGAAACATACTCAAAAAGGAAGTATTAATATCAACACAAACGGCAGCGATCCAAAAGCGGTGAAAGCCTTATGTGAAGCTGGTTTGAATAGCATTCGCGTAAGCACCAATTCTGCACGTGAAAAAATTTACAATCCGTATTACCGTCCCAATAATTATCAATTTAAAGACATCATAGAAAGCCTGAAGGTGGTGAATAGCTTTGGTGGCTGGACAAGCATCAATTATTTTGTTTTTTCCGGAATGACCGATAGTGTTGAAGAATATGAAGCGTTAAGAACGTTGATAAAATCCACAGGTTTGAAAATGATTCAATGGAGAAATTTCAACATTGATCCAGATTGGTATTTGGGAAAAATTGGAGTAACTGAAACAGGAGAATGCATAGGTATTCGTCAAATGATGGATTTATTAAGAGAAGAATTTCCCGGCTTAAAATTTGGATATTTCAATCCATCAATGGAAAGGATCAAAGGAAATTTTGAAATCGATTTTGCACATTCATAAATTCTTTCCCTGAAGCTTTTAGAAATAAATTACCAGTGAAAAAAATCATTGCCATTTTATTGCTTTATCTGTTCGAAACTTCTTTTGTTTCTGCTCAAACAAATATTGATTCATCAGAAAAAATAAATTCAACCGCACATTTTCAACTTACAGTTATTTCCCAAAGTCATCTTTCTTTTAAATCACTCTACAGTGGAAAAAATAGTTTGACAAACAATGCTGAGTGGGGCGCAACAAGCATTACTTCTACTTTATTTCTTGGAAAGAAATTATGGCAAGGAGCGGCTTTTTATTTTGATCCTGAAATTTCAGGAGGAGAAGGATTAAGCGGCTCTTTAGGAGTTGCAGGTGCTTTGAACGGAGAAACGTATCGTGTAGGAAATGCGGCACCTTCAGTTTTTATAGCGCGTGCTTATTTTCAACAGCAATTTCCATTATCAAACTCTTATGAAAATGTTCATGATGACATCAACCAGGTCAAAGGAAAAGTAGCAACAGAACGCATTTCCATCAGTGCGGGAAAATTTGCAATCAGTGATTTTTTTGATGATAATGAATACAGTCACAATCCCAGGACGCAATTTCTGAACTGGTCGCTGATGTCTGACGGCGCATGGGATTATCCTGCAAACACAAGAGGTTACACTTTTGGAATCGTAGCTGAATATTTCAAACAAAATTGGGTTTTTAGAATTTCAAGTGTTGCCATTCCTTCAATTGCCAATTCTCCGAAAATGGAATATGTATTTTCAAAAGCGCACTCAGAAACTTTTGAAATTGACAGAAAAATATTTTTGAATCAAAAACCGGGCACGCTTCGTTTTCTTTTTTCACAAATGTTTTCGAGAGCGCCATCTTATCAGCAAGGAATTAAGGCAATTCAAACCAACAACCAATTTATTTTGGATGTGATCTCGGGAGATGCAAAAGCAAAAAATTATGGAGGCAAAAAATATACGATTGGTTTTAGTGGCGATCAGCAATTAAGTAATTCAGTTGGAATTTTTTTACGGGCAGGTTGGAACGATGGGAAGGATGCTACGTGGGCATTTACAGAGATTGATGAAACATTGAGTGCAGGAATTGCTATCAAAGGAAATGGATGGAAGCGTCCTAATGATGTTGTTGGCATCGCTTCTGTTGTAAATGGCATTTCATCTGGTCACAGAGATTTTTTGAATGCAGGAGGTTATGGTTTTATTATCGGGGATGGGAAATTAAATTATGCTCATGAAGGAATTGTTGAGGCTTATTACAATGCGCTTCTTACTAATTTTTTTTCACTTACTTTAGATTACCAGTTCGTAAAAAATACCGGATATAATAAAGATCGAGGGCCGGTAAATGCTTTTGCAATAAGAGGACATGTAAATTTTTGACTTTACTTTCTTTTGCAGTTTCTTACCTGTTATTACTGAACCAAAAAATAAGTGCAAAGATCAAAACGATCACAAACGCCACAGCAATAATTACATAAACTATCTTCATTTGTTTCTTTAAAGGCGGAATTCCCTGCTTTCTTAATTCCGGTGGTTCCGGATTGTTCGCCTCCTCTTGTTTTGTGTCCATATTAAAATTCTTTTTCAATTTTGAAATAAATAACTATGCCAGAAAACCATAATTTTTTTTGCTAAAATTTTCTTTAAGAGAATCATCCTTTAATTTCGCGCTTCGAAAATTTATTTGCATTTCATCATTCATTCTATAAAAAATCACTGCACAATGAGAAGGAGAATATTAAGGATTTCTTTTTTGATTTTATTGGTTAGTGGAAGCATTTCTTTAGCTTTTGCATGGGGACAATGGGGACATAAACATATCAGCCGTGGTGCTGTTTTTGCTTTGCCTGACAGTATGAGAACTTTCTTTTACAATCATATTGATTATATCACAGAAGCCGCTGTAGTGCCAGATTTGCGCAGAGCTGTTATCAACGATAAAAATGAAGCACCACGCCATTTTTTAGATCTGGAAGATTTTAAAATTCCCTTGAGTGAATTTCCAAAAACAACGAAAGAAGCATATCAAAAATATGATAGTTCGTTTTTAAATAAAACTGGTTATTTGCCTTGGTACATTCAAAATCTCACCGAGAAATTGACGAACGCTTTTAAGAAAAAAAATAAATCCGAAATACTTTTTATTGCAGCTGATTTGTCACATTATATCGGCGATGCCAGCCAACCTTTACACACTACTTCAAATTACGACGGTCAACTAACACATCAAAAAGGTGTACATGCTTTATTTGAATCTAATCTGCCCCAAGCATTTGGCGGTTCGTATAATTTCAGAACAGCGCCTGCAAAATATATCAGTGATATTCCCGCAGAAACATGGAAGATCATTGAAGAATCTCATTCTTTGGTAGATACCATTTTAATGAAAGAAAAAGAAGTGCGCAGCCAATTCTCTTCGGATAATATGTATAAGAAAGACAGCAACGGCAAAACTGTTATGTTTTATAATTCACCTGTTTTTTCTGACGAATATGCGCGCGCGTTTAATACAGCTTTAGGAGGAATGATCCAAAAACAATTACAGCTTGGCATTTATGAAGTTGCTTGTTTTTGGTACACCGCGTGGATAAATGCCGGCAGCCCAGATCTTAATTCATTAGACGATCCACATCTTACCAAACAAAATAAAAAGAATTACAAACGGGAACTGAAAGCCTGGAAAAAAGGAAAGCTTTTAAATCTTGCCAGCGGAAGGCCGGAAGAATAAAAGATGAAATAGTAAAGCCATAAATAAATCTATTTTGTTTTTTGCTTTCAGAAAGAAACTCTAAAATCTTTTACAAAGATTTTTAAAGTAAATGAACAAAAAGAATCGATTTTTATTTTTCTGTTTAGCTTTTCAACACAAAATTAAAAAGGATAGTTCCGCTTTCGATATCACTTTGTGCAGGCGGAAATTTTAATTGCTTCGCTTTTTCAATCGCAATATTTCTCAGTGTAGGATTGGAAGTAGTGGTTCCTTTTGAAATGGTGGCACTGGTGACAGTTCCGGCTGCGTTTACTTTTATATCCACATACACTTTTGCATTTTCATTGAAGTCGCCCTGCATATCCGGAAAATGAATAGGTCTTCTTCCTGAAAGTCCACGAACTACACTAAAACCACTTTTGCCACCGGGAGAATTTCCATAAGCATCAGCTTTCCCATCAGGGCTTCCGGCATCTCCGTTGCCTGGTTTATAGCCTTGATTTCTGTAACCATTATCTTCTGTTGCGCCGTTGCCTCCATTGCCTGTTCCACCTTTGTACAAAGGTATTTTCGGTTTTGGGGGAGCCGGATTTGGATTTACAACGGGAGAAGGATTAATATTTTTAGAAGGCTTGATACTACTTTCTTTATTTTCAATTTTTGCTTTTTCTACTTTCTTTTCAGCCTTCACAACAGGCGCAGCATTTTCATCATTATTATTTTCATCTGCCTTGATGCTTTGTGAAGGTTCTTCAGCCACTTTATGCGTTGCCGTATGATGAGAAGCCACACTTTGATTATCCGGAGCACGCTCACCTTTTACCAATGGCTGAACGTCGCCCATTCCTTCCTGCTCGTTACCAAGATTCACGTCGATCAAATCCATGACAGTTGGAGTTGGCGGCACTTGCAGCGGCCATGTATAAAAAATAGCGATCAATAAAAACAATCCAATAATGATGGCAGTGTACATCAAAGCTTTCCTGTTTTTTTCTGCTTCAAACTCGTGATTTATATAATTTGCGTCAAGCATAATTTTTAAGTTGTCCAAATTTAACTATAAGATAAAAACATTTGTGTTTATAAATGTTAAATAGTTTTGTTGAAACTTAATGTTCTTTTTTTTCTCTTTTGCCAAAAAGCAAACTTCCAATTCTTACCATATTGCTTCCTTCTTCCATCGCGATTTTATAATCAGCACTCATGCCTATTGAAAGAATTTGCAGTTTGTAATTCGTAGTTTGCAGATTCGAATATTTATCAAATAATGTTTTTAAAAACGAAAATTCTTTTCTCAGAATTTTTTTATCATCCGTAAAAGAAGCCATGCCCATCAATCCTTTTACGTAAACATTTTGAAAAGATTTTTGTTTTTCGTTCGTGGAATTCGAGCTAAGAATTGCTGTTATTAATTTATCAGCTTCTGAAGTATCTAATCCAAACTTGGATTCTTCTTTGGCGATATAAATTTCAAAAAGACAGTCGATGACACGATTATTTTTTATTGCTTCCTTATTAATTTCTTTCAACAATTTTTCGCTGTCAACGCTGTGAATTAAATGAACAAACGGCGCAATTAATTTTACTTTATTGGATTGAAGATGACCGATAAAATGCCAGCGGATATCTTTTGGTAATTTCTGACATTTTTCCACCAATTCCTGCACATAATTTTCACCAAAATCCCTTTGTCCAAGATCGTATAATTCTAAAATATCTTCAACAGGTTTGGTCTTTGAAACTGCTACGAGCGTCACATTCTTTTGCTGAAGGTTGGAAAAAATTTCTTTATATAATTCTATATTTACTGGCAAATTATTGAATTATTACATTATTAAATTGTTGGCAAACTGAATATTATAAGTATTTTTTTCATTAGCATATCAGCTCACTAGGTAATTAAAAATTTACTTCAAAATTCCTCTGCTAATTACAATCCTCTGCACCTCACTCGTGCCTTCATATATTTGAGTAATTTTTGCATCCCGCATCATTCTTTCCACATGATATTCTTTCACGTACCCATATCCTCCATGAATTTGGACGGCTTCTGATGTAGCCCACATCGCAGTTTCGCTTGCAAAAACTTTTGCCATTGCGGCGCTTTCTGTATAATCCTGTCCAGTATCTTTTTGCCAGGCAGCATTCAGACAAAGCAAACGCGCAGCATCAATCCTCGTGGCCATGTCCGCAATTTTAAATTGAATAATCTGGTGATTTTTTATTTCTGTGCCAAATGCTTTTCTTTCTTTTGAATAGGCTACCGCTCGTTCCATCGCTCCGGAAGCCAACCCCAGCGCCTGTGAAGCAATTCCAATCCTTCCGCCGGATAAAGTTTTCATCGCGAATTTGAAACCAAAACCGTCCTCTCCTATCCTGTTTTCTTTCGGAACTTTTACGTCGGTAAATGAGATGCTATGGGTGTCACTTCCGCGAATTCCGAGCTTATTTTCCTTGGCTCCAACTTTCACTCCGGGCCAATCTTTTTCTACAATAAAAACATTAATCCCTCGACTTCCTTTTTCGGGATGCGTTTGTGCGATCACCAAATAAACAGAAGCCGAATTTCCATTGGTGATCCAGTTTTTTACACCATTGATCACATAATGATCGTCTTTTTCTTCGGCGGTAGTTCTTTGTGAAGTCGCGTCACTGCCTGCTTCCGGCTCGCTTAATAAAAATGCGCCGATGTATAATTTGCCGTCTTTCTTCCCTTGTGCAAGAGGCGTTAGATATTTTTTCTTTTGTTCTTCAGTGCCAAAAGCTTCCAACCCATAACACACCAAACTATTGTTCACACTCATGCAAACACTGGTGCTTGCATCCACTTTGCTGATCTCTTCTATAGCCAAAACATAGCTGACGGTATCCAATCCTGCACCACCATATTCAGTAGGAACCATCATTCCAAGAAATCCCAAATCAGCTAGTTTCATCACCTGCTCATAAGGAAATTTTTGGTGCTCATCCCTCTCAATAACTCCCGGCAAACATTCAGTAATGGCAAAGTCATGAGCTGCCTGTTTGATCATTAACTGCTCTTCAGAGAAATTAAAATCCATAAAAAATTTTTTGGTATTTGCAAAAATAGGTTAATTCGGCAATGAGCTAATATGCACATTAGCTAATGAAGCAATGTTCAAATGTTGACTTAAAAATAATTTGAGCGATTTGTTTGTTTAATCCAAAATAAATTTGTTCTTATTTGTTTGTTTACTGTATTTCAAATTTTCACATTTTCACATCTTTAAATTAGCCTATTAGCTTATTAGCACATTAGCCAATTGACTTACCTTCGCGCAAAATTTTTTTAGACTTAAATGCAGGCCGAAGTAAATACAAAACTCGTAAACGAAATAAAAAAACGGAGAACATTTGCCATCATTTCTCACCCGGATGCCGGAAAGACAACATTGACGGAAAAATTTCTGTTGTTTGGGGGGGCCATTCAAACAGCGGGCGCAGTAAAGAGCAATAAAATTAAAAAACATGCCACTTCAGATTTCATGGATATTGAAAGACAGCGTGGAATTTCTGTTGCTACTTCTGTGATGAGTTTTGAATACAAAGACATTTTGGTAAACCTGCTGGATACTCCCGGCCATAAGGATTTTGCAGAAGACACTTATAGAACTTTAACTGCTGTTGATAGTGTAGTTTTGGTGATTGATTCTGTCAAAGGTGTGGAAGAGCAAACGAAAAGGCTGATGGAAGTTTGCAGAATGCGTGATACGCCGGTGATCGTTTTTGTAAACAAACTGGATCGTGATGGGAAAAATCCTTTTGATCTTTTGGATGAAATTGAATCGGAATTGAAAATTCAGTTGCATCCTTTGAGCTGGCCGATAGGAATGGGAAAAGAATTTAAAGGCGTTTATAATTTGTATGAAAAAAGCCTTTTGCTATTTACGCCTAATCAAAAAATAACAGAAGAAGATCTGCCGATTTCAAATATTAATGACCAAATTGTTGAACAAAAACTCGGCGCGAAAGATGCTGCCCGTTTGAGAGAAGATGTTGAATTAATTGAAGGCGTTTATGGAGATTTTCAAAGACAACCTTACCTCGAAGGAAAAATTGCACCTGTATTTTTTGGAAGCGCTATCAATAATTTTGGTGTGAAGGAATTGCTGGAAACATTTATACAAATTGCACCGCTTCCGCAAGAAAGAGCAGTAACGACAAGGGTTGTAGAGCCTGAAGAAAATAAATTCAGTGGATTTGTTTTTAAAATTCATGCCAATCTTGATCCACGGCATCGCGATAGAATTGCATTTTTAAGAGTGTGTGCAGGAAAGTTTGAGCGTAACAAGTATTTTCATCATGTTCGTTTGGACAAGAACGTTCGCTTCAGCAATCCTTACACTTTTTTAGCAAGAGATAAAGACATTATTGAAAGCGCCTATCCAGGAGATGTCGTTGGTTTGTTTGATACAGGAAATTTCAAAATCGGCGATACACTTACCGAAGGAGAAGATTTTTATTTCACAGGAATTCCTTCTTTTTCTCCGGAGATTTTTAAAGAAGTAATCAATAAAGATCCGATGAAAACAAAACAATTGGAAAAAGGATTATTGCAATTAACCGATGAAGGCGTGGCGCAATTATTCACACAATTTGGAGGCAATAAAAAGATCATTGGTTGTGTGGGAGAATTGCAATTTGAAGTGATTCAATATCGTCTCTTGCATGAATATGGCGCATCAGTGCAACTCAATTCTTTGCCTTATTTCAAAGCCTGCTGGATCACTTCAAAAGACCCAAAAAAGCTGGAAGATTTTATCAAATTCAAATCTGCAAATATCGCCCGTGATAAAGATGGCTTGCTGGTTTACCTCGCTCAAAGCGAATGGTTTCTAAACACTGAAAGAGCGAATAATCCTGATATAGAATTTCATTTTACGAGTGAGATTCATAAATAAAATCCAGAGTAAGAAAAAGTTATTCTAACTTCCTATAACAAGCTATTTGTGGTTCTAAGAAATTGCGCACATTACTTTGTAACATTATGGTTTTTCAACGAATTGGATATTAAAGAAGAAAAATTATTTTTGTTAAAAAATAGCTAAATGAAATTTATATTAAGTTTATCAGGAATCATTTTAATATTATCTTCTTTATCAACAACTACTCTTCTTACTTCCTGTACAAAAGATCAAACAATTTTTGATACTGTAACTGTTACCAAAACTGATACACTTTCAGTCATTAAAACTGATACACTTTTAATCAAAGATTCTTCTTTTTCTAAAGCATTATTAATAGCATATCCTTGGAAAACAACTGAGTTACGTGCGGTATGGGGAGGAGATTCAATTTATTATTATCGCGGTGGAACTAATAATACTACTGGCTTTGGGGATCGGTCAATCGAGACTTACACTTTTAACGCCGATGGTACCGGATCTTTGCTCGACGGAAATAACAGTTTACATCCTATTAGCAATTGGCAATTTGCGAATTCAGATAGTACAAAACTTACCTTTTTAGTAAGTGACCCGCCATCCTCGAAAACTTTTTTGATGACTTGGGAAAACATTAGGTACAAGGGAGGCAGTATTTTTACCGACGAGTATTACTATGATAATTATGTTTATAAGTATTATCATGGACAAGCCATCCGATATCAGATGAAATAATTTTACCGAAACTTAAAAGAATTTTAATCCAGTATAATTAAAAGGAGTAATCTCTTTTAGTTGTTTTTTCAATGCGCCAGAAATCTTTAAAGAATCAATAAAAGAATGAATAGCATTCTTATCAATTGAAGTTTTTCCTCTTGTCAATTCTTTCAAAGCTTCGTAAGGTTTTGGATAATTTTCCCTTCTTAGGATCGTTTGAATTGCTTCTGCTACCACCGCCCAGTTGTTATCCAAATCCGCATGTAATTTCTCTTCATTCAAAATTAATTTTCCGATACCTTTTTCAAGAGAAAGAATTGAGAGAACCGTGTGCGCAACCGGAACTCCGATATTGCGGATTACAGTTGAATCTGTCAGATCTCTTTGCAAACGCGAAACCGGCAATTTGGATGAAAGATGCTCCAGCAAAGCATTTGCAATACCAAGGTTTCCTTCTGCATTTTCAAAATCAATTGGATTTACTTTATGCGGCATGGCGCTGCTTCCGATTTCACCGGCTTTGGTTTTTTGTTTAAAGTAATCCATGCTGATGTAAGTCCACACATCGCGGCACAGATCAATTAAGATGGTATTGATCCTTTTTATTGCGTCAAAATGAGCAGCGAGCAAATCGTAATGTTCAATTTGTGTAGTGTATTGTTGTCTTTGGAATCCTAATTTTTCTTCAAGAAACTGATTGGCAAAATCAATCCAGTTTGTTTTTGGAAAGGCAACATGATGTGCATTAAAATTTCCGGTTGCGCCACCAAACTTTCCGGTAAATGGAATGTAGCTGAATTGCTGAATTTGATTTTCAATCCTTTCGACAAAAACCATAATCTCTTTTCCTAATATGGTAGGAGAAGCAGGCTGGCCGTGGGTTCTGGCAAGCATCGGAATATCTTTCCATTCATCTGCAAGATCATGAAGTTTGTGTTGAAGATTAATAACTGCCGGCAAATATTCATGTTCAATTGCATCCTTCCACATCAGGGGAATCGCTGTGTTATTAATATCCTGCGAGGTTAATCCGAAATGAATCCATTCCTGCAAATCGGTACTAACAAAGGATTGCAGCTTTTCTTTCAAAAAATATTCAACCGCTTTTACATCATGATTGGTAATTTTTTCCGTTGCTTTTATCTTTTCTGCATCAGCAATGGAAAATTCTTTTTCAACATTCAGTAATTGTTTTTTCAATTGTGGAGAAACTTTAAAAAACTTTTTTTGAGAAAGAAAAAGAAAATATTCCACTTCCACTTTTACGCGATATTTTATCAAAGCGAACTCAGAAAAATATTCATCAAGATGTTGAAGCTGATTACGATAACGTCCGTCGATTGGGGAAATGGCAGTAAGAGGTTGAAGTTGCATGGATTATATTGTTGTATTGCTATATTGTTGGATTGCCATTGATCATTTTTCAGTAAACAAACAAATATGAAACACTTCTATTTTTTCAATTCACATTCACCATTGCTCATTCATCCTTAAATTTGCGCAAAATTAAAGTAAACAGTGCAGAAAAAAGTAAGGGTTGGGGCAGTAAGTTATTTGAATACGAAACCTCTGATATTTGGATTTGAAAACGGTTTGATGAAAGATGATGTTGATCTTATCATTGATTATCCATCAAAGATTGCAGGAATGTTGTTAAAAGATGAACTGGATGTTGGACTAGTTCCGGTCGCAATTATTCCTGAATTAAACGAGTGGCATGTGATTTCTGATTATTGCATTGGAAGTGTCGGTGAAGTGGCAAGCGTGTGTCTTTTCAGCGAAGTTCCAATGAATGAAATTGAAACAATTTTATTGGATTATCAAAGCCGCACTTCGGTGGCGCTTTTAAAAATTCTGATCAAAGAATACTG
Organism: Ginsengibacter sp.; assembly: GCA_051953735.1. Taxonomy (GTDB): domain Bacteria; phylum Bacteroidota; class Bacteroidia; order Chitinophagales; family Chitinophagaceae; genus Ginsengibacter. Next base: position 22,783 of record JBQCIM010000038.1, read on the forward strand.
GAAAATCAATGTAATGTTTGAAGAAACAACAGAAAATTATCAATCCAAAATTTCAGGAACTACCGCAGGGCTTGTTATTGGCGATCGCGCCTTGCAACAAAGAAAAATTTCTCCTTACATTTATGATTTAGGATCAGAATGGAAAAACTTCACAGGCTTGCCATTTGTATTTGCAGCCTGGATTAGTAATAAAAAACTGAATGAAGTATTTATAAAAAATTTCAACGAAGCCAATGCCTTTGGATTGAATCAGATTGATAAAGTTGTAAAAGAAAATCCTTATAAACCCTTTGATCTGAAACATTATTATACTGATTGCATCAGCTTTCAGTTAGATGAAAATAAAAAGAAAGGATTGGAATTATTTATAGAAAAAATAAAAATGAATTTTACCTAAAAATCGTTTTACTAATGCCTGGCAAAATTATAAGTAGCGTTTTAAAAAAAGCAAAACGTGCAGTCACAAGCAGATACGCCAGGTTTAATATGAGCTGGGTACAGGAAAAGTTTTATAAACACGCACCAAATCATAAAAAATACGTTCACAAATACAAGGAAGGAATAAACGTTGTTTTTACTGATCCTCTTTCTTTTCTTCATGCAATAAAAGAAATTTTTGTCGATGAAATTTATTTGTTTGAAACAAAAAATTCTACTCCTTTTATAATTGATTGCGGTGGCTATATTGGAATCAGCGCTTTATTTTTCAAACTAAATTATCCTCGATCAAAAGTTCTTGTTTTTGAACCCGATTCTGAAAATTTTTATTTAGCGAAAGAAAACATTGATTCATGGGGTTTCGATAATATTGAATTACAAAAAAAGGCTGTTTGGATCAATTCAGAAGATTTGGAATTTTATGAATCAAATAGCATGGCAAGTTCTGTTCATGCAATCAATACCGGAGGAAAAAAGGTAAACGTTTCTGCGATTCGTCTGAAAGATTTTTTAGATCAAAAAGTGGATTTTTTAAAAATTGATATTGAAGGCGCGGAGTATGAAGTTCTTCTTGACATTCAAAGCCGCCTGGTGAATGTAGAGAAAATGTTTGTCGAATATCATGGTTATTATGATGAAATGAATAAGCTAAATACCATCTTAAATATTCTTACGGAAGAAAATTTCAAATGGTACATTAAAGAAGCTGAAAACGTTTATCCACGGCCTTTTTACGATAAAAAAATCATTGACACTTATGATGTTCAATTAAATATTTTTGCTTTCAAAAATGGAAATAAATAATCCCTTGGTTTCTATTTGTATTCCTGTCTATAATCATTTTGATTACGTGAAAAGATTATTGGATTCGATTGTAATGCAGGATTATAAAAATATTGAGGTAATTGTTTCTGACGATTCTATTCATTCTGAAATTAAAAATTTATGTGAACAATATAAGGATCAATTACTGATTCATTATTTCAAACATCAGCCATCTTTAAAATCTCCGAAGAACTGGAACTTCGCTTTGGATCAAGCTTCTGGCGATTATTTCATGCTGATTCACCAGGATGATTATTTTGCAAAACCATCATCAGTAAATTCCTATTTGGATGAATTCAGAAAAAACAAAAATGTTTCTTTTGTTTTCTCGAGAAATACACCAATGTATGATAATGGAACGCTTGTTCCAAATGTGCCGCATAATCAAAAAGTTATAAGAGATCTAAAAGGAAATATAGATTTTCTAATTGATGATTTTGTAATCGGTCCTCCAAGCAATGTGATGATTTCAAAAAAAATAAAAACCAGGTACGATGAACGATTCATTTGGGTCGTTGATGTGGATTATTTTGTAAGGATCATTGAAAGCGGCATTCAATATTCATATATTGATAATCATCTTGTTACGATCGGAATGCACGATGATCAAACAACTGTATTTTGTCATGAAAATCCTGAAATTATGTTGAAAGAAAATATTCTTTATGCTCAAAAGAGACCTCTAAAAGTTTTTAGAAAAATGTTAGTGTTCGATTATTTTTGGAGATTAATGAGGAATCATAAAGTAAAATCCATAAATGATCTTTTGAAAATTGGAATTAGAGCAGAAGAAATTAATTTACCGTTGAGGCATATTCTTGAAGCGCAAAAAAATCTCTCTTATAAAACTTTAAAAAATGGGGTTGTATCAAAATTTTTAATGTTTAAAACACTCCTGATTCACCAACATCAATATTTATAACCTACTTATATTTTGATGTCAATCTATTCAAAATCATCTTTTTTATATTTTGCCACGAGATGCGTGACTCTGTATATAATACCTGCTTTTTAATAATTAATTCTGCCATTTGCTCTTTATAAAGTTCCTGATGTTTTTGAATGATGTAACTTACAATTTCTTTTTCATTAGGAATAGTATCGTTTTTTAAAGTTGATTTTTTTGTTTGCCGGTAATAAAACAAAATTTCAGGAATGATCTTTACCAAATATCCTTTAGCAGTAACACGAATAAAAAACTCCCAATCTTCATAACCTAATTTCATCTGTTCATCAAATTTTCCAACCTCCAGCCAAACAGGCTTTCTGAACATGGCGCACATTGCACATTGATTGGAAAACAAAAAGTTTTTGATAGTCCCACCTCTTGGTTTAAAAAGTTTTTTATTCAATCCAAAATTTCTGATATAACATGAAACTACTGCGATATTGTTCTCGTTATTCAAAATATCCAATGCTTTTTGAAAAAATGTTTTATCAAAATAATCATCTGCATCAAGTGTAACAATTAAATCGGTATTTGCTCTTTCAATGCCATAATTCCTGGCGGCGGACATCCTTTGATTTGGTATATGATAAACGGTTATTTCTTTCTGCTGTTCTATATTTTTTAAAACATCGAGCGTATGCTGATCGGTAGATCCATCATCAACTATAATTATTTCAAAGTCAGTGAAAGTTTGAAGTTTAAGTTTTGTAATTGTTTCTTCGAGATAAAGGCCATCATTGAAACAAGGTATAACAACACTTATAGATGGTTTCATTCTTTAAATTAAAAAATATAAGTTCTGGTAAAAATAATGTTTTTAATATTGTAGTTGTCAGACGAAAACGACTGCAAAGTTAAAAAACAATGTTTCAGCTTTCTATCATCATTATCAATTATAAAAGCTCACAGTTGGTTTGTGATTGTATCGAATCAATCTATGCTCAAAAGTCTTCTTTCAATTTTGAAATAATTGTAGTTGATAATGATTCAAAAGATGGAAGCCAAGAAAAAATTCTTTGCCTTTTTCCAGAAATTATATGGATTGAAATGAATTACAATTCCGGCTTCGCCAGAGCCAATAATGAAGGAATAAAAAAATCCAACGCAAATGTTGTTTTACTGCTGAATGGTGATACCATTATTGAAAATAATGCAATTGAAAAATGCTTTAATCACTTTCAGTTTTCAGAATATGTTGCATGCGGAGTTCAATTATTAAATCCGGATCGCAGTCCACAGATCTCAGGGAATTATGCAATGAAAGGCGGCCTCAATTATTTGCTGCCATTGCCTTTTCTGGGAAACTTGTTGAAATCATTTGCAAATATTCTTGGTGTAAAAAAACCAAATGTTCCTGACGCTTCAGGAATTATTGAAGTGGATTGGATCAATGGCGCTTTTTTAATGGTAAAGAAACCGGCAATTCAAAAAGCAGGATTAATGGATGAAGACTTTTTTCTGTATGCAGAAGAAGCGGAGTGGTGTAGCCGATTGAAAAAAGTTGGAAAATTATGCATCTATGGAGACATCAATGTGATTCATTTACAAGGTGAAACTTCCAACGAAACTTTTGGTTCTTCAGGAAAAGGTTATATGAATTTATTTGACCGCAAAGGCCTTCAGATTATGTTGTCCAATTTAGTAAGAATCAGAAAAGAATTTGGTGTTGGCAACTTTATTTTTATTCTGTCAGTTTACACTTTCGAAATACCAATATTCTTTATTGGAGTCTTGATTTCTAAAATATTTTTTTCAAATAAATATTCGTTTACTACCGCAAAAAATTATGCATCGAACGTTTTTAAGATCATAAAACTTTCTCCAACCATCATCAATTCAAAGCCTCATTTTTATAAAGTTCTATAACAAATGCGCATCTGGTTTTTTCTTTCTTGTTGCGTAATAAATGATCGTTGCAATGATTAATAACGCTACAAGAATGTTTGAAATGATACTGATCAAACGCCCTGTGTAAAAGGATTTCGGCTCGAAACGGAATTCAATATTATGGTTTCCTGCAGGAATATACATGCCCCGTAAAACATAATCTGTCTTGATATAATCCGCTTTTGTTCCATCAATAAAAACATTCCAGCCTTTTGGATAATACACTTCACTAAACACTGCAAACTGTGGTGTTGGTGCAGAAAATTTGTAATCAATCAGATCATTTTTATTTTCTACCAACTTGATGTACGCAACAGAATCATATTTCGGTTCCTGTGTGACCTGTGATTTGAATTTATTTTCAACAACTGCGGTGTCTTTCAAATTGGTATTATCAAGCGCAGCCATTTCCTGGTCCGCATTGTCAACAAATTTGATTCCTTTTACCAGCCAGCAGTTTCCAAAAGCATTTGGATTTAATTGTGCCACCGGTTTTCCTGTTTGCGGATCCTGAACAATAAAATATTTGGTATTCAACATATCAAATACCGCCATATTTCCTTTGCTTAACTGATGGGTAATAATATCGTTGTACAAATCCAGTTTTGCAGGATGATAACCTCCAATAGTGTTGAGATTATAAGCGGTCGTAGCATCATTAAAGGCATCAACAGTTGTATTAAATACCCTGAAGTTAGCATGATCAGGGTCTTTCAGAATCTGGGTTACCGCAGGCGAAGGAATAAATACCGATTCAAAATCTTCTGGCTCCACAAATTTTTCTGAATTCAAATATCGCAATGCAATTCCTAAAAGATCGTACGCAGAAAGAACGACCAAAGCGCCGACAAGAATTTGTGCGGACACTTTTTTCTTTAAATACATCGCCATTAAAAAAACAGCAACTGCAATTAAAATAAATGAACGAAGCAAATCACTTCCCATCAAACTTTTCCGGTCAGATTGCAAAGCAGAAATAATTTCTCTGCTCATTTGATCTGCCTGCTGTTCCAGTTGCGGCGGCGCTTGCTGTCCTGCCGGAACATGCATCATATTTTGTTGAATACTTTCTCTGAAAGCCTTGTCATTAGGGCCACTGAAAGAAGCAGTAAGATAAAATGCAATCAGAAAAACGAAAATAATTCCTGTGATAATTGAAGCTGTTTTTAATTTTTTCCATGCTTCTTCCACATCAATATCTTTTGAGATCAATTTGGTAAGAACAAGAACCGCCATCAGGGGAAAACACAATTGCGGAATTACCAAAGCCATCGTCGGCGCGCGAAACTTGCTGTAAAAAGGAAGATAGTCGAAGAGGAAATAATTAAAAGTTGGAAAGTTGGATCCCCATGCGAGTAAAACACCCAATATGCTTGCAGCAATCAGCCACCATTTATACCATGATTTTAGATAGACAATTCCAAAAATAAACAGCAGGCAAATGATTGCTCCCAAATATACTGGTCCTGAAGTTGGCTGCTGATTGCCCCAATAAGAATAATGATCTTCGTATTGCACTGCCTGGTCCTCAGGAATTCCGAGTTGTGAAAACTTCTCAACAAATTTTGATGAAGTATTGTATTCATCTCCACCGTTGCTACCGCCATACAATCCGGGAACAATAAAAGTAAATGTTTCGCCAAAGCCAAGACTATAGCGAAATGCATAATCCTTATCAAGCCCGCCTTTGGTTTTATTTCCCTGTATATCGGAAGTAAGTTCTGATTTTCCTCCTCGCATACTTTCTTTGGCGTATTCATACGTTGGCATCATGGAAACTGCACAACATGCAAGTCCGATAATTCCCGCCAAAAGTCCGAATGCCGCGCTTTTCACTGCTATTACCAATTGCTTTTCGCGATAACTTTTTATAAAAAAAGCAATCGTCATAATGATCGCAATGATCAAAGTATAGTAAACGATCTGCACATGATTTTGCTCTATCAGGAAAAAAGAAAACAGCGCCGTTATCGTAAACCCAACCAAATATTTTCGTTGAAATAACAAAAGCAATCCCGCTAAAACCGCCGGCGCGTAACCAATGGAAAACATTTGCGTATTGTGCCCCACGGAAATTATGATCGGGTCAAAAGTGGAATAAGCATACGCTAATCCACCAAGAATACTGACCCACGGATTGGCCCCCGCGACGACACACAAAAAATAAAAACAAATGCATGCTAAAAAGAAAAAGCTGATCGGAATTGGCAAACCCAGAGTAAGAACAGAAGTAAGATATCCAACAGAAATTTTTGTTCTCGGATCGAGTGCGATCTGGTAAGCCGGCATTCCGCTAAACATACTGTTTGTCCACAAAGGAAAATGACCATATTTATCTTTAAATTCAAAAGATTGCTGCGCCATGCCACGCCAACCCTGGGTATCAGATTGCGCCACTACTTTTCCCTGCAAAGCGGGTTTACAATAAATGACTGCTACAATAAAAAAAATGGCAACGGCAATTAAATGCGGAAGTATTTTTTTGAAATTAAAGTTCTTCATGAACAGGTTTTTCGTTTAAGCAGCAAAGTAAATGATAATTGAGGAAAAAGTATAAGCTGTTAAGCATTAAAATAATTTCCCTGTTTGCAAAACCAAAGAGCAGTAACCCAGCAAATAACATGAATTTTTATTTTATATAACTTCAAAAAAATGTTCCGAAATTCTTAATAACTTTCTTTGAATCACCGACAACATTTGTACAAAAACTGTAGCAAAAAAATTACCTTCGTTCTATGTCAACTTATAGAGAAATTTTATTAAAAAAATACCAGAACGAATACCAGAAACTAAACGAAAAGCAGCAACTGGCGGTAGATACAATTGAAGGCCCTATAATGGTAATTGCCGGACCAGGAACCGGAAAAACTCAAATTCTCGCAGCACGGATTGGGAAAATCTTGTTGGAAACAGATACGCTTCCGCAAAATATTTTGTGTCTTACTTACACAGATGCCGGAGCGGTTGCGATGCGAAAAAGATTGCTGCAATTTATCGGGCCCGATTCTTATAAAGTGAACATTTATACTTTTCATGGATTTTGCAACGATGTCATTCAGCAGAATTTATCGTTATTTGAAAAGACTGCATTGAATCCGGTTTCAGATCTTGAAAAAATTCAATTATATAAAACGCTTATTGACCGTTTACCAAAAAATAATCCTTTAAAAAGATATCGCGGTGATGTTTATTATGAAATAAAAAATTTGCAAAAGCTTTTTTCTGCAATGAAAAGAGAAGGATGGACGCCGCAATATGTTGTGCAATGTATTGATCAATATCTTGAAAAAATTAAGAACGATGAAAACCTGAAATATAAAAAAGCACAAATCAAATCAGGAAAAAAAATCGGTGATTACAAACCGGAATATTATGCAGATGTTGAGCGGATGGAAAAATTATGCGCGGCCGTAAATGAATTTGATCATTTCCAGGAACTGATGAAACAACACAGCTTGTATGATTTTGACGACATGGTCAATTGGGTGATACAGGTTTTTAAAGAAAATAAAAATGTGCTTGCCAGCTACCAGGAAAAATTTCAATACATTCTCGTTGATGAATACCAGGATACAAGCGGCACACAAAATGAAATCGTAAAACTATTGATTGATTTTTGGGATGAGCCAAACGTTTTTGTGGTAGGTGATGATGATCAAAGTATTTTCCGTTTCCAAGGTGCCAACATCGAGAACATGGAAAATTTTGCGGGAAGTTTTGAACGACTTTTAAAAATTGTTTTGTGTAATAATTATCGTTCGACAAAACCAATTCTCGACGTTTCAAAATCCTTGATCGATAAAAATAAAGAGAGACTTGTTTATAAATTTCCTGGCCTAACGAAGGAATTAATTTGTTCAAAAGAAGAATTAAAAAAAATTAATTCTTTGCCTGCGATCATTGAATATAATACGATCAAAGATGAAATGGCAGATATCACCAACAAAGTTAAAATG
>JBQCIM010000039.1:0-13715 GCA_051953735.1 Ginsengibacter sp.
CCGTCATTGCGAGGCGCATAAAACAATGATCAAATTTTACAACAAACATCCATGCGCCGTGGCAATCTCCTCATTAGAACCAAAATCACCATTATATCTTCATTGCGGAGCGCATAAAACAATCTCCAATGTTACAAGGAACATCCCTGCGCCGTGGCAATCCCCCCATTAGAACGACAATGTTCATTACTCCGTCATTGCGAGACGCATAAAACAATCTCCAATGTTACACGGAACTCCAATGCGCCGTGGCAATCTCATCCTTATAACCCAAATGCTTATTATATCGTCATTGCGAGGCGCATAAAACAATCTCCAATGTTACACGGAACTCCCTTGCGCCGTGGCAATCTCATCCTTATAACCGCAATGCCGTTGCAATGTCACCTACAAATCCCTGATCTCTTCCCACAGATCCTTCCATTCCGGATTCATTTTTTGAATCAACGCTTCCTTCTTCCTTCTGCTACCGGCTTTTATTTGTTTCTCCCTTTCTATCGCTTCCATAATAGTAGGAAAAACTTCATACCAAACAATCTTGTCACAATTATATTTTGCAGTAAAGCTTTTAGAGAAAAATTTTGTCTTATGCTCCCATATCCTTCCATTCAAATCAGAAGTAACGCCTGTATAGATAACGGTGTTATTCTGATTCGTAATCATGTAAGTGCAACCACCTTGTTTCATCTTATGTCTTTGATGGAGTAGTAAAAATAAGGGAATCCCTTAAACATCCGCCTTCTAATCATGAGATTGCCACGTCGCCGGAAGCATTCTTCAAACGAGAAACATTAATCACGGCTCCTCGCAATGACGTAAACCTTAAACATCCGCCTTCTAATCATGAGATTGCCACGTCGCCAGAAGCATTCTTCAAACGAGAAACATTAATCACGGCTCCTCGCAATGACGTAAACCTTAAACAGCCGCCTTCTAAGGATGAGATTGCCGCGTCGCCGGAAGCATTCTTCAAACGAGAAACATTAATCACGGCTCCTCGCAATGACGTAAACCTTACATCCACCTTCTAATGATAAGATTGCCACCTCGCCAGAAGCATTCTTCAAACGAGAAACATTAATCACGGCTCCTCGCAATGACGTAAACCTTAAACAGCCGCCTTCTAATGATGAGATTGCCGCGTCGCCGGAAGCATCCTTCAAACGAGAAACATTAATCACGGCTCCTCGCAATGACGCTAAAAAAAATCCGCCCTTAAATGAGGACGGATAATATAATTTATAAAAAAGAAAGTCTCAGGTACTAAAGCACGTTCTGCGGACAATCCCACTGCTTATGCTTTCTTACTTTACGTTGATGCCCCGCATCCTTCATCTTGCTCAGAAAATCATTACCAAGCCTGTAACTTAAAGTAAGTCCTGTAAAATAATACCAGTCTTTATAATTAGGACTGCCTCTGATCTGACCAACACGGGGATAGGTTTGCGAGCCGCCTTTCAGCTCATCACCCCTGTAAGAAAGTTCTACCGCCTTCGCCCCCCTGTTGGCAAGTAACAAATTCGGGTCAACATAAGCAGTACTTACATCATCCAGGTAATCTGTAAACAATTTGCGTATCCCGATTTCAAAACCTACATTCAGTTTATCAGACAATGATAATTTTACGCCTCCTCCAAATGGTATGGCCAGTTGCGTAAGACTATAGTTTGGTCTTCCGTCAATAAACCCTTCCCCTTCCGTACTCAATGGCTTTAGATAATATTTCTGGCCGGTACTGTCAAATGTGTACGGGCTAAAATGATAAACGGCGATTCCGATAAATCCATAAGGAGTAAGCGGATTGGTACCTAATGGTGAAAAGAAATACTGGACATCCACATCTCCTTCTGCAATCATTGAAGAAAAGTTGAGGTTTCTCGTCCTATTTCTTCCTTTACTGTCATCTGCTGAAACTTTTCCCAGTTTAAAGGCGGTCCGGATAGCAAACTGGTTGGTGAGTTCATAAGAAAGGCCAATCCCACCTGCCAGGTGCGCCTGGCTGAACGTAAACCGCTTCTCCTGTAAGTCTCCTGAATAGTTCGACGTACCCAAAAAGAAGTCCACATTTAAACTGTTTTGCGCATGTAAAGAAACCGAAAATGAATAAAATAAAATTACCAGGAAATGCTTTTTCATGCAGGGGATTTAACTTCTCAACAAATAAATTAGCTAGTCAAATATAATACCAGTAAGCACAACAGTAAAAAACAATAAATGACTTTAAAGTAAATTTATTTTCATTTCATATTTATTGAGAAAAGATAAAGCAATTATTTTAGTACTAACGAATTAAAATTGTTAAATATTGCGCAAACCAACCATCAATCTAAATTTTGAACCTTTCTCTGCCTTTGTCTATCTTAGAGCCTTGCTGTTGTAAGTGGCGCTGTACCACGAACTACAGACTACAAACTAAGAACTACAAACTAATTCTTCACCTCTTCCTTCATTTCTACACTATTAAACGCACTGTTCGAATTAAATTCAGGAACCATCTTTCTTAAGATAAAAGGAATGATCTCATTATTATGACTTCGCGCAGCCCCTTCCAGTTCTGACATCAGCACATCAAAATCAATATTCAGATTAGCCGATTTCTTCGCCCTTAATATTCTTGGATGATAAGTCTCAGCAAACTCTTCAGTATCCTTAAACAGTTCCTCATACATTTTTTCTCCGGGGCGCAAACCGGTTTGAACAATGGCAATATCCGTTGGTTTAAGACCAGCAAGCTGGATCATTCGCTTCGCAAGATCCATAATCTTCACGGGCTTACCCATATCAAACAACAGGATATCACCTGATTCACCGATCTTCCCTGCCTCCAGCACTAGTTTGGATGCTTCCGGAATCGTCATAAAATAACGGGTAATTTCAGGATGAGTGATAGTGATCGGTCCACCCGATTTGATCTGTTTGTCAAAAGTCCTGACCACACTTCCTGCAGACCCTAATACATTACCAAACCTGGTAGTAATAAATTCCGTTTCAGAATCAGCCCGGTCACTTAACGACTGAATGTAAATCTCAGAAACCCTCTTGGTGGTCCCCATTACATTGGTAGGATTCACGGCCTTATCCGTGGAAACCATCACAAACTTTTTCACCTTATATGCAATGGCAAGATCAGCCACCTGCTTGGTTCCTAAAACATTGGTAAGCACCGCCTCGCTGGTAAACGTCTCCATTAAAGGAACGTGCTTATAAGCAGCAGCGTGAAACACAAAATCAGGTTTATGGGTAGCAAAAACCTTTTTCAGCTTTGCGCCATCCCTGATAGAAGCCACTTCTATCCGCAACAATTGCCGCTGGTTGCTTTTCTTCAATTCAAATTCCAGGTCAAACAAGCCGGATTCTGACTGATCCAGCAGCACCAGTTTTTTAAAAGTAAATTTCGAAAGCTGCCTGCAGATCTCACTACCAATAGAACCTGCTGCTCCGGTAACAAGAATGGTTGAATGCTGATACGTTTTTTGCAGCATATCATAAGGAAGACTGATCTCATCCCGCTCTAACAGGTCTTCAATATTCAGTTCCTTTACCTGTTTCTTTTCAAATAAGCCACCCCGCCATTGACTCGCATGCGGGATTACATTTATTTTTATTTTTAAAGGCGAGCAAATATCAGAGATCGCCATTTTCTTTTCTACTGATAATTTATCGATCGCTATATAAAGGTCAGTGATCTGTTTTTGTTTCAAAAGTGCCACCAACCTTGAGCTGGAAGCGTTATAGATGGGTAACCCCGCAAGGTTCTTCCCGATCTTGGAAGGGCTATCCTCAATAAACCCTTCTACAATTGTTTTGTTCTTAATATCCTGTTCCAGGATCTGCTTGGTTACCTGTCCCATCTCGCCTGCCCCATAAATGATCGCTTTTGACATTACCATCGATTTGGACTGGGTCGCTCTTGAATACACTTCTTTTACGAGCAATCGGAACATGACAAGAATAAAAATCACACTAAAGAAATTCATGATCAGTAAAGGAAGAGGTAAATAGCCGGTAACAATAGAATTCTTGTCAAACGAATAGATCGTAACCCACAAAAGAAACTGAAGTGAAGCCAGCTTAATGATCCTGATCATATCATTCATTTCCGAATAACGAATAATACCTTTATAAATAGGGAAAAAAAGTACACACACGCCAAAAACAGCTACATTAATAAAAACTGCAGGTAGGAATTTAATAACCCCAGGTAAGTCAAGCAGTAAATGGCGTACCAATAAAAAGGAAAATAAAAATGCGATCGTCATCAATACGAGGTCGCAGCAGAAAATGATCCAGCGCGGCGCGTATTTATTTTTAAAAAAGGCTTCGAGCATACGGTTTTATTGGGGCCAACAGTAGAATTGAATTAATCGTCACGATCAAAGCAATTCTAGCCTATTGAAGTCGTGTTAAAAAACAGGAAAAAACATCATAAAACAAGAAGCATACCACTTTCTGGTTTGGTAACCTCAGGAATGCTTGAAAAAAAATTAGTGCAAATCTAATTGTTTGCTCTCACACTCTCGTTCTGAAATTCTTCAAAACATACCTTTTCCACATATTATTCACAAATGTACTCTTTCTATCGGTTCCCCCAAATAAAAAACCCTGCAAATGGGATAAGTTTCCCGATTTCAGGGTTTACATTTTAAAAAAATTAACTATTCCGCCATCATTAGAACGAAAATTTCCATTCAGAACGTCATTGCGAGGGGCCCTCCTTCCCGTCATTGCGAGGAGCCGTGATTACTGTTTCTCGTTTGAGGTATGCCTCTGGCGACGTGGCAATCTCACAATTAGAACGAAAATTTCCATTTCACATCACTGAGAGGAGTCCTCCTTTCCCGTCATTGCGAGGAGCCGTGATTACTGTTTCTCGTTTGAGGTATGCCTCTGGCGACGTGGCAATCTCACAATTAGAACGAAAATTTCCATTTCCCGTCATTTCGAGGATCCCTCCTTTCCCGTCATTGCGAGGAGCCGTGATTAATGTTCTCACTTGAGGTAATGCCTCTGGCGACGTGGCAATCTCACGATTAGACGTCCGATGTTTTTCCCATCAATACGAGGGGCCCTCCTTTCCCGTCATTGCGAGGAGCCGTAATAAATGCTCATCTTTTTAAATAATGCTAATGGCGACGCGGCAATCTCATCATTAGAACGACAATTCCATTAATCACCTCCCAAACACCCCCTCAATACACTTCACTACCCTCTCCAACTCATCTTCCCTCAAATTACTCCCCGAAGGCAAACACAACCCCTTCTCAAATAGCGTTTCAGATACATTCCCCCCATAATAAGGCTTCCCTTTAAATACAGGCTGCAAATGCATCGGCTTCCATAAAGGCCTTGACTCAATATTCTCTTTCTCCAATGTCAAACGAACATCCTCACGGGTAACACCACCCGATTCCTTCGGGTCAATCAAAATTGTGGTCAGCCACCTGTTACTAAAAAAACCTTTTGGTTCCTCAACAAAACTAATCCCCGACAAATCTCTTAAACACTCTTTATAAAAAGCAAAATTCTTCCTTCTCTGCTCAATCCTATCAGGCAAAACTTCCATTTGACCACGACCGATTCCCGCACAAATATTACTCATTCTATAATTATAACCTACCTCTGAATGCTGATAATGAGGCGCCGGATCCCTTGCCTGGGTAGAAAGGAAAGTAGCCTTTTTAATATACTCCTCATTCTTAGAAACCAATGCACCACCACCGGATGTAGTAATGATCTTATTGCCATTAAAAGATAAAATCGCCATCTCCCCAAATGTTCCACATTTTTTTCCATTAATAGAAGATCCCAATGCCTCAGCAGCATCTTCCACGACCGGAATATCATATTTTTCAGCAATGAGCATAATTTCTTTCATCCTTGCTGGCATTCCATACAAATGAACTGGAATAATAGCTTTCGGCTTTTTTCCTTTAGCTATTCTACCTTGAATAGCTTCTTCTAAAACACTTGGATCCATATTCCAGGTATCAGACTCACTATCCACAAAAACAGGAATTGCATTCTGATAAAGTATTGGATTAGCAGAAGCAGAGAAAGTCATGCTTTGACAAATTACTTCGTCTTTTGACTGAACATTTAAAAGAATCAGTGCAAGATGCAATGCTGCTGTCCCGGATGCTAAGACTGCAATATTTCCCTGATCCAAGTATTGAGAAAGAGATGCTTCTAATGCATTTACATTAGGGCCCAGAGGAGCCACCCAATTCGTCTCAAAAGCCTCCTTTACATACTCACGTTCTTTTGTACCGAGATGAGGAGATGAGAGCCATATCTTTGAATTCATTGTATTTGTTTATTCTTCTTATTCAAATCCAGTTATTACTCTTAATAACTTTTCCTGGATTTCCTACAACAGTTACCTGATCAGGAATATCCTTAATAATTATTGATCCTGCCCCAATTATAGTCCATTTACCAATATGAACACCTGGAGTAATTACAGCGCCAGCACCTATTTGTGTTCCCTCACCAATTGTAACTCCTCCACATAAAGTCGCATTTGGAGATACATGAACATAATTTCCCAGAGTGCAATCATGATCAACAGAAGCATTCGTATTGATAATAGAATGAATTCCGATTTCGGTACATGAATTAATAGTTACTCCCGGCATAATAACTGTCCCAGTACCAATTTCTGAAGTTAGAGAAAGATTGCTTTTTATATCAATTACTTTTCCGTAGGTCAATAAATTAGTGGTAGCAATTTTTTTTCGCACCATATTATTTCCTATTGCTATTATCCATACAATATCATGTACTGATAATAGCAATTTATCATTACTAACGTTATAGCTTAACAGTGATTTTTTATAAGGATCATCGTCATATAGTTCTTTTATAAAATCTCCGCACTTCTCAATTATTTCAACAATTACTTTTGCATGACCACTTGCTCCATAGATCCCATAGTTTTTATTCATTAAGCTTTAATTACATTTATAATAACAATATGCGGAAATTACAATATGCTAAACTAGTATTAATGAAATTTAATCGGCTTAGCAGGAATTCCTACTGCAGTGCATTTCTCAGGCAACGATTTTGAAACAATTGCACCAGCACCAACAATCGTTTCCTTTCCTATTTGAACCTGGTTGATAATTTTTGCGCCTGTTCCAATAAAGACTCCTTCCTCAATGACTACTTCCCCGGATACATTGACACCGGGCATAATCGAAACAAAGTGTTTAATGATCGTATCATGGCCAATAGAACAAAGTGTGTCAATGATTACATGGTTCCCAATTTTGGTGTTTACCGATAAAATATTTCCTGGTCCTATAATACAACCTTCCCCTATTGAGATAAGGTCACTGTTTCCCATAACTACATTTGGATGAATAAGAGTTGGAAAAAAAATATTGTTATTATGGATGGAAGTAAGAATTTTAATTTTTGCTGATGGATCACCAATAGCAATTACAAGTCCTAAGGGACAAGAAACGTCATTTAATTTATCAATTCCACCTAAGACAGGGTATCCATTAATCGTTGTCCCTTTCTCTTTATTCTCATCATAATATCCAATAAAATTCCATTCATTTGCAACCTCATTGATCTTATCGATAATAATACTTAATACTTCCCTGCCAAAACCACCACAGCCAAATATTGCTATTTTTTTCATTTTAACAATTAAATTATTCAATTAACACGCGAATATAGTTCATTTGCCACGGATAATAAAAATAATGAATATAATACTTTCAGATAGTTCAAATCCTATTTCCTGTAAATCTTTCCATCGTTGCTGAACTGGCGGAAGATATTCCTTCCGATTTAAAAACCTTTTTTAAGGTCAAAAAAATTATTCTAATATCCAACATAAAAGAAAGATGATCAACATACCACACATCATATTCAAATTTTTGTTGCCAACTGATGGTATTTCGTCCATTTACTTGTGCCCAGCCAGTAATCCCTGGCTTGACACAATGTCTTTTTTTTTGGATCTCATTATATAATGGAAGATAATCAACCAGCAATGGACGTGGTCCTATTAAACTCATATCCCCTTTAATCACGTTTAATAATTGAGGCAGCTCGTCTAGTGAACTTTTCCGAATTAAATTCCCTACAGCAGTTAACCGCTGTTCATCCGGCAGTAGATTCCCAGTTCTTGACCTTTTATCATTCATGGTTTTGAACTTGATAACTTTAAAAATCTTTCCATGCAAACCTGGTCTTCTCTGAAAGAAAAAGGGTCTGCCGCTGTTAGCAATAAAAAGAATGATTGTAATTATTATGAAAAATGGAGAAATTAATAAAAAGCCAACTATCGCTAAAATAATATCCAAAATACGTTTTATAACAAATTGATACATTATAGTAATATATTTATGGCTTACTACTCTTCAAAATCGACAACAATTAGCGAAGAATCAAGTAAAAGCTTTTGATTTTAATTATATGACTTTATTATTTCTTGAGAAATAAGATTAGCTGCCTTTCCATCTCCATATAATTTCTCTCTTTTAATAAATTCTTTATTAAAAAAAAATTTAAAAGCATTCCAAATCTTTTCTTCAACAGCTCCGACAACCTGATTAAATCCATTTTCGACTAATTCTACCCATTCTGTTTCATCTCTAAAAGTTACACAATATTTATTAAAGAAATACGCTTCCTTTTGCAAGCCTCCACTATCTGTTAGAACTAAATGGGAATTTGATATTAATTGTAATATATCAAGATACCCTACTGGTTGTATAACTGTAAATTCCGCTTTGATGCTTAGTTCTTTCATTATTTTATATGTTCTTGGATGAAGAGGAACTACTACCTGAATATTTTTGTTAATTTTATTTAACGAATTTACAATTGTAGTTAATCGTATTGGAATATCAGTATTTTCGGCTCTATGAATTGTTCCTAGTACAAACTCACCGGCTTTTAAACCATGATATTCAAGAATTGAAGAAAAATGATCCGACTTATTTTTGTAATATAAAGCGGCATCATACATTACATCTCCGGATAATATGCTTTTTGTTTTATTGTTATCAAATCCCTCGCGTTTTAAATTCATCATTGCAATTTTTGTAGGGCAAAACAAAAGATCACTTATTTTATCGGTTAATATTCGGTTGATCTCTTCTGCCATATTATTATTATAACTGCGTAGTCCGGCTTCTACGTGAATCACTTTTATATGTAGCTTTTTTGCAGCTAAAGCTCCTGCAATTGTTGAATTAGTATCTCCGTAAACTAATAAATAATCAGGGTTTTCGAATAAAAGGATTTTTTCTATTGCTTCTAACATTTGCCCCGTCATTGCTCCATGGGAAAGTCCATTAATATTAAGATTATAGGCAGGAACAGGGATATCCATCTCTTGAAAAAAAATATCCGACATATTTTTATCAAAGTGCTGCCCCGTATGTACAATTATTTCTTCAACTTCATTCGGAAAATTTGCAAAAACACGTGATAAAGTACCAGCTTTAATAAATTGGGGACGCGCTCCTATTACAGTTACTATTTTCAACATTATTATTTTCTGTATTTCTAATGAACTAGAATGTCGGTATTGAACTATAATTTGGCAAAGGGATGATAATTTCCCTGTAATCCGATCGGAGTTGCATGCCTTATATCATGTACTATTTCTATTGCCGTTCTCGTTTCGCCAATTCGAAAACCCTTTCCCGAAAGTATTGCTTCATAAGAAGTTGTGTGCAAATCAGTAAACCCATCGCTAAATTCAAGTTCCTCACCTTCTATTTTAATTGATCTGAATGTTCTTTTACCCTGAGCTTTTACTTTATCAGGAATGGTATCATAATTTATACTTAAGAACCATCTAACTCTTGCTTTTTCAAGTTCAAGAAACCCCGCTGCTGCATCTTCTCTGTGAATATTGACTGTATTGTTTTGAACAGGTCCAAAAATCCATGTGAGCATATCAAAAAAATGAACACCAATGTTTGTTGCTATTCCACCAGACTTGTCTATGTCTCCTTTCCATGAAGTATAGTACCAGTGTCCCCGTGAAGTAAGATAGGTTAAATCAACATCATAAATCTTATCCTGATGTTGGTTCATCACTTTTTCTTTTAAAGCAATTATTGATGGATGAAGACGCAACTGGAGTATTGAGAAAATACCTTTACCCGTCTCCTTTTCTATTTCCTCCAGCGCATCAATATTCCACGGATTTAACACAATTGGCTTTTCGCAAATAACATCTGCGTTATTTCTTAATCCAAAACGGATGTGGCTATCATGCAAATAGTTAGGAGAGCATATTGAAACAAAATCAATTCTCCTGTTTTTCCTTCTCAATTTATCAATATGCCGGTCAAACCTTTCAAACTCAACAAAAAAATCGGCAGCAGGAAAATAACTATCTAATATACCCACACTATCAAATGGGTCATAGGCTGCAACAAGGTTATTATTCGTATTTTTTATTGCTTTTAGATGTCTGGGAGCAATATAACCGGCTGCACCAATCAATGCGAAATCTTTCATTTTAATTTTATTGTTTTTTATTTTAATTTTCTAAAAAAGGGAAAATAGATTCTTACATATCTCTTATCAAGCAACAGTGAGTAATTGATTACTAATATTGTATAGCTTTGGTATTTTATTAACTACTTTTATAGCTTCTTGAAAATTAATCCCCACTGCATCCAAATACCATCTGATATTTTGATACCTTGGCTGATTTTCATCTTCGACCAATTGTAATGCTTTCTCTCTTGTTAGCTGTCCTTCACGTATTTGATTGCTTCTGAACGTATCATGTTCAGTGAATCCTGCAACTGTATAATAAATATAGTTATAAAATGCAGCCGTACCATCCCCGATACGCCAGGTGGTATTTGTGTCAGGAGACTTTTCCCAATCATATAGCGCAAGCGTTTTGTTGACGAGTTCTTCCTCCCATTGCCAGTAATCAAATACATGAAAGTAATCGCTTTTTTTAGTAAAACTGCGGTAATACTCACCTGACAGTGTATCCCACAATGATCTATTAAAATATCCTGGACTTTGTAACATTGCCTTAAAACGAAGGTATTGATACCGCATTTGCTTTAATGCACCATGACTATACACTCTTTTTTCTTCAAAATCGGGTGGAACCCCGAGAAAACCTGATTTGAAATGAGTAACTTCAAGAGGATTCACTCCCCACAGATTTAAATTAATACCGGTTTGTTTTTTAATTGTTTCTACGTATCTGAAAAAGTGCTTATCGCCGGCTGTAAGAATGCTAATCATTCCAAGATGAGGAGCTTTTAACCATGCCCGCAAATTTTGCTGTATGTTTTTTCTTTTTTGTTCAATATCAGCAGCAACTATAATGTTTTCAACTCCTAATTCTCCACACATGCGGCTAATGTTTCTTCTCCCTAAATCCGTAACCATTCCCCAATCATATGTGTATGTAACCGGCTTCATTTTTAATTCATTAACTATAAGGTGTAATGAATAACAACTATCTCGGCCTCCCGAAAATGGAACGATACAATCATTTCCTATTTTACGCCTATATGGTTCAACTAAATCAAATATTTCTTTCTTAGGTCTTGGTACATTCCTAAGTTTGTAATTTCGGCAATAATTACATACCCCTTCAGAATCAAAATTTATAAAGGGCATCGTCTCAGGCAAAATGCATTTAGTACATCTCTTTAATTCAGGTTTTGGGAATACGAGCAAATTCTCTTCCCTTGATACTAATGGCAAACTTGGAATTAGATCAGTTTTTCGATTCGCTTTATCAGTGATTGTAATCGGCTGATCAGATGTTTTTATATCAATAATAATCGCTTCTTTTACCTGCATAACTTCTTTACAACCAATTTCATCGAGTGGAAAATTTTCTGAAGCGAAATAAACGCTTTCTTCTTTCTTTCCCATATATAAACTACCGTTATTTGAGAAAAGCAATAATTTCCCTAATCTAGGAATAGCCATAGCACAGGCAACCACTCCACGACATAATTCAAGTATTTTTTCAGTGATAACTTCTAATTTTTCTCCCTTATCAAGATAATGGCTTGCAATGGCTGCGATCACTTCTGTATCTATCTGCAGATTTCTCTTCTTGTCAAGCTGTTGCCAAAGATCTTCATGATTTACAACAATACCATTATGTATTAAACAAATGCCATCCCTAATGACAGGTTGGTTATCTGATAAACCATTGGTTATTAACCTGCTGTGCCCCATTGTAAAACAACTGTTATAGGGATTAATTTCACGCAATAATTTCTTTATCGGATAATCGGCCCGAAAAGCTTTGTACTCATCGCCTTGAGTATAGACAAGACCACTCGAATCTTTCCCTCGCTGTTGCGAATGTTCAACTAGAAATGTCAATTCATCTTTTTTGACTCCTTTATTTGATATAATTCCAAAAATTCCACACATATTTTACTATTTTGTTACTTTATAATACATTCTTGTTGCTTTCTATTTTGTCGTGGGCCCTAAGAATAAGCTAATTTGTTCATAATTGATAGGTAATTATCAGCTATGGTTTCCCATTGCCTGTTTTGAATCAACCATTCTCTTCCTCTCTTTCCCATAGTTTCTAGTTCTTCGGAGGTCATTGAATACATCTGTTGAATTCCTTTTAGTAATGATTCTTCATCCTCGGAGGGTACAAATAATCCGCTCTTTGCCTCATTGATCATTGATTGATAACCACTAAAGGACGCTAATACCGGCTTGGCTGAAATCATATAATCTATTAGTTTATTTGGTGACCAACCATACTTCCATACTTTACTATTAAGTGATGCAAAATATAGAACATCACATTTTTCAAGAATATATTTTACTTCAGATCGTTCTACTTTTTCTATAAACTGTACATTTGAACAGTCTTTCAAATAATTAATATATGATTCACGTAAAGCTCCTTTTCCTAAAATGACGAAATGTATTTCGGTATTGCCCTTTAATCTCTTTATAACATTAATAAATGTATCTAATCCGTTCGATAATCCGATGCTTCCCGCATAACCAATTACAAATTTATTGGATGGTATTCCATAATCTTTCTTATAATCTTCGTTTAATAGAATTTGAGCATAATCACCAAGGTGAAATCCAAAAGGCACACAGACAGAGTTGATACTTTTTTTTGTAACACTGTTTACATGTTCACTGATATTTGGCATTGTTCCAATAGTTAAGTCTGATTTTATGTATCCATACCTTTCAATCCAGGAAAGGACTTTTACAAATGGGTTTAAGGGACTATAACCTCCTTCTTCAATTAGAGTTAAAGGCCAAATATCTCTGATTTCAAAAATCAGTTTACAATTGTATTTCTTTTTTAACCTTATTCCATTTAATATAGTTAAAAGAGATAAGGAGGAAACAATAATAACATCCGGGTCTTTAATCGGTTCGTGTTTCATCCAAAATAATTTCCATTCATAATCTAACCAACTTAAAACGCGTTTTAATGAAATCGTTTTTTTATACTTAAGACTTTTAATCCAGGTTACCTTGATGCCATCAATAATTTCATTATTATACCATTTGGTGTAAGTTTCGGGGAAACTTCCGAAATAATTGTCTACAGAGGAAATAATCGCTACATCGTGTCCTTTTTTTATAAACAATCTAGATAAGGCAAATAACCGTGTTTCGAATCCCATTTCCTTTGAAATGGCATATTTCGAAATAATCAAAATTTTCATAAGGAATAATATAATTTAATCAGCTTT
>JBQCIM010000040.1:0-8702 GCA_051953735.1 Ginsengibacter sp.
GTGCTTCCACATTAGCTGAAAGCCCTGTTACCAGCAGAAACAGAGAATAAGAAATCAGTTTTTTTATCGGTTTACTCGTTTTCAATAGAATGTTTTTTCAAATTAACGAGCAGCATTAAACCCGGGCTTAATCCCAGTTGAGGATGATAACTGGCGCTGACATCTATTCTGAAATTATTCCACGCAATTCCTGCCCCGGCAAAAGGAGATTCATTTTGCGAAGCAATTCCAAAACGGGCAAAAAATTGTTGGGCAAAATGATACTGCACTCCTGCATTTACATTTACCGGCAAATCCTCCTGCTTCACGATTTCGGCACTTAATAAAAAATTGTCTGAAGCTTCATAACCAATTCCAAAAGAATACATGGAAGCAAGCTTATCATTTTCAGTTTTTGATAATTGCCCACCAACCGGATTATAAAAATGAATTCCGGCATTTAATTTTTCGGTTAAATGAGCAATGGCTCCAATTTCAAAATTAACAGCCGAAGGACTTTCAAAACCGGGAATGCGAAAAGAATAATAATTGAATTTGATGCCGAGATCGA
Organism: Ginsengibacter sp.; assembly: GCA_051953735.1. Taxonomy (GTDB): domain Bacteria; phylum Bacteroidota; class Bacteroidia; order Chitinophagales; family Chitinophagaceae; genus Ginsengibacter. Next base: position 551 of record JBQCIM010000040.1, read on the forward strand.
GTTTGCTTCCAATATTTCTGGCATACGCAATTCCCATTTGAGATTCGTTGTAATTTTTAAATCCGAAATAATCCGCCTGGAAGGCAAAATTTCCGCGCTTTGTTGGCAGTGCTGCTATTGAAGAATAAAAATTCGTCTCTGCCAATAAAAATCTTTTCTCTCCGTAAACTCCCGCAGCTGCTTCTTTTACCTGTGACAACGAAGCTATATTGGAACTGATTGAAAATACATCCACCTGTTTCATACTGTATGCTCCCATTCCAATATAAGACGCAGATACAGGCTTTCTTACAGATTGAGCTTTTAGAAAATTAAAGGCAAGCAGGAAAAAATATAAGAGGAAGATTTTTCTCAAAGCGTCAATTTTAGTGATCGAATAAATATATAAATGAATTTAAGGTTTTATCTGATAGTACAAAAAAATTATTTGAAAAAACTAAGTAACCTTGCTTTTAGAGAACATTTTACTTTGGTCCTCCTGTGTAAACTCTGTTTTGAAAAATGGAAATAAAACTTGAACCTGTAAAGTTTATTCAGTATTATTGTAAAACATCTAAAACTGTTTCTAAAGTTTTCCCGGATCCTTCGTTCATCCTTCGCTGATATAGTATTCATCCTTCGCTGATACAGTATTCATCCTTCGCTGATAAAGCATAGCAAAGCCTATGATAGTGTATAGGAAAGGTATGAGTAATGTATTCATATGGTATCAGTCACTCACTTGAATCCCAGCCACCGGCCAGTCATTTTCATGCTCCAAAAACAATTTCCGGATTCCTTCTGTCTTGTCTAATTTTGCACCCATGCAATTATTAGAAGGAAAAGTAGCCTCATCAGCGATAAAAGATGATCTGAAACAAAAAATTTCAACGTTAGCTTCTGAGGGGAAAAAAATCCCGCATCTCGCGGCAATTCTTGTTGGCAATGATGCGGCAAGCGAAACGTATGTGGCTTCAAAAGTGAAGAATTGCAAAGAAGTCGGCATCGCTTCTTCTCTTTTCAAATACGAAAGCTCGATCACGGAAGAAATGCTTTTAGGAAAGATCCGGGACCTGAATGATGATGAGGAAATTGATGGAATCCTGGTGCAGGTGCCTTTACCAAAACATATTTCTGAAAAAAAGGTGATCAACACCATTTCGCCAATGAAAGATGTGGATGGATTTCATCCTTTGAATGTGGGAAATATGGTGCTCGGATTTCCAACATTTATTTCGGCAACGCCTTATGGAATTCTTTTGATGTTGCAACATTATAAAATTGAAACTTCAGGAAAAAGAGTGGTGGTAATCGGAAGAAGCAATAATGTAGGAACACCGCTGAGCATTTTACTCAGCAGAAATAATAATGAATACGGAAATGCGACGGTTACACTTTGTCATTCCAGAACAAAAGACATCGCTTCTGTTTGCAGGCAGGCGGATATTTTGATTGCCGCGATTGGAAAACCAAAATTTGTAACTGCTGACATGGTAAAAGAAAATGCGGTGGTGATTGATGTAGGAATTAATCGAATCAAAGACGAAACTAAGAAAAGCGGGTTTGCCTTAAAAGGAGATGTTGATTTTGAAAATGTAGCGCCGAAATGCAGTTATATCACTCCTGTTCCCGGGGGCGTCGGATTGATGACTATTGCGGCTTTGCTAAAAAATACTTTTCATGCGGCAATGCTTCATTCCAAATAAAAAATTGATTTATTTCTTCGTTCACTATTTGAAAGAATTAATCATAAAGCAGGAATCAATTACCAATTTTCAAGTCGCGCAAAATCCAATAACTTAATAATTCCAATAATTTAATAATTAAAAATTGACGATTTTCAATTCATCGCTACCCATTATGGAAGCCTTCTACACGCTTCAGGGCGAAGGTTTTCACCAGGGCAAAGCCGCTTATTTTATTCGTCTTGCCGGGTGTGATGTTGGTTGTGTTTGGTGTGATGTAAAAGAAAGTTGGGATAAAGAATTGTATCCTTTGCAAACCATTGAAGAAATTGTAAATAAAGCAAAACGGAATCCTGCAAGATTAGCGGTAATAACCGGTGGTGAACCAACTTTACACAATTTAGAAGAACTAACTGCTGCATTAAAAAGCGAAGGTTTTTCTACTAATATCGAAACTTCCGGATCTTCGCCATTAACGGGAAAATGGGATTGGATCTGTCTTTCACCAAAAAAATTCAAAGCGCCGCTTGAAGAAATTCTGGATAAAGCAAATGAATTGAAGATCATTATTTTTAATAAATCCGATTTTCTTTGGGCAGAAAAATATGCAGCAAAAGTATCTGCATCATGCAAGCTGTATTTACAACCAGAATGGAGCAAATCCGAAAAAGTAACTCCCCTTATCATTGATTATATTAAAGAAAATCCGAAATGGGAATTGTCGCTGCAGATTCATAAATACATTAATGTGCCATAGCTGCACTCTGCAAATGAGTAAACCAACAAATAATTCAATTTCTATTCTTATATAAAACAGCGAAAACAATAACAACTGATTAAATAATTGCAAAGTAAATTCGTTGAACTTTTCAATTATTGTAATTCATGAAAAAAGTACTACTTCTTGTTTTCTTAGCCGCGTCTTTTCTTCAATCGAGATCGCAATGGTATGATCCTGAAAAAGTAGATCACAAAGCAACCACTATTTATTTGCTGGCGGTCAATAAAGCAAGCAATGGCGATTACATTTCTTCCATAAAAATGATCAACGAATCTCTGAAAATTGATCCAAAATTTGTAGACGCTTATTTATCACTTGCCGGCATTTATGCTGAAATGAAAAATTATACAACATCAGTTTCTAATTTTGAAAAAGCATTTTCTCTTGATACCGTATATACAAAAGATTTCTATCTTCCATATTCTATTTCCCTGGCGGGTTGTGGTCGTTTTACAGATGCTTTAAATGCAGTAAATCAATTTTTATCCAATTCGAAATTGAATGACCGAAGTATTAAAGCAGCTGAATTCAGAAAAAAAACTTACGAGTTTGCCATCAATTATGCACAAACTCATCCTGATAAAAATTATGTTTTTGCTCCACAAAATTTAGGAGATAGCATCAACACTTCAGACCTTGAATATTTTCCTTCATTAACTATCGATGGTAAAAAACTGGTCTTCACAAAAAGGATTGCCAACAAAGAAAGTTTTTATGAAAGTGATAAGGTCAATGGGACATGGGGAAAGGCTTTTCCACTTGTTGGGAAAATTAATTCTCCTGATTTTAATGTAGGTGCACAAAATATTTCACAGGATGGAACATGGCTTGTTTTTACAGGTTGCAATTTCCCTGAAGGAGAAGGAAGCTGTGATCTTTATATCTCTTATCTCACCAAAAACGGCTGGAGCGAACCACAGAATCTGGGAAGAAATGTAAATACCGAATTTTGGGAATCTACTCCATCACTTTCTCCTGATAAAAGGGATCTTTATTTCAGCAGTAACAGGCCCGGAGGTTATGGAGGAAAAGATATTTGGGTTTGCCACAGAACTGAGAATGGAAGATGGAGCCAGCCTGAAAATCTTGGCCCTGATATCAATACTTCAGGTGACGAAAGCACACCTTTTATTCATGCAGACAACCAGACATTGTATTTCAACTCAAATGGGCTTCCGGGCTACAGCGAAAAACCGGATCTTTTTGTGACTAGAAAACAAGCTGATGGCAAATGGAGCAAGCCAGAAAATCTCGGTTATCCTATAAACACCATTGACGACGAAGGCTCAATGATCGTCGATGCTGATGGAAAAACAGCTTATTATTCCAGCGACAAGATCGACACCAAAGGAGGGTTGGATATTTACACTTTTGGGCTAAGAGAAGATTTACGTCCATCCAAAACTTTGTGGGCCAAAGGAAAAGTATACGACAACAAAACCAAAGCAGGCTTGCCTTCTACCGTTGTTCTGACTGATGTAAATACACGTCAGATCGTAAGCAAATTGCAAACGGATGAAGATGGAAATTACCTGATCACTCTTCCTGTGGGAAAAGATTATGCCTTCAATGTTCATCGAAAAGGATATTTATTTTATTCACAGAATTACAACATGAAAAACATTTCTTCTGATTCTGTTTTTAATGTGGATATTCCTTTGGAACCGATCGAAGCAAATGCAAAAGTGATTTTAAAGAATGTATTTTTTGATACTAAGAAAACAGATTTGAAACCAGAATCCATTACTGAATTAGACAACGTGGTAAGGCTGATGAATGAAAATCCGAACATGAAAATATTGATCAGTGGTTTCACGGATAATGTTGGAAAACCAGCAGATAATTTAAAACTTTCAACTGGCCGAGCCGTTGCAGTAGTCAATTATCTGATTAGCAAAGGGCTAAACAAAGACCGGCTTTCTTTTAAAGGTTTTGGAGAAGCAAAACCAATAGCAACAAATGACACAGAAGAAGGACGCGCATTGAACCGGAGGACAGAATTGACTGTGGTGAGCAATTAGAGAATTTTCAGTAATTTTAAAAAGCGAAGAGTAAAAGATGGAACTTACAATAGTAATCAGCCATGGAGAAGAATTTTTTATTGGTTGAATTAAAGAAATTCCGGCTGTTCTAACCCAAGGAAAAACAGTTGAAGAAACGAGAGAAAACGTATTGGATGCTTTGAAATTATATCTGGAGGATTCCAAGACATCCTCATTAGATAAACTTGTGTAACTTGATTGCAATTAGAGATTCCAAAACCATAAAGCAATTTTAATTTTTAAATTTACTCATGCACAAAGAACTGCTTTTTCAAATTGCCCTTACCCTTGTCCCAAACATTGGCGATGCCACCGCAAAAGCGTTGATAGATCATTTCGGAAATGCAGAAGCAGTTTTTCATGCTTCAAGAAAACAATTGGATGAACTGGAAGGAATCGGTTCTGTTCGCGCCAATTCGATAAAAACTTTCACTGATTTTCGCCGCGCAGAAGAAGAAATTTCCTTTATCAAAAAATATAAAATCACTCCTCTTTTCTTAACCGATAAAAATTATCCTCAAAGATTATTGAACTGCTACGACAGTCCGCCATTACTATATTACAAAGGAAATGCAGATTTGAATTCTTCCAGGATAGTGGCTATTGTTGGAACAAGGAACAACAATGAATATGGGAAAAATATAACCGAAAAATTAGTTGACCAGTTGACCAATGAAGATGTGATAATTGTGAGTGGGCTCGCATTTGGAATTGATAGCATTGCTCATAAAAATTCTTTGAAAAATAATATACCAACCGTTGGTGTTTTGGCTCATGGACTGGATCGTGTTTATCCTGCACAAAATGCATCGATGGCAAAACAAATGATCTCATGCGGAGGTTTGCTTACCGAATTTAAAAGCAACACCAATCCTGATAAACCAAACTTTCCTGGAAGAAATAGAATTGTAGCAGGAATAAGCGATGCGGTAATTGTTGTAGAATCAGGAATAAAAGGCGGTTCATTGATTACGGCGGAATTGGCCAATGGATATAACAAAGACGTTTTCGCGTTTCCAGGAAGAGCGGATGACACAAAAAGCGCCGGATGCAATTACCTGATTAAAAACAACAAGGCCATGCTCATCACTTCAGCAGAAGATGTTCTCGAGAACATGGGATGGAAAGAAAGCAAAAAGAAAACAGTAAAAAAACAAAGGGAATTATTTATTGAATTTTCTTCAGAAGAAAAAGTGGTAGTTGATATTTTACAAACACAGGAACAGGTCCACATCGATGATTTGTATTTTAAAAGCAAACTCAGCAGTAGCGCGGTTGCACAAGCCTTGTTAATGCTTGAAATGCAGGGAATTGTTGCCTCATTACCTGGAAAAATGTACAGAATCAGCCTTTAAGTTTTTATTCTTTACAGTAAACAAATAAATATTCCGATATTTTATTTTAAAGTTTCTAAATCTTTAAATAATGCAAATTCTTTTTTAGATTTTTTAAACGTTTATCTGTTTTCCTATCTTTGCGCATGGCTACATTAAATAAACCTTCCACTCCTTCAAAAAAAATCTTTGGTGAAGGATTAACTTTCGATGACGTCTTATTAATTCCCGCTTACAGCGACGTTTTACCGCGCGACGTAAACACTTCCACAAAACTTACTAAAAATATTTCTATTAATATTCCGATGCTAAGCGCTGCAATGGATACTGTAACTGAAGCAGAGTTGGCAATCGCTTTGGCGAGAGAAGGTGGCCTTGGATTCCTGCACAAAAATATGAGCATAGAAGAGCAGGCAGCGCAGGTAAGAAAAGTAAAAAGAAGTGAAAGCGGCTTGATAATCGATCCTGTTACACTAAGAGTCGAAGCTACTATTGGTGAGGCTTTGGAGATGATGCGTGAAAATAGTATTGGAGGAATACCGATCGTGGATCAGGATGGAAAATTAGTTGGAATTTTAACTAATCGTGATCTCAGATTTGAAGACAACATGCAACGTCCCGTTAGTGAATTGATGACTTCTGAAAATCTGATTACTGCACCTGAAGGCACCGATTTGAAAAAAGCACAATCGATTTTAAGAAAATATAAAATTGAAAAACTTCCTGTTGTAAATAAAAAAGGAATTCTCAAAGGACTTATTACTTACCGCGATATTTTGCAGGTACATAATCATCCATTTTCTGCAAAAGATGAATTCGGAAGATTGTTAGTGGGCGCAGGAGTTGGTATTACAAAAGATATTGGCGACAGGGTTTATGCTTTGCAACAGGTTGGTGTAGATGTTATTGCATTGGATAGTGCCCATGGACATACAAAAGGTGTTATCAATGCTTTGAAAAAAATTAAAAAAGATTTTAAAAATCTCCAGGTAGTTGCCGGAAATATTGCAACCGCTGAAGGAGCGAAAGCATTAGCTGATGCCGGCGCTGATGCGATTAAAGTAGGTATCGGACCGGGTTCTATTTGTACTACAAGAATCGTTGCCGGAGCTGGTGTACCGCAGATTACAGCGTTACTAGAAGTTTCTTCAGCCATTAAAAATAAAAACATTGGCATCATAGCCGACGGAGGAATTCGCTACACAGGTGACATGGTAAAAGCAATTGCTGCGGGAGCAAGTTGTGTGATGATGGGAGGAGTTTTTGCAGGAACTGAAGAAAGTCCGGGAGAAACGATTATTTATGAAGGAAGAAAATTTAAACAATATCGGGGCATGGGATCCCTTGGTGCTATGGCGCAAGGCAGTAGTGACCGCTATTTCCAGGACAAATCTTCTTCCAAGAAATTTGTTCCCGAAGGCATTGAAGGACGTATTGCCTACAAAGGAAATTTACATGAAGTGGTTCATCAGTTTACCGGCGGCCTTCGTGCAGGAATGGGATATTGCGGTGCAAAAGATATTCCTGCTTTACAAAAAGCTACTTTTATTAAAATCACGAATGCCGGAATGCGTGAAAGCCATGCGCATGATGTAGAGATCACAAAAGAAGCTCCGAACTATAGCCGATAAATTTTCGTTTGGCACAACGCATCATAATACAGAAAGTTGCCAGAGCATTTTTTTCATATTCCATTTGTCGTTGCCGCGGATAAATGGCTTTCCCGGAATTGATCCCTGTCATCAGGCAATAGCGCGAAGGGGCACATACAGGCATTGCATAATGTTGTGTAAATTTCATTCCTTCTTTTGCAAGCGCATCAATATTGGGTGTTTCAATTTTCTTCTGTCCATAACATCCAAGATCGCCATAACCAAGATCATGTGCAAAAATGTAAACAATGTTGGGCTTATTCGCCTTACTTGTTTTTTGAGAAAATGCATGAAATGATATCAGCAGCAGGAGTATCAACCGATTGCATAAATTGAAAAAAAAATCAGGTAAATATGAGCATTCTGAAAATCGGGTGAAGCAACATTTATTTCCATTTTATAATCTGAAATCTGATTTCTTTATATCCATCCGCTTCATACAATACACCAATACTTTTTTTTGAGATTTTTACAATGTCTGAATAACCGGTATTTTTTGGATCAATTAAAAACTTTTTCTTCCAGGTTTTCCCTTCACCAAAGCTGATACGAAGTGTAAGACTATCGCGGCTATTCTTATCATCATTGTTGCAAAAAGCCAAAACAGATTTTCCCTTTTTTGTTCCTATATTTATTAAACTGCCTTCACAAATGGGATCTGGTAAATTACGATCAACAT
>JBQCIM010000041.1:0-21918 GCA_051953735.1 Ginsengibacter sp.
TATTCAATTCCAAGATTAAGAGAACTTTCTGCGGATGGATTGGTTTCATTACATGAAAATGGATTTGCTGTAACTGAGACCGGGTGCCAGTTTTTAAGAAATATTTGCCAGGCATTTGATCTAAAATGGTGGCAGTCTGAAAACTTCATTGAAAAGGATATTTTTAGTAAAGCAGTATAAGTTACATTAAAATAAAAAGCCTCCGGAAACGGAGGCTTTAGTTGCGAAGGGAGGGTTCGAACCTCCGACCTTCGGGTTATGAGCCCGACGAGCTACCGCTGCTCTACTTCGCGATTTAGGAGTGCAAATGTAACGTCAAATCAACTTGCTACCAAATTTTAATACTTTACTAAATCTTAAAATTTCAATCTCTGTTTGAGATGCTGCTGGCACCACTTGAGTTCACATCTTTTCTTTCCGGATTTCCTTTATAAAAGAAAGAACTTGCCCCGGAAGCTTTTGCCGTTATTGATTTGTTTACTGTAATTTTTACATCGCTTGCACCGGAAATATCTGCAACACAATTGTTGACAACGAGATCATAATTTTTAACATCGCTTGCTCCACTTGCATCAATTTTTAAATTATCCACATTGCCATTTATTTTAACTGTTGAAGCTCCGCTTATATCCAACTGAAGATTATCAAAGTCAACTTTTCCTTTGATATTGCATGCCCCCGAAAGTTTTATTCTGCCACTGGTTTCTTTATAAATTCCATTAATAATAAAATCACAGGCACCAGATGCTTCAAGGCTTTCAAGCGTTTTGAAGGAAACGTAAGCACGCAATTTTTTGTTCGAATTAAATCTCATTGGGCCTGGATCAAATGAAATATTTAAGATTCCATTTTTTACTTCAGTTTTGATTTCATCACGAGACTTTTCGTCTGAAGCGCTAACTGCAAGTGCATAATCATCGCTTTGAGATAAATAAACATCAATTCCACCGGACACTTTTATACCGGAAAAAGAACCAACATTTCTTACTTCAGCATTTTTATCGTTGATAATGGTTTGTGAAAACGATTGAATAGTGAAGACACTAAAAAGAATCAATAAAATAGATTTCATACAAGTTTTTTTGGTGAAACGAAGTTAGAAGCAAAAAGTTACAATTTTTTACAAATGAATTTTCAGTTCATTATCTTTGCGTTTCAAATAAATTTTTAACCGGGGTGCATCTTCATTTTTAGAAGAATTGCTGAGAAAATACCCGCATACCTGATCAGGATAATGCCTGCGAAGGGAGGACAAAACCTTTACCCGCCTTCTTTTTCATGCATTATTGTGATCTGTAAAATCATGAACATGAAAAGAATATTACTGATTCTGCCTCTGTCTGTTTTCGTTTTTTTAGTAAATGCTCAAGACACATCTCATCACAAGTTGGGAGATACTTTAATGCTGGAGAATATTGAAGTGACTTCTATCAGAGCCGCTGATAAAGCCCCTTTTACAAAAACAAATCTCAATAAAGAACAAATAGCCAAAGTAAATCTTGGGCAAGATCTTCCTTTTGTTTTAAACCAAACCCCATCCGTTGTTGTAAACTCTGATGCCGGAAATGGCGTCGGTTATACAGGTCTTCATATTCGTGGTACTGATGCTTCGCGGATCAATGTAACTCTTAATGGCATTCCTTATAACGATGCTGAAAGCCAGGGAACTTTTTTTGTAGATCTTCCTGATGTTTCTTCGTCTGTCAATTCAATTCAAATTCAACGGGGCGTTGGAACATCATCCAATGGCGCCGGTGCTTTCGGTGCAACGATCAATCTTTCTACCAATGAAGTGAATAAAGAAAAATATCTTGAATTGAATAATAGTTTTGGTTCTTTCAACACATGGAAAAATACATTAAAAGTTGGAACGGGTTTATTGAGAAATCATTTTTTGATTGATGCAAGAGTTTCACGGATTTCAAGTGATGGGTACATTGACAGAGCCACTTCTAATCTTAAGTCTTTATATTTTAGCGCCGCTTACCTCAATGATAAAAGTTCCTTGCGATTTAATATTTTGAGTGGTAAAGAAAAAACCTACCAGGCATGGTATGGAGTTCCTGAAAATTTTTTAGATAGCGATCGAACATATAATCCTGCAGGAACAGAAAAACCAGGAGCACCTTATGCTAACGAAACTGATAATTATATTCAAACACATTACCAGCTTTTTTTCAACCATAAAATCAATTCTTCATTAACTTATAACATCGCTGCTTTTCTTTCCCGCGGAAAAGGTTATTACGAAGAATACAGAGCTGATCAGGCCTTCAGCGATTATAATCTTCCAGATATTATTAATGGAAGTGACACGACCACTTCTACCAATTTGATAAGAAGACTTTGGCTTGATAATTATTTTTATGGAAGCATCTTCTCTTTGCAATATCGTAAAAATAAAACGCAGTTTACTTTTGGGGGCGGATGGACAGAGTATGATGGAAAACACTATGACATTGTAACGTGGGCACAGCACGGGTTTCCAGCTGATTACAAATATTTTAATGCCCCTGCAAAAAAGAACGATTTGAATTTGTATGCAAAAGTGATGCAATCTTTAGGATCAGGTTTTACAGGATTTTTGGATCTACAGGAACGATTTATTAATTATAAGATCGACGGATTTGATGATCATCCGGACTTGCATATTCAAAAGAGCTACTCTTTCTTTAACCCAAAAGCAGGAATATCTTTTAATAAAAATAATTCCCAGGCTTATGCGTCTTTCTCTGTTGCTGCAAAAGAACCAAACCGGGATGACTTTGAAGCTGGTGTTAATCAGTTACCAAAACCGGAAATATTATATGATGCAGAATTAGGGTTTGAAAAGAAGCATACTTCTTTTAATTATAGTGCAACATTTTACTACATGTATTATCACAATCAATTAGTAAACACCGGAAAAATAAATGATGTGGGAGCTTATACCAGAACGAATGCTCCTCAAAGTTACCGTGCTGGCATTGAGTTACAGGCTGATGCAACGATTGCAAAATGGATAAATGTTTTGGGAAATATTTCCTTGAGTAAAAATAAAATTAAAGATTTTACAGAGTTTATTGATGATTATGATAATGGTTTGCAAAAGGAAAATGTTTATCACAATACTGATATTTCTTTTTCTCCTGATGTCGTTGGGTTTGCCGGAGTTAATTTTATTCCAATCAAAAATGGAGAAATCAATTTTCAATCAAAATATGTTGGAAGACAATTTTTAGATAATACTTCTCATACCAGCAGAAGTATTGATCCATATTTTGTTGAAAATATAAAATTCTCATACACTTTATTCAGAAAGTTTTTTAAAGAAATCAATTTTATTTTTCAGTTAAATAATGTGTTTAACAAAATGTATGAATCGAATGGCTATACTTACAATTATATTTCGGATGAGAAACTCAGCGTTGAAAATTACTATTTCCCAATGGCTGGAACCAATTTTATGGCAGCGATAAATATTAAATTGTGAGCGATTCCTATTGCTAATTTCTTCCCTTTAACATTGGTACAAAGGAGAAATCTGAAAACGTTTCTTCATCAAAAGAACCATCCGAATTTTTTGTGATGCGCATCATTTTTTGTTTACCGTTATCATCCAAAGGGATTACCATTTTGCCACCAGGTTTTAATTGTTCCAATAATTTAGGAGGGATAAAAGGAGCTGCAGCAGTTATGATAATTTTATCAAAAGGAGCGAACGTTGGAAGACCTTCAAAGCCATCTCCATAAAAAAATTTTATGTAAGGATATTTAGATCTTAAAATGAAATTCTTATTATGATCAAATAATCTTTTTTGTCTTTCAATTGTAAAAACTGAAGCACCCATTTCTGCCAAAACTATTGCCTGGTAAGCACTTCCCGTTCCTATTTCAAGAATTTTTTGGTAGGGGGCAACTTCTAAAAGCTGTGTCTGGTAAGCAACTGTATAAGGTTGTGAAATTGTTTGTCCTTCACCAATTGGAAATGCCCTGTCCTGGTAGGCAATATGTTCAAGAGCGGTATCCAGAAAAAAATGGCGCGGAATATTCATCATTGCAGTCAACACATTTTCATCGGTGATTCCTTTATCTCTGAGCGAATCAATCAATTTTTTTCTAAGCCCTTTATGCCTGTAACTGTCATCAAAATTTCGCATGGCTGCAATTTAGAAAATTTGTTTTTACAGAAACAGGATATCAAAAATATTTTGTAGTAAGTCAATAAATAATTCAATTTTTTATTTAGTATTTAATTAAAAACACTTTCAATTTTTGTTATCGGGTATATTCGATTTTCTATATAACAGGCATGCATAAACGAAAAAACAAGGAATCTATTCTGTGTTTCTTACTGCCTCGGCAAGAGATTCATAAGTTGCGTCATAAGTATCCAATCGTTGATCGTTGATAAAAAAAGTTGGTGTACCATTTACGCCGCTTCTGATTCCACTTTCAAAATCACTTTCTATTTTTCCGGTTACTTCGCTACTATCCCAATCGTTTTGAAATTGATCGAGATCCAGGCCTAAAGTTTCCGCAAAATATTCGAGGTTGTTTTCACTGAGCTCGTCCTGGTGTTCATAAATCATGTCATGCATTTCCCAAAATTTATTTTGCATTCCTGCTGCCTCGGCAGCTTCTGCTGCAATCATCGCTTCGGGATGAGACTCCTGCAATGGGAAATTTCTAAAAACAAAAAGAAGTTCATTGCTGAATTCTTTCAAAAGTTTTTTTATAAGCGGATATGCTTCTCCACAATGTGAACATTGATAATCGCCATATTCTACTAAAGTTACTGTTGAGCTTGGTTTTCCTATGGTATGGTCGCGCTGATCAATAGGGGCTCGTAATTTTGCCATAATTAAAATATTTATTTTTTTTCTGTATTCATTTTATCTAATTCATCAAGGATACATTCAGCACCAGGGTTGATTCCTTCCGGAGAAAGATAGCTCCATGCAATCGCTCCGCTTTCATCAATAATAAATAATGCGCGCAGGCTTGTTCCCTCTTTGTCATTATAGGCGCCATATTCTTTTGAAACCTTTCCTTTTGGCTCAAAATCAGCAAGCAATGGAAAATGAATATTCCGATGTTTTGCAAAAGCAAGATGGCACCATTTGCTATCAACAGAAATTCCCAAAACCTCAGCATTGTATTTATGAAAGATTTTTAAAGTCTCATTGTATAGAGCCATTTGATCAGAGCAAACCGGGCTCCAATCGGCAGGATAAAAAGCGAGAATTACTTTTTTACCACGCAAGTCTGAAAGTTTAAGTTTCTGATCCGGGGTAGAATTTAGTTCAAAGTCGGGGGCCGTAGTTCCTTTTTGTAAGATCATAGATTTTGTATAAAAATGATTGATGATTTTATGTTTCTAAAAACAAAAATCTTCATCAAGTTTAGTGCCGTATTGAGAAGGGTGTAATACTCTTTATTTTACAAAAGCGCAGAATACGTTAGGCGAAATCGTTATAATTTTTTAAATAATTTAATCTATAAAGCCCTATCAAGATGGACGTAGCCGCCATCCACATGAATGATCTGCCCAGTTGTATGACTGGATTTTTCTGACAAAAGAAAAGCAACCATATTAGCAATTTCTTCTGTAGTTGTCATTCTTTTTTGCAAAGGAATCTTTTCCGTAATGGATCTTAATTTAGCATCCGGATCTTCAAATGTTTTAATCCAGCTTTGGTATAAGGGAGTGAAACATTCCGCCACGACAACTTCATTGACACGAATATCATAAGGCAATAATTCTACTGCCCATTCCCTTGTCAAAGCATTTCTTCCTCCGTTGGAAGCGGCATAGCCAGAAGTGTTACCCTGACCCGTTTCCGCGGTTTTAGAGCCTATGTTCACAATGGCTCCTTTTGATTGTTTTAAATAAGGCAAAACATCATGCGCCATTAAATAATAATGTACTAAATTTTTATGAAGCGAAGCAATGAATTTTTCATAATTACCTGATTCTAATCCAATACTATCATTCACTCCGGCATTATTTACCAATCCATCAATACAATTAAATTTTTCAATAATTTTATCTACTGCATTGCTACATTCTTCTGGCTGCGTCAGCTCTGCAACAACCTGGAATCCTTTATTGCCAATACTTTCAAGCGTTTTTAAATTATCTTCTTCATTTCTTCCTACGATAACCGGAATGGCATTTTCATGGGCGAGCACTTTTACAATTCCTTCACCAATTCCTTTAGCGCCTCCTGTTACAATGATAATTTTATTCTCGAGTTGAAGGTTCATGAAATAAAGGTTTTAAAAAATGATTGGTTAATTGCTTAAGTTATAAAACCGAATTGCATTTTCTCTAAACACTTTTTGTTTGTCTTCAGAAGAAAATTGTTTCATATAATTTTCCAGTAAATTTTTCCATTTGGAATACGTACCGCTTAGCAACATTACTGGCCAATCGCTTCCAAATAAGATTCTACCTGTTCCAAAAAAATCAAACACTGCATCAAAATAAGGATATAATTCTTTTTCGCTCCATTGATTCCATTTTGCCTCGGTAATCAATCCGGAAAGTTTACAAAACACATTTTCATTTTTGGCAATTTCTTTCATCAGTTCTTTCCAGTGATTGATACTTTTATTTTTGATCGAAGGCTTTGCACAATGATCAATAATGAATTTCTGTGAAGGAAATTTATTTACAAATTCAATAGTTTCTTTTAATTGATTTTCATAAATTAAAATGTCATAACTAAACTTAAAATCGTTAATACATTTAATACCATTTAAAAATTTTTTATTTAATAAAAATCCTTCCGGTTCTGATTGAACAATATGCCTGAAACCCTTTATTAATGCGATATTGGAATAGTAAACCAACTTTTTTTCAACATTTTTATTTTGCAAATCAATCCATCCAACCACACCTTTTATCACCCGATTTTTTTCCGATAGATTTAGTAAAAAGGCTGTTTCATTTTCACTTTGATCTGCCTGAACCGCCACAATTCCTTCTACGTCATTTTCTAAGGTTTCATTCTCTAAATCCGCAGGAAGAAAATCTTTTTGCAGGATTTTCATTTCATCTGTGATCCATGCATCTCTTACTTTATTGTATTTCCAAAAATGTACATGTGCATCTATCATTCCTGAAAATTATTTAGACCATTTTTTGACATGTTGTTTCTGTGTTCCCAAACCATCAATTCCTAATTCTATAACATCACCTTCTTTTAAATAAACAGGAGGATTAAGTCCCAAGCCAACTCCGGCAGGTGTTCCTGTCGAAATAATATCGCCGGGCAATAAAGTCATGAACTGGCTAATGTAAGAAACAAGGAAAGGAATTTTAAAAATCAGATCATTGGTGTTCTCATCCTGCATTTTTTGTCCATTAACAGTAAGCCATAAACGTAAATTATCGACGTCATCAATTTCATCCCTTGTAGCAAGCCAAGGCCCAATCGGAGCAAACGTATCGCAACTTTTTCCTTTCACCCATTGACCTCCGCGTTCTATTTGAAACTCTCGTTCGCTTACATCATTGTGCAGGCAATATCCCGCAACATAATTCATTGCTTCATTTTCTTCCACATAACCCGCACATTTTCCTACAACTACCGCCAGTTCAACTTCCCAGTCAGTCTTTGAAGAATTTTTTGGAATGATAATATCATCATTAGGACCAATAACAGCGGTAGTAGATTTGAAAAAAATGATTGGTTCTTTTGGAACATTTGCCTTCGTCTCTTTGGCATGTTTTGCATAATTTAATCCAATACAAATTATTTTAGAAGGTTTATGAACCGGGCATCCTACTCTTTGATCTTTACTGATTTCCGGCAATGTTCTTTCGGTAATAATTTTTTCTAGCTTCCCGATGCCATTGTTAGCAAAAAATTCTTCGTCATAATCTTTTATAAACGTTGATACGTCAAACCATTTGTCATCAATAGCAATCGCTGGCTTTTCATTTCCAGGCTCTCCAACTCTAATTAATTTCATGATAATAATTTTCTGCGTGTGAAGTAAATTTTATTTTGTTTCTAATTCAATAATCGTATCAATATCGTCTAATGCAATTCCGTCCAGATTTAGTGTAACTCCATTTTTGTTTTGTTTGAATTTTACCTTCCGATTTTTTCCCAGTAAAGAACAACTTTTTATTTTCCCTGAAATTCCTTCAATAAGAAGCGACGCCTGTTTTGGATCTTTTAAAATATGAACATAAACTTTATCGTTCTTCGATGTAACAACGCCCCAATCCTGCGGTAACATTATGTTTCCTCTTGTTCCATAAATACTTTCACCATTATCTTTCATCCATTTTCCAACTGCTTTTAAAGTGTCTCTGAATTCGCGCTGAATAATTCCGTTTGGCATTGGGCCAACATTCAATAAAAAGTTAGCATTCCGTCCTGCAGCATTTACAATGTAATGAATGATCTGTGGAACTGTTTTGTAATTGTCGTCTTTGATATTAAATCCCCATGAATTATTCATTGTCTCGCAAGTCTCTAAGGGTAGCTTATCAGAAGCTTTCTGAAAACTTAAGCCTGATTTATTCTCACCAGGAAGATCACGCTCAAACATTTGAAAATCTTCGCCGGGAAAAGGAGTGAGGTGATGATTGTTTCCTATCAGACATTGTGGTTGGAGTTTGTGAATCAATGCATAAATTTCATTAAGATGCCAATCCACTTTTGGTCTTCTGTCTTTTGCTCCTTCCGGTGCTGTTTGATCCCAATAACCGTCAAACCAAATTCCTGCAATTGGGCCATAATTAGTAAGTAATTCCGTTAATTGATTTTTCATAAACGCAATATAATCATTCCAGTTACCATGAACAGTACGCCCTGTGCCCTGGCCGGTTCTGCCCGTCCACCATGAATAATCATTGCGCCTCCAATCCAGCAAAGAGTAGTATAAAAAAAGCTTGATGCCTTGCTGATGACATTCATCAGCAATCATTTTTACAACGTCTTTGTGGTAAGGAGTATTCATGATGTTGAAATCAGAATATTTTGTATTCCACATACTGAAACCATCATGATGCCTTGTAATTAATGTAATGTACTTCATGCCGGCATTCTTCGCCATGCTCACCCATTCATGCGCATCAAATTGAGTGGGATAAAAAAAATGCATTAATCGTGTGTAATCTTTTACATGAATGTTTTCATTGTTCATTACCCATTCCGCATCGCCTAAGATGCTGAACACGCCCCAATGTATAAACAGTCCGAATTTTGCATCCTGAAATTCACTTCTTGCGACAAGATTTTCAGGAGTAGGAGAATACGTTTGTGCATGACTGGTAGTAGTAATAGAACAACTTAAAAGAAAAATCAATAAATATTTCATAGAATTATTTTTACGTGTTTAATTTTAAAAATCCGCCATCTATCGGGTAATCAGTTCCTGTAATGAAAGATGCTTCATCACTGCATAAATATAAAGCCAGGGCTGCCACTTCTTCTGGTTTTGCCATGCGACCTATAGGTTGTGTTTTTGATAATTTATCAAACATCTCTTTTTCTTTTCCCGGATAATTCTTTTGAAGAAATCCGTCAACAAAAGGAGTATGAACTCTTGCAGGAGAAATTGAATTGCATCTTATATTTTCATTGATATAATCTTTGGCAACAGACAACGTCATTGCAGCTACAGCGCCCTTCGCAGCGGAATAAGCAAACCGGTCTGCAAGTCCGGATGATGCTGCGATCGAAGCCATGTTGATAATGGCTCCTCCACCTCTTTTTTTCATCAAAGGAATGGAAGCGAACAAACAATTATAAACGCCTTTAATGTTGACGTTTACGACGCGATCAAAATCTTCTTCGCTTGTTGTGTCTGCTTTTCCAATATGAGCAATTCCTGCATTGTTTACTAAAATATCATGTTCACCAATTTTTTGGAATGTGCTTATAACTTCTTTTTGATTCGCAACATTGCAGGAATACCCGTAAGCTTCGCCGTTAGCTGATTTGATTTTATTCAAGGTTGTTTTTGCACTCTCTTCATTCAATTCAAGTATGTGAACTTTGGCGCCTTGTTGTGCAAACAGAATTGCAATTGCTTTTCCAATTCCGCTACCTGCGCCAGTAATGACTGCTTTTTTATTTCTTAAAGAAAACATTGTAATTGGTTTAATTAATTGGTGAATCTTTAATTTTATAACCGCTCCATCCGTACCAGGCAACAACAACGAAACAAATTACTGGAATAAGATAGGAAAACGAAGTAGAATATTTTTCCGCTATAAGTCCCATTAAATAAGGCATTATGGCTCCTCCTACGATGGACATAATTATAAAAGACGAAGCTTTTTTTGTGTGATGCCCCAAATCTTTTACTCCTAGAGCAAAGATGGTTGGAAACATAATCGATTCAAAAAAGAAAACAGTTATTAATGAATAAACCGAAAACACGCCTGTTCCGAAAACAACTATAAAGCATAAAAGGATATTAATAATTGCATAAATCCCTAACAGCTTATTTGGGGGAATAATTTTCATTAAACCCGTTCCTACAAATCGCCCCACAGTAAATAGTATCATTCCTACTCCTAAAAGATATGCTGCTTCTGCATTGCTAATACCCTTTCCTGGTTCTGTACAATAATTGATGAATAAGGCTGCAACGCCAACTTGCGCAGCTACATAAAAGAACTGTGCTAGAATGGCACCTGTAAAATTTTTATGGCTGAATAATGGTTTTACATCCGAGGATTTTTCAGAAACCAATTTGCTTTCTTTTATTTCCGGAAGGCTAGTCCGAAAAAATAAAAAGGCAATAATTAAAACGATTGTGCCAATAATCAGGTATACCATTTTTACTGAGTCAAGATTGTCGGAATTTTTATTTCCAAAAAATAAATTTGCACCGATGATCGGGCCAATAAAAGAGCCAACGCCATTGAAGCATTGCGAAAGATTTAAACGAAACTCAGAGGATTCAGGCTTGCCTAAAACAGTGACATAAGGATTGGCCGCAGTTTCAAGGCAACCGAGCCCCGAAGCCAAAATAAATAAAGCAATTAAAAAAAAATTAAAATCTGATTGCTCGGCGGCGGGATAAAATAAAAATGCACCCAAAGCATATAGGAGCAGACCCAAAATAATTCCTCTTTTATAACCAAATCTATTCATGAAAAAACCAGCAGGTAAAGCGATTAAAAAATAGGCGCCAAAATAGGCGGCTTGCAAGAGTGTGGATCGTGCAGTGGTGATATTTAATGTTTCCTGAAAATGCTTATTTAATACATCCAGCAAGCCGTAGGCCATTCCCCAAAGAAAAAATAAACTGGTGACCAGGATGAGTGGTAATGTATAATTTTGTGCAGGAATATTTTTAGAAGTTGTAACAGAAACAGGAGTTGCTGATAAGGCCATAAGTTAATTTTATAAAGAAAATTAAAGTTCAAAAATTTTATTCATTAAAATCCATTTTTCTCCTGGCTTTGCCAACGGTAGCGCCTGTTGATATTTCCACATAAGATTTTCCCATTCCTGCACTTTCGGATTTGCATTGTCCATCTCATTTTTTTTATCAAAAGAAAAATCATCTTTTGTTTCCATAATCATAAATAGACGGTTGAAAACTCTATAAATTTCCAAATCTGTAATTCCTGAATCCTTAATAGAATCGATGATCTCAGACCAAACAGCTTTATGCCAATCTTCATACTCGGCGATTAATTTCTCATCATCTTTCAGGTCAAGCGCTAAACAATATTTCATGGTAAATTAGAATGATAATTGTTCTACAAATTAAATCATTGTAAGCTAAATTATTACGGAAATTTTATCCTTCTCTTCGTTTATATTATCTGCTTTGCAACAATTATTTTTCAGAGAATAAAAAATAATTATTCATTCGTTTACTGTAAAAATAATATAACGGTAACGGATATGCGAAGACGTAAATTAATTTGTAAAAAACTAAATGAAAAAAAATTATGGAAAATTTCTGCTTTGTGAATCTTACTGAAAAATACAGTTATGGAAGCAAATCAAATTTTACAGGCAAACATTCTGGAAATTATTTTCGAAGGAAAAAATAAAGCTTACGGCGCTTATGACCTGCGCAAAACTTATAACAAAAGAATAGCGACGGCTTTAATCTTTACGATTTCCACGATAATTATTTTGATCATAAGTTCTGTTATTGCTTCCCATTTTAAAAAGCATGAAACGGTTGTCCCGGTTTATATTCCCGATACTCAATTGCAGAAAGTTAAAGAGGAAGAAATGAAAGTTTTGCCAACTCCAAAGTTGCCAAAACAAACTGTTGCAACAATAAAATATCCGCCGCCAATTGTTGTGAAAGATGTTCTGGTAAAGGATCCTCCACCGGATATAAAGCAAGTTGAATCCGCAAAAATTGATTTGAAAACAGTTGAAGGAACGAAAGATATCGGAATCGTTTCACCTCCATCAAGCATTGACGGCAGCAGTGTTATTGCAGTTCCGGTAACTAAAAAAACTGAAGATGATAAGCCATTTATAAGAGTTGAAATAGATGCAAAATTTCCCGGAGGCGCGGACGCATGGCAACGCTACATTCACAAAGCAATCATGACACAACTGGATGAATTTTCTGATGCTGATTATGGCACTTGTATCGTTCAGTTTATTGTTGATAAAAATGGAAATGTTAGTGATGTGAAAGCCACAACTATTACGGGTACAAGGCTTGCTGAAATCGCTACCAGTGCGATCAGGAAAGGACCTAACTGGATTCCTGCAATGCAAAACGGACATTATGTAAATGCATATCGCATTCAACCGGTGACTTTAAATAATCCTGATCAATAAAAATTTTACAAATAAAAAATCGCTTTATTGATTCGTTTACTGCATTCATTAAATCAATGAAAACAATATTCGTTTTATGAAGTGATCTTTGTCTTCTATTCCGTTATCTTTATCGCCCCAAAAGAATTATGCGTATTGTCCAAACTGAAATAACTCCAGGCATTAACAGCTACCTGTCTTTGATAGAAAGAGATGAATCCTTTTTTAAAGCGCCATTTCATTTTCACCCGGAGTTTGAGCTGGTGTATATTCTTGAAAGTTATGGCAAGAGAATCATTGGCGATAGTATTGAACCGTTTGCAGCAGGCGATATGGTATTTATTGGCAGCGGCCTTCCACACATTTGGCAAAATGATGAAATATTTTACAAACGCGCTGATTTAAAAGCGAAAGCGATCGTACTTTATTTTAATAAAAATATTTTCAGCCCTGCTTTTTTTCAAATGAAAGAAGCTTTGAAGGTGAATGAATTTTTTCAAAATGCTTCAAGAGGAATCAAAATAAACGGAAGAACAAAAGAGGAAGTAAGCCAAAAATTAAAAGCTCTTTTAAAGAAAAAAAATTTTGAAAAGATCATTGGACTTTTTGAAATTCTTCATATTCTTTCTTTGTCAGATGAGATTGATTTTATCACAAGCGACGGATACAGGGCACAACTTGAACATTCCGAAAATGACCGGCTTTCTGAAGTTTATAAATACGTTCAGAAAAATTTTAAAGAGAATATTAATCTTAGCACGATAGCAAACATTTCGAATCTGACGCCACAATCTTTTTGCAGGCTTTTCAAAAAAAGAACCGGTAAAAGTTTTGTTGAATATCTTAATGAAGTACGCATTTCTGCTGCCTGCAGATATCTCTTAGATACCGACTGGACGGTTTCTGAAATTGCCTACAATTGTGGTTATAAAACCGTTTCTAATTTTAATAAGTTATTCAAAAATATTAGTGGTTTTAGCCCTAAGGTTTATCGTGAAAGCGGTTTACTTAGTTGAGACGATTATTTAATTTTTACATCACCTCAAACTCTCCATTCAATTTAATATCTTCAGAAGACGCGCCAATCATGACCTTGAAAGTTCCTGGCTCAACTACAAAATGCATATCGCGGTTCCAGATGGAAAGGTCATCAGGAGTTAAAGTGAAGTTTACCGTTTTTGTTTCTCCCGGATTTAGATGAACTCTCTCAAATCCACGCAATTGTTTTTCATAAGTAGTAACCGTTGTTACTTTTTCATGAATGTACATTTGCGCTACTTCATCTCCTTCTCTTTGTCCGGAATTTTTTACATCAAAACTCACGTGGAAGTTTGCCTGTGAATTTTGTTTTTCAGGAGTGATCTTTAAATTGCTGTAAGCAAAAGTGGTGTAGCTTAATCCGTAACCAAACGGATATAACTTTCCTTTTAGTCTTGCAGTTTCTCCTGCATCAGTTTGTGCGCTTGGTTTAGATGGAAAATTCATTGGCAATTGCCCCACAGATCTTGGAAAAGTGAGGGTTAACTTTCCGCCCGGATTATAATCTCCAAACAATACATCTGCAATTGCCGTTCCTCCATAAGTTCCGGGATACCACGCTTCAACAATTCCATCAATGTTTTCTTTTACCCAATTAAAACTGATAGGTTGAGAATTTATAAAAACAACAACAACAGGTTTGCCTGTTGCTTTAATTGCTTTGATCAGATCAAGCTGAAAGCCGGGCAGCGCGAGAGTTGTGCGTGATTTACTTTCGCCGGCAGTTTTTGTATTTCCACCCATCACCATGATCACTGCATCAGAATTTTTGGCGACGGCAATTGCAGAATCCATTTGGGCTTGTTCTTCTTTTGTCGGAGTCTGTGGAAGGACTTCACTTTCAGGCCATGTTTTATCAACTAATTCACAACCTTTTGCATAATTCACTTTTACATTTTTACCTAATTTCTCTACGATTCCCTGCAAAGCAGTAATTCCTTTTGTTCCGTGAGGACCATAATGCGTATCGGCATAATCAGCATTATCTGCATTTGGACCTATCACAGCAACTGAATGAATATTTTTACTTAGTGGCAGAATATTGTTTTCATTTTTTAATAAAACAATGCATTCACGCGAAGCCTGCAACGAAACTTTTTTATGTTCAGGATCGTTTACAGTTTCCACGGACTTTTGCGCGTCTTGGATATAAGGATGATCGAATAATCCAAGCCAGAATTTCACGTAGAGAACCTCTCTCACTCTTTCATTTAATGTTTCTATCGAAACTTTTCCATCGTCAATATCTTTTCTCAAAGGAAGGATCATAGTAGAAGGAGGACTGAAATTCGTTCTTACATTCATTCCTGCATTTACAGCTTGTGCTACTGCATCTTCACGATCGCTTGCCACGTGATGCTTGCTGAACAAGTATTCCAGCGCATCACTGTCTGAAACCACATAGCCATGAAATCCAAATTCCTGCCTTAATATTTTTGTAAGCCAGTAATAACTTCCGATGATCGGAATGCCATCATAATCGTTATAAGAAGCCATCACACCCAAAATTCCGGCTTCCTTAATCACATGCTCGAATGAAGGAAGCAACAATGTTTTTACTTCCCGCAAAGGCATCTGTGGATCGGTTCTTGCAAGGCCTTCTCTTGCACCAAAGTTGGCGCTGTAAATGGCAAAATGTTTTGCTGTAGAAACAATGGTATGATCTTGTTGCATTCCTTTTGCCATCTCTACACCGAGCCTTGCAGCAAGATATGGAGATTCGCCATAAGATTCTTCAAGTCGCCCCCACCGCTGATCTCGTGCTACATCGAGAATTGGTGCATATACATTTGTATAACCCATCGCTCTTGCCTCAACGCCTGTAATTCTTCCGACTTCGTTCACTAATTTTTTATCCCAGGTATTTCCTAAAGCAAGTTCGGTAGGAAAGCCTGTTGTTCCGTACGCTTCAACACCACGTATTCCTTCATCAGTAAAATCCACAGGAATGCCGAGCCGTGTATCTTCAATAAAAAAAGCCTGCGTGGTATTCATTGCCCAAACATGTTTTTTAATATCGGTGATAATGTCCAAATGCGCTGCTGGAAAGCCGTTCAGATGTTCATCAATATTGGCGATGCCATCTTTCCAGATTTCATTTTTCCATTGCGGAGTCGGGAGCGAATCTTTTAAAACACGATGATAGCCATACAACGTTGCCATCTGGCAGGTTTTTTCTTCCATTGTCATTTGCGATAGAAGATCTTCAATCCTTTTATCCACGGGCTGTTCAGGGTCTTCATAAATATCTTTTTTGCCATTCTTGTTAAGATCGATCCAGCCTTTGTGATAAATACTTTTCATTTTTGGCTGAAAAGTTTGTGCATACGACGAATTGAAAAAGAAAAAGAGGACAATGAAGGCGATCAATGGTTTTTTGTTTAGTAAAAGCATATGGAATCGTTATTTCTTATAATTTTTTTATGTAAAAATAAATTCAGAACATATAACAGTCATGTACAAACGAAAAATATTTCTTTACCTGCTCTTTTTCCAAAAGTAGAATAAAAATTAAAGTGCAGAGAAAGGTTTTTAAAATATAACTGACTTCAACTTAAAAGCCATCGGTAATCAGAAATTGATATAGATCAAGAAAATTTATTATCATAGATCATTGTTACCCTCCTCCATCCGATGCTAATTTTGCATTACCAAAAATGATGAAAATGTCAGTAAAGAAAACGATAGCGATTGTAGGTGCAACAGAAAAAACAGGTAAGATTATCGCAAAAAAGTTTTCGTCTTTGCCTTACCGTTTGCTCCTTGTTTCAAATGATTTAAATGAATTACAAAAACTATCTCAATCTATTTTAGAAAGAAAACCTGTGGCGGAAATTGATACGATTGGTTGTGTAAAGGATGGTTGCTGGGAAGCTGATATTATTATTCTGTCTGTGCCGCATTGTGAAGAACAGGATGCAGCAGAAAAAATGAAAGAAGTGGCAACGCAAAAAATAGTGGCTGAAGTTTCTGATGAAAATTATTCGGTAAAGGATTTACAGAAAATACTTCCATATTCAAACGTGGTAAAGGTTTTCGGAGATTTTGATTCAGAAGAAATTTATATCAGCGGAGAAGATGAAGCAATAAACGAAGAAATAATATCAATTTTTAATCAGGCAGGTTTTTTTATAAAACCAATTTTGATTTAATAACTACATAAAAATTAAAAAACAATTATGAACAAGATCACTGCAACAGATGCAAATAACTGGACGGCTTTAATTGCCAGGCTGGCTTTAGGTTTAACTATTTTTCCTCACGGCGCTCAAAAGCTTTTAGGTTGGTTTGGAGGATATGGATTTAGCGGCACAATCGGATTTTTTACAAGTCAGATGCACATACCATATTTTGTTGCATTGCTTGTAATTCTGATCGAATTTTTTGGCTCTCTCTTTTTAATATTCGGTTTTCTTAGTCGTTTGGCTGCACTTGGTTTCATCGGAATTTATATCGGCGCAATTTCATTAATTCATGCTGCCAACGGATTTTTTATGAACTGGAATATGGAGGCTAACAAAGGCGAAGGATGGGAATATTTTATCCTCCTTTTTGCACTCGCAATTATTGTTCTTATCAAAGGCGGCGGAAAAGCCAGTATTGATGCGGCTTTAATAAAAAAATTAAAATAAATATTAAATAAAAATCAAAAATTTAAAATTATGTCATTAACAAAATGGTCTATTGACCCACTCACAGCGAAATACTTTTTAAAGTAAAACATTTGATGATCTCTACAGTAACAGGACAATTCAATAAATTCAGCCTCGAGGTAGAAACAGAAAATGATGGTTTCAATTCAGTAAAAAAAATCGAATTTTCTGCTGATATTGATTCCATTGATACGAATAATGAACAAAGAAATGCTCACTTAAAATCTGCAGATTTCTTTAACGCAACTGAACATCCAAAAGTTGAATTTTCAGGCACAGAATATGAAGTAAAAAACGGAAAGTTGAAAGGGGATTTATCAATAGCCGGAATCACCAAACCGGTTGTTCTCAATGTTGAATTTGGAGGACAGGCAAAAGATCCATGGGGCGGGGAACGTGCAGGGTTTACTGTTACAGGGAAAATCAGCCGTAAAGAATTTGGATTAACTTACAATGCAGTGACAGAAGCTGGTGGAGTCGTGGTAGGAGATGAGATAAAGATTGTTGCCGAAGTTCAATTGGTAAAGCAGGCAAGCGAATTACCATCTGAAGAAGCTGCGTAAATTTAATAACAAAACAATATAACTGCCATGCATATACGAAAATGTGCATGGCAGTTTCATAAAATAAACACTCTATAATGAAAGACAAAGTTCTAGGATTTCACCACATCACGGCGATAGCAAGTGATCCAAAAAGAAATCTTGATTTTTATACTAAAGTTTTGGGGCAAAGGTTAGTGAAAAAGACAGTGAACTTTGATGATCCTGAAACCTATCATTTCTATTTTGGAAATGAAGTTGGAACTCCAGGAACAATACTTACTTTTTTCCCCTGGCCCCGTGCAAGAAAAGGCTTTAACGGAGCAGGAATGGCAACAGAAATCTCATATTCTGTTCCGCAGGGAAGTTTGAATTTTTGGAAAGAACGATTTAAAGAATTTAATGTAAGTTTTAATGAAGTGAAAGAAAAATTTGGAGAAACATATCTTCCTTTTCGTGATCCGGATGCGCTGCATCTTAACTTGGTTGAAAATTCTGCCGACGACAGAACTCCCTGGGAAACGCAGGAAGTAAAAGCTGATGTTGCTGCAAAAGGATTTCAAAGTGTAGTACTTACTTTGAAAAAAGCTGAACCAACCATTGAAGTTTTGACAGATATTCTTGGCTATCATTTGGAAAAACAGGAGGGAAATTATTACCGTTTCAAAACAAGCTCGATCGATAACGCCAATATCGTTGACCTCGTAATTGCTCCTCAGCAACAACCGGGATTGAATGCGGCCGGAACCAATCACCATGTGGCTTTCAGAGTGAAAGATGATGAAATTTTGATGGACTATCGTGAAAAAATTTTGAGCAAAGGTTTAAATATTACTCCTAAAATTGACCGTGATTATTTTTTCTCACTTTATTTCCGCGAACCAGGCGGTGTGTTGTTCGAACTGGCAACAGATAATCCGGGATTCACAAAGGATGAACCGCTTGATGAATTAGGAACGCATTTAAAATTGCCAAAGCAATATGAAGGCTTTAGAAAAGAAATTGAAAATGTGTTGCCTAAAGTATAGATCAATTGAAAATAAAAATTTGCATTATTTCCTCATTTACTGAAATGTCATTCGGCACTTAAATTGCTAAGGCTTATTTAAAATCACACCTTACGAATGAAGTTAACCTTTCATGGAGCGGCACAAACCGTTACAGGCTCCAAACATCTCTTATCTTTAAAAAATGGCGTAAATATTTTATTGGACTGTGGCATGTTTCAGGGCATGGGAAATGAAACAGATTCATTGAACAGTGAGTTTGGATTTGATCCTTCAAAACTTGATTGTGTATTGCTTTCCCACGCTCATATTGATCATAGCGGTCTTCTTCCAAAGTTGGTAAAAGAAGGTTTCACAGGAAAGATATTTTGCACGCGGGCAACTGCTGAATTAGCGGAAATTCTTTTGCATGACAGCGCGGAAATTCAAACATACGAAATTGAATACATCAATAAAAAAAGAGCCGGAAATAATCTACCTCTTTATGAGCCATTATACGATCACCAGGACGTGATGAATACTGCAAAATTATTTGAGGTGGTTGAATACGATCAAACGTTTTCGCCAGCAAAAGACGTTGAAGTTTTGTTTACCAACAACGGACATTTAATTGGGAGTGCGGCCATCAATCTTACAGTAACGGAAGATGAAAATGAAACAAAAATTCTTTTCAGCGGAGATGTTGGCAGAACAAGAAGCGCGCTATTAAAATCGCCGCAAGACGCACCACAAGCGGATTATATTATTGTTGAAAGTACATATGGAGATAAACACCATGATGTTTCTTTTAATCATATTGAGAACATGCTTGATTGGATCAATCGCACTTGTATTAAAAAGAAGGGAAAGCTGATCATTGCTGCATTTAGTGTTGGCCGCACGCAGGAAATTTTATACATCCTTAACCAATTGGAGTTGGAAAAGAGGTTGCCGGATGTGAATGTGTTCGTTGATAGTCCATTAAGCCTGAAAGCAACAGAAACTATAAAAAAATATCCGCAGCTCTTTAACGATCAGTTGCAGGAAATTTTAAAAATTGATAATGACCCTTTTTTATTTAACGGACTTAAATATATTGAACAAACAGAAGACAGTAAACGTTTGAAAGAAAGTGATACGCCTTGTGTAATTATTTCTGCAAGTGGAACAGCCGATGCTGGTAGAGTAAGGCATCACATTTTTCAATGCATTGGCGATCACAGAAATACAATTTTAATGTCAGGGTATTGCAGTTCTCATTCTTTGGGAGGCCAGCTTTTGCATGGATCGAAAGAAGTGGAATTGTTTAATGAAACACGCACTGTATCGGCTGAAGTAGGCGCTATTACTGGCCTGAGCGCGCATGCTGATTCCGATGACCTGTTACAATTTTTAAGTTCACAGGATCCCGGGAAAGTGAAAGAAATATTTTTGGTGCATGGAGAATACGAAACGCAACTGGGCTTTAAAACGAAATTGGAAAACAAGGAATTTAAAAACATTTACATTCCTCAGCAGCATGAAACAATTGAATTGAAATAAAGATTTCAAAACCTACAAAACCAATTGTTGAAAAAGCTTGTTCAGTGTTTCAGAAGGATTATCAGCAAAGCCGGGATGAACTTTTGATGTTTGAATGATGGTACTTCGGGTTGCTGTCAGCCAACGAAATCTTTCTGCGATAGAAAGTTGTCCAATGGAGCCGGAACCGCTCTCACCTTTACAAATCAGATCAAATATTTTTAAATTATTTTCCAGTTCTTCTATATCTAATTTGTTACAAAAATTACTGATTCTTTTTTGATTTAAATGATAAAGTGTTTGCAAAAATTTTTCTTCTTTGCAATAGACAATCACACCCACGTTGAGAAACTCTTCGCGCTCAACCTGTGGAACAATGCGGATCACAGCGTATTCAAATAATTTTTTCTCTTGCATGCTTCGTTTCGTTTACAAAATTTTCTGAATGAAGAATCCGTGTTTTTAAAAATTCAATATATGCCTCTCTCTGTTCATTTGCAGATTGAAAAGCGGGCTCATCTTTAAGCCAGTCTTCAGGAATTAACGCTACAATATTTTCGATTAATTCATCTGTAAAAATTGCTCTTAATTCTTTATCTGCTGCATCAAGCTGAGAAGCATAAGGCAACAGCACATGATCTTTCACCAATAAAAAAGGTTTCTCTGCCTGTGCTTTCCAATTGTTCCATGAATGATGGAAATAAAGCGAAGCCCCAAAATCTATGAGCCATAATTCTTTGTACCAAATCAGCATATTTGTGTTTCGCGAAGTGCGATCCACATTTAGGAGTAAACAGTCAAGCCATACAATTTTTGAAGCAAGTGCTGGATCAATATTCGAAACAGCCGGATCGAAAGTAATGGAGCCTGAAAGATAATGTACGCCAAGGTTTAAGCCGATGCTTGCACGAAGTAAATCCTGGATTTCTTCATCTGGTTCTGTCCTTCCAAATGCTTCATCAAGATTGGCAAAAACAATTTCAGGAACCTTTAATTGTGCAGTTCGCGCCAGTTCAGCGCCAAGCAATTCAGCAATCAATGCTTTTTTTCCCTGGCCTGCACCACGAAATTTCAAGACATACAAAAAACCGTCATCCGCCTCTGCAATTGCAGGCAACGAGCCTCCTTCGCGCAAAGGCGTTACGTATCGTGTTACATTCACGGTTCTTATATCCGGATTTTTTGATAACATATTAGCGCACAATTTACATTAAACAGTAAACAAACAAATGATGATCATTTTTATTTTAATTACCGGATCTAAATGAATGCATAACTTTTATTAAAAGGTTTCTCAACAACAGATATTTTTTTACCTTCGGCGGCTCAAAAAAAACACAGAAGTACCTAAATATGTTAACCTTTTCTTCTATTGTTTCAGAGAAATTATCCATCTCTGAAAAACAAGTTGTCGCTGTTCTTG
>JBQCIM010000042.1:0-9846 GCA_051953735.1 Ginsengibacter sp.
ACAACCAAACCTACAGGACAAGGAACAGGACTGGGTTTGAGCCTGAGTTATGATATTATAAAAGTACATGGAGGGGAAATAAAAGTGGAGAGTAAAGAAGGTGAAGGAAGTGAGTTTATTATTCAATTGCCAGTTTAAAAAATCAAAACATCCTATTCAAAATATTCGAACATGAACAATCAACTTGGTTCGGGCAAAACAAAAAATTAAAATCTATGCACAAACTAACTTTCTGCTCTTTACTGATCATCGCATTTGCAGTTTTGCTTTCTTTAGCTTCCTGTAATTCCACTGTGGAAGATATTCCTTTTCCGATAAGCGACAGCGTTTGGCCTCAGCCGGTTAGCCAGCCCTTAAAATTGTTCGCAGCTAAGAAATTAAACGTGGAAACATTGAAAACCGGCGGAGTAAAGCCCACAATTAAAAGATTAGATATTGATGCATTGCCACATACTCCTTATGATGTCTATGGCTTCAAAGCTTTTACCATCGCGCCGCAACAAGTTTATTTTGATATCAATGGATTGCCTTCGTCGGCTTTTAATTTGAATAAAATTCCTTCAAAACCTTTGGGTTTTAAAACTTCGTTAATGACACCGCCGATTATTACCAGGGTGCCACCACCTTTGGCAAAAGGCGGCACTCCACTTTCTATTTATGATATTGGGGCAAGCCAGGGAATACATGATAATCCTGTACTTTGTTTTTTAAAAGATAAAAGCGGCCTCATGTGGATTGGAACACCAACAGGACTTTACAGGTACGATGGTGAATACATGCAAACCTTTCCTGTAAATGGCGCTGGCGGCTTGATTGAAGATAATAAAGGCAGAATATGGTTTAGAGGAACGAATGGCATAGGAATGGTTGATGTGAAAGCCGGCACACTAAGTGTAAGCCCGGCTATTAACTTCAAATTTCATCAAATCCCAAGAATGATACTTGATGAAAAGGGCAACATCTGGATTTGTCAGACAGCTAACAACTATGTAAATGTGATAGACCCAAATACTGAAACTTTTAAACAACTCGACAACCATACTGCACTTACCGGCACTGATGTGTGGGATGTATATGAAGATGGCGAAAAGAATATCTGGCTTACAACTGACAATGGAGTAGATATTATTAATCCCGGAAAAGGAATTATAAAATATTTGAAGCCGGCAAGTGCATCAGCGAGCGATACTTTAATGGCAATCACGGGTGATAAAAAAGGACGCGTTTGGTTTGCGTTTCAAAATGGCGGAGTCGCAGAAGTGAATACAGCAAAGGATTCCATTAAAAATTATAACAAGTTACAAGGAGTGGATAATGCCATTACCACCTGTTTGTTATACGATAACCTCGGCATGATATGGATCGCA
This sequence comes from Ginsengibacter sp., assembly GCA_051953735.1. Lineage (GTDB taxonomy): Bacteria > Bacteroidota > Bacteroidia > Chitinophagales > Chitinophagaceae > Ginsengibacter. The sequence goes on from JBQCIM010000042.1 coordinate 1,368, forward strand.
ACCAATCAGGGACTTGAAATTCTTGATCCAGACAAAGGAATGGTAAAAACATTCACAGCAAATGAAGGAATACCTCCTAATCTTATTTTTAATTTATCGCTTGACGATCAACAAAGAGTTTGGGTTGCAGCCTTAAATGCACCTATTAGCATTATTGATCAGCATGCAAAAGTGGTTAACCCGGTAGGCAAAAAGATAATTTCTTCATTGTTTGAAGATGCAGCGGGTAATATTTGGGTTGGTACCACCAACGAGGGAATTATTATATTAAATGAAGAGAAAAAAACCGCTACTCCACTAAATAAGCAAAATGGTCTTAGTGACAATTTTATTCAAACTTTTAGTCAGGAAAATGGGAAACTTTGGGTAACTAGCTTTGCCGGTCTAGATATAATAAATGAAGCACAGAAAACAATCGAACATATCGGCAGAAAAGAAGGTCTTTTGAGCGATAGTGTTTATGCCGTTATAAAGGACAGCCGAAATAATATCTGGCTTAGCGGGCCATCGGCAGGTATAGAAATGATTGATTCAGCAAGAAACAATATCAGGCTCCTTGATAAAAAGAATGGATTGAGCGATAATACTGTTGTCGATGTTAAAGAGGATAACGATGGCCGGATATGGCTGGCTCATCAATACAAGGGGGTAGATATAATTGATCCTAAAACATGGACGGTACAAAATTTAAACAATGGTGCAGGCTTAAAAGATACTTGTTTTAGAAACTTAATGAAGGATCAATATGGGAGAATATGGATTGGAACCGACAAAGGAATTTATGTAGCAGACCTGAAGCATGGAACGCTCACTTCTATCAGCACAAAAGAAGGTTTATCTAATAATTACATTTCGTCGATGGTTGAATATAAAGATGAAGTAATTGTAGGCGCTCATACCGGAGGTAATATTATAACTCCTCCCGCCTCAGACGATTTAAACGGAAAATGGAACATATCTCGTTTGGCAAAATCTGAAGGGTTGCAAGACCTAAATCAAAACTGGGATGTAAATATGGTAACAAGAAAAGGTCATTACTTTTGGGGAGATCAGCAAATTACTATCATCAATGAAATTAGAAAACCGAAAGCAACGGCTGTCACTTATATTACCGACGTAAACATCATGAGCCAGCCAATCAATTTTGCAAACCATTTTTTGCTAAATGAACACGATACTTTATGGACTGCAGATTCCTTTTATGTGGAAGGCCAGAAACTGCCAAACACAGGTTATGAAAAGGAAGGGAAGATTCGCTGGGACAGCGTTTCAGGACCTTATAATATGCCAGTAAAGTTGCAGATTCCATCCAATCAAAATTATATACAGTTTCAATTTGCGCAAGCAAATCTTGGCAGGCAGGATAGTGTTTTGTATAGTTATATTCTGGAAGGCATTGATAAAAAATGGAGTCCTTTTAGTGAAAAAACATTCACCGATAATTATCTGAATCTGCCATCAGGAGAATATACTTTTAAAGTACGCAGCAGAGGCCTTGATGGTAAATGGACTTCCCCTGCTCTGCTGGAATTTAGGATTTTACCTCCGTGGTACAAAACGTGGTGGGCGTATCTCATTTTTGCAATAATTATTTTAGGATTATTAAGAGCATACATTGTATTTCGATCAAGGATTCTAAAAAAAGAAAACAGGATCCTCGAAGAAAAAGTAGCTTTAAGAACAAACGAATTACAGAAATCACTGGAAGATTTAAAAGCTACCCAGACGCAGCTTATCCAATCCGAAAAAATGGCTTCTCTCGGAGAGCTGACCGCCGGCATTGCACATGAGATTCAAAATCCATTAAATTTTGTAAACAATTTTTCTGAAGTAAATACAGAACTAATTGACGAAATGAAAAATGAACTGGCCAAAGGCAATCAGCAACAGGCTATTGAAATTGCAGATGATATCAAAGGCAACCAGGAAAAAATCAATTTTCATGGAAAGCGCGCCGATGCGATTGTAAAAGGAATGCTGCAACACTCACGCAGCAGTACAGGACAAAAAGAACCAACAGATATCAATGCTTTGGCAGATGAATATTTACGGTTAAGTTATCATGGTTTAAGAGCAAAAGACAAATCTTTTAATGCCAACATGAAAACCGATTTTGATAATACGCCTGGGAAAGTAAACGTTATTCAGCAGGATATGGGAAGGGTGCTATTAAATTTATTCAACAACGCATTTTATGCTGTTACCCAAAAAAAGAAATTGAATATTGCGGGATACGAACCGACTGTTTTGGTAAGCACCAAAAAGGCAGGAAGCTTTGTAGAAATTAGAGTGAAAGACAATGGCAATGGCATTCCACAAAAAGTTTTGGATAAAATATTTCAACCTTTTTTTACTACAAAACCTACCGGAGAAGGCACTGGCTTAGGTTTGAGCCTTAGTTATGATATTGTAAAAGCACACAACGGAAAATTAAAAGTTGAAACGAAAGAAGGCGAAGGCACTGAATTTATCGTTGTCCTGCCCGTGTAATTTTTGTTTAGAATAAAAAATAGTTGAATGTTATTTACTAAAGATTTAAATTGAATTTTATTCTTGACAAAAAATCATTGCAACTGCATTTATGTTATTAGAACCGATACTTATTTTTTTCCTGTTGCGCTATTTGCGCGGATCGCTGCGAAAATTTTCACCGAATGAGCAGTGGGATAGAATTTTAAATTTTTCTTCGATTGGTGTCATCGTTCTTTTTGTTGTGGCAGAGGCAACGAGAGCGGATAATATAGTTTGGCTGTGGGATATTATTCTTTTGGCTTTGATCTGGATCACTTTGAATGATCCTGTTTTTAAAAATGTACATCAGGTAATTTATGCAGTCGTGCCTTTGGCGTTAATAAGGATCTTCATGCATATTACTATTAAATTTTTTCCTGCATTTTACGATAAGATAGACCAATACATGAATCTTGCTTTTGGTGTTGCTATCACGTGGTTGATCTCGATTTTGATGAAATCCAGAAAACAACAAAAAGCAATTGATGCAGAACGAAAAAAAACAAAAGAAGAAGAAGATCGCAGAAAATTTATTGCAGCACAAAAAGATGAACTGGAAGTTTTGGTAAATGAAAGAACCAAAGAATTGGTTCAACAAAAAGAGGAGTTGCAGGAAACTCTTTCAGAATTGCGTGAAGCGCAGGCCCAGCTTATTCAATCTGAAAAAATGGCTTCATTGGGAGAACTAACTGCAGGCATCGCCCATGAGATTCAAAATCCATTAAATTTCGTGAATAATTTTTCAGAAGTGAACAAAGAAATGCTGGAAGAGCTGAAGGCTGAACGCTTAAAGCCAAATGCAGAAAGAGATGAAAATTTGCAAGATGAATTGATAAATGACGTGATAGAAAATTCAGAAAAGATAAATCATCATGGCAAACGCGCAGATGCTATTGTAAAAGGAATGTTGCAACATTCCAGAAAAAGTTCTGGACAAATGGAACCAACAGATATCAATGCCTTAGCCGATGAATACTTGAGATTAAGTTATCACGGATTAAGAGCCAAGGACAAAAGTTTTAATGCAACAATGGAAACTGATTTTGATGAAGGCATCGGAAAAATTAATATCATTCCTCAAGATGTTGGAAGAGTTTTGCTGAATCTTTTCAACAATGCTTTTTATGCAGTAAGCGAACAAATAAAACGAAATACTGAATCGTATAAACCTACCGTTTCGGTCACTACGAAAAAGTGTGATGACAGTGTTTTTATTTCTGTGAGCGACAATGGAACGGGAATTCCTCAAAAAGTTTTGGATAAAATTTTTCAGCCATTTTTTACCACAAAACCAACGGGAGAAGGAACAGGACTGGGCTTGAGCCTCAGTTATGATATTATCAAAGCGCATGGCGGACAAATAAAAGTTGAAACTGATGAAGGAAAAGGAACTAAATTTATCATCCAATTACCTGCCTGAGTCACTAAGAAAAAAATCAAAAAATCAATTTATAAAAATGAAGCATCTTTTATCAAAAATCATTTTTTGTTTTTGTTTATTTCTGTTGAATTCGCAGGCGGGATTTACCCAAACTTCAAGGTTTAGTGTCAACCAGTTTGTAAATGACAAAGGAGATACTTTACGTTATCGCGAATTATATCCCGATTCAGATACATTGCGAAAATATCCTCTTGTAATTTTTTTGCATGGTTCCGGCGAAAGAGGAAGTGACAATGAAGCGCAATTAAAATGGGGCGTAATGAATTTTGCATCGGATGAAAATATGCGCCTTTATCCTGCTTTTGTAATTGCTCCTCAATGTCCTGAAAAGCAAAGCTGGTCAAACTTTTCGCGGTCTAAAAGCAGTTTGGAAATGCAATTGCAATCTTCTCCTTCCAAACCAATGGAACTTGTGATTGAACTGGTTCATAAGATGATGAGAACTCTGCCAATTGATACCAATCGGATTTATATCACCGGGCTTTCAATGGGTGGTTTTGGAACTTATGATGCTATCGAACGTTATCCGAATTTATTTGCGGCTGCAGTGCCTGTTTGTGGTGGCGGCGATGTTTCAAAAGCCGCTTCTATTGCGCATTTGCCCATCTGGATTTTTTTGGGAGCTGAAGACGCAGCGGTAAATACAGGTTATTCATTAATGATGCTCGAAGCTTTGACCAAAGCTGGCGCGCATCCGGGTTTTACTCAATATCCTGAGGTAGGACATTTTTCATGGCTCGGCGCTTACAGCGATCCGCTAATGATTCAGTGGCTTTTCAGACAACATAAATAATTCACAAATAATAATGAAAATATGAAAGTATTGGTTGTAGATGACGAAACAGATATGCAAACGTTGTTTGAACAACGTTTCAGAAAAGAAATCAAAAGCGGGGAAATAGATTTTATATTCGCCAGTTCGGGTAACCAGGCGCTTGATTATCTCAATCGACAGAACCATGAATTTGTGCTGATATTATCCGACATCAATATGCCCGGTATGAGCGGCCTTGAATTGCTGGATCAGATTAAACGAAAATACCAGGCACCGCCGCCAAAAGTGATGATGATAACCGCCTACGGCGATGATTACAATTATAAACAGGCGATGAGCCTTGGCGCCGACGACTTTCTCACAAAACCACTTGATTTTAATTCATTAAAAGAAAAATTAAAAAACAAAGACTAATGGCAAAAATATTAGTGGTAGACGATGAAACAGATTTGGAAATACTGATAAAACAAAAATTCCGTCGTCAGATACGTGAGCAGAAATATGAATTCACTTTTGCATCCGATGGAAATGATGCACTCGCAAAAATAGGTGAACATCCTGACACTGATATTGTATTAAGTGACATCAATATGCCGGGAATGGACGGCTTGACCTTGATTGGTAAATTGAGTGAAAATAATCCTTTGACCAAATCTATTATTGTCTCCGCCTACGGCGATATGGAAAATATCCGCACCGCAATGAACCGTGGCGCTTATGATTTTTTATGCAAGCCCGTGAATTTTGAAGACCTTGATGTTACCATTCAAAAAACAATCCGCTATGTTAGCCAGCTTCGGGAAACTGTGGAAGCCATTCGGGAAAATAATATTTTGAAAATGTACGTGGATAAAAACGTACTTAATTTTATGAACAGCCGTGAGTTTGAATCATCGTTGTTATTGAGTGAAAATATTGATGCAACCGTTGCCTTTATTGATATCTGCAACTTCACCGCAATTACTGAAAAGGAACCTGCAGATGTTGTTGTAAAACTTTTAAACCGTTATTTTGATGTAATGGTAAAAGAAATTATTGCACAGGATGGATACATTGATAAATTCATGGGAGACGCTATTATGGCTATTTTCAGGGGGCAATTTCATCTGGACAGGGCCATTGAAGCAAGCCTTGCAGTTAGAAAACAGATTGAAAAACTTCCGGAGGTTTCAGAAGGATTATCTTTTTCGCCTAAGTTATCCATCGGTATTAATTCTGGCGAAATGATCTCCGGAAATATTGGTTCTGCTAATTTGCGACGCCTCGATTATACAGTTATCGGTGACACCGTAAATACTGCACAACGATTACAAAGTATTGCCAAGCAAGGTCAAATTGTTATCAGCAAAGACTCTTATGAAAAAGTGAAAGACTCATTTCATTGTGAAAAAATTGGGGAAGTTTCTTTGAAACATAAAGAAAAACCAGTTGTCATTTATGAAGTAGTCGATTAATGCTGAGAAAAGAAATCGCCTTTTTTGTTTGTTTACTGTCTTTTGAAAAATTATTCAATAACCGGTTCTGTTTGCTACCAAATGATCGGTTTTCTGATCCATGTTTTTTACTTTGTTTTTCTTCTGAAACCAATAATAAAATGGAATTCCCAAAAGGATCAAAACGAGTCCTATTCCAGCTTCACGTGGACGTGCATAGATAGTGTTGGCGATTAAAAACACACAAAAAATAACAAAAATTGCAGGCACTACAGGGTATCCCCAAACCTTATAAGGACGATTGGCTGATGGCATTTTTTTTCTTAAAATAAAAACCCCAAATGCAGTAGCTCCATAAAAAATAAATGCAGCAAAGATCAACATATCTGTTAACTGATCAAATGTTCCTGATAAAACTAAAATAGCTGCCCAGATTCCCTGGTACCACAATGCATTCCCGGGAACTTTCGCACCATTGATCTTTGCCATTTTTGAAAAAAACAATCCTTCTTTCGCCATTGCAAAAGAAGTTCGCGCATTGCTCAAAATCGTAGCGTGTGTGCAGCCCAGCGTTGATAATAAAATCAATAATGAAATAAAGATCACTCCCCCATTATTCCAAAAAACTTTTACCGCTTGTACGGCAGCAATTTGATTTCCTGCTGCATTCACGGAAACCAAAGAATCAACAGGCATTAAAGACAAATATGCAATGTTTGTGAGAACATATAAAGTAATTACGATCAACAAGCCAAACACAATACTCATCGGCACATTTCGATGAGGATTTTTAATTTCACCTCCTAAAAATCCTACGGAATTCCAGCCTTCATAAGCCCAGAAAGCCGCAAGCATTGCGGTAAAGATGGCGCTAACGGTTATCGATTGTCCATTGTTTGTTGTTAAAGAAAATGATGATGAAATATCAGCATGTGAGGATGTGATTCCAAAAACAATGATCGTAATAATTCCTGCTAAAACCAGCAATAATAAAACACTGCTCAAACCAGCGCCAAGCTTAAGTCCGCGACTATTGATCCACGTCAGAAAAATGATCAGGAAAATTGCTATCAGCTTTACATTAAAACCTTCAAATGGATGAAAAATGCCAAGAACTTGTACATCTTTCAGCGAAGAAAATACTTCAGGAAAATGCACAACACTATTTAGCGATTGCGCAAATACATAAGCGATTGAAGCGATCGAAGCGGTTTTGATAGCGGCAAAATTCGACCATCCATAAAGGAAGGAGAAAAAACGATTGTAAATTTTTTTGTAGTAAACATATTCGCCGCCTGTGTCGGCAAGCATGCTGGCAATTTCCGCGTTGCTCAAAGCGCCAAACATAGTGATAACCCCACCCAAAATCCAACAAATCAAGATCCAGCCTGAAGAGTGTAATTCAGAAGCCATTGGCGCTACTTTTTTGTAAATTCCTGACCCGATAATATTTCCAATAACCATTACAATGGCAAGGCGCAATCCAAGTGTGCGGTTAAGTTGTGATGATTGATGCATAAATTTTAGTTGTGGTAAAAACTGAAAAATAAAAATTAAAAATGGAAAGAAATTCTTGAAGAATTAAATATAAGAATCTTAATTGACAATGATCTTTTCATTTTCATTTTAGAAGGAAAATTTAAAATGAATGTTTCTCATAATCAAAATTTTCTTTTGATAATCCATAAAAAGTAAACGAACAAATATGAATGATTTCTATTTGCTAAAAGAGCAAAAAAAAGAATTCATTGCACGCTTTTTGATACCAGTAATTTATGTCCAAAATTCTGATCCTAGACGATGACTTAGACCTTCTAACGATTGTAAAATCTTTACTTAGAAAGAAAGGCTTTGAAGTGTTTGCCTATTCTGATTGGACGAAGGCGTTGCAGGCTGTTAAAACATATAAACCTCAATTAATTCTCCTCGATGTTTTTCTTACAGGTATTGACGGTCTTGATGTTTGCAAAAAATTAAAATCTTCGTATTTCACACGAAATATTCCAGTGATCATGTTTTCATCTTATCCAAATATTGCTGAAACTGCGATTTATGAATTTGGCGCAGATGATTTTCTTGCAAAGCCATTTGAAGTAAATGATATGGTGAAGAAAATCCATCATATTTTGGCAAAAAAACACGTTTCTGCTTAAAAAAATTCCGTTAAGAAATTTCTTTTATTAATAAATTTTCAATCGTGCTGCACGGAACAAAAAACGGCTTTTTTGTAATAATCAGGTTTAAATTTTGCCCTGTAACTGTATAATTACCTTTAATTGTATTACCAAAAACAGTTACTTCAAAACTCCCGGAATTTTC
>JBQCIM010000043.1:0-8090 GCA_051953735.1 Ginsengibacter sp.
TTCCTTTGCTTTATCATTTTTGCTTTCAACCAAACGGAAGCTCAAACAAATGAAACCGCCATCAATGCGAAAGTAAATGCGTTGGTAAAGAAAATGACACTGGAAGAAAAAGTAGGCCAGATGGCACAGGTTTCAATTGAATCTTTAGGAAAAATCGAAGGCGATAATTTCGTTTTTGATCAGGCGAAATTAAAAGATGCGGTAGAAAATTATAAGATCGGTTCTATTTTAAATTCACCGGGAATTCCTTTGAAAGCCGCGCAATGGAATGCAGTAATTCAGCAGATTCAAAATGCAGCAAACGAAACAAAAATGCGAATTCCTGTTTTGTATGGTCTCGATGATAATCATGGTTGCAATTATGTTTTGGATGCTACGTTGTTTCCTCAACAAATCGGCCAATCGGCAACCTGGAATCGGCAATTAATTTTTAATGCAGGTGTGATCACCGCCTATGAATCAAGAGCAGCAAGTGTTCCATGGACCTTTTCCCCGGTTTTGGATCTTGGCACAAATCCACAATGGCCGCGCATTTGGGAAGATTATGGCGAAGATCCTTATCTGGATGCAACAATGGGAGTTGAGTTTGTAAAAGGCGTTCAAAATCCTTTGGGAAGTAAAGAGAAATTGGCTGTGAGCATCAAGCATTATATGGATTATTCTGATCCAAAATCAGGACACGACAGAAGCGATTCCTGGATTCCTGAGTATTATTTGCGCGAATATCATTTGCCTGCTTTTGCAGCAGCAGTGAAGGCCGGCGCAAGAACCGTGATGGTAAATTCTTCATTGATCAATGGAATTCCAACTCATATTAACAAGCATTTGCTCACCGATATTATGAAAGGCGAATTGCATTTCACCGGCTTTATTGTTACCGATTGGCAAGATATTGAAAATGTGTATCGCCGCGATCACATCACCAAAAATATCAAAGATGCAACGATGCTTGCGATCAATGCCGGCATTGATATGTCGATGATACCATACAACTATAAAGAATTTTGTACCGATCTGATTGCATTAGTAAAAGAAGGAAAAGTGTCGATGAGCAGAATTGATGATGCGGTAACCAGGATTTTAAGAGTGAAAGAAGAGTTGAATCTTTTCACAACGCCAATGACGTATCTGAAAGACTATCCAAAATTTGCCAGTGAAGAGTTTCACAAAGCTTCTTACAACACGGCTGCTGAATCCATCACGTTGTTGAAAAATGAAAATAATATTTTACCGATTTCAAAGACGGCAAAAATTTTGGTAACCGGGCCAAATGCCAATTCCATGCGTTGTTTGGATGGCGGCTGGAGCTACACATGGCAAGGTGAAAAAACGGATTTTTATGCAAAGCAATATAACACGATCCTTGAAGCTGTAACCAATAAATTTGGAAAAGAAAATGTAAAATACGAGCAGGGAGTTGCTTATAATCCTGCATGGGGAAAATTCAATGAAGATTCTTTGGTAAATTTTGATGAAGCCGTGAAATCCGCTGCTGATGTAGATTACATCCTGTTGTGTCTTGGTGAAAACAGTTATACAGAAACGCCGGGGAATATCAATGACATGAATTTATCTCCCAATCAAATTACCCTTGCAAACGCAATGATCAATACAGGTAAGCCCGTAATTTTAATTTTAAATGAAGGGAGACCAAGAGTGATCAATGGAATTGTCCGGGGCATGAAAGGAATCTTAGATGTTTATCTTCCGGGAAATTTTGGTGCTGATGCACTCGCTGATATTCTTACAGGGGATGTAAATCCGAGTGGAAAATTGCCGATTACTTATCCGCGTTATGTTAATGATTTGGTGCCTTATATTCACAAACCATCGGAAGGCGGTGGCAATCCGCAAGGCGGCCAATTTGATCCGCAATGGCCATTTGGCTTTGGGTTGTCTTATACCACATTTGCTTACAGCGATTTGAAAATAAACAAAACAACTTTTAGTCCTGATGAAACTGCAACAATCCATGTGACAGTAAAGAACACAGGAAACAAAGAAGGAAAGGAAGTGATTCAATTATTTAGTTCTCAATTGGTCGCGTCTATCACGCCCGATGTAAAAAGATTGCGTCGTTTTGAGAAAGTGGATTTAAAAGCAGGAGAATCAAGAACCATCACATTTACATTGCCTTTGAAAGAGTTGGCGTTTGTAAACATCGATAATAAAAAGATTCTTGAAGCAGGAGATTTTAAAATTGAGATTGCAAATCTTACTTCAAACTTTACCGTAAATAAAACCCAGATATTTTGATGTTATTTTCGATTAGTAAACAGAAAATTATATTATTTCTTCTTTTACTGGAATGGAGAAAATAAAAAGAGGCTGTATGCTTCAGCCTCTTAATTGGTTTTTCAATCAGGAAGTAAAATGCTTTATAAAATTGCAAGACAATGATCCCGATGGTAAAAAACTTGTAGTAAAATTGAGGTAATAGAATTATACAGGAAAGCGGATGCAGCAAAAGTAATGGTAAAAAGTTCTTAAAAAAGAATTTTTTTTTTCACAATTTTTGTTTATTGAAATCCGCTCTAGAAAGGATAATCGATTCCAATCGTAGCATTAAAATTTTCATAACGCCAAAGCCGGTTTTCATAAGCCGTCCCAAACAGATTTTTCAAACTAATGTCAGGAAATTGCCAGCCATCATTTTCCAAAACGTCAGGGCGTTTAAACCGGAAAGCAACATCAAACCGGATTAAAAAATAATGAAAATCGAAGCGAAAGCCTACACCGGAAGAAACTCCCAGTTGTTTGTAAAGATTTTTAAATTTAAATTGAGTAGTATCAGTTCCGCCGTCGGGTCTTGTATTTTTGAAATTCCAAATGTTACCAACGTCAGTAAAAAGAGCCATATCAAAAAGCACAGTATTTGAAAAAAGTGGTGCCACATTAAAGCGATATTCCGCATTTCCTTCCAATTGAATATCGCCGGTCCGGTCGTTAAACCTAATTCCTGTTGATTGATACGGAGCCAACTGTTGACCACCAACACCTATTCCTCTCACCGGCCAGCCGCGCATACTATTTGGTCCGCCTCCGAAATATTGTTTAAAGAAAGGAAGTGTTGTATCATTTTTTGACAAAGGAATTCCTACTCCTGCAAAAGCACGAAATGCCAATGCAGATTTTGGATGATTAATAGTATATGTGTATTCAACATCTGTTTTGATAAATTCTTTCAAATATTTATTGAAAAAATTCCCATCCTGTGCTGTTTTATTTTTTTCTTTCAACAGATCCCACAATAAACCGGATTCCTCAAAATTAACTTTCACATTAGTAACTAATTTGGGATTACGTGGATTAGCTTTTACAAGATTGTAACTAAGGCTGGAGCCCATTACCAGTGCCGTATTGAACGAATAACGAAGGAATGGATTTTCATTTAAAGTGCTGTCAAAACTGGCCGACCGGTTGTACAATCTCCGGTAATCAAAATTGAAAAGTTTCAATCCCCACAAATGTTTTTCATTATTTGTCCAGTTGAAGCCATAGCTTGTATTAAATATTTGCTGATTAAAAAAATCGATCCTGTTAACAAGAGAAATATTCGTATTGATAAAAGATTGGTTAGTGATAAAACTTCTTTTATTGAACGCTTCAAGAGGAAAAATAAATTTTGGGAACAGTAAGCTATTGGAGTAGCTGAGTTCATTTGAATTGATAAAAGTTCCGTTACTATTTCTGTGGGAGGTATTGAATTCTACTCCTGCCTTTATTCCATTAGTCATCCGGATCGCTGACTTGGCAAGGTTTCTGTCAGTTACAGCCAAATTAACGGATAGTCCCAAAAGATTTCCGGTTGCAGATGTACTGAGGTTTCCGGTAGCATTATTTGCAGAATAACTCATCTCGATATTTCCTTCAAAGCCATATCTTTTCAAAGGAATTAATTTCACCACCATATTAAGAAGGTTGGTATCTTTTTGTTCGATGATGTCAATCGTTGGACTTTCCCAAACTCCAAGCTTGTAAAGATCATTGATCGTTTTAAAATAATCCGTTTGTCTAAAAACACTATCTTTTTTTATAGAAAGATTTCGACGTAGCAATGAAAATTTAAAAAGTTTTTCATGGTACTTTGCTGTATAACTTTTAAAAACACGGACGTTGTAGTTGCTGTCCGTATATTGATCGCCTGGAATGTAATCGGGTAAAACATAAATATTGCCGATATAATATTTTTTAAGATTGCTGCTGTCGGCAGAATTATTCAATTGAAAACCGAGACGAATGGTTGGCTTATTTCTTTTCTCATTTGCCTCTGCCAGTAAGCGCAATTGTTCAAACGGATCTTCTGAAACACTTGTCAATGCCTCGATTGTAGTATCGCCGGTCGCTGTTATTTCATCGGCTGTAAATTTGTAATAGCCATTATTTTTATAAAGATTTACGAGGCGGTTTGTTTCATCAAGAATCCCACTTTTAGAAACTGGAGTGCCAGGCTTCAGTATCGATTCTTTTTTTGTTGACAAAGCAAGTTGTTCCAGCTCAGGTTTACTGAAAAGATAGCCTACAGTGTCAATCGTCGTGCGTTTTCCGGCGTTTACATTATAAGTTACAGTCACTCTTTTTTGATATTTTTTTTTCGTTACTGTATCAAATGAATAGGAAATCTCGGGATGATAAAATCCAAGATTCAGTAACGCAGAGCGCATGTTGGAAGCAGATTGGACTACCGCGTTTGTGTCAAATTTTGGTGGAGAAGGATAATAATGAAAAATAAAAAATTTGTCTTTTACAATAGCTTTTGCACTGTCATCCAACTGAGCGTTCAGACGCGATTTGATCACTACTTTTTCGTCTTTGGTTACATCAGGTGCTTTGAGGTTGATATTATTTTTAAAAATAAAAGGAACATTTTTTTGATATTTTTGAACAATCGTACACCCAGATAAAAAAATAATAAATAAAACGGTTAAAAAAAACAGTATGGATATTTTACCGGAGTGAATCCCTTTCATAATTTTTAGAAGCCATGTTGAGCAAAAAGATTGTCAAATATATTCAAAGTTTGAGCCATAAAAAATTCAGGGATGAAGAAGGCGTTTTTATTGCTGAAGGCCCCAAAATTGTTGCAGAACTTCTTGCTGCTGCTAAATTTAAATGCCAGTTAATCTGTGCTGACAGATCATGGCTCTTGGAAAACGAATCGTTATTAAAAAAAATCAATTCAGAAGATATTTTTGAGGCAGATGATCACTGGTTGAAAAGCCTTTCTCTTTTAAAAACACCAAATAAAGTAGTAGCAGTTTTTGAGAAAAAAAATTTAGAAGATATTCCCGATCTTTCTAATCAAATTTCTTTAATGCTCGATGATCTGCAGGATCCCGGAAATTTAGGAACACTGATTCGTATTGCTGATTGGTTTGCAGTTGAAAATATTATCTGCAGTGAAAACAGTGTCGATTGTTATAATCCAAAAGTGGTACAATCCACGATGGGAAGCCTTTCCAGGGTAAATGTTTTTTACACGGACCTTTTATCTTTTATCGAAAAAAATAAAAATGTTCCTGTTTATGCAACAACTTTACATGGCATTTCAATTTATCAATTGCCAAAAATAAAAGAAGGAATTATTTTAATTGGAAATGAATCAAAAGGTATTCATGAAGATTTGTTGAAAATCATTTCTCATCAAATTACCATTCCAAAATTAGGTCATGCAGAATCTTTAAATGCGGCTGTCGCGGGAGGAATTATTTTATCAAAGATTTTAAATGATTAGTTTTTCGTTTTATCTAAATTCTCATCCTTTATAAATATATATTCCATCCGCCTGAGCCAACGGAGTGATGGTGAGTTCATTGATGCAAACGTTTGGCGCGAGAGAAGCACAATAAAAAATGGTATCTGCAACATCTGCTCCTGTCAATGGCGCAAAACCTTCATAAACTTTATCCGCTTTTTCTTCATCGCCTTTAAATCTTACGACAGAAAATTCTGTTTCCACAGCACCTGGTTTGATGTTGGTTACTTTAATATGATGACGTAACAAATCAATTCTCATTCCGTGGCTTATCGCTTCCACAGCACTTTTGGAAGCGCAATACACATTTCCCCTTTCATAAACCACATCGCCTGCTGTTGAACCAAGATTGATAATATGTCCGGCGTTTCTTTTGATCATAAAAGGAATCACAGCTTTGCTTACATACAATAAACCATCAATGTTTGTTTTGATCATCGTTTCCCAATCTTCAATTTCTGCTTCATCAAACAAATCGCGACCCAAAGCCAATCCTGCACTATTGATCAGCACATCAATTGATTTCCATTCTTCGGGAAACTGGTTAATTGTCTGAAATACTTCTTCTTTATTCTGTACATCAAAAGGCGCACAAAAAACTTCAATGTTATATTTTTCTTCTAAAGATTTTTTTATTTCATCCAATCTTTCATTTCTTCTTCCATTGATGATAAGGTTATCTCCATTTAATGCAAATTTTTCTGCACAAGATCTTCCAATTCCTGAGGTGGCACCTGTTATAAAAACAATTCGTTTCATTGATGTATATTTTTTCTTTTTAAAAACAGATTTAAATTTTTCTCGCAGAAAATAAAAATTGTTACTATTTCTTTATTTACTGTTTATTGAAAATCACTCCAGCACCAGTTCCTCAGGCGATGAAATAATAACGAGACAATCAATAATTTTAGAATACAAAAATCCATTGTCTTCCATCGAATGCAAAAATGAAATTAAATGATCATAAAATCCTGCGCTATTCAACACAAAAATTTTTTTGTCGTGAATGTTCAATTGGTTCCATGTGGTCATTTCAAAAAATTCATCCATCGTTCCAAAGCCCCCGGGAAGCACTAATGCAGCGTCACATTTTTCATACAACATTCTTTTTCTGATATGCATGTCTTCCACTTCAAACATTTCTGTTAATCCATGATGCTGATGTTCGGGAACCGCTAAAATCCGTGGCATTATTCCAATCGCTCTTCCGTTTTTTTCTAACACTGCATTCGCTACAGTGCCCATCAATCCTTTGTTTCCGCCTCCATAAATCAAAGTGATATTTTTTTCTGCAAGCAGGTAACCTACTTGTTTTGCATGTTCACAGAATAAAGGATTGTTACCATTTTTTGATCCGCAAAAAACAGTTAAAGATTGAATTGACATATTTTTATTTATCTTGAAAAGATTTCAAAATTAAAACATCATAAAACAAAATCATTTTTAATCTTACCAACGAAAAATTATGTCGCCTGCTGTTCTGCTTTCTTTTATCATTGGATATTTTTTAATGTTGATTGTTATCTCTTATCTAACATCGAGAAAATCAACTGATAATGCTACTTTTTTTATAGCAAACCGTTCTTCAAAATGGTATTTGGTGGCTTTCGGAATGATAGGAACTGCATTGAGCGGCGTTACTTTTATTTCTGTTCCCGGAGAGGTTGGAAACGCAGCGGGCTCTCAGTTTCGCTATTTTCAATTTGTGTTGGGAAATGCCGTGGGATATTTTTTGGTAGCCGGAATTTTGCTTCCGTTGTATTACAGAATGCGCTTAATTTCTATTTATGAAGTGATCGAAAGAACGCTTGGAAAAGTAAGTCATAAAACGGCAGCAGCGATCTTTTTAATTTCAAGAGTGATAGGTTCTGCATTCAGATTATATCTTGTCGCAATCGTTCTGCAGCGATTTATTTTTGATGCAATGGGTGTTCCTTTCTGGCTCACTATTGTGATTTGTTTGTTGCTTATCTGGGGCTATACTTTTCGCGGTGGATTAAAAACGATTATTATCACTGACACGCTTCAAACAGTTTTTTTGGTTGCTTCTGTTTTTCTTTCTATCTATTTTATTTGCAGCAGTCTCAATTTCAATATTCCACAGGCATTTGATGCAATCAAGGATAGCAGCTATTCAAAAATATTTTTTACAGACAATTTTGTGACCAACAAATTTCATTTTACCAAACAATTTCTCGGAGGAATTTTTGTAACGATTGGAATGTTTGGACTCGACCAGGACCTGATGCAAAAAAACCTGAGTTGCAAAAATTTAAAAGAAGCGCAAAAAAATATGCTCAGTTTCACTTTTATTTTTGTGATCATCAACTTGTTT
>JBQCIM010000044.1:0-3202 GCA_051953735.1 Ginsengibacter sp.
AAACTATTTATATATCCAATCAAATCTTTTAAATCTAAAGCGCTATTTCTTCTTTCCAAGTCATCAAAACAAACTACAAGTTCATCAGTTGCTAAAACATCTTTGCCAATATCTTTAATGTCAGTTATATATTCATCAACATCACCTAATCCTTTAAAAGCAAGGAATCCACGAAAGCCGATCTTCAATATACCTTCTGTAATTCTTAGTTTCTTTTTCCTTCTATTATTTTTAAAATAGTTTTTAAAAAATTTAGATTCATAAAATTCAATTACAATTTTTGTAGCAATGTCTTCTGTGCTTTTTAAGCCAAAAAGAGAAATATAAATTGGTTTATATTTTTTCGTTGCATTATTAAATACTTCCTTATTTTTTATTAAACTTTCTACATGATTTCTATAGTAATACGTCTTGCCGTGTCCCCAATTGCCCACAATTTGAAGAGCATATTCAGTAGGTGAACTTAAATATTCATCGACAATTTTTTTTAAATCTCGCATTAAAATTTGCTATTGAAGATAGAAATAGTTTATTTGCCTAAATATAAAAAATAAATCTGCATGCGACCCTTTTTCTTAACAATTTTGTCCAACTACCGTAATTTACATCCCTCGACCAGTAGGATACCTGGCGATTTTCTTCGTGGTTTGCCTCAAATAAAAAGTTATGGCAACCATTACAAAATTTTCCATTTCCTTCAGCAGCCCATATACATTCGGAAAAGATATTGATTTCAGAGCGTTTTACCAGGGAGAATCACTCGACTATGTGAAAAATCGGGTCATTGGATATAATGCCCAACAGCTAATCGTAGGCGTACAAAGTCAGGGGCAAAAGGAACGTAAAGTAACCTTCAATATTAGCCCTGAAGCACTTCAGGTTAGCTGCAACTGCAAGTCATCGGAAGGTACCTTATGTGCGCATGGTTATCATGCCCTTCATGAACTTTGTTGGAACAGCAAACGGTTCTTCACCATTTTTGAACCCGGCAACCTGGTAAGCATTGCCCTAGATAATAAAAATCTTTTCCATATCGATTATTCCAATCCGGATGAATTTATTGTGCCGGATAAATCGCTTGGGCATTTATATGATTTTAAAAAAATAGAACCCACAGAGCTGCAAAAATTACCAGCATTACCTGCTGTTGCTTTTCCGGCAAGAGAAACGGAACTTGT
The DNA here is from genome assembly GCA_051953735.1 of Ginsengibacter sp. Lineage (GTDB taxonomy): Bacteria > Bacteroidota > Bacteroidia > Chitinophagales > Chitinophagaceae > Ginsengibacter. The sequence continues at coordinate 1,179 of JBQCIM010000044.1, forward strand.
GTGGCTACTCATTTACTCACCCTATGCATGGCAAAGATATCTTCCTATACTGGTTCCTATTAAGGGTACATTGGACAAGGCTGGAAACAACATCAGGAGTTTTGGGAAAGGCTTTGCCAATATTAGCGAAAAACTGCTCACTACCAACGACCGGAAACGGTTATATAATCTGTCAAAAGCTATGTATTCACCTGCTACAGACAGGCATAAGTTTGATTGGGAAGAAATGCTGGCTGGTGAAATGCACATCGCTGAGAACTTCCGTCAATGGGAACAGACATTGCCTATGCTTTCCGGACAGCCATTTGTTTATAAATACGATCTGGCACATATCCGGTATTTTATGAGTAATCCTCCACGCCGGAAATATCTTGAACGAATTACCATTTCAACAGAGCGGCCGCAACTACAATTTATTTTAAAAAACAAAGGCAGCTATTACCGGCTTTCACTGCAATATCTACTACACGGTGTGCCCATTAAAGATCCAGTTGAGGACGCGCTGTTTTTTATTCGCAATGATGCACAATACCACCTGCTTGGTTCTCTTCGGGATGCAGCCATGGTACAATGGATGAGCGGCTTTGACAACCTCATTAGTGTGCTTAAGCCAGGCTTTGCGGAATTTGAAAAGGAAGTACTGCAACGTATTGAAGAAATGTACCCGGTTGTGGGGAGATAGAAGACGTAATTTAAATACCTCCTTGCTAATCACAACCGGAGAGTAATCATTGGAGACTATAGTTCCTTTTTTTCGCCCAGGTAATTTCAATTCCAAATTCCAGGGCCTTTGCCCGTATCTCATTGACTGTTTTAGTACCTATATTTCTTACTACCATAAGGTCTTCCAATGTTAGATTAAGAAGATCATTTATGGTATTTACATTTATGGAACGTAGAGCATTACTTGCCCGCACAGAAAAAATCAGCCAGGATATCTTAGTTTTTTCCCGCTTATAATCCAGGTTCAGTTTTTCGTCAGCTAATTCAGTTTTGAATCTGTCTTTTAGCATTGCAAGCTCTTTTTGTAAACTTTCTTTTTCAACCAAGCCCTCTTGAAACCATATTTTTTTTGCTTTAAGCTCTTTGGATGTAAGTAAAATTTTCTCAATTCCTTTTTCGATTGCTTTTTTTGTACGCTCGGGAGGCAACCCTGTTTCCAGGGCTATTTTATCTGGGTTTATTTTGTCTTGTACATATTCGCATAAAGTAAGGATTTCCTTTTCAGACAATATCTTTACATCAAATAATTCGTTGTCAAAAATTAAACTACTTAACCATTTTTCTTTTTGCATAATAATAAATTTTACTGTTGCTTATGGCTATTTTGATGCAATTTTGATTAGCCTATTTGAGTATTTTATTTCCTGGTTTATTGTATAATTTTCAATAACAGACGTTTTTTATCAAGATTTTCAGGTAGGGGCAAATTGTTTGTAGGAATAAGCAATAATGGTCTCATATTCCAACCCTTGGTGACAATTCGTATTACACAAGATATCAATAATTCTTCATTAAAAATAGAGAGTTAAAAAGTATCAAACAATTTAATTGCAAAGGATGCCAGGGAACTACCACCAGTTGGATACCTCGCCATATAACCCGCTTCTTATTCGCTTGTTATTCGGTTGTTATTCGCTCTGAGGAAGCGAATAACAAGTGCAATAAACCTGTTTAAATAACGTTATTGATTAAAAGAAAACCGCCTAAACCGGCAAACAGTACTTTATAAATTCTAAATAATCTATTATGGCAACTATCACTAATGGCATACTTGGCCCTTTTACCGGAACAGCAGGACCGGTTTCCGGATATATCAGAAATGGCAAAAACTTCGTGAGGAGCAGGCGCAGGAAATCGACTTCACCCACGACCCCAAACAGACTGGCGCAACAGCAGAAAATAAAAGTGTGTAATGAATTCACGCGGCCCTTCTGCGGAACGGGTTTCTTTAATAAAACCTTTCCGGCTTATGGACATTCCGGCACGGGCTTCAACAGGGCAACCAGCGCCATTATGAATCT
>JBQCIM010000045.1:0-12204 GCA_051953735.1 Ginsengibacter sp.
TTTGTAAAATAATAATATAAAAAAAATAATTTACATTATTAACCATTTTTTTTATTTATTTAATAAAAAAAATTTAATTATCTTGTTTAACTGGGTGTTTTATTGAAGTGGATGAAGCAAGTTTTTTTCCGGCATCACCCAGTTTTTTTGTAAGAATAAATTCCACCTGTGAATGAATATCTTCTACACCTTCTTCCAAACAAAAATTTCCTTCGATGATGTTTGTATAAATTTCTTTTAATGCTTTTTCCAATTCATGCAATTCCTCACTTGACAGTAAACCAACTTTTTCAAGCATTTTTATATGAGCCAAAGAACCGAGTACATCATAACGTGCTAAAAACATATCCAGTTCGCGATCTTTTCCAACCGTGAATGTTTCGACTTCTTTTAATGATTCCGTATTTTTTTGCCAGAGCTTCATTTTGATTAAAATTAAGGATTAAGAATTTGATTTTATAATTTCTAATTCATAATTCCTGATTAATTCAATGTAATTTTTTATTCCTTCTTTGATCTCAGCTAAAAAAATAAATTCATCAGCAGTATGGCTTCTTGCGGAATCTCCGGGACCGATTTTTAAAGAAGGGAAATCCATCAAAGCCTTGTCAGAACACGTTGGAGAGCCATAAGATGAAATTCCCATTTTATTACCTCCCTTCACTAGCGGATGATCAGATGAAATGAATGAGGATTTTAATCTGGTAGATCTCGGATGAACTTCACTTTGAATATTTTCTCTGATGACAGAAATAATTTCTTCAAAAGAATACAATTCATTCACTCTTATATCCACCAAAAAACTGCATTCGGAAGGAACGATATTATGTGTTTTATTTTCTGTGTTGACAGCAGTAACAGCAATATGAACAGGTCCTAAAAGAGAAGATACTTTTGGAAATTGAAAATTGCTTAACCAATCGATATCCTTCATAGCAATATAAATAGCATTAACTCCTTCATTCCGTGCGGCATGACCAGCTTTTCCATGAGCAACGCAATCCAAAACGAGTAACCCTTTTTCTGCAACAGCCATATTTAATAAAGTTGGTTCACCCACAATGGCGCAATCGATTTTTGGTAGCTCTTTCAATAAAATTTCCACTCCGTTCTTCCCTGAAATTTCTTCTTCAGCAGTACCAGCAAAAATGATATTGAAAGGAAGATCAACATCATAAAAATGTACAAATGCGGCGAGCAAAGAAACCAAAGGCCCTCCCGCATCGTTAGATCCTAAGCCAAATAATTTTCCATCTTTTTCAATCGGTTCAAAAGGGTTTAAAGTGCAGGCCTTATTGGGTTTTACGGTATCATGATGAGAATTTAAAAGCAGCGTTGGTTTGCTTTCATCAAAATATTTATTCGTTGCCCAAACATTGTTAAGAAAACGATTTGATGGAATATTTTTTTGCTGAAGAAACGCTTCCAAACGAGCAGCAGTTTTATCTTCTTCTTTACTGAATGAAGGAGTGGCAATTAATTGCTTTAATAAATTAATTGCATCGAAATACAAATCAATATTTGTTTGTTTACTATTCATCAACAGATTTTTGTACCTCCTGTTCCGTTTATCAAAGAAAATAATTGCGAAGAATTTCCAATGATCACTTCGTTGACACCTTTGTTGATTGCATCAAATGCATTATCAATTTTTGGTAAAATACCCGCAAATAATTTATCGGATTTCTTCAAAGACAAATAGTTATTAAAAGTTAGTTTACTAATTGCTGATGATTCATTATTTACATCGAGTAACACTCCATTTTTTTCAAAGCAAAAAACAAGAGTTACATCAAACAAATTTGATAAACTGGTTGAGATTACAGAAGCGATCGTATCAGCATTTGTATTCAAGATATGTCCTTCATTATCGTGTGTAAGGGGCGCTACGACTGGTATTAACGCATTTTCTAAAAATAATTTCCATACCTCAGAATTCACTTTTTCATTTTCAATATCGCCAACCCAGCCATAATCAATTTCTTTTACTTCGCGTTTTTTTGCAGGCAGTAAATTCGCATCAGCGCCGGTAATTCCAATTGCATTGCAATGAAACGCCTGCAATTTTGCAATGATTTTTTTATTAACCAAGCCACCATAAACCATTGTTACCAGATCAATCGTTTCATCGTCGGTAATTCTTCTTCCATCAATATATTTTGATTCAAGGTTTAATTGGTTTCCAATGGAAGTTGCAATTTTTCCACCACCATGAACTAAAATTTTTTTCTCTTCAATTGCTGAAAATTCTTTTAAAAAAGAATCCAATTTTTGAGGATCATCAATTATGTTTCCACCAATTTTTATAACAAAAAGTTTTTCTTTATCGTCTAAAAATTGATTCATGAGATCGAGTTTAAAATTTCAGATAAAACCGTTTGTGCGGCCCACACACGGTTTCCGGCTTCTTCTGTAACAATGCTGTTTTTGCTATCAAGAATTTCATCACTCAATTCTACATTTCTTCTGACAGGAAGGCAATGCATGATCTTTGCATTATTGGTTACTTCCAGTTTCTTTTGAGACAATAACCAATCGTTTTCAACAGGAATTATTTTGCCATAATCTTCAAAACTGCTCCAGTTTTTTACATATACAAAATCAGCATTGTTCAATGCATAATCCTGGTCATGAATGATGGTTGCACCTTCAGTAAATTTTTTGTCCAGGTCATAGCCAGGAGGATTTGCAATTACAAAATCCGCCTTTCCCCATGCATTCGTCCATTCTGAAAAACTGTTGGCAACGCACTGCGGAAGCGGCTTTACGTGAGGCGCCCATATCAAAACAACTTTTGGTTTTGTTTTATTATTTATGGGAAGATGTTCAAAAATTGTGACGAGATCAGTAAGACTTTGCAAAGGATGAACGGTTGCGCTTTCCAGGCTGATAACAGGAATGCCACAGTATTTTACAAATTGATGCAATATTTTTTCTGCATAATCTTCGTCACGGTTTTTTAGAGAAGGAAATGTGCGGATACCGAGAATATCAAAATATTTTCCAAGGATCGGAGCAGCATCTTTGATATGCTCTGCAGTTGTTCCGTTCATGATGGCGCCTTCTTCAAATTCAAATGACCAGCCTTCCTGTGATGCATTAAAAACAATCGCTTCCATTCCCAGATTTTGCGCAGCTATCTGCGTGCTCAAACGTGTACGCATACTTGGATTCAGGAATAACAAACCAATTCGTTTTCCTTTTCCCAAACTCTGATTTGACAAAGGGTTTTTCTTAAAATTTAAGGCAGTTTTTATTAAAAAATCTATGTCGCCTGCATCTTGTACTGAAAGAAAATTTTTCAATATTTTATTTCAATTAAGTTTTAATGAATAATAAATTACACATTTATGGAAGCAGAAACAGTTTCAGTTTGTGAAACAAGAAAAGCCACTTCTTCTTTCAATGCTTTCAGAAATTTATCAGCATCATTCTTTGTTAAAGCTAATGAAGACAACAATCTGATCACATTTGGTTTTGCTTCTCCTGTAAATATTTTGTGTTTGTATAAAAGATTTTTTTTCAAATCTTTCAATTCTTCAGGGACATCAAAACCGATCATCAAACCTTTGCCACGAACATTTTGCAATGAAGAAATTTTTGCAATTTCTTCCATTAAATAATTTCCAACCTCTTCCGCATTATTCATCAGGCTTTCATTTTCCATTACTTCCAAAACAGCTACAGCAGCGGCACAAGCCAGATGGTTGCCACCAAAAGTAGTTCCTAACATTGAATATTTAGACGCTATTTCAGGAGAAATAGAAATGGCCCCGATAGGAAAACCATTTCCCATTCCTTTGGCCATTGAATAAATATCTGCGTTAACTTCTGCATCATCAAGCGCATAAAATTTTCCTGTTCTTCCATATCCGCATTGAACTTCATCCGCAATAAATACTGCGTCATATTCAGTGCATAATTTTCTGATCAATCGCAGGAATGATTTTGATGCAACCTTTATTCCGCCTACACCCTGTATACTTTCAATAATAACTGCGCAAACTTCTTTTCCGTTTTCCAAAAAATAATTTTTTAAGGCATCTTCATCATTGAACGGAAGAAAAACCACGTTTTTTGTTTCGTTTACTGGCGCCACGATTGAAGGATTATCAGTGGCGGAAACTGCAAGGGAGGTACGTCCATGAAACGCTTTTGTGAAAGCAATAATTTTTTTTCTACCGTTGTGAAATGAAGCAAGTTTCAAGGCGTTTTCGTTTGCTTCAGCACCCGAGTTACACAGAAATAATTGGTAGTTTTCCTTTCCTGAAACATGTCCTAGTTTTTCCGCAAGCTCTTGCTGCAAGGGAATTTTTACAGAGTTGGAGTAGAACGCTATTTTCTCCAACTGATCTTCAATTTTTTTTACCCAATGAGGATGAGTATGACCAATACTGATAACCGCGTGACCACCATACATATCCAGATATTCAACATCATTATCATCCCAAACATAAGAACCATGGGCTTTTACGATATTGATGTTGTTGATTGGATAAACGTCAAATAGTTTCATTTAATAATTTTTTCTTTAGAAATAATTTGCTTTTAATTTAAGTCCTTCCGTTTCATTTAATCCGAACATCAGGTTCATATTCTGTACGGCTTGTCCGCTTGCGCCTTTTAATAAATTATCAAGAACAGAATGCACCACTAAAATATCTCCCGCTTTCTCAAGATTGATAAAACAATTGTTCGTGTTTACAACCTGTTTTAAAAAGATGGGTTCTTTTGAAACTTTTGCAAAAGGATGTCCATGATAAAATTCTTCAAACACATCATACAATTCGGGTAATGATTCTGTGCATTTCAATTGAGAGGTAATAAAAATTCCTCTCGTAAAATCCCCACGCCAAGGAACAAAATGAATAGAAGGATTTTCTTTTCCCGAAACAGAATGTAGTGTTTCATTAATCTCATTTAGATGTTGATGAGTTAGAGTTTTATACGCCTGTACATTGTTTTCGCGCCATGAAAAATGAGATGTTGCAGACATGGATTGTCCCGCACCTGTAGAGCCTGTAATGCCAGTAGTATATACATCCTGCACGAGATTCATTTTTGCCAAAGGCAATAAACCCAATTCAATCGCAGTAGCAAAACAACCAGGATTGGCAATATTATCAGCATGTTTTATTTCTTCTCTTTTAATTTCAGGAAGCCCGTAGACGAATTTTCGGTTTTCAAAAACTGATTTTTCTTTCAGCCGAAAATCCTGTGAAAGAGAAATGATTTTTATGTGAGCCGGTATGTGATTTTCTTGCAAAAATTTTAGTGAATCTCCATGGCCAACGCATAGGAAAAGTATATCTACATCTTCCTCCATTTCTTCAGAAAAAAACATCTCGGTTTCTCCAATCAGATCCTGGTGAACAGCGTGCAGTTCTTTACCAGCATTGCTTTTGCTATGTATGTAAATTATTTCAGCAGACGGGTGATTAATTAATAACCTGATCAATTCACCTCCGGTATAACCTGCACCACCGATAATTCCGACCTTAATTTTATTGTTCATTTGCACTGTTTTTTACAGCATGGTAAATTGCTGTTTGGTTGCCAAATATTTTGCTAAAACCCCTTACATCTTCACCGCTCCAGCCCGTGTTCATTTCACCATATTTTCCAAATTTACTGTTCATCAGATCAAATGGAGATTCAATACCGATTATCTGAAAACGGTATGGCATCAACTGAATAAAAACATCGCCTGTAACATTTGCCTGTGATGAAATAAAAAACGCCTCAATATCGCGCATCACAGGATCCAGCAACTGGCCTTCGTGCAACCAGTTTCCATAAAAATCTGCCAACTGACTCTTTAAAGTTAACTGCCATTTGGTAAGCACATTTTTTTCCAAAGCATGATGCGCTTTCAGAATTAATATAGAAGCTGCTGCTTCAAAACCAACTCTTCCTTTGATACCAATGATCGTATCGCCAACATGCACATCACGGCCAATTGCAAAAGGACCTGCAATGGTTTGTAAATATTGAATGGCTTTTACTGAATGATCAAATTTTTGGTCATTCACTTCTTTCAATTCGCCTTTTTCAAAATGTAATTTTATTTCTTCGGGATTATGTTTGCTTAATTGAGTTGGCCAAGCCTCTTCCGGCAGCATTCCTTTGGAAGACAAAGTTTCTTTTCCTCCAACACTTGTTCCCCACAAACCTTTATTGATTGAGTAAACTGATTTTTCAAAATTCATTTTTACTCCTTTTGATTTCAGATAATCGATCTCTTCCTGCCTTGATAATTTCATATCGCGAATCGGAGTAATGATCTCAACTCCCGGAATCACAATGTGAAAGATCATATCAAATCTTACCTGGTCATTACCCGCTCCGGTACTTCCATGAGCCACCGCGTCTGCTCCGATCTTTTTTACATGTTCTGCAATATGCAAAGCCTGTGAAACCCGCTCTGCACTTACACTTAACGGATAGGTGTTGTTCTTCAGCACATTTCCGAAAATTAAATATTTGACAATGTTATCATAATAACTTTCAGTGGCATCAACGGTTGTATGAGAAGCAACTCCCAATGCTTTTGCATGCTTTTCGATCTGTTCTAATTCTTCTTTTGAAAATCCGCCTGTATTTACGATGATACTGTGAACTTCATAATTCAATTCATCAGTAAAATATTTCACACAATATGAGGTATCCAATCCTCCGCTGAAGCCAATAACAACTTTTTTATTCATCAATTACAATTTAAAGGTTGAAGAAAAGACTAAAAATGGATTTAGGTTTTTCCAGTTTTTTCTTTTTCAAATATTGATAAAGCCGGTTCTTTTTTGCACGCATAAATCTTTCATAGATCTTAGATTTTTTCTTAAAATCCTTTGCGGTCTCTTCCGGTTTGGGTTGGTCGTTCGGGTCATAAAGCATTGCAGTGCACAAACAGTTTTTTCTGCCTTTGCTCATCAGGATTTCATAGTTCACACAGCTTTTACAACCTTCCCAAAACTTGTCGTCGTCCGTAAGTTCTGAGTAAGTTACAGGCTTGTAACCTAAGTCACTGTTGATTTTCATTACTGCAAGGCCAGTGGTCAAACCGAAAATTTTGGCGTCCGGATATTTTTCTCTTGAAAGCGCAAAAATTCTCTGTTTGATACTTTTGGCGATACCCGTTTTACGAAATTCCGGCGCCACAATAAGGCCGCTGTTGGCTACAAATTTTTCATGGCCCCAGGCTTCAATGTAGCAGAAGCCGACCCATTTATTTTCTTTCGTTACGGCAATAACCGCTTTTCCTTCGTTTATTTTTTGAGAAATATATTCTGGTGAACGCTTGGCTATTCCTGTGCCTCGCGCCAGGGCAGATGAAGCCATTTCATCTGTTATCGTAGATGCATGTATTATATCAGCAGGAATTGCAACACGAACAATAATATTAGATTGTTCCAATTTGCAAAAAATTTAAAATTTTTAAAAAAGAGGGAGAAATTCGGGGGATTTTTTTTCACTGATAGGGGCGGATTCAACTGCTCGGCCTATCAGCATCCACGTCGTGATGATAAATATAAATATACCGTTGCCGGGGAAAAGAAATGATATGAAATATTTGTTTTCAAGGCTTGTACTTTATTTTTAAAAAATTGAAAAGCAAAAATAATATATAAATTATTATACAGGATATTTTTTTCTAAATATTTTGTTAGGATACCATTTTCCCGCTTGGAAATAATTGGTGCATCTTCAGCTTTTATCTGAAAAAGTGAAAATAGAAATTTGGTTATTTCTTTGTTTACTATTCTTTCAACAAAGTAAGGAGAGTAAGAAGAAGTTGAAAACTATGTTCCGAATAGTGATCAGAAAGATATTCAAATAAAAAAGTTCATATCCTTAACTTTATAAAAAATAACAAAATAAATTTCACGATTCATTACGTAATTAGTTTTTAAAATTTTATTGATAAACAAAAACCAAACACAATGACAACACGCCGCTCTTTTTTAAAAACCACTTCTGTTCTTTCAGCAGGATTGATGATTGCTCCTTCTGCTTTTAAACCAAAAAATCCTCTTATCGGTTTGCAATTATACACTGTTCGTGATGCTATGGGCAAAGACCCAAAAGCAACACTGGCAAAGGTTGCAGCAATTGGCTATAACTCTGTTGAAGGCGCAACTTATACAGGCACGGAAAAATTTTATGGTATGTCGCCCAAAGAATTTAAAAATGTTCTTAAACAAAATGGCCAGGTAATGTACAGCAGTCACTACATGCTTGGTGAACAGGAATTCAATGGCAAGGCAATGCAGGGAACGATTTTGCATGATTGGGATAGAGCCGTGGATGACGCGGCAGAAGTAGGTTTGAAATATATGGTTTGCGCCTATTTGATGGACTCTGAGCGCGGCGATTTGGATCATTACAAAAAAGTAGTTGACGACTTGAACAAAGCCGGGGAAAGGTGTAAAAAATCGGGTATTCAATTGTGTTATCACAACCACAATTTTGAATTCGTAAAACAAGGCGATACTTATCCTTACGATATTTTAATGAGCGCTGATAAAAACCTTGTGAAAATGGAAATGGATATTTATTGGGTTACAAAAGCTGGCATGGATCCGCTAAAACTTTTCAAAGAATATCCGGGAAGATTTCCGTTGTGGCATGTGAAGGATATGGATAAAACCGCTGCAAAAGATTTTACAGAAGTAGGAAATGGCATCATCAATTTCAAAGAAATTTTCAAACATAAGAATGAAGCAGGCATGAAATATTTTTATGTGGAACAGGACAAAACTCCCGGCGATCCGTTTGTGAGTATCAAAGAAAGCATTGATTACATTAAGAAGAATTTGGTCTAGAAAAAATGAATAAGCCCCTTTATCACTTTTTCACAAATGATCATCATCGCATCGATCGATTGTTGGATAAAGCGACCGAAAATGCCGGTGATGTTGAAACGGATTATTATCACCAGTTTCGCACCGGCCTTTTGAAGCACATCAAAATGGAAGAGAAAATTCTTTTTCCTGCTGCGCAAAAAGCAAATGGAAATGTTCCATTGCCTTTGGCAGCAAAGCTACGCCTGGATCATGCGGCATTGACTTCACTAATGGTCGTGCCGCCTTCTGAAGACGTGATCAAAGTGCTGCGTTATATTTTGCACGAGCATGATTTGTTGGAAGAAGAACCTGGCGGCATGTATGATGTTTGTGAAAGATTAACCGAACGCGAAACGAACACTTTATTGCAACAACTGGAGCAAGTAGCTGAAGTGCCGGTTCATCCATTCAATGAAGCGGGATATGCCCTTGATGTTGCAAAAAGAACTTTGGTGCGGGCGGGATTTGATTTTGATAAAATAGTAGAGGCGGCGTTGTAATTTTTAAAACAAAAACAAAAAAATTTAAACAAAAACAAATGAACAAAATTTTAAAGGGAATTGGTTTTATTTTTTCCTTCATACTTCTTGCTTTCACTGGTTACAGTAAACCAACAAATAATGGCATTTTTCAAATCCAGGTTTATCATTTGAAAAATAATGAGCAGGTAAAAGCAACGGATGATTTCCTTCAAACTGCTTTCCTGCCTGCATTACATCGTTTTGGAATTAAAAATATTGGTGTATTTAAACCGATGGCAAACGATACGGCGAATGATAAACTGATCTATGTTTTGATTCCATTTTCTTCTGTTGATCAATGGGTGAAAATAAACGATCGGCTCAACGCTGATGCATCTTATAAATCTTCAGGCGAACAATTTTTACATGCGGATTCAAAAAATCCTCCGTTTGTGAGATTGGAATCAATCCTGTTGCAACCCTTTTCCGGACAGGCTTTTTTAAAGATTCCTAAAACGAAAAACGCGGAAAGGGTTTTTGAGTTGAGAAGTTATGAAAGTCCTACATGGCACCTGGCAGATAAGAAAAGAGCCATGTTCAACAAAGATGAGATGAACATTTTTAACAGGCTTGGCTTCGATCCTGTTTTTTATGGAGAAGTGATCTCCGGAAGCCGTATGCCAAACCTCATGTATATGCCGGTTTTTAAGAGCGTTGAAGACCGGAACGCGCAATGGAAAGTGTTTGGAAATGATCCAAAATGGAAAGAAATTTCTACGGATCCTTTCAATGAAAACAATGTTTCAGTGAACCATATTGATAGCATTCTGATGCATTCTACCGATTATTCAGATTATTAAATCCATAAAATAAAAGCGATGCATTTTAAAACATTTCCTTTTTTCAAAATCCTTTTTGCGGGTTGCTTTTTAATCATTTCTGCAAACACTTTTTCTCAAAAGATTGGAATTTTTGATGGGCAAACGGATGTTGGAAAAGTACTTCATAAAGGAAGCGCCAATTATAATTCTTCTTCACAGGATTATTCGATTTCCGGCTCCGGCGCCAACATCTGGTTTACCAACGATGAATTTCATTTTGTATGGAAAAAAATGAAAGGCGATTTTATCGTTCATGCAAGAGGAAATTTTTTAGGAAAAGGAGTTGAGGCGCATCGCAAATTTGGCTGGATGATCAGAGAAAGTTTGGATACCAGTTCTAAAATGATTGCGGCAACAGTTCATGGAAATGGCCTCACTTCTCTTCAATACCGAACTGCGCCTCACATGAACGTTGAAGAAAAACAGTTTGATATCAAAGGGCCGGATGTGGTTCAATTGGAGAGAAAAGGAAATGAATTTATCATGTCTGTCGCACATTTCGGCGATACGTTGGTTTCACAGCAAATCAGCAATGTTGATTTTGATGGCGATGTTTATGTAGGATTATTTGTTTGTGCGCACAACAAAGATGCGGTTGAAAAAGTGGCTTTTGAAAATGTAAGAATTGTGATTCCGGCATCAAAGGATTTGGTTCCTTATCGAAGCTTTCTCGGAAGCCATGTCGAAACAATGGATGTGATGACGGGAAAAAGAAAAATCATTTATTCTGAAAATGCTTCGCTGCAGGCGCCGAACTGGAGGAAAGATGGGAAAGCTGTTATCTATAATTCACGCGGATTGCTTTATCGTCTCGATCTAAAAAATCCAAAACCTGTGTTGCTTCCAACGGGTAATGTAAAAGACATTAATAACGATCATGTCATTTCTTTTGATGGAAAAATGTTGGGCATCAGTGCCCTGAGCCCGGATGGGAAAATTGGTTCTACCGTTTACACCCTTCCGATCACAGGAGGCGAGCCGAAACTGATTACGCCGCTGCTTGGTTTTTCTTATTTGCATGGCTGGTCGCCCGATGGAAAATGGCTGACCTACACTGCCAAACGTAATAATGATCCAACACCTGCCGGTTTTGATATTTATAAAATTCCCTCAAGCGGAGGAAAAGAAATTCAGCTCACCAATGTAACCGGTTTGGATGACGGACCGGAATATAGTCCTGATGGAAAATATATTTATTTCAATTCTGTCAGAAGCGGCCTGATGCAGTTGTGGCGCATGAAGCCGGATGGCTCTGATCCTGAACAACTGACAAATGATAATTACAACAACTGGTTTGCGCATGTTTCGCCCGATGGAAAATGGATCGTTTGTATTTCGTTTATGAAAGATGAAGTGAAGCCTGATGATCATCCTTTTTATAAGCATGTTTATTTAAGAATGATGCCGGTAAGTGGCGGACCACTAAAAGTGATTGCTTATTTGTATGGCGGACAAGGAACGATCAATACGCCATCATGGTCGCCGGATAGTAAGAAGATTGCTTTTGTGAGCAATACACAAATGTCAAAATAGGAATTTCAGAATCGAAAAACTCGAAATTTAGATTAAACAAATTTGCGATTTAGAAACCTTAGTAGAAAATATTGAACAATTACTACATGAACCTTATTACCATATTAATTCAATTTTCGGGCAGGATAAGGTAATAAGGTGGTTATTAAAACATTAAGGAGTTTCTACTAAGGTTGGAAGAATGAATGCAGGATTATCGCGTGTTTCAGTTCTAAATAAAATGATACTTCACTTTAAAAATAATAATCTAAAAAACATGAATCGTTTAAACAAGATTTTTCAATTCAACTTTCTACTTTGCTCAATCTTTTTTATTAACCAAAAGATAGAAGCTCAAACCAATGAAACCGCTATCAATGCTAAAGTAAATGCGTTAGTAAAGAAAATGACATTGGAAGAAAAAGTAGGCCAGATGGCGCAGGTGTCGATTGAATCTTTAGGAAAAATCGAAGGCGATAATTTCGTTTTTGATCAGGCGAAATTAAA
>JBQCIM010000046.1:0-2891 GCA_051953735.1 Ginsengibacter sp.
TGACGATTCCTCTGCAATGAATTTAAACTCATTCGTAGTATCCCAAGTGTTTTTAAAAGAAGCAGGAAAACCAATTCTAGCTTTTCCGGTAGAATCTGTGGTTACTTTCCCAAGCAAATTGTTTGGATCTGCTTCATTAAAGTAAATATTTACAGGAATATTTTTAACCACTTCAAACTTTCTGCCCAACTTTTTCCTGGTCGTTACTTCCAGGTATGGAACATGGTTAACAGGCAGGAAATAACTAATATTCAACTGGGTTTTAGCTACTGTCGAATCCTGCGCCTGAATTTTATCAATCCCATTGCTTGTTAAAAGCAAGAGGAGAATGCTTATTCTAAGAAACTTGTAAGCTTTCATATTGTTCAGTTGTTTCAATTTTTTGAGAAATGGTATGTTTATCTTCTAATGTTTTATAGATGGATATCACCGGAAAAAATCTTGTGAAAAATGTAATGATCAGCAAGACACCGGCCATGGATCCGATAGTGATGGCCCATTCTTCCCAACTGGGAAAGTAATGATTGTACTTTAGAGGAGAATTGTATTTTGGTAAAAAAGGATGCAAAAGTGTCGGCGTAACAATCAGGTATCTTTTAAACCATGCGGCTACAACCACCATAATGCCTGCAATAAACATGGGCAGCGGTTTTCTTCCTTTCTTAAAAATCATTATTAAAATTGGAATGATCATTCCTGTTAGAACTGCAAACCAAAACATAATTGAATAGTCACCGTTAAAAAGGCCATTCAAATAATCCCTTTCCTCCTTTTTCATTTTAAAGGCTGGAGTTAAAAACTCGTTTACATTAAAATATAAGTACAGTAAAGCAAGTAATACCGTGATTTTTCCCATTTTATCAAAATGATCATCTGTAATGTAACGCTCCAGTTTGTACACGCGGCGATAAACATACATGGCAACAACAACGGCTCCTGCGCCTACGAGAAAGGCACCGGAAACAAAGTAAGCACCGAAGTTACTGCTGTCCCATCCGGGGCGGTAAGTAGTTGCAAACAACCAGGAAGTAACGGTGTGTATGCAAAATGCTACAGGTACGATTGTAATACACAGAATAGTGATCGCCCGATCGCGTATTTTTTCCTGGGCGTAAGTTCCTTTCCAAAAGGAAGCCAGCCATTGGTAGATTTTTGAAAAACGCTTTCCCAGCTTGTCTTTCAACGAAATCATCATCCTTATATCTGGTATCAGTGTGATGTAAAGTAAAAACAGGCTAAGGCAAAAATAAGTGGTAATTACAATGACGTCCCAAAGGATCGGAGATTGTATGCGGCCGTGACTGAATAAAAAATAAAGCCTTTCAGGACGGCCCATATCCACAATAATAATGAGAGCAGCAAATGTAATATTGGATACCGCTATGATTTCCGCTATGCGTGTAAGCGGGGTTCGCCAGGAAACACCTGCAAGACGAAAGATGGCGGTGATAAGCGATCCGACCAGGCTCACCGCAACGAAAAACACAAAATTGGAAATATAAATTCCCCAGGAAACATAGTCGCCCATGTTTGTAACAATGAGTCCTTCTTTCAATTGTTTGATGTAAGCAAAAGCACCAATGCAACAGATTGCAATTAATGTGGCGGTCCAGATTTTACCCCTGCGGCCAAATTTCTGAGGCAATAAATCATCTATGATTTGATCCTGTGATAGATTTTGTAAATGTTTCATTTTTTAAGATTTTTTCTCATTCAAATCATCTTTATCTAGTCCCTCTTCAAATTTAAAATTCCTGTTTACCGGTGGCAGATAATACACACTTGGTCTTGTTCCCAAATCTTCCATCAAACGATATCCAGCCTTATCTCTTATCAGATCACTGAAACGAAAAGTTTCTGATCCGTTGGTAACAGAATCTTCATTCATATCTCCAAAGAAATAAACTCCATTCGGACATGCAGAAACACAATGCGGCAACATTCCCATCCTGGTCATATCCGGGCAAAAATCACATTTCCCGGGCGTTCCTTTTTTTTGAGGCAAACTGGTTTCAGGATTGTAAGGTTTGTCGGCAATATCTACCGGAAGATCCGGTTCTCCCCAATTAAAAACACGGGTTGAATAAGGACAAGCGGCCATACAAAAACGACAGCCGATACACCTGT
Source organism: Ginsengibacter sp. (assembly GCA_051953735.1). Classification (GTDB taxonomy): domain Bacteria; phylum Bacteroidota; class Bacteroidia; order Chitinophagales; family Chitinophagaceae; genus Ginsengibacter. The sequence goes on from JBQCIM010000046.1 coordinate 2,128, forward strand.
CACTATCAATCAGTACAATTCCATCCTGGCGTTTAAAAGTGGCGTCAACCGGGCAAACCTTTACGCATGGCGGCTCATCACAATGCATGCACGTAGTAGGTTGCCAGTAAGGTGCCTCCTTTTCAGCATCCTGCATTGGATAAACTTTTATCCAGTTCAATCCATCCTGAACATGATGCGCATGATTACATGCCTGTTGACACGCTTTTACATTTTTACAGCGGGACAAATCAATTACCATCACGAACTTTTTTCCGGGAATTCCCTTTCTGGCTTCTTCATTGCTGACAGCAGGCATCGCGGGCAATGGTTTAAGGAACGATTTATCTACCTCTATGACGTTACCATCTACTGATAGCAGTTTTACTTTTTCACCGGAAGGCTCAATACCTTCCGCATGAAATGGAGAATGGCTTTCATTGCAAGCGGCGGCAACAGTTGCCAGCAGGCCGGTAGCAATAAATTCTCTTCTTGATGTGTTTTGATTCATAATGATCGGTTTATTAATCAGGCTTTCTCTTTTTTGATCCAAGTTTGCAATTCCCTGTTGGTTATTTTTTTCTTCCTGTTTGGAATAATTGCGACATCCACTTCTACTAGTTTTCCGTCTGTAGTAAGCATCTTTACTGTTTCAGTTTTTTTCTTTTTCGATGGTTTCAGAAATCTGAATACCGTAACGGATGAAAGTGCTGTTACGCCCCAGGCCAGAAATTTTTTCCTTGATTGCAGTTTTTTAAAATCTTCCATAACGCTTGAGTTGAATT
>JBQCIM010000047.1:0-30832 GCA_051953735.1 Ginsengibacter sp.
GTTAGTTGCTGCTTTGCTTTTTCATACACTTCATGGTTTCCAAAATCTATTGTCCAGTAGACCGGAATTTCTGACCAAACAAGGAAGCCTAAAGAATCTGCCATCCGTGTCATGCTTTCATCGTGCGGGTAATGTGCCAGCCGTACCATATTACAACCCAATTCTTTCGCCCAGCCCAACAATTGTGCAGCGTCTTTCTTGCTGTAGGCACGCCGCATCTGTTGCGGTATCTCCTCGTGGATGGCAATGCCTCTCATAAAAATGGGTTTACCATTTAATAACACTTTCTTTCCAAAAGCTTCAACAGTACGAAAGCCTATTTTGTCTTCCAATTTATCATCGCCATTGCTAACAATTACCTTGTATAACTTTGGATTTTCGGGTGACCATAATTTTACGTGCGGAAGTTGAAAGCTAAAATGCGATATTGAATCAGCAACCAGAAAGCTTTGTTTCACCTTCAACTCCGGAATATCAATTACTACGTTTCCGGAACTTTCGCCGTTTAGTTTTACCCAACCTTCAACATCTGTATTTTTTGTTGCAGGCGCGGTACCTGCGTCAGGCTTTTTGAGATGAATCGAAAAATCCTGAATGAAAGCTTTCGGAACTTCAACCAGCTCTACAGACCTGGTGATGCCACCGTAATTCCACCAGTCGGTATTTACAGTGGGGACTTCTTCTTTGCCTCTTTCATTATTGACTCTTACTACGAGAAAATTTTCTTTAGTTTTTAGAACAGAATCGGGAATTTCAAAGTTGAACGGAGTAAATCCGCCAATATGCATGCCCAGCTTTTTGCCGTTCAGGTAAACATCAGCCCTGTAATTAACGGCGCCGAAGTAAATGAACAACCTGTCAGAGGGATTGCGCTTATGGTAATCGAATGATTTTTCATACCACACCGTTCCTTCATAATAGAGGAATTTTTGCTCCTGGGAATTCCAATCGCCGGGGACTTTCAAAGTATATTTATCACTGTAACCAAATTCTTTCAGGTCACTTTTGTTCTTTGGCTTATCACTGTTCCAATAGGCTGACGAACTATTTTCATTCATTTCTTTATACCGATAATCATAAAAGCCGGTTTCGTAGGGGTCAACAATATATGCCCATTTGCCATCAAGGCTGATTGCATTCCGGTTGGGAATGTCAGTTAATAAATTTAGCTGCGCGTTTGATAAATGGCAACTGAGGATCATCGCCACGATGGCGACAGTAATATGAACGTGTTTGGTTTGAAATGACATGATATGTTTTTTCTTATTTTTTCAAATTTTGGAATAGAGAAATTGTAACTGTTTCTTCGTTTGCTCTCGTTTTCAACACCCATGAAGTATGATTGCGTTACATAACTGTTGTAATAATCCAGGTCATAACTGAAATTAAAAAATCAATGATAAATGTTTGTTTACTGCTTTTAATGGCTGTGTAATTGTATGATTGTTTCCCACATTTTTTTCTACTCAACATTAACATTTATGGATGCTGATTTCATGTTAGCCCCGGATGCTGTTAGTGTTATCTTTCCCGGTGTGTTTCCTGATTTAATAATTACCAGGCATTTCCCATGCCATGCCTTTCGCTGAGGCTGCTGGTAGCTTTCGAGACTTATTGGATTTGCATTTCCTACTCCTGCAATCGTACCGGGACCATCTATTTTAAATTTTATCAGATTTTCTGAAGTCGGATTCAGGTTGCCATTTGCATCCAGTAATTCTACCGTTACATAGCTCAAGTCCTGGTTATTCGCTTTGATTACGGTTCGATCTGCCGTTAATTTTATCGTTTCAGGAGTTGAAGCCGTAGTTAACTGGGCAGCATTAATTATTTTATTTTTAGAATCATATCCTACTGCTTTTAATTCTCCTTTTTGATATGATACTTTCCAGGAGGCCATGTATTTTGTTGAACGATCGGTTGGTTTTTTGCCTAATGATTTTCCATTTAAAAACAATTCTACGTGCGGACAGGAAGAATAAACGGTTACTTCAAGCGGCTCGTTTTCATGGCCTTCCCAATTCCAGTTGCTTTGAGCATCGAGCCAGTTCCACTTAGACCAGGGTTCTTTATCCGGATTTTCAGGAAATGTAGGAACGGGAGGTGTTACAAAAAGTGAAATCTGATCTTTTTTCCACAAAGCATCCCTGTAATATGATTGTGGACGCTTCCAGCCACAGATATCGATGTCACCACAATACGCCAGATTCCACGGGAAAAAACTTTGTTTTTGAAAGTAGCCAAGCCACCCAATGCTTGCTTCGCCAACATAATCATAAGCAGTCCATACAAAATCACCAATTACATAAGGATGATCAAGAACTTTCATCCAGCTGTCAAAAGCCTCAAGCGGAAACGATTCTGTACCAACCATGATCCTGCCCGGCACTCTTTTATGATCTTTTGCATACACATCTTCTGCAGGATTTCCGTTAGCAGCATAATTATATCCGGCCACATCCAATTGAGCAAAGTATGGATCTTTATCTTCTTTTAAATCATTCACAGCAGAAGTGATGGCTCTTGTAGTGTCGAGACTTTTAATATAATTGACCAGCAACTTTGCGGTTGCTACTCCCTCGGCAGTAGCGCGTTCAGGAATTTCATTTCCTATGCTCCACATGATGATTGAAGGATGGTTTCTGTCTCTTAAGACCATACTTTCCACATCTTTTTTCCACCAATCCTTAAAATATAAATGATAATCATAAGGATTTTTTCCATAGTTCCAGCAGTCGAAAGCCTCATCCATAACCAGCATTCCGAGGCGGTCACACGCTTCTAAAAACGCAGGACTTGGTGGATTATGACTGCATCTTATTGCATTGAAACCACTGGCTTTTAGTAATTCCACTTTTCTTTCTTCTGCCCTGTCGTATTGTTTTGAGCCAAGCGGTCCATCGTCGTTGTGAAAACATCCCCCCTTCAGTTTAAGCGTTTTGCCATTCAATTGAAAACCATTGTTTACATCGAATGAGATTTTTCTAATGCCAAAACCATTGGTGTCCGAACTTACCAGTTGATCGTTTTTATAAACAGAGGTTATGGCTTTATACAAAACCGGAGATTCACAAGACCACAATTCCGGATTTTTAATTGAAGTATTTTGGTTGAATTCAAAAGATTTACCGGCAGCTAAAGCGCTTCTTGCTTCATTTGCAGTAGCCACTTCTTTTCCTTCAGGGTTTATAAGCCTCGTAACAATGCGAACCGTTTGGGGCTGCTTTGATTCATTCACCACATTTGTCTTGCAATTGATTGTTGCCACAGCAGAATTCACTTCAGGCGTTGTTATAAAAATTCCCCATTGAGAAACATGCACCAGGTCCATCTTCTTCAGCCATACATGCCGGTAAATTCCGGAACCGGAATACCAGCGACTGTTTTGCCCTTCATTCTTCACTTCTACAGCAATTACATTCGAAGAATCATATTTTAAATAATTGGTCAAATCATAGATAAAACATGTATAGCCATAAGGATGATTTCCGAGATGATGGCCATTGATCCAAACATCTGCGTTCATATAAACACCATCAAACTGGATAAAGATTTTTTTGCCTTTATCTTCTGAAGAAATGAGAAATTTTTTACGATACCAGCCGGTGCCCCCGGTAGTAAATCCTCCGCTTACCTGGCTGATGGCATACTTATTAAAAGGAGAATTCGTTCCTTTTAAATCTTCGATACTCCAATCGTGTGGCAGGTCAATTTTTCTCCAGGATGAATCATTAAAGTTTATATCTTCTGCTCCCTGCGCGCCTCCTAAAAGAAAAGTCCAGTTGTTATCAAAAAGTGTTGTTGTGTTGATTTGCGCGTAAACACGGATAGTGCCACATAGCAGGCAAACAAATACTATTAATTTTCTTACCATCGTGAAATATTTGAAAACGATGAAACGATTGTTATACTAATTCTAAAGGCTAAAAAACTAATAAGAAGATTTGGAACCAATATCCTTTCCGTTCATTTTTCAAACAAAACATCTCCTGAAGCTAATTTAAAAAATGATGTATCTGCACTGTCTGATAATTATTAAACAGCTTCGTTAGAACCACACGAAAAATGATAAGGTAAATGTAGTGCAAATTAATTGTTACTTATACACTTAATGTTTTATTTTTTTACAATCTTCACTTCAACAGTAAACAAATAAATACCAGCTTTTTGTTATTCTCTTCATCTTTTGTTTGCTATTCTGATCATAATTATATTTATACTTTAATTAACGTGATCTTACAAACTACTTTTATGAATAAAAAACATACATTCAGTCGCTGCCTCCTGGCTGTTTCTTTTTTCATTGCTATTAGCTCCTGCACTTCAGTGGAGAAAGCTACGGTTCCTGATACATTGAAACAAAATTCAAATCATTTGATCACAAAGGAGGGTTTTACATTTCGCGACCTGAATAAAAACGGCAAGCTGGATGTATATGAAGACAGCCGCCAGCCTGTGGAAGCAAGAATAAAAGATCTTCTTTCTCAAATGACGATTGAAGAGAAAGCCGGTATGATGTTTATCAACGGTGCCCGCATCAATGATGACGGATCTATCAGGGATAAACCGGGAAAAGGAATGTTTGCATTTGCGCCAAATGCAATGGTTTTGGTAAGAGACAAGAAAATGAATCACTTCAATCTTTGGGCAATTCCATCAATAGATATGCTGGCAAAATGGTACAACAGCATGCAGCAATATGCAGAAGATTCTTCAAGATTAGGAATTCCAATTACGATTGCATCTGATCCGCGTAATCATTTCACTAAAAATATTTTTGCCCTTAGCGCGGCTTCCTTTTCCCAATGGTGCGAGCCATTAGGCCTTGCTGCTATAAACGATGAAAAACTGACGCGTGAATTTGCCAACGATGCAAGACAGGAATACCTGGCGGTTGGTATCCGCGAAGCGTTACATCCCCAGATTGGGCCAACAACCGAACCGCGCTGGCCAAGAATTGCAGGTTCGTTTGGCGAAGATGCGCAGCTTTCTGCAAGGATGGCAACAGCTTATATAAAAGGATTTCAAACAGACACATTAGGTGCTGAAAGTGTAGCTACCATGACCAAACATTTTCCGGGTGGCGGCCCGCAGTTCGAAGGATTGGATCCTCATTTTCCTTTTCAAAAAGGACAGGTGTACCCCGGTAATAATTTTGAGTATCATTTAATACCCTTTAAGGCAGCGATTGCCGCGCATACGGCAGCGATGATGCCGTATTATGGAGTGCCTATGGATTCTGCCCACGAGCATGTAGGTTTTTCTTATAACAAAGGAATCATTACCGGCCTTTTAAGAGATCAGCTGCATTTTGACGGAATTGTATGCACAGATTGGGGATTGGTTACAGATGCACATCTCGGAAACGTTGTTTGGCCTGCCCGTGCATGGGGTGTGGAAAATCTGAATACAGAGCAGCGGGTTGAAAAAATTATTGATGCAGGAGTGGATCAGTTTGGCGGTGAAAACATTCCTGAAGTAGTGGTACAATTAGTGAAAGGAGGAAAGATCAGTGAGAAAAGAATTGACAGCTCAGTTACCAGGTTATTGCGATTGAAATTTGAGTTGGGTTTATTTGACAATCCATACATAGACGCATCAAAAGCTACGCAAATTGTGGGTAAACCGGAATTCAAAAAAGCGGGTGAGGAATCACAACGCAGGGCCATTACTTTATTGAAGAATGACAATCTCAACGGGCAGCAAAATAAAGTTTTGCCATTAAAAATAAATGCGCTGAAAATCTATGTAAAGAATATTGATTCCGCTGTTGCTGCACAATATGGAACGGTAGTAAGCAAACCTTCCGACGCCGATATTGCGATTATCCGATTAAACACGCCGTGGTATCCCGTTGCATCAGATATACCGATGGCTAAAATGTTTCATCATGGCGACCTTGATTTTAAAGGGTTGCAAAAAGATAGTATTCTGAATTTATTAAAAACAGTACCGACTATTGTCGATATATATCTTGACAGACCAGCGGTTATTCCGGAGATAAATGCAAATGCAAAAGGACTGCTGGCAGATTTTGGCGCCAGCGATGCAGCGGTTCTGGATGTTGTCTTTGGTAAATACAAGCCAGGTGGCCATTTACCCATCGAATTGCCTTCATCTATGGAAGCAGTGCGCAATCAAAAAGAAGATGTGCCTTACGATTCAAAAGATCCTTTGTATCACTTTGGGTTTGGGTTGAGTTATTAGTTGAAAGATCAATCAATAATCAATTTTAACTTCTTACCACCGGATGTGATCATTGATGAACTGTATCAGTCCTTCTGCGAGTAGCTTTTGCTCCTTCACTTTTGGATGCCCTTTTGTTCCTTTAAACGGAGCGATGTAAGCAAATATTTTGTGGTCATTTAATTCCTTTACGGCTTCCCTTACATAGCCGGGCCATGGCGAACCTTTTTTAGTAATATCCATATTGCCAAGCATACAAATAATTTGAGCATTCGGATAAACATTTCTGATCTTTTGAACAAAATTTTTATACGATTGAATAATTTGTGCTTCAGACGGAGGCGTAGTTCCGAATTTAATTTTAAATTGTTCATTCTCCGGCATCTTTACGATCCATGAATCATTTTGCAATAAGTTGATTACAACCACATCCGGGGTATATTTAGAAAAATCCCATTTGCTGGTCGAATCTGTCGGATCCAGCCGGTTATACATTTCAGGCATCGTTAAAGGAAACCAGCTAACCATTATTCCGATACCACTTTTTGACGTACAATGATATTGTGCATTAAAATACCTGGCAGTGATTGCACTATAAGAATCGTAGTTATTTTCATAATACCCGGCAGGAGAATCAGTAGCCGTATCATTGATGGCATAGCCACATGTTATGGAATTACCAAAAAATTCAATTTTTCTTTTTGGCTTCTTACCCGGCCGTAACAATTTTGTTTGGTTATTGATAACAAATCCATAAAACCAGGTTTTTCCTTTGTCCCACTCAGTTCGTTTAAATATTTGTAAAGAATGATTGCCAAAGGGAAGGCCGGAAGCAAGGGCAACTATTTTTTTTGAAGTATCGAATTGAATTTCACGGATGCTGTCGTGATCTATAATAACGTTGTAATAGTTTGAAGTGTCCTGGTCCCTGAATTCCCCGGAAATGCCGGTGCCCTTAAAGTTAATCGAAATAGAAGTTCCCGGCCACATTAGTTCAGCTGCATCACCGGTAAAAAGAATTCTGCCTTCATAAGAAAGATCTTTATCCTTAAAAGAAATAAAATGATCTTGCGCAAAACTTTTCACAGGAAAAAGAAAAAGCAAAAAAGAAAAATAAGTAATGTATTTAGTCATAAAATAAATTTCAAATGCTCGATATAAAAACAGAAATAAAATTAATGATTCCTCTTCGCTTTATGCTTCATATAAGATTCAATGATAGCAGCTATTTCATTATCCGGCAACGCTTTTGTCAAATAATACTGGGAATCATTTTTATCATTTTTCCAGGTATTATTCCCTCCTTCAATCACGATGTGACCTCTTTCTAATCCGAAATAGGGTTTAGCTCCGCGAATTGCTACCAACACAGTTGTTTCATCCCAACTCATTCTTCCGGCGCTGTCTTCTTTCGCTTTGGGAATGCAAAAAGCAAACACATCTTTCACCGGCCCGTCAACAGAAACATCATTCACTAATCCTAATCCTGTTTTGATCTCTTTGCCAATTTCAAAACCACTAAAAATTACGCTAGTAGGCCAGTTGTTAAACACATTGGCAGACGCTGCGGAATCAGTTAACAAATTATATTCACGTCCTTTCGGGAACCAGCCAGCCATAGAGACGAGCTTACTTACTTTTCTTTTTATCAGATCGCGTCCGGATAAGTTAGAATATTGATCAGGCCTGGAATTAAGAAGGTTGGACAGGTTGGTAAGGAAACCAATACTGGCAATCGTAACGCTGTGATCCGGCTGGCTGGCAAGCGTTTTCCGGTAAAGTTTCACTGCGTCTTCAACCTCTGACGTAGACGTTATAGTGTGCGGATATTTTTCTAAAAGCATTTGAGGCCATTTTTGCCACGCACCTATGTCCGCGCCCGAACCTTTAGGCGCTCCTATTGGTAGATCGGGTCTGCCAAAATAGGTGTTTAACAGATCAATGACAGGCGCAACAAACCGGTTTTCATTGGACGCCATCACAGCAAGAGGAATCGCTTCACCTTTATCAGCAAGCGCATGTAAAACTGCCACTGCTCCTACGTCATCATAATCAGGGCCAATATCGGTATCCAAAATAACCCGTACTGGTTTTTGGGGAACAGTTTGAGAAAAGGCTGAAAAAAAGAAGAAAAGAAAAAAAGAAGCTAATAAGAATTTCATTGACGAAAAATAAAGCTACAATGTAAAGCAAGAAAAGGAATTGACAAAGACAATTAGCAATGACGACATGCAATTACTCTCCCATGATCCATTTACGAAAAGAAGGCGCGGTTTCTTTACTTATGATCATCTGGTTGCCAAGCATTGGCGTTTTTAATTCCAGTTGCAATTTTACTTTTTCAAATGTGCGATAGCTTTTTACAAAATTTACATTCACAATATGCTGCCGGTTGATTCTAAAGAAAATATCCGGATCGAGCTGTTGCTCAAGCTCGCAGAGATTTTTATCAGCTATATATTTTTTACCATCACTGTCAAAAGCAAAAACGGTTTTATTTTCTGAGCAAAAAAAGGTAATGTCTTCAGGTTTCATGAGGATATTTTCATCGCCTTTTCTGAAGATCATTCGTTGCTTTTTCTTTTCGTTTAAATAGTTGATGACTTTATGCGATGAATGCCTGTTTCTGAGAAAATAATCTGTCATCACATTGTGCATGACAAAAGATTTATTGAGCGATAATTCATTCAGTGGCTTTAATAAATATTTGATGCCACTAAATTCCATCGCATCCACAAGAGATTTTTGATACGTCGTTGTAAAGACGACGGCGCTGTTAATGATGGCCGTCGTAAATATCTCAAACGCTTTACCATCGGGCAATTGAACATCGGCAAAAATGATATCCTGTTCCCGTGTTTGTGAAAAATAATTTAATGACTGGCTAACCGAACCAAGTATGGCTTCAATCTGGAACTCCTGCGAATTATTGAGCAGCCACGACACTTTGCTGTCTTGTTTGCTATTTTCAATTATTACAGTTTTTACCATAAACCTGGTTTTGATTTGTAAAATAACCTGCATTCCTTTATGGCAATGCAAGTTATTTTAATGTTTCGTTTTTCAATTTCCGCTTATGTAATTTTAAAATGGACGATTATGACAGGAACATCAGCATCAGGAAGTGAAAAATTGTTTCTTTCTTTTCCAAAAACTCAACCTCTTATAAACTTATGCTGCAGGTACATTTCTCCGGATCCATCGCAATTCACTACATACAAATGTTTGTTATCCTGCAGAATTACCTGGTAAAGTATATTGGCATCTTCCTGCACTTCAGTGATTCCGGTGATAGATTTATTTCTAAATTTTTCTTTAACTTTTTGGGAAATGAAAGGATTTAATTTGGTTTCATCATAATACCTGATAGTTCTGAAAACCTTTCCATCCTCATCATAATAAACCCTTTCTGAAACATCTTTATCCATGAAACTTACTTCATAATAATCATTCCCATCATACCATTTAACACCTTGTGCTTCGGGAAAAGTTTCTTTAAATTTTTTCACGACGGTTTCGTGAGGCGCAGCATTGGCGTAGGCTGCCACAGCAAATAGCATTGCTATGCAAACAATAATTTTTTTCATGACTGACAAATTTTAAATGAGTAATGGCAGCAAATTACATTTGCTATCAACCGATTAAAAGCAAACATTGTTTAATGGTAGAGGTGCCGCTTTCAGTTCATGAAAAAATAAAAAAACAATCAGCCATAAACAGCATCTAAAAAAGATTTTTTTGAAACTGAAAAGTAAAATATAGCCGTTCAATATTTTCCTGTTAAGTTTCTTTAACAGAATCACTTTTTACGGATGAATGGTTGATGAAGTGAAAAGTATTGGGTAAAAAGTAACGACTAATAAGTTCGTCAACTCAATAAACTGAAGGAGCAGTAAGCAAAGAAATAATCCCAATTTTTATTTACCTCTCTTATTAAAAAAGTTGCAATCTTTCTCTTTGTTACAAAACTCATTTACTTGGGTATAAAATATTTTACCATAAAAAATATCCGTTCATGCATCCTGCTTCTTCTATCATCGCTGATATATAAACGTGAGTCAAAAGCGAACGCTTGTTGTATCAAAACCGTACACTTTAAAATCACCCGAAAGTATAACTGATTCATAAACAATCACTTCTCAAACGGCATTATGTTAGTGAAATAATTCAGGTTTCTTCTATTCAAATGCTCCGTTTACTGAAAGTAATTCTTTATCGGAAGTGCATTTGTTTTGGTTTTGCTGTCATACACTATTCTTTTAACTGAAATAAATCGCGCATGTTTAATAATTTTTTCAAAATAGCTTTTAGAAACATCACAAGGCATAAAGGCTTTTCGTTCATTAATATTGCAGGACTTACCCTTGGGCTTACAGCCTGTATTTTAATCGGTCTTTTTGTTTGGGATGAAAATCAATACGATAAATTTCTTCCCGGAGGAGACCAGGTTTATCGCGTTTATAATCACTATACGAATAGCGAAGGCAGTGAGGATCGCGCCGTGGCTCCGCCCATGTTTACCACTACTTTGCAACAGGATTTTCCTGAAGTGGAACAAACCGCGAGGATCTTAATGCTGCCCGAAAACAAAACCCTGTTTGAAAATGGTAATAAGAAAATATATGAGCAGGAAGGATTTTATGCCGATTCAACTTTCTTTGATGTTTTTCCGCTTTCGTTTCAATATGGTTCACGGGTAAAAGTATTAGATGATCCGGCATCGATAGTAATTTCTACGACACTGGCTGAACGCTTTTTTGGGAATGATAATCCCGTCGGGAAACAATTGCTGGTAGACAAAACTCCCTTCACGGTAAAGGGCGTTTTTATAAAAAATCCAAAGTTTCATTTACAGTTTGATTATGTACTGCCGCTTGCTGCCGCACAGATACCAAAGGAACGGATGCAAAGCTGGCAGTGGCAACAGTTTTATAATTATGCAAAATTAAAAAAGGGTACAAATGTCCGTTCACTGGAAATGAAGTTCCAGGCAGATGTAAAACAGAAGTCAGAGCCTTTTATGAAAGAAATGCATAGCGCAAATAAACCTCTGTTCCAGCCTCTGAAAGATATTCATTTATATTCTGCCAACTTCAAATTTGATAATGCTCAAAGAGGCAATATCACCTATGTTCGTGCACTCACTATTATTGCAATTTTTATTTTATTGATTGCCTGCTTCAACTTTATCAACCTTGCTACTGCAAAATCATTGCAAAGAGCAAAAGAGGTTGGAGTGCGGAAAGCCATTGGCGCAGAAAGAAAACAACTGATGTTTCAATTTGTAGGTGAAACCGTGTTATTTACTTTTATCAGCATTCTTATTTCTATCGCGCTTGCCATTTTGTTTCTTCCATGGCTGAATCATTTTACCGGTAAAAATATTTCAACAACTCTTTTTGCCAATCCTGTTGTCATCTTATTGTTCATTGGACTGACCTTAATTGTTGGCATTCTTGCAGGCTTTTATCCGGCGCTTGTTTTATCCAATTTTAAACCGGTAAAAGTTTTAAAAGGAACGCTGTCTGCCAACGCGGACGCAGGAAAAATTCCGTGGTTGCGTCATAGCCTTGTAGTGGTTCAATTTACTTTTTCTGTACTGCTTATCATCAGCGCCATTGTGGTTTTTAAGCAGGTAAATTATCTGCATAATAAAGATCTTGGATTCAACAAAGACCAGATCATGTTTTTCCCGATGCGCGGTGACAACATGTTTAAGAATCAGCAAGCTTTTAAAAATGAACTGACACAAATCCCGGGCGTTTCTTCTGTCTCTATCGGCTATGGCTTCCCTGGCGATGCGGTTGCCGGTGATGAAATCCTGGTTCCAAAAAATGGAAAGCAGGAAAAGGAATCTGCCACACAGTTGATGGTTGATTACGACTACATCAAAACAATGGGTTTACAATTAGTGGCCGGAAGAGATTTCTCTAAAGAAATGGGAACCGATAAAGATCATGCCTGGATCATTAACGAAACGGCTGTGAGACAATTGGGATTTGGCACGCCACAAAAAGCAGTTGGCAAAAAGCTTTACTGGCATGTCTGGAACAATGTGAATCCTGACTCAATAAAAGAAGGACAAGTTATTGGAGTGGTAAAAGATTTTAATTACAAAAGTTTGTACGATAAAGTAGAAACAACTGTGCTGCAGATCTTTCCGGATGCGGCATGGAAAGTAGCCGTAAAAATGAAAACCGCTCATATGGGAGCCACCATTAACGAGGTAAAGAATGTCTGGAATCAATTCACTCCCGACTACCCGATAGAATATAAATTTCTTGATGAAAATTTTGAGCAGATGTATAAGGCAGAAGATAAATTAAGATCGCTGCTTTCCATATTTACTGCAATGGCGATTTTTGTCGGATGCCTCGGTTTGTTTGGTCTTGCGGCTTATACAGCAGAAAGAAGAAGAAAGGAAGTAGGCATTAGAAAAGTATTGGGCGCAACTACGAAAGGAGTTGTATTGCTTTTATCTAAAGACTTCGTCAAACTGGTAATTATTTCCTTGTTGATCGCATCTCCTTTTGCCTGGTTTTTTATGAATAAGTGGCTACAGGATTTTGCATATCGCATCAATATAAGTGTGTGGATATTTATTGTTGCCGGAGCAACGACAATTCTGATTGCATTGTTGACGGTTAGCTTCCAGGCAATAAAAGCAGCGATGGCGAATCCTGTGAAGAGTTTGAGAAGTGAGTAATGTGAAAATGTGAAAATTTGAAAATGTGAAAATGAAATGCATATAACGTTGATGTATACACGAAAAAGAATTGAAAATAAAATTGTGAAGTATTTGTTGGTTTACTGTTACAATTAATAATTAAAAAACATGTTTAAAAATTATTTCAAAACTGCATTCAGAAATTTTCAGCGTAATAAAAGTTATGCGCTGATCAATACTCTTGGTTTAGCTGTAGGGATTGCAGCGTGTTTACTTATTTTTTTAGTGGTACAATTTGAAAGCAGCTTCGATAATTTTCATCCCAAGAAAAACAATATTTACCGCGTAGGGACGGAATTCCATAACCAGGATGGTGTCAGTTATTCTGCCGGTGTTGCCTTTCCTGTAGCAAATGGATTGCGTATTGATTTTCCTCAAATAAAAGAAGTGGCTTCTATTTATCGGCATGAAGGACAAATAACGATTGAAGATAATGGAAATCAAATTAAGAAATTTCAGGAGGATAATTTTTATTATGCCGAACCACAGTTCTTCAGCATATTCAACTTTCCATTTCTTTCAGGTGATGCAAAAGCTGCATTAAATGATCCTAACAGCGCAGTGCTTACCCAGGCAACAGCAGAAAAATATTTTGGCAACTGGGAAAATGCAATTGGCAAAACAATTAAGTATAAAAATAAAGCAGCCTTCACAGTCAAAGGCATTCTGAAAAATATCCCACATAATTCAGATTTTCCTTTAAGCATTGTGGTAGCTTATTCTGCTCTCCAGAATACTGACACGAAAAACAATTTAAACGATTGGGTAAGTACATTTGGTCAGGCTTATACTTTTGTTGTTTTGCCGTCCGATTTACCCGTCAATAAATTTAATTCCGAACTAAAAGCTTTTGCCAAAAAACATAAACCCGCAGAATATGCAAGCGATAGTTTCATCGCACAACCTTTAACCGAAATTCATTATGATGACAGGTTCGGTAATTTTAGTGATCATACATTCAGTCACTCACTTATCAATGTATTATCCCTCATTGGAATTTTCCTTATAGTGATCGCCTGCGTAAACTTTATCAATCTTGCAACGGCACAGGCAGTGAACCGGGCAAAAGAAGTGGGAGTAAGAAAAGTTCTAGGAAGCAACCGTTCACAACTGGCGATCCAATTCTTAACAGAAACGGCAGTGATCGTTTTGGTGGCATTGCTACTTGCCACCGGTATTGCTTCCATCACTTTGCCCTATTTGAATAACCTCCTTCAGGTGCAGATGATCATGAGTTTCATTGCTAATCCTTCAGTCATCTTATTTGTTATCGCAACAGCAATCCTGGTTACACTTTTATCAGGTATTTATCCGGCAATTATTTTATCCGGCTTTAATCCAATTACCGCTTTAAAGAGCAGGATAACGGCTAAAATGGTGGGCGGTATTTCGTTAAGAAGAGCATTGGTTGTTTTGCAATTTGTAATAGCGCAGGTTTTAATTATCGGCATGTTTGTCGTGGTTAGTCAAATGGATTTTTTCAGGAACGCATCCCTTGGTTTTGACAAAGCTTCTATCATTAATGTTCCTGTTCCCGGCGACAGCATTAATCATACAAAAATTTATTATTTACGCAATCAATTACTAAGCAATCAAAACATAAAAGACGTTAGCTTTAGTTTTGGAAGTCCTTCTTCTGACGACAACTGGAACAGTGATTTTAAATTTAATCATTCAGCTAAAAGCACTAACTTCAGTGCTAATTTGAAATGGGCTGATCCTGATTATTTCAAAACATACAATCTTCAGTTTGTTGCAGGAAGGCCTTATTATCCGAGCGATACAGTACGGGAATTTGTAGTGAATGAAACGCTACTGAAAAAATTAGGCATTACTAATCCACAGGACGCTCTCGGGAAACAAATGGATTTCTGGGATGGTGGAAAGGTTGGAAATATTGTGGGTGTAATAAAGGATTTTAATTCTTATTCTTTGCGTGAACCTATCGCACCCGTGGTATTGAGTACATGGAAAGATGTTTATCAAACCATAAACATAAAAATAAAACCAGGCACACAAAAAGCAGTGTTGCCATTTATACAAAAATTATGGACAAGCACTTATCCGGATTACGTGTACGATTATAAGTTTCTTGATAAAACCATAGAAAATTTTTATAAACAGGAAGATCAGCTTTCGCAGCTTTATAAAATTTTTGCCGGCATTGCCATCTTTATTTCCTGTCTTGGTTTGTATGGATTGGTATCGTTTATGGCTGCACAGCGAACAAAAGAAGTAGGCATTCGCAAAGTATTGGGTGCATCAGCAAAAAGCATCATTTACCTGTTATCAAAAGAACTTACGGTTCTTATCATCATCGCATTTGTAATTTCTGCACCCATTGCATGGTACATCATGCATAAATGGCTACAGAATTATACTTACAGAATTCCACTGGGTGCTTCCATCTTTATTCTTGCGATCATCAGTTCTATTGTTATTGCATGGATAACTGTTGCACATCGTGCAATCAAAGCAGCGCTGGCCAATCCTGTGAAGAGTTTGAGAAGTGAATAATTTGAAAATGTGAAAATGAAATGCATTATAACGGTAATGCACACACGAAAAAGAATTGAAAATAAAAACTTGAAGTATTTATTGGTTTACTATAAAAATTTATTGACATAACATTCATGCATACACTAAAATTATTTGAAAATAAAAAATCCGATTATTTCTGTTTTTACTAATAACGAATTAAAAAAATAAAAACCATGTTTAAAAATTATTTCAAACTCGCATGGCGAAACCTCACAAAATATAAATTTATTTCGTTCATCAATTTGTTTGGTTTGACGGTTGGTTTAACCTGCTGTCTGCTTATACTTACTTATATTTTAAATGAATTAAGCTATGACAGGTATAACAAAGATGCAGACCAGGTTTATCGTGTAACCAGAACTTTTTATGACGGTAATGGCAAGGAAATGCTTAATCTAAGCACCGTCGCACCACCATTTGGATATTATCTTCCAACTGATTTTCCGGAGATCGAAAAAATGACAAGGCTGCTGAATAACGGCACAACCCCACTTCGTTATAAAGATAAATTGATCAATGAACCGAATGTTTATTTTGCTGACGGAAATTTGTTTGATGTATTTACAGTAGATGTTTTAAAGGGTAACCCAAAAACAGCATTGAACGATCCGTTTTCTATCATGCTGACAGAAGAAACCGCAAAAAAATATTTTGGCAATGAAGATCCCATCAACAAAGTGCTGCGCGCCAACAACCAGTTTGACGTGAAGGTAACCGGCGTTTATAAAGCATTTCCTCCCAACTCTCATATTCATCCAAACGTGCTGGTTTCGTTTAACACGTTAAAAGATTCTGCTGTTTACGGCGAAGAAAATTTGCGTACAAACTGGGGCAACAATTCATTCTTCACTTATATAAAGCTTCCCAAAAATTATAATATAGAAAGGATGAAAGCCAGGTTCCCAGCCTTTCTTGATAACCATATGGCCGGTCAGTATGGTCCCAATCAACCTTCAAAGTTTACGAAGCTTGGTTTGCAAAAGCTGACTGATATTCATTTGTATTCACACACAGATTATGAAGCAGAACCTAATGGCGATATCAAACGCATTTATATTTTTTCCGCAATTGCATTATTCATTTTATTGATCGCGTGCATTAATTATATGAACCTTTCTACAGCACGCTCTGCTTTGCGTGCGAGAGAAATTGGTATAAGAAAAGTGATCGGGGCACGCAAGAGAGAATTAGTAATTCAATTTTTAAGTGAATCAATATTAACAGCTTGGTTTGCAATTTTAATTGCGCTTGCCTTATTATATTTCGCATTGCCGGGGTTAAATAAAGTTTCAGGGCAACACCTTACAATAGATATTTTATTGAAATGGGAAATTCTCCTTCCTTTGTTTTTGTCTCCTTTTCTGATCGGATTTATTTCAGGAATATATCCTGCATTGTTTATGTCGTCTTTTCAGCCGGTAAAAACATTAAAAGGTTTATTTAAAGTTGGAAGCGGCAGCATTAATTTCCGGAAAGTGCTGGTGGTAACACAATTTGCTATTTCAATTATTCTTATCGTAACAACTATCATCGTGTTTCAGCAATTGCGTTATATGCAGAATGCATCATTGGGTTATAATAAAGATCACATCGTTACAATGGCTTACTATTCTCAATTGAATGATCAATATGATGCATTTCGCAACACGTTACTGCAAAATCCCAACGTAAAAGATGTGGCTCTTTCTTCAAGAATTCCTACAGGAAGATTGCTGGACGGTATGGGTGCACAAGTGCCGGGCAGTGATTCTATGGTTCCTGTAAAAGCGGATATAAGATATGTGGCAGTAGATTATGATTTTATTCCTACCTATGGCATTTCTTTAGCGGCAGGCAGAAATTTTTCGCGCGAATACGGGACGGACACCTCCAATTTTATTATTAATGAATCAGCAGTTAAAGCCGTTGGATGGAAAAATGCGGAGCAGGCAGTTGGTAAAGATTTTAAGTACGGTCAATTTACAGGTCATATCGTAGGTGTTGTAAAAGATTTTCATTTCGAATCTTTGCACCAGGCTATTACGCCTTTGGTTTTTGTGTTGCCCCCGCCCGGAAAAAATCAAACCTTTTACAATTACATTTCGATGAAACTGTCAGGCAACAATATCAATTCAACATTGAACACTATAAAAAATACCTGGCAGAAATTTGTTCCTGATCTTCCTTATCAATACACATTCTTTGATGAAAACTTTTCGAAGTTGTATGAATCTGAGCAAAGACAGGAAGCCATATTTACCACATTTGCGTGCATTGCTATTTTCATTGCATGTTTAGGATTGCTTGGGCTTTCTGCGTTTGCCATTTCACAACGAGTGAAGGAAATTGGTGTACGTAAAGTATTAGGCGCAAATACCACAACGATCGTCAGTCTATTATCAAAGGATTTTTTAAAACTGGTCCTGATTGCTGCTGTTATTGCCTTCCCGGTTGCATGGTATGTCATGCATAGCTGGCTGCAGGATTTTGCTTATCGCATCAGCATACAATGGTGGGTATTTATTATTGCTGCTGTGGCTGCGGCCCTCATTGCATTGATAACTGTTGGTATGCAAGCGATAAAAGCAGCGATGGCAAACCCGGTGAAGAGTTTGAGAAGTGAGTGATGTAAAAATAAGAATGACAAGAAATTTCTTTCTATTGTTTAAATACTCAATGGATGTTTGAAAAACTATTTAAAAAATCAGCAGCTGTTAAAATTGGAATCCCACGAAAGGGATGCAATTCCAATAAATGTTTATCGGTTATGATGCAGGAAGCATTTGCGGCAACTGCTAATTCAAGAAATTTATTGTCTTCGGGATCGCGGCATTCATTGATCGATACATCAGCATTAATTAAAAATGCTTTTGTCCTAAACTCTTTTATAGCGGCAAACCTTTGTTCAGGCGTTAGATATTTTTCAAATCTTGACCGGGCAAAAACTTCAGCAAATTCATCAAAAGTTGCAATAGAATATACAAGCATTCCTGTATCAAAGGCCTTGTTATATGCCAGTCTGTTTTTAGAACCAGCTAAAATATATGCACTGATAAGAGAATTGATATCAAAAACAAAAGTTTTAATCATCCGCTTTCAGCAAATCGTTAAGGATTTCTTTTGTCAGTCCGTTTTTTTGTGCTTTATCACTGAACTCATCAAGGAAACGCATGTGTTCATTTATAGTAGCATCATTAATCATTTTTTTCAAAGTAATAGCTACAGCTTCATTAAAAAGACTTTTTGTTTCAGGGCTGAATTTACCGAAAGCTACTGCAGTAGCATCATCCACTTCAATTACAATCTGTTGCATAATTCTCAATTTTATTGCTGTTCAGATTTACTGTTAATTATGAAGCAAAAAGATTCAAAAATGTTTAAAAAATAAATCAACTTTTTATGTTGCGAAATTATTTCAAAACCGCTTTCAGAAGTTTATTCCGTAACAGGAATTACACTATTATCAACATTGCCGGATTGGCTGTTGGTATTGCTGTTTGCCTGATCATCTTTATCATCATACAATTTCAAACAAGCTTCGATAATTTTCATTCAAAGAAAGATCGCATTTATCGTGTATTGACTGAATCTCATCAAGCAGAAGCAGCAACTGTTTCTTATGCCAGGAGCGTTCCTTTTCCAATGCCAGCAGGATTGAAAACGTCTTTTCCTGAAATAGAACAAATAGCTCCGGTTTATGCAAGCCACAATGATCAGTTCCAGGTTCTGGATGATAATGGAACACCATTAAAGAATTTTAAAGAGCAGAGTGGCGTGTTTTATACATCGCCTTCATTTTTTAAGATCTTTGATTTCCCGCTGCTCGCCGGTTCGTATGCTTCATTAAAAGATCCCAATAATGTACTGCTGACAAAAGAGATTGCTGAAAAATATTTCGGTGACTGGCAATCGGCAATTGGTAAAACGATTAAACTAACAGGAACGTATAGAATAGGTGCAGGCCTGTTTCAGTTTCCACCAATAGGGCTTAAAGTTTCAGGCATTCTCGCTACCATACCTGCCAATACCGACTTCCAGTTAAAACTCGTAATTGCGTGGGGGACCGATTTCACAGGAGATAAAAAATATGGATTTCAGCAACCGGATTGGAATCAGACAGCGCCTGATTTCGGTTGCTATGTTTTGCTGCCACCAAATATTTCAGCGGCAAATTTTGATCAACAATTAAACACGTTCGCACGAAATGTGCAACCTGCCGATAATAAGGACAGTTATATTATCCAGCCAATAAGTGCCGTACATTATGACACGCAAACCGGTGATTACAGCAACAAAACGATCAGTCATGAGCTGCTCAATGTATTGTGGCTGATTGCAGCATTTATTTTGTTGATTGCCTGCGTAAATTTTATCAACCTTTCCACAGCACAGGCTGTGAATCGTGCGAAAGAGGTTGGTGTAAGAAAAGTTTTGGGAAGTAGTAAATCTCAATTACAAATCCAGTTCATAGTTGAAACTTTTTTGATCGTTACAAGCGCCGTAATTCTTGCAGCAGGCATTACCATTCTTGCATTGCCTTCTGTAAATCACCTTTTAGAACTTTCACTTTCTTTCAACCTACTAAGCAATCCGGCAATTATTTTATTTCTTTTGGCTGTAACAATTGTTGTGACAGCACTTGCCGGTTTTTATCCTTCTGTTGTTTTATCACGTTTCAATCCTGTCAATGCTTTAAAGAGCAAAGTGACTGTAAACGCCGCAAAAGGAATTTCATTAAGAAGAGGGTTGGTAGTGTTCCAATTCATCATAGCTCAGGCGCTTATCATTGGAACATTGATCATTGTAAAGCAGATGAATTATTTTATGAATCAGCCGTTAGGATTCGATAAAGATGCTATTGTAAATGTGCCTTTCCGTCCGGATAGTACGGGCGGCAAACTAACGGATTATGTGAGGCAACAATTGTTGACTATAAACGGTGTTCAGGCAGTAAGCTTCAGTTCCAACACGCCTGTGGAAGATGATAATGATATGTGGACCACATTCAAATTTGACCATGCAACAAAGGATGCGGATTTTCAGGCGATTCTCAAATTCGGCGACAATGAATATGTACCGGAATATAAGCTGCAACTGGTAGCGGGAAGGAATTTGCAACCTTCCGACATGACAAAAGAATTTTTGGTGAATGAATCATTTGCAAAAAGTTTGGGATTTAAAAATCCGCAAGACATCCTGAATAAAGAAATCAGTATGTGGGACGATCAGATAAAATGTCCTGTTGTGGGTGTATTGAAAGACTTTAACGACCGTTCTCTTCGCCAGTCTGTTGCACCATTGATCGTTACCACAAACATCACTATGTATCGCCAGGCTGCTATCAAACTTGCTACAACAAACATCGCATCTACGATGCAATCAATAAAAAAAATATGGCAGCAAGCATTTCCTGATTATGTTTATGAATACAGGTTTCTCGACGATAAAATCGATAGTTTTTACAAGCAGGAAAACCAATTATCGCAACTATATAAAATTTTCGCAGCAATCGCTATATTTCTTAGCTGTCTTGGGTTGTATGGCTTAGCGTCATTCATGGCCGTGCAAAGAATAAAAGAAGTGGGTATTCGTAAAGTGCTTGGCGCTTCTGCGGGTAACATCGTTTATTTGTTTTCAAAAGAATTTATCATGCTCATTGCCATTGCCTTTGTTATTGCCACACCTATTGCCTGGTATTTTATGCATCAATGGTTGGAGGATTATGCCTATCGTATTGATGTGAGTTGGATGATATTTTTTGTAAGTGGAATTATTGCAATTGTTATTGCACTTTTGACCATCAGCTTTCAGGCAATAAAAGCTGCATTGGCAAATCCGGTGAAAAGTTTGAGAAGTGAATGATGTGCGAATTTGCTTATGTGCTGATTAGCTGATATGCAAATGAAGAAAACAGAGATATGAATTATTTGTTGGTTTACTGTAATAAGTATCTATAAACGAATATAAAATGATTAAAAACTATTTTAAAACTGCATTCAGAAACCTCGCACGAAACAAGGTTTATTCCTTCATCAATATTGCTGGGTTAAGTCTTGGCCTCGCTTGTGCGATGTTGATCATGCTGTATGTAAAGGATGAAGTAAGCTTTGACAGGTTTCACAAAAATGTAAATAATATTTACCGCGTTGTGTCAAAGTCGAAACAGCAAGGGCAGGAACAGGAAATGAGTAGTACGGGCTTGTTGCAAGGGCCTCGTTTCACAGAAAATGTTCCAGGTATAAAATCTTTTGTTCGTGTACAAAACGGGGCAGAAGATATAAAAAAAGGAACTGAAGTACAATCACAAAGCGTTTTGTATGTTGATTCAAACTTCTTTTCAGTATTCACTTTTCCTTTGATAAGCGGCGATCCTGAAACCTGCCTGACAGAACCAAATTCAATTGTGTTGAGTGAAGATGCAGCGAAAAAATATTTAGGTACAACCGATGCTGTTGGTAAAATAATGATGCTAAGAGATGACAGTACATTTGTTCCATATAAAGTAACGGCTGTTGCCAAACGGTGTCCTCAAAATTCTTCCATACAATTTGATGCGTTGCTGCCTTTCAAAGAATCGAATGAAGATGCAAAAAATAATGAAAACTGGTTTGCGGCGTTTCTGAACACATTCGTGGTGGTGAATGATAAAACCAGCGTGCAAACAGTGGACAATCAAATGCAGGCTTTTTTTATAAAAGATGCAACCCCAACTTATCAAGCTCTGGCAAAAAAATTCGGCTTCGGAGCGGATGCGAAACTGGGTACCACTTATTTTTTGCAACCATATCTTAATATGCATTTAAGCACCGCGCTTCCGGCAGACAATGGCTTAAGTAATGCAAGTAATCCGGTGTACACATTTATTCTTTCAGGCATTGGATTATTCGTGCTATTGATTGCGTGCATCAATTTTGTAAATCTTACGGTTGCACGTTCTATAAGGCGTGCCAAAGAAGTAGGCATTCGCAAAGTGATTGGCGGCAACAGGAAGCAATTGATCATGCAGTTTCTCGGCGAATCATTTTTCTTATGCACCATTGCATTTGGATTCGCAATTGTGTTGGTGAAATTATTGTTGCCTTTGTTTAATGATCTTTCGAACAAAGCATTGTCGCTTTCTTATTTATTCGATGCAAAATTGGTTGAAGGCTATATCATCTTGTATTTTATTACAGGATTGCTTGCAGGCTTTTATCCTGCAGTAATTTTATCAGGTTATAATCCTGTGCAAACCTTATACAGCCGCTTTAAAATAGCAGGTAAAAATTATTTGCAAAAATCTTTGGTGGTATTACAGTTTGTGTTCGCCTCTTTTTTAATCATTGCAACGTTTATCATTTATTCGCAGTTTACTTTTTTGACCAACACGAATTTGGGATATGACGACAACAATCTTATTATCGTGAATAAAGGTGGAATAAAACATGTCGATGCTGCTGTTTTTAAAAGCGAATTGCTTACAAACCCAAACATTACCGGCGTTAGCGCAAAGAATGGAGGATATGCACAATTAGTAGCAAGAAATGGGATTGATTCTCTGATACAATTTGCTTATGAAACTGTTGACGAAAATTATTTGCCTTTATTGAAGATTCCATTCGTTGCAGGTAGAAATTTTTCAACCCAATTTCCTTCAGATTCTTCACAATCTGTTATCGTAAATGAAAGCTTTGTAAAAGCGGCAAACTGGAAAAAACCGATTGGTCAAACCTTAAAATTCTTTACCGACAACAATAAAATGTATCGTGTAATTGGCGTAGTAAAAGATTATCATTTTGCTTCGTTAACTGAAAAAATAAGGCCTCAATTATTCACTATGAAGAATGATAATTTGTATGGAACTTATTATATCAAAATAAAACCAAACTCTGAAACTGCAAGTTTAAAATGGATACAGAAAACATTCAAACAATTTTATCCATTAAGCCCGTATTCGTACACATTTAAAAATGATGACAACAGAAAACAATATGCTCAGTTTGAAAAATGGAAGCAGATTATTTTATTTGGTGCCATATTAACCATTTTTATTTCCTGCATAGGTTTATTTGGTTTATCAGTTTTATCTGCAGAAAAAAGAACCAAAGAAATTGGCATACGAAAAGTTTTTGGCGCATCAGTAAAAAGCATTGTAACAAATCTTTCTACGGATTTTGTAAAGTTAGTTGTAATAGCGTTGGTAATTGCATCGCCGCTTGCATATATGATTGCAAATAGATGGTTGCAAAATTTTCCATACCGCATTACAATTAGTTGCTGGTTGTTTGCATTAGTTGCAATCATAGTTGTTTTTATTGCTTTGGCAACCATCAGTTTCCAGGCAATTAAAGCAGCGGTAGCAAATCCTGTGAAGAGTTTGAGAAGTGAGTAATGTGCTAATGTGCTGATTAGCGGATGTGCTAATTAGAAAATGAAAAGTGTTATTAATTATTGGTTCGCTCATGTAACAGTAACGCATATACGAAATTAAAAACTAAACTAAAAACTATATCATGTTTAAAAATTATTTCAAAACGGCATTCAGAACTTTTAGTAAAAACAAAGTTACTACTGCCATTAATGTGCTCGGTCTTTCCATTGGCATCAGTGCAGCACTGATTATTTTTATGGTAATTCAATATGATTTTAGTTTTGATAAATATGAGCCTGGGAGGGAAAATATTTACCGAATAGTTACCGATGGTGATGGGTGGAAAAACTCAGGAGTTCCGGTGCCCTTACATCAAAATATGCAAGGCGTAAGTGGCATACAGCATATTGCAGAAATCCTTCAGTACAACGATAATAACATTAAAGTTTCCATTCCACAAGGGAATAGTTTGCCTGCACAAGTTTTTAAAAAGCAGGAAAATATTGCGTTCACAAATGATAGATATTTCGAGATATTTCCGCATCAATGGATCGCAGGAAGCGAAAGTACGGCTCTTAGAAACCCGTATAAACTGGTATTAAGCGAAAGCTACGCTAACCGCTACTTTCCGGGTATTTTACCCGAAAAATTAATCGGCAAAACAGTAGCTTTCAGCGATACCATTCTTACCACAATAACAGGTATTGTACAAGATTTAAAAGCCAACAGCGATTTTGAATATAAAGCCTTTATTTCTTTACCAACAATTGCCGCATCAAACCTTAAACAAAATTACAGTTGGGATGAATGGGGGAATACCAATTCAAATTTTCAAACTGTAATCAAGCTATCTCCTGGTGTACAGGCGTCACAAATAAATAAACAAATAGCTGCGATTTTTAAAGAACATAGTTCAAGCCCTGATGACAATAAAATAGTCCATCGGTTGCAACCTTTAAGCGATGTGCACACCAACACTGATTTTGGCGGAGAAGTGAACATGTCAACAGTCCGTAATCTTATCCTCCTTGCGGTTTTCCTTCTTTTATTAGGCGCTATTAATTTTATTAATCTGTCTACAGCACACGCCACACAACGCGCTAAAGAAATCGGCATCCGCAAAACATTGGGCAGTAAAAAAAGCCAGTTGATCCTGCAGTTTCTGTCTGAAACATTTTTACTTACTTTATGTACTGCTATTGTATCTGTTGCTATCACGCCATTGCTTTTAAAAGCTTTTACAGGTTTTATTCCTGAAGGATTACATTTCAATTATCTGTATGAACAGCCTGTCGTATGGCTTTTCTTTTTTCTGCTGATAGTAGTGGTAAGTATTATCGCGGGTTTATATCCTGCATTTATCCTTACAAAATTTAACCCGGTAGCTGTTTTAAAAAATAATGTGGTAACCAACACGGGAGTGAGTCGTAGTGCGTGGATGCGGAAGACGCTGATCGTATTCCAGTTTATCATCGCCCAGGTTTTTATCATCGGGGTGCTCGTTGTAGATAAACAAATTCATTATTCGATGCAAAAAGATATGGGTTTTAGAAAAGATGCCATTATTAATTTTTATGTGCCTTTTGATTTTTTTAAGCCCGATAATAAAAAATTTGTATTGAAAGATGAACTGAGTAAAATTCCTGAAATACAGGAGGTAAGTTTAGGCAATCAATCTCCTGCATTTAGCGGCCAAATGAGCACACAGGTAACTTATAAAGAAAAGGGCAAAGACGTTAAATTACAAGTAGATTCAAGAAGTGGTGATACAGCATTTATAAATGTTTACAATATCAAATTGATTGCCGGAAGAAATATTATGCCTTCGGATTCGGCTATTGAATTTTTAATAAACGAAACCCTTGCGCGCCAACTTGGATTTCCAAACCCTGCAGAAGCCGTAGGCCATTTTCTAAGCTTTAATAAAGCTCAAAAACCAATTGTCGGTGTGATGAAGGATTTTAACCTCGCTTCGGTAAGAAAGGCTATACATCCATTGATTTATTACGCCGCTCCTAAATTTGGTTATGTGATGCATGTAGCGCTTCAACCCAATCCGGCTACATGGAACAGCGCCATCACTAAAATGCAGGCAGCATGGAAAGGCATTTATCCTGATGTGGATTTTGATTACACATTTCTGGATAAGAAGATCGAAAACTTTTATAAAGCCGACCAGCAGCTGTCCACATTATTAACGTGGGCTTCGGCTGTTGCCATTATTATTAGTTGCTTAGGACTTTTGGGTCTTGTAATTTTTATTACTAATAATCGTATCAAAGAAATAGGAGTTCGAAAAGTATTGGGAGCTTCTGTAAGACAGATCATCACTTTGTTATCTTCTGACTTTGTAAAATTAATTGCTGTTGCTTTTATAGTTGCCATACCTGTTGCCTGGTGGGTGACACACAACTGGCTGCAAAACTTCGCCTATCATACAAAACTGAGCTGGTGGATATTTTTATTAAGTGGAATAATAATGATAACAGCAGCGCTTATCATTTTATGTATAAGAGCAGGCAGAGCAGCAATGGCCAATCCTGTAAAAAGTTTGAGAAGTGAATGATCCCCGTTAATGTGAAAATCTGAAAATTAAAAACTTCAATAAAAGTTTGTTTACTGTTCAGGAAAACAAACTAAAAACTTAAATATTTAAAACTTACAATCAAGAAAAATGATAAAGAATTATTTGGTAACCGCCTGGAGAAATCTGATAAAAAGTAAAGTTTTTTCCATCATCAATATTCTCGGATTAACGATCGGCATCACCGTATGCATGATGATATTTTTGTTCATCATGAACGAATTTAGTTTTGATAACTTTCATAAAGATGGAGACAGGATCTACAGGTTGATGCGCGGATTTGAAAAGGAAGGAAAATTGGCTAATGTTGCTTATGTATCCGGCCCGTATGCTCCGGCATTAAAGAATGATTTTGGATCAGATATTCAAAGTACAGTCCGCGTAAATACCAATGACAACCTCGTTACTATTGACGATCGTTCTTTTCATGAAAAGAAAGTACTTGATGCAGATAGCAACTTTTTCAGGTTCTTTACTTTCCCTTTGATAAAAGGAAATCCACAAACGGTTTTGCAGGATCCGCATAGTGTGGTGTTGACAGAAAAGACAGCGAAGAAATATTTTGGAAGTATTGATAATGCAATGGGAAAAACAATTGTGGTTGACAAAGATCTTCCGCTTAAAGTTACCGGAATTGCCAAAGATGTTCCATCGAATTCGCATATTGAATTTGACCTGGTACTTCCCCTCGCAAATTATAAAGACGCAACCTGGATGACCACGTGGATCAATAATGGCGTTTACACCTATGTAAAATTGCAGCCGCATGTAGACAAATCACAAATTGAAAAACAACTGCCCGCATTTTTGGAAAAATATATGGGCAGCGATATCCGCAAATACGGTTTATATCAGTATCAATTGTCGCTCACTCCGCTCAAAGATGTATATTTTGATGACGCGGCTTTAGATGGTATCAAACACGGTGATAAAAAAGTGGTGTATATTTTTCTTTCGATTGCTGTTTTAATTTTATTGATCGCTTGTATCAACTTCATGAATCTCTCTACCATCCGCGCAGCAGAACGGTCAAAAGAAGTGGGATTACGCAAAGTATTAGGCGCGGTGCGCAATAATCTTATATGGCAATTCATTGGCGAATCGGTATTGCTCACTCTGATTTCATGCGTGTTTGCAGTAGTCCTGCTTGTATTGATCATGCCGTTGTATGATCAACTGCTCGGCTATTCATTAACCATTTCATGGAATACGTTTTCCATCTGGTTATTTCTTGCCGGCGTTATTATTGTTGTTGGATTTTTAGCGGGCAGTTACCCGGCATTTTTTCTTTCTGCATTTTCACCCATCAATGCTTTGAAAGGCAAGCTGCGCCTTGGTAAAGGCGGTTCTACCTTCCGGCAGGTTTTGGTTGTTGTTCAATTTAGTATCACCGTATTTTTAATTGTATCAACGATCATCATTGCCAAGCAAATGAATTACGTAAAAAACAAACAGCTTGGTTATAACAAAGAACAAACTGTGCTGGTACGCATTGATAACGACGACATCTACAAGAATCGGAATGTATTCAAAAACCAGTTGGAAAACGAAAGCGGCGTTCAATCAGTGTCACTGATGTCGGGTGAGCCTGGCGGTTTTTTCGATGGACAGGTATTTGATGTGCAGGATCACAGTGAGCGATGGAATGCGAGAACAGAATTTACGGATTTTGAATTTGTAAAAACATTGGGATTAAAAATTATCGCCGGAAGAAATTTCTCTTCGTCTTATCCGACAGACACTACCGATGCGGTGCTCATCAATAAAACTGCCGCGACAAAATTGGGCTGGACACCGGAAGAAGCGATTGGTAAATGGATACAGAACACCATTCGTGATACAGCCAAGCGAAGAATAATTGGCGTAGTGGCTGATTTCAATTTTGAATCATTAAAAAGTAATATTGAGCCGCTGGTCATTGCTCCAAATCCTGACAGGCGTGTGGCATTAGTAAAATTAAAACCCGGAAATATCAAAGCAGGTGTTGCACTGGTAGAAAAAGCTTATAAGAACGTCGCTTCGGCATATCCTTTTGAATATCGTTTCCTGGATGAACAGTTCAATGAGCTTTATAAAAAAGACATTCGCCAGCAAACCATTTTATCAGTATTTGCCGGACTCGCAATTTTTGTTGCTTGCCTCGGATTGTTTGGCCTCGCTTCATTTACGACCACAAAACGATTCAAAGAAATTGGCGTAAGAAAAGTGTTGGGTTCATCAGTGAAAAGCATTGTATTGTTATTATCAAAAGATTTGTTGAAACCGGTGTTGATTGCGACTTGTATTGCATTACCCATCGGGTATTGGGCAACGGAAAAATGGTTGCAGAATTTTGCTTATAAAACTTCATTAAGCTGGTGGGTTTTTGTTGTTGCCGCCATCACAACTTTTGGAATTGCATTCATTACCGTTTGTTTCAAAGCAATAAAAGCCGCGATGGCTAATCCGGTGAAGAGTTTGAGAACGGAATAATTTGAAAATGAAAATCAGCATTATTTATTGGTTTGCTGTAGAAAAAATGATATAACAATCATGGACACACGAAAATTAAAAACACGAACATGAAAAATTATATAACGATTGTTAGTGCTCTTCTTATTCTCGCATCCTGCGATAAGCCTGTAGTGAATCCGGAGCCAACGATGAACTATCTTGACCTGGAAAATAAAGAGGTGAAATTCAGCGAATCAGCTTCCGTAGATATCAATAAGGATGGGGCGGCGGATCTTCGTTTTTCGACAAAATTTTTGGGCGATCCGATCGCAAAAAAAGATATGCATATATACCTTGCCTCATCCCGGGGCAGTTGCAGGCTGCCGGTAAATGCGGATGAAAATGCGCCTGTACTTGTCAAAGGCGATGTCATTCCTTTGGAAAATTTTGCAGGACATATCTGGTATGAAAATACGCAAATCCAATTGGCTCAAAAAGTTACCGAAATAACAGGCGATCCATATTGGGAAGGTTTATGGAAATCAAGTAATCATCAATATCTGCCGGTACAGGTAATAGTAAATAAACAACGCTTTAATGGTTGGGTCGAACTTAGTTTTGACACAAATGGTGAAAAGATAGTTCTTCATAAAGCAGGAATATCGAAAATGCCTGAGAAATATGTGGTTGCAGGGATTTGAAAATGTAACACAACTACGAACTACAAACTACAAAACACGAACTAAAAACTATGATCAAAAATTATTTCAAAATCGCTTTCAGAAATCTTTGGAAAAACAAAGTTTTTTCATTCATCAACATCATGGGATTAACCGTTGGAATGACTGCATGTTTCCTTATTTTTCTGTATGTAAAATTCGAATTGAGTTACGACTCATTTCATACGAAAGCCAATCGTATTTACCGTGTGGTAAGCGATATTAAAACGCCAACAGAAGTTTTACATGCAAGCGGGCCGGCCTGGGCTGTGGCCCCAAACGCAAAGGATGAATTTCCTGAAATAGAAAGTTTCGTTCGCATCACCAATGATAATGTGCTGATAAAAAAAGGCGACATAAAATTCGAAGAAGATAATGCGATATGGGCAGATTCTGCATTCTTCAAAGTTTTTGATTTTAAGTTGCTGAAAGGCAATCCGAATACCGCTTTGAAAGAACCTTTCAGTGTTGTATTTTCTGAAACTGCAGCCAAAAAATATTTTGGAAACACAGACCCAATGGGGCAAACTTTATTAATTACCGGTGATAAACTTCCCGCAAAAGTAACCGGGATCATGAAAGACATTCCCGACAATTCACAGATAAAAGCAGACGTGGTTTTATCAATGACAACGATTACTCAAAAGTTTAACCAGAGCCTCGACAGCCAGTGGGGAAACTATGGAGCAAGGGCTTATTTATTATTAAAACCAGGTACGAATGCAAAATCTTTGGAAAAAAAGTTCCCGGATTTTCTTGAACGCCGTGATGGTGCAGAGATGAAAAAGATACAGATGTATCCTACACTTTTCCTCGAACCTTTGAGAGATGTTTATCTTTATTCAACACGCGACGACAGCAAAACTGGTCACATTATTAACGTGTATATTTTCTCCCTCGTTGCCATATTTATCTTACTTATCGCGTGCATAAATTTTATCAATCTTACGACCGCACGATCGACAGAAAGAGCCAAAGAAGTAGGCATCAGAAAAGTGGTCGGCGCAGGCAAAAAGCAGCTGGCAGCACAGTTCCTGGGCGAATCGGTAGTACTGTGTTTACTCGCTTTTGTGCTAACATTTTTCCTTTCGTGGCTTTTGCTTCCGTTGTTCAATCATCTGGCGGGCAAAACAATCAGCACCAGCATTTTTGAACATTGGAATTATCTCATACTTCTTTTCTTTTCATCCATTGGGATCGGAGTATTAGCGGGAATTTATCCGGCGCTGGTGTTGTCATCTTTTAAACCGATCGTTGTTTTGAAGGGACGTTTTGCAACAGGGACGCGAGGCATCATTTTAAGAAAAGGATTG
>JBQCIM010000048.1:0-4494 GCA_051953735.1 Ginsengibacter sp.
CGATTCAATATGTAAGAGAACATGCGAATGAATTAAATATAGATCCGCAAAAAGTAGGAATCATGGGCTTTTCAGCCGGCGGACATCTTGCATCCACTGCCTCTACTCATTTTGAAAAGTCATACATTGATAATCCGGAGAATACTTCATTACGGCCTGATTTTTCCATTCTTGGTTACCCGGTTATCAGTTTTACGGATTCACTGGCTCACATGGGCAGCCGCGAAAATCTGGTCGGTAAAAATCCGTCAGAACAGACCATCAAAGATTTCTCCAATGAATTGCAGGTAACCAAAAATACTCCGCGAACGTTTTTAGTTTTGGCAGCAGATGATGATGTTGTCAAGCCTGAAAATAGTATTAGTTACTATGAAGCTTTAATCAAAGATCATGTTCCTGCAGAAATGCACATCTTTCAAAATGGAGGACATGGATTTGGAACGCACTTACTGGAAGGAAAAGATAACTGGATGGATCTTTTAAAAATATGGATGGAGCATAATGAGTTGTTGTGAATAGGAAATGGGAATATTTGTTGATTTACTCAGAAACAAATTGCTTCAATTTATTATCATGAATTAAACATTGTTAAGAATGATTGATGAACAATAGAAGGAGAAGAGTACAATTGCTGGTTCATTTTTCTGCTACAAGGAGAGTGTAAATTCTGTCACGCCATTTTGAGAGAAAAATGATTATGTATTATCCAAATAATAATTTCCATCAAAAATCCATTTCAAAATTTCCTACCTTGTCGCCTAAATACAATACCATGAATGAAGTATATCTTTCAAAAAATCACTATTGTTATTCATTGTCGATTCTCTTTATTCTCACTGCTTTTCTCTCTTCTCAAACCTTTGCCCAGGCTGGAAAAACGGAGATCACTAAATGGCAGGATGGTAAGAAAACCGCCGTGTCCATCACTTATGATGATGGTTCAAGAAATCAGTTCAAAGTGGCTTTGCCCATTATGGAACAACTGAAATTACCTGCCACATTTTTTGTGATCACCGGGCCGATCAAAGGTTCTGTTAATCCGCCAAAATTTGTCGGAAGGCCGGTTAATGAAATCATTGCTGAAACCGCAACGGTTCCTACCAATGTGGATAATTTTTTTGAACGGGCTTCGGCTTGTTTGTATCTCGGCTATGCCGGCACGTTGCCTTATTACAACAAAGCCGATGCACTTTATGAAAGAGGAAAACCGCAAGCCGCGTGGAAAGTGATGGACACACTTTATATGAAAGCGCGCAATAAAGAACTGCCGGCCGGAAAAGATACCAGCATGGAAATGGGCCAGGAAGAAGGTTTGACATGGACAGACTTGAAAAATTATGCAGCCAGGGGTTATGAACCTGCGAGCCATACCGTTACTCATGCGCACCTGGCAATTTTAGACAGCGCCAACATGGCTTATGAACTTAGAAAAAGTAAGGATGATATTTTGAAACATCTTGGCCCGAAATATACTTTCTCTGCCGAAGTTCCTTTTGGTATTGAAGATAAACGTGTGATGAAATTTGGGTTCCCGATCTACGATGCGCTCAGAAATTCAATGCCCGAGCCGTGGATGGAAGAGATCAATCGCGGCTACAAAGAACAGCCCGGAAATTCAACCAAAGAATTCGTGCAATGGCAAAGAGGCCCTTTATCAAAAACGCCGATGGCTTTGATGAAATCATGGATCGATACTTCTTTGGCACATGACAACATTTGGTTGGTACTGGTTTTCCACGGAATTGATGACATCGGCTGGGAACCGACTCCGCATGAAAAATTGCAACAATATTTTAAATACATCAAATCAAAAGAGAACAATATTTGGGTAGCTCCTTTTGGCGAAGTGGCGCGATATGTAAGGGAAAGAATGGCTGCGAAAGTGAAGACGAGCGATGACAAAAATAAGATCACGGTTGATCTTACTCATTCTCTTAATCATCAAACGTATGACTTGCCTTTGACTTTAAAAACGTATGTTTCATCCGATTGGAAAAATGTTTTGGTGAAACAGAATGGCAAGGAACAAAATGTTGTTTCTCAAAAAGATACTGATGGGAGTTATGTTTTGTATAAGGCGGTTCCAAATGAAGGAATGATAACGATTTCCAAAAAATAAAAAATTAATTTATTCCCTGCTTTACTGCCAGCATAATTTTTGATACAACAAAAAAGGATTTTTATTTCTACATTTATACGAAAAAATGGAAAGGTTTTATCAAACCTTTCATTTGTATAATACGATTTTTAAAAGTGATCTTTTTTTCTAAAAACCAAAATTTTTTTCTCATGCGAAAATGTACCGGCGTCGTATTTATTATGTCTTTGATCATGTTCTCACAGCTTTCTTTTTCCCAAAGTAATTGGAGTGTTAAAAACACAGAATTTCGCGATCATTGGCAAATTCAATCTTCAGATAAAGTGAAAGCGAATGATGAAGAAATTTCTACTTTAAAATTTCATCCGGTAAACTGGTATGCGGCCAAGGTTCCGAACAGTACTTTAGGCTCATTGGTTGATGCCGGTGTTTTTAAAAATGTTTTTTACAACCGCAATCTTGAAAAAATTCCGGACAGTTTGTTCAAAGCGCCGTGGTGGTATCGCCGCACTTTTAATATTGAAAAAATAAATCCGGGACAGGTGTATCGGCTGCGTTTCAATGGCATCAGTTATTATGCGGACATCTGGCTAAACGGGAAAAAAGTAGCTTCCGGCGATACAGTAAAAGGAAGTTTTCGCCAGTTTGTTTTTGATGTAACACCATTTATTAAAAAAGGTGAAAACGTACTGGCAGTGAAGGTTACACAAGGTCAGCCTGCTGATCTGAACATTGGCTTTGTTGACTGGAATCCTGAACCTGCCGACAATCACATGGGCATCTGGCGCGATGTTCATTTTATGGAAAGCGGCCCTGTAGCGATTGAAAACCCGTTTGTAATCACCGATGTGGACACTGCCACGCTTGATCATGCAAATGTGACTTTAAGGATCACTTTGCAGAATTTTTCGGATAAAAAAATAAATGGTGTTTTAAAAACCAACATTGAAAACAACATTCATCTTTCTAAAAATGTCTCTTTGGATCCTCATGAAACCAAAGAAGTGATCCTCACTCCTGAAGAGTTTCATCAGCTTTCTATCGATCATCCAAGATTGTGGTGGACACACGATCTGGGGAAGCCGAATTTATATTCTTTGCAAATCAATTTTGACATCAACAACCAGGTTTCTGATGGTAAAAAAATAAAGTTTGGTATTCGCTCGGTTTCGGGCTATATGACCGACAGAGGTTTTCGCGCCTATCGTTTGAATGGGAAAAAGATTCTGATAAAAGGCGGTGGCTGGACAGATCCGATGCTGCTGAACGCTACACCGGAATATGAACGCGCCGGAATTGATTATGCCGTTCATATGAATCTGAACGCGATAAGGATGGAGGGTTTTTGGGGCGAGGATCAGCATTTGTATAACCTGTGTGATGAAAAAGGAATTTTGATAATGGTTGGTTTTAGTTGTCAATGGGAATGGAAAGGAATTTTTGGTGGAACTTATGAAGACAAATATGGCTGCATCGTCACTCCCGAACAGATTGATATTGCTGCCAAATCATGGAATGACCAGATCGTTTGGCTTAGGAACCATCCGAGCATTTTCCTGTGGCTTTATGGAAGTGATAAATGGCCGCGCCCGGAATTGGAAACAAGATATTTAGCGGTTTTAAAAGACCAGGATCCAACACGTCCATATGCGCAATCTGCCAAAGAATGGGTTAGTGAAATCACTGGTCCTACAGGAATGAAAATGCGTGGCCCTTATGATTATGTTCCGCCTGCCTATTGGTATATCGATACTGCTTTTGGCGGAGCTTTTGGTTTCAATACCGAAACCGGCCCTGGCCCGCAAGTTCCGGTTTTAGAAAGTTTGGAAAAAATGATTCCAAAAGATTCTTTGTGGCCAATCGGAAGTTCATGGCTGTATCACGCAGCAAGAGGGAAATTCCATAACCTGGATGCCTACAATAATGCGATGAATGAAAGGCTTGGACAGCCAAATGATCTGAACGATTATTTGCGCAAAGCACAGTACCTGAACTATGAAGGGATGCGCGCCATGTTTGAAGCTTTTGAAGCCAACCGGCCTGAAGCAACAGGCATCATTCAATGGATGTACAACGCTTCATGGCCAAAGCTCTGGTGGCAGTTTTACGATTATTACCTGATGCCAACCGGCGCTTTATATGGGGCGAGAGTAGCGAATGAACCTTTGCATATT
Source organism: Ginsengibacter sp. (assembly GCA_051953735.1). Lineage (GTDB taxonomy): Bacteria > Bacteroidota > Bacteroidia > Chitinophagales > Chitinophagaceae > Ginsengibacter. Next base: position 4,273 of record JBQCIM010000048.1, read on the forward strand.
TTTTATAATTATGGCCATGATGCAGTGGAAGTGATGAATAATACTGCGCAAAAATCCAGTAATCTTACAGCGGTTATCAATGTGCTGGATGCGAATTCCAAATCAGTTCTAAAGAAATCAGTGCCGGTTTCTGATATTGGTTCTTTGGAAACAAAACCTGTTTTTTCTCTTCCTGATAATTTGAATGTGAGCAAAACCTACTTTTTGGATTTGCGATTATAT
>JBQCIM010000049.1:0-13177 GCA_051953735.1 Ginsengibacter sp.
CTAAAAAAAATAATTTAAGTTAATTAATCGTCTGGCAGGATTTTTATGGAACCTTTAACACAGCCGATCTATAAAAAGCCAATTATCTCAGAATTGTAAAAAGATTTTTTTTTGCAGCAGCAGACCTGAAATCTTTGCCCACTAAGTGTTAACCTATTCGCAACCCTTTAAAATCAAAGCCATGAAAAAATTTTGGGTAATATTTTCAATGCTTTTACTTTTTTCTGCATTTACTTTTGCTCAAACACATGTGATTACCGGAACTGTAAAAGATAGTACGGGCGCGCCTGTGCCTTACGCAACAGTTACTGAAAGCGGAACAACTAACGCAACTACTGCAAACGGTGAAGGTCAATTTACTTTAAATATGAGAGGAAACGGCACCGTCACGATTACAGCTACCGGATATCAAACCGTTGTTGTGTCACCGGTAAATGATGTAGTAAGTGCTACAATGAAGACGAATGCTAAAGAACTTGCAACGGTAACAATAACAACTGCTTTGGGAATTCAGCGTAATAAAAATACTTTGCCTTACGCTGCACAACAAGTAAATAATACTGAAATTACCAAAACACGCACAGATAATTTTGCCAACGCTTTGTCAGGGAAAGTTGCAGGTTTGCAGATAAAAGAGAATAATATGATGGGTGGCTCTACAAATATTATTCTTCGTGGATTTAAATCTATAACTGGCAATAACCAGGCGTTAATCGTTGTTGATGGTGTACCTGTGAATAACAGCAACTTTAATACTGCCGACGTTGCGCAGGGATTTCGTGGTTATGATTATGGAAATACCGGCGCAGATATAAATCCTGATGATATTCAAGCAATTACTGTTTTAAAAGGTGCGGCTTCCACTGCTTTATACGGAAGCAGAGCTGCGAACGGGGTAATTCTAATTACTACAAAAAAAGGAAGAAAAGGTTTAGGAGTTACTTTAAATCTGGGTGGATCAACAGGCAGAATGGATAAAAGTACTTGGATCAAATATCAGCATCAATATGGAGCCGGATATTTTGATCCTGATTATTACACTTATTCAGATTCACCTCCATCACCTGACCCACATTTTTTATATTTCGATGTAAATGGAGATGGCGTAAATGATCTGGTAGTTCCAACCACAGAAGATGCTTCTTTTGGCGCTAAATTCAACGACAGTTTATTGGTATATCAGTGGGATGCTTTTGATCCTTCTTCTCCAAATTATGGCAAACCCACTCCATGGGTAGCAGCAAAAAATGATCCTACTACTTTTTTCGAAAATCCATGGTCCACAAGCGCAAGTGTTTTTGTTGAAGGTGGTGGCGACAGAGCAACTTTCAAATTAGGTTATACACGGAATGATGATAAAGGAATATTGCCCAACAGCAAGCTCACAAAGGACTTGGTAAATTTAGAAGCCAATTATAAAATAACAGATAAGCTAACTGTATCGGGTGCAGTAAACTTTTCAAATGTTGCTGGGCTCGGAAGATATGGAGCAGGTTATGATGCTTTAAATCCTGCGGCTAATTTCCGTGAATGGTGGGAAATGAACGTGGATGTGCAGGAACAAAAAGCAGCATATATGAGGACAAAGAAAAATATTACCTGGAATATGGCTGGCCCCCCTGAAGATATTGGGCCGATTTATTGGGACAATCCTTATTATGTAAGATATGAAAGCTATGAATCAGATTCAAGGTATAGGTTTATTTCTTATGCGAATTTAAATTACGCAGTAAATAGCTGGCTCAATCTTTCAGGAAGAGTTTCACTGGATACTTATGATGGCTTGCAGGAAGAAAGAACCGGAATTGAATCTATAGACATTGGTGGGTATACCCGAAATAACCAAAGTTATCACGAGTATAATTATGATTTTTTAGCCAATGTCAATAAAGATTTTTCTGACAACTTTAATTTCAAAGCTTTGTTGGGGGCCAACCTGAGAAAGGATTACTTCAATTCAATATATGCTGCCACAAATGGAGGTTTGATCCTTCCTGGTATTTATTCACTTGCCAATTCAAAAAATCCAATTACCGCTCCAACTGAAGAACAACAGGTGACAGAGGTAGGAGGAGTTTTTGCAGGAGTAACTCTTACTTATAAACAAATGTTGATTTTAGATGCTACAGGAAGAAGAGATCAATCTTCAACTTTGCCGGCAAATAATAATTCTTATTTCTATCCTTCCATATCCGGAGGTTTTGTTTTTTCAAAGTTGTTGCCAGATACCAAATGGCTGAACTTTGGAAAATTAAGATTGAATTATGCAGAAGTAGGAAGCGACGCACCCTTTGATTATATTGTAAATTCTTACACCCAACCAACACCTTTCAATGGCGTTCCGTTATTTAGCGTAAGCACTACTCAGAAAAATCCGGAATTAAAACCCGAAAGAACCAAAAGCTATGAAGCTGGGTTAGAAACTTCTTTGTTCAAAAACAGAGTTGGTTTTGATGTTACCTACTTTAAAACAAATACGATTGATCAAATCATTCCTGTTACCATTTCGGCAGCAACCGGATTTACAACTCAAATAATCAATGCAGGTAATGTTCAGAACAAAGGATTTGAGGTCACTGTTAATTTAGTTCCTATTAAAACTCCCAACTTTTCATGGCGCATGAATATTAACTGGACGAAGATCAATAATAAAGTATTGAGTCTCGCCGGTGGCACTCAAAACCTTTTGTTGGGTGTGTTCCAGGGCGGTGTTACTTTAAATGCTTCAGTTGGCCATCCATATGGAGTTTTGGAAGGAAGTGATTTTATCTATGATTCTGTCAGCAAAAAAAGAGTGGTCGATGCCGATGGCTATTATGAAAAAACAGCTTCTAATAATAATATTCTTGGAAACATAAATCCTGACTGGATCGGCGGAGTAAACAATACTTTTTCTTACAAGGATTTTTCTTTAAGCTTTCTCATTGATGTAAAAAAGGGCGGTTCCCTGTTTTCGGTTGACCAATGGTATGGACAGGGAACCGGTCTGACAGCCGGTACTGCGGGATTAAATGATCTTGGAAAACCATTAAGAAATTCGCTCGAGGACGGAGGAGGTGTTATATTTCCAGGAGTTACGGAAGATGGAAAACCTAATACAAAACATGCGCTCATCACAGGATTAAGAGGATTTGGATACAATAATTTTCCAAATGCCGGTTATATTTATGATGCAGGTTATGTAAAACTGAGGGAAGTAAATATTTCGTATTCATTGCCTGAAAAGCTTATTTCCAAATTACATCCCGTAAAAGGAATAGATATTTCACTATATGGAAGGAACCTGTGGATCATTCATAAAAACTTGCCTGATGCGGATCCTGAAGATGGGCCAAGTTCCGGAAATATCCAGGGAGTTCAGGTAGGAAGTTATCCAACGTACAGAACCTTTGGTGCTAATTTAAATGTCAAATTTTAAATTCAAAAGCTATGAAACTTAATCTTGTTCGATATATACCAATCAGTATCTTTTTTCTGATCGCCTTTTCCTGTACTAAAAATATGGAAAAGTTAAACGTGAACCCAAAGGTAGCAACGACGGTTCCGGGTGAAATGCTATTTTCAAATGCTGAAAAAGCTTTTGCAGATGTAATGACAACTCCAAATGTGAACACAGGCATTTTTGAACTTATTTCACAATACTGGGCAGAAACAACATATCCCCAGGAGAGTCAGTATCAGTTGGGAGAAAGAAATATTCCTCTCAACTGGTGGAACGCCTTATACACAGGGGTGATTGAAAATCTACAGCAGAGTATTGAGTTAATGAGACAACAGCAAACCGATCCCACTTTACTCCCCGCTGAAAAAACAGCTTATACCAATAAAATTGCCATCGCAAAAGTGATGAGAGCTTATGCATTTTCAGTTTTGGTAAATACTTTCGGCGACATTCCTTATACAGAAGCATTGAAAGGAAGAGAAAATACAACTCCAAAATATGATAACCAAAAGGATGTGTATTATGCTTTACTTGACACAATCGATGCGGCGATTAGCGAGATGGACCAAACCGGTGAAAGCTTTGGAAGTGCGGATTTGATCTACAACGGCGATATTACTAAATGGTATAAATTTTCAAATTCTATCAAGATGAAATTAGCTATGAACCTGGCAGATGTTGATCCGGCAAAAGCTAAATCAGAGGTAGAATCTGCTGCGCCAAATGTATTCACCTCGAATGATGATAACGCTTTACTTCCATACACTACAACTCCGCCAAATGTAAATCCGATCTGGACAAACCTCGTTCAAAGTGGCCGTAATGATTTTGTAATAACGAATACGCTGATTGATACAATGAATGCGCGGCAGGATCCGCGAAGGCCTTTTTATTTCAGTGATGTTGACGGAAAATATATTGGAGGAATTTATGGTAGCGGAAATACCTTCAGGCTGTTTTCTCACCCTTCCGATAAAGTGGAAGCGCCCGATTTTCCTGCCATTATCATGGATTATGCCGAAGTGGAATTTTTACTAGCGGAAGGAGCAGCAAGGGGAATGAATGTGGGAGGTACTGCTGAAGGACATTATAACAATGCAGTTACAGCATCTATCACTGAATGGGGAGGAACCGCAGCTCAGGCAGCAGCATACTTAGCACTTCCAATCAATAAATTTGATCCGACCAACTGGAAAAAAAGTATTGGCGTTCAGCAGTGGATCGCTTTTTATACAAGGGGATTTGATGCCTGGACAGAATTTAGAAGATTGGATTATCCAAAGTTAGTAGCGCCTCCGTCTGCAGTGTCTGCATTTCCTGTTCGCTTTACTTATCCAGCCACAGAAGTAAATTTAAATAATGCAAATTATACTGCCGCTGCTGCCTCTATCGGCGGGGATAAAGTAACTACAAAAATTTTCTGGGATAAATTTTAAAAAATAGAGGTAAAAATAAAAAGAGGTTGTCCATAAAAAAACAACCTCTTTTTATTTTATTATTTTATAATAATCAGACACTAAAACTTTCTCCACAAGCACAACTTCGACTCGCATTTGGATTATTAAAGTAAAATCCTTTACCATTTAGTCCGTCGCTGAATTCAAGAGTTGTATTTACCAGGTACAAAAAGCTTTTAAGATCTGTTACTACCTTAATTCCTTTGTCTTCAAATTCCTGGTCCATTGGTTTCAATGCATTATCAAAATCCATTTTATAGCTCAATCCGGAACATCCACCACTTTCCACACTCACTCTCAAAAAATAATCTTTAGGAGAAAATTCTTTTTCTTCCATTAATTGAACTACTCTATCTTTTGCTTTTTCGCTGATATAAATCATAACTAATTTGCTATTACTGAGTACAAAAATACATAAAGTTTGAAAGGTGAAAATGTGAAAAAACTTTCATGAAATGAGTCGTGTCAATTCATGAATCGTAAAATCAACTTCTTCATCTGTTGTAAATCTTCCTAAACTAAAGCGAATTGAGGAAAGTGTCATCTCATTGCTTAATCCCATTGCTTTTAAAACAAAAGAAGGACTTTGAGAAGCAGAAGTACAGGCAGAGCCGGAGCTAACCGCAATTTTTTTGCTCAACTTTGCCATCAACTGTGAACTATTGATATTTTTAAAACCGATGTTACTGACATTCGGCAAACGATACTCAATATTTCCATTAATTGAAACAACCTTTATTTTCGCTAATTCTTTTTCTAACTTATTTCTTTGTTTACTGTTTGTTTCTGCATCATGTTGCATCTCTGTTTTGCATAGGTCGCACGCCTTTCCAAAACCAACAATTGCAGGAACATTCAATGTTCCGCTGCGTATTCCTCTTTCATGGCCGCCACCATCCATTTGAGAAGAAAGCCTTACGCGGGGATTTTTTCTTCTCACGTATAACGCACCAACTCCTTTCGGCCCATACATTTTATGAGCAGAAAATGACATCAGGTCAATTCCGTCTTCTATAACATTAACCGGAATTTTTCCAACCGCCTGTGTGGCATCTGAAAAAAATAATATTGATTTTTTTTTCGCTAACGTGCTGATCTCTTGCATAGGTTGAATTACTCCTGTTTCATTATTAGCGTACATCACAGCAATCAGAATGGTAGTAGATTTTATTGAATTTTCTAATTCTTTCAAATCAATTAATCCATCCTTTTTTACATTCAGATACGTTATTTCTGCGCCTTTTTTTTCAAGATGCTTGCATGAATCTAACACTGCTTTATGCTCGGTTTTCACAGTAATAATATGATTTCCTTTGGAAGCATACATTTCATAAACTCCTTTTAAAGCAAGATTATCAGATTCAGTAGCGCCGGATGTAAAAATAATTTCTTCAGGCTCGCAGTTGATCAAAGCTGCTATCTGTTCTCTTGCATATTTTACTGCTTCTGCAGCTTCCCACCCATAAGCATGACTATTGCTTGCTGCGTTTCCAAAATGCATTGTAAAAAATGGTAACATCGTTTCTAAAACGCGTGGGTCAACAGGAGTTGTAGCATTATTATCTAGATAAACCGGTAATTGCATTTCATCTTTTATTCCAACAAATTTACTTGAAAGCGATCAGAGTTTATAAAGGTCTAAAAGCTTCGTTGTTTGGATTAAATTTGTAAAAATATTTTTATGAAAAGGATTGAACATATTGGAATTGCCGTAAAAAAATTGTCGGTTTCCATTCCTCTTTTTGAAAAATTATTAAATACTACTTGTTATAAAACCGAAGTGCTGCCACTTGAACAGGTGAACACGGCATTTTTTGAAACCGGAAAAAATAAAATTGAATTATTAGAAGCGTATGGGCCTGGCAGCGTAATCAGTAAATTTATCGAAAAAAGAGGTGAAGGTTTGCATCACATTGCTTTCCAGGTAGACAATTTAGAAGCGGAAATGCAGCGTTTGAAAAATGAAGGATTTACTTTGTTAAATGAAACTCCAAAAGAAGGCGCAGATAATAAACTGATCTGTTTTCTTCATCCAAAAGATACGAATGGAGTTTTGATTGAGCTGGTAATGGATAAGCCTTCTAACTTTTGAAAACCGATCTTTGTTCCTCCTAAAATTTATAATAAACTCCTGTTTTTACAAAAAAGCTGGTCGATAACTTTTCCTTCTGCAAAATGCCGTCAATTTCATAAGTAGCAGGATTTAATGGAATTGCAACAGTTGGCGTTAAAAATACTCCCCATTTTTTTGCATCAAAGGTCATTGGAACTGAAAATTCATAATCAAGAATTGAAAAACGGTTTTGCTCAGGAAACGTAACAGTTACAGCACTGGAAGTATCACTGACAGGGGTCGTAGTTGTGCCGCTTTTTTTATGTCCATGCCCTTTTGCATTTGAACCGTGAGTAGTAAAACTAAATTTCCTGTTTTCATAATAAGCCCGATAAAAAGATTGAGTTCCTGCATTCATTTCTGCTGATGGAGAGATCGACAAGTTTTTATCCTTTACCGTAAAATAAAACGGATGAGAAATATCTGCATTAATGTTCAGATCATTATTCGTTGAAACCAATAAATCTGCACCTCCTCCTACATTTAGAATGTTTGTGTTGAAAGTAAAATAAGTACCGATATCTGCTTTAATGTCAGAAGTAACAGCGAAACTACTGTTACTGTAAAAATATTTTCCGGCATAAAAACCTGCATCAAAATTCCCGATACTAAAGTCATAGCCGGTTTCCAATACTATTTCATCAATCCTTCCGGAATTTACGGAGTTGGCAAGAAAAGATAATTCGCCATCTACATAAAACCCTGATTTATGAAAATACCCCAATAACGGCGTAAGATAAGAGACCGTTTCAGAATCTTTTCTTCCGGAATAAACTGAATTTGAAAGATAGCTTGCTTGAAATTTAAAATACGATTTTTTTGCTGCTGAATCAGCTTGTGCATCTGCAGAAAAGTACTGGAAAAAAGAAACTGTTATAAGCAGAATCACAAAAATATTTTGCGATTTCATAATTGCAGGAAATGATTTTTTATTCAACGAAAATAAACTGATTTTATTTTCGTGTAAAATATATTTTACACAAATAAGAAAAGTAATTATTTATCGCTTCACTGCATTGCTGAAATAAGAAATGGAAGAATTTTTGCATAAAACGATTTACTATTGAATTTATGGCAAAAAGAAGCGCAGGATTATTATTGTATCACTTCAAAAATAATTTACCAGAGGTTCTGCTGGTTCATCCCGGCGGCCCGTTCTGGGCAAAAAAGGAAACGGGTGCGTGGTCCATTCCTAAAGGCGAAATCGAAGAAAATGAAGATCCGTTGCAGGCTGCCCTTCGGGAAACAAAAGAAGAAACAGGAATTTCAATCGATCTTAAAGATCCTGTTCCTCTCATACCTCAAAAGCAGAAATCAGGAAAAGTAATATTTGCTTGGGCGATGCAGGCAGATATAGAATTGGGAGAAATAAAAAGTAATCTTTTTGAAATGGAATGGCCTAAAGGTTCAGGAAAGATGCAATCATTTGCTGAAGTAGATAAAGCTGCGTGGTTTAGGCTTGAGGAAGCAAAGTCAAAAATTGTGGCGGGACAGATTCCTTTTATTAAACAGTTGCAGGAAAATCTTAAACATTAATAATATAATTTGTATTTTTAATCTCTAAATAAAAACCGTCTCATGAAAAAAATCACACAAATTTTAGCTGGCATTGCTGTATCAGCTTTTTTATTTACCGCCTGCAAAAAGAATGATACCAAAACCAGTACTGCTCAAAAAATCCAGGGAACCTGGCAGATAAAATCAGAAATTTATAACGAGCATACAAATGGTACCGATAATATTGATACCACGTTAGGCACTGCCAATACCACTATCGAATTCAGAAATGATGGAAAGGTTTATTCAGACTTTTTCGGACAAAAGGATACTGCATCTTATACTTTGGTTGGAGACACCCAGATCACTATTGATAGTGTAAATACTTATGATATTAAAACTTTGACATCTAATTCATTGGTCCTTTATTCAAAGGAACTTGACGGAGCAGATTATTATGAAGAAACCCTTTCATTAATAAGATAAAAAACATTATAAAAAAAGCGAGGCAGAAAATTTTATTTCTGCCCCGCTTTTTTTAGAGATAAATATTTTATCTGTTAAGTTTCGTTTCAAATGCTTTTACAATGTTGTAAAAAGTTAATGCCTCAGCATCACTAAGGCCTTGTCCTATAGCCGCAAATCTACACTCTCTTAGGCCCATATGCGAATCGTCAACTACTTTTCCAATTGTAATATTCATATTGGTGTGAGCATCGGACGGAGCGCCATAAGTTCTCTCTACCGCTCCGTTAAAGTAACGCACTACTTTTCCTCCGGAAGATGAATTAGTAAACAAACCAACAGTAGAAGCGGGCTGATCCTGAACGGTATCATAAGCATTGAACCAGGTGTTTACGACATCATTATTAAAATCTTCATACACAGCCATGATGTTGTAAGGAAAAACCTGGTTGCTGCATCCCATATCATACCCCCCGGTTGAATTCTGAGTTCCCGAGTAAAATGAAATAGATGAGTTATCAAAAGCAAGAACGCTGTCAGACAGATGAGTATCTCCCCAATCTGTAGAATTCAAACATGTCACACCGGTTGCTTTAAAATCAGGAGTACCATTCCAGGTTATTCTATAAGCCTGATCTGCATCTCTCGGATCTTTTAAATTCCATTTAGTAGAAGCCGATGAGCCACCCGCCATTGGATACATAGCAAGAAATTTATCCCACAATGAGTTTTGTTTTAATTGGAGTACTAAATTATTGATCGCATTCTTTTGCACCGTATCAGTTATGCCGGTACTGGTAAAAAAAGCCTGTGCGGCAGAATCATAAGTAACCGGTTTAGGATTTTCCACCGGGTTCGTATCCTTTTTACAAGCAGAAAAAAATATCACCAGGCATACAACAAGGAATTTCATAACATTTTTCATGTTTTTTTGATTTTGAGGTAAACAATTTTAGTTTTTAAATAAATTGATAACGAAAATTTATTCTGGCTTCATAAGCAAATACAGCGATAAAGCGAATGGTAAAAAAGCTATCAATCTTCATGCCATTAACTTTTTATTTTCTCCGGCAAACAGCTAAAACGTTATTATCAGTTATTTATTATTTTACTGGTGAAGATAAAGAAAGAAATGAATTATTAAAGGACAAAACCAAAAAGCCCTCAACGAACTGAAAGGGTTTAAATAAATACGGCAGCTACCTGCTCTCCCACATGGTTGTGTAGTACCATCGGCACATGAAAAGAGCACGGCTTAGCTTCTCCGCAACAATTTTCTTTGATATTTGCTGAAACAAAAACTCTCAAAAACAAAAAACCCTCTCAGAGTAAACTGAAAGGGTTTAAATAAATATGGCAGCTACCTACTCTCCCACATTGTTGTGTAGTACCATCGGCCATGAGGGGCTTAACTTCTCTGTTCGGGATGGGAAGAGGTGAACACCCTCGGCAAAACCACCATAAAGAGGTTGCCATAAAGTAGCAAGATTTGAGTATAAAGTATCAAGAAAAATGCTTTTCTCCTGCTACTTACTTCTTTCTACTTACGACTTTAATAAGATTAACATAAAGGGAAAGCTGTAATACTAATAAAAAAATAAAAAAGCTTACGGGCAATTAGTACTACTCGGCTTTGACATTACTGCCTTTATACCTGTAGCCTATCAACGTCATAGTCTTTGACGACCCTTAAAAGAAAACTCATCTTGTGGTTGGTTTCACGCTTAGATGCTTTCAGCGTTTATCCTATCCGTACATAGCTACTCTGCACTGCACCTGGCGGCACAACAGATACACCAGCGGTACGTACGACCCGGTCCTCTCGTACTAAGGTCATGTCCACTCAATTTTCTAACGCCCATCACAGATAGGGACCGAACTGTCTTGCGACGTTCTGAACCCAGTTCACGTGCCACTTTAATCGGCGAACAGCCGAACCCTTGGGACCTTCTCCAGCCCCAGGATGTGACGAACCGACATCGAGGTGCCAAACCTCACCGTCGATATGAGCTCTTGGGTGAGATCAGCCTGTTATCCCCAGAGTACCTTTTATCCTTTGAGCGATGGCCCTTCCATACAGAACCACCGGATCACTTTAGCCGACTTTCGTCCCTGCTCGGCTTGTGTGCCTCACAGTCAAGCTCCCTTATACTAATACGCTCTATGTACGATTACCAACCGTACTGAGGGAACCTTTGCAAGCCTCCGTTACTTTTTAGGAGGCGACCACCCCAGTCAAACTACCCACCATGCACTGTTTCCCGTAAGGGATTAGATTCTAAACGTTTAAAGGTTGGTATTTCAACGTTGACTCCACAATGGCTGGCGCCACTGCTTCAAAGTCTCCCAACTATCCTACACATCAAAAGTTCAAAATCAATGCAAAGTTGTAGTGAAGGTTCATGGGGTCTTTCCGTCCCGTGACGGGTAACCGGCATCTTCACCGATACTACAATTTCACCGGGCTCGTGGAGGAGACAGTGTACAACTCATTAGACCATTCGTGCAGGTCGGAACTTACCCGACAAGGAATTTCGCTACCTTAGGACCGTTATAGTTACGGCCGCCGTTTACTGGGGCTTCAGTCAGAAGCTTTGGCTTGCGCCGAACATCCTTCCTTAACCTTCCAGCACCGGGCAGGTATCAGGCTCTATACGTCATCTTTCGATTTTGCAGGGCCCTGTGTTTTTGCTAAACAGTTGGTTGTACCATTTTACTGTGACCGCATCGCTGCGGTACGCTTTATCCCGAAGTTACAGCGTTAATTTGCCTAGTTCCTTCTCCACGGCTCACCCGAGCGCCTTAGAATATTCATCCCGTCCACCTGTGTCGGATTACGGTACGGGCCGCTTTAGCCTAGCCTTAGAGGTTTTTCTCGGAGGTATGATTACAGTCGCTATCCGCGCTGCCGAAGCTTTGCGGTACTATCAGGTTCGCCATTCTCTGCGGATTTGCCAACAAAGAATATAACTACACCTTTTAACGATCTATTCCGTAAGATCGCGGACTTGTCACTACCCCGTCGCCCCATCGAAACTAAAGCGGGTGTTGGAATATTAACCAACTTGCCATCAGCTACCCCTTTCGGGTTTGCCTAAGGACCCGACTTACCCTGATCTGATTAACATTGATCAGGAAACCTTGGACTTACGGCGATAATGTTTTTCACATTATTTATCGTTACTTATGCCTACATTTTCTTTTCTAACCGCTCCAGCATGCATCGCCACACACCTTCAACGCTGGTTAGAATGCTCCCCTACCGATGTACCAATTTAATGGCAATCTTACAGCTTCGGTTCATAGTTTGATGCCCGATTATTTTCCGCGCAAAGTCTCTCGACCAGTGAGCTGTTACGCACTCTTTAAATGAATGGCTGCTTCCAAGCCAACATCCTGGCTGTTATAGAAACTTCACATCGTTTGATCAACTTAACTATGTATTAGGGACCTTAGCTGGTAATCTGGGTTATTTCCCTCTCGGCCATGGACCTTAGCGCCCACAGCCTCACTGCCGCAGATATTTATTAGCATTCGGAGTTTGTCAGGGTTTGGTAGGCGGTGAAGCCCCCTAGCCCAATCAGTAGCTCTACCTCTAATAAACTTCTTAAATGCGACGCTGTTCCTAAAAACATTTCGGGGAGAACGAGCTATCTCTCAGTTTGATTGGCCTTTCACCCCTATCCACAAGTCATCCCAGAGCTTTTCAACGCTAATGGGTTCGGTCCTCCAGTGTGTGTTACCACACCTTCAACCTGCTCATGGATAGATCACAAAGTTTCGCGTCTACCCCCACTGACTAATCGCCCTATTCGGACTCGCTTTCGCTACGGCTCCGTTAATTAAGAACTTAACCTTGCCAGTGAGGAGTAACTCGTAGGCTCATTATGCAAAAGGCACGCCGTCATGCCGATAAATCGGAACTCCGACCGCTTGTAGGCGTACGGTTTCAGGTACTATTTCACTCCCTTATTTAGGGTGCTTTTCACCTTTCCCTTACGGTACTGGTTCACTATCGGTCTCTAAGGAGTATTTAGCCTTACCGGATGGTGCCGGCAGATTCAGGCAGGATTTCTCCGGTCCCGCCTTACTCAGGATACTGCTCGTCGCCAATCATTTACATTTACGCGGCTTTCACGCTCTGTGGCTCTTCTTTCCAGAAGATTCTATTTGAGATTGGTTTCTAAATGCAGTCCTACAACC
>JBQCIM010000050.1:0-13632 GCA_051953735.1 Ginsengibacter sp.
TCGGTTACTTTTAAATTGAAAGTGTATTCTCCGGCGATCAGGCTAGTTATTGTTGTGGTTGCAGAGGAAGCATTGGAAATAGTACCTGCTGAAGGGCCGGCAGTTTTTGTCCAGGAATAAGAAGCGATAGTTCCATCGGAATCTGTTCCACTTCCATTAAGAGTTACAGTATTAGTTGGAAGAGTGATCGTTTGATCAGTGCCTGCATTTGCAGTTGGAGCTATATTCTGTTTAGCTACTTGTGTAGTAGTGGTGGTATCATTTTTAACTGTTACATGAACAGTATCTGCTCCGGTTGCACCCTGATTGTCGGTTACTTTTAAATTGAAAGTATATTCTCCGGCGATCAGGCTAGTTATTGTTGTGGTTGCAGAGGAAGCATTGGAAATAGTGCCTGCTGAAGGGCCGGCAGTTTTTGTCCAGGAATAAGAAGCGATAGTTCCATCGGAATCTGTTCCACTTCCATTAAGAGTTACAGGATTAGTTGGAAGAGTGATCGTTTGATCAGCACCTGCATTTGCAGTTGGAGCAATATTTGCGTCTGAATTAACGGTTATCTGAACGGTATCTTTAGCAATCGCGCCTTTATCATCAGTAACCTGTAATTCAAATTGATAAGTTCCCTGAACCAAACCTGTTACATTTGTTGTTGCAGAAGAAGCTTTAGTAATTGTAGCTGTTGAGCCGGAAATTTTTGTCCATAAATAAGAAGTAATAGTTCCGTCAGTATCTACTCCACCCCCTTTAAGATGAACACTATTGGTTGGTAGTGTTATCGTTTGGTCTGCTCCTGCAGTGGCAGTGGGTATTATATTGGCCCCAGCCTTAACCGAGACCAACATTGTATCTTTCCCAATTGCACCCTGGTTGTCTGTAACTGTAAGTTCAAATTGGTAAGATCCCTCTGTTAATCCATTAACTGTAGCATTAGAAGAATTAGAATTGGAGATAGTACACGTATTACCTGAAACCTCTGCCCATTGATAGGAGATAATCGATCCATCAACATCTGTTCCTTTTCCAGATAAGTCGGCAGTATTGATGGGAAGAACGATATTTTGATCAATTCCTGCATCAGCTACCGGAGATTGATTAGCAGCAGCATTTACGGTAACATGAACTGTATCTATTCCCGTAGCCCCTGCATTATCGGTTACTTTTAATTCAAACGTGTATTCGCCTTGTTGCAAATTCGATATTGATGTGCTGGCTAAGGTTGGGGAAACAATATTTCCACCTGAAGGTCCAATGGTTTTGGTCCATAAGTAGGCAGTTATTGTTCCATCGCTATCAGAACCTGAGCCAGTTAAATTAACAGTATTCGTTGGTAGTGTGATTGTTTGATCTGCTCCCGCACTTGCTTTTGGTATTGCATTTTGAGGCTGAGCATTTACAGTAACCTGAACTGTACTGGTTGCAGTAGCTCCATTATTATCAGTAACTTTTAATTGAAAAACATAAGTACCCTGAACAAGATTTGTAACAGAAGTAGATTGAGAGTTGGGAGATGTAATAGTTGCTCCAGATGGACCGGATGATTTTGTCCAGTTATAACTTTGAATAGTCCCTCCACTAACAGAACCACTTCCTGAAAGATTTATACTATTTGTTGGAAGAGTAATTGTTTGATTCGATCCTGCATCAGCAGTCGGAGTAGCAGTCTGAGCATCATTTAATAGATACACATTGAACTGTTCAGTTACCATTGAAAATTTACGACCTCTTGTTGTATTGCTTGGATCAACTATTGCTCTGCCATAATCGTAAAGGGTGGCAATTTTAGGATAATCCTGCCCAGCTGGAAGACCACCTATTGTTCCTGTATTTTTCAAATATTTTTGTACTCCATCTATCTCTACTTTATAGTAAGCGCCATTTGTTGCAGTACCCTCTCTAAATATTACCCTAATGGTATGAGTTTGATTTACGAAAGTGTTTAAATCAGCTAATACAGTATATTGACCGTTATCATCAATCACAAATTTAGGTCCGGAGCCCGTATTGATAACTTGTGTCCCTAACATATGTTGATCGTCACTATTAGCGTGTATTTGCATAAAGATACCCACCGATTGATTCAATGCTAAGTAACTCCAATCCTGCGGGAAATATCCTTTCCACTCCATACAGTATGTTTTCGCTGTATCAAAATTGTAATAGTTTCCAAAACTCATTTCACTTCTTGCATAGTCGTTTCCATTCCACCCATATCCGTCTTCTATGATTGAGTAGAACTTATTCATCTGCGGGTCTATATATTGTCCCGGAAGCCTACATCTGTCAAAAAAAATACTTTGTCCGTTACTACTATTATACCACTCTGTTTCAAGATAATCAGTAGTATCATGTCTGTCATTTACTATTGGGTTAATAGAAGAAAACGGAAGATTTCTAAGTATTTGACCATTGGGCGGAGTAGCATAATCGACGCTCACCACAACCACATCCGTAGCAGTACTACCACCGCTTGTAACCGCCAGTTGAAAATAAAACACTCCCTGTGGAAGACCTGTAACTGTTGTTACCGCTGAGTTTGGAGAGGTAATAGTTGCACCGCTTTTATAATCTGTTGAAACCTCGGTCCATTGATAAGAGTCTCCGAAACTTGAACTTCCATTAAGAGTTACTGAATTAGTTTGTGTTAAATAGATAGTTTGATCCGGGCCTGCATTGGCAACAGGCGACTGTGCACTTAATCCAGTAAAGGAAGTGAGCCCAAAAACGAATAGGCATAATACGAGCAGTGGTTTCATAGTTTTTCTAGCTAGCATATTGGAGTGCTATTAGGTTTTTCGGTTATTAAATTATTTACACCGCTGCTTTTCAACGGCGTAAGTCTTCAGAGAAAGAAAGGGTTAGCAAATCTCTCGTTAGACTTTAGGATAACGGTAATTTTTGCGGATTATTATAAAAGCAGCTATGTCTTTCATTTTTTTCCTTGGATTAAATTTTCCACAGTTTTTAAATAATATTGGCATTGGTTTTGTTTGGATGGTTTTTTCAACATTTTCAAATCAAATTCTCGTCGCCATAATGGGCAATATTTGTGCCAATCGTGCAGTTCTTGTGCAATAAATTCCACATTTTTTACTGACTTTTTTAACTCTCTGAAAATACAGTTAAAACATATAAAACTGTTTCTAAATAGATAAAACATCAAAAATTCAAGAGTGAAATTTTATAAAAACACATACTTTTTTCCTTCTTTCAAGATTAAAGAAAATCATGTTTCTATTTCTATTTTATGCTTTAAAAAATCCTTTCGACAGTAAACGAACAAATTTTTACATTTTTTATTTTATATCTTCTCATTTTACTTCAATTTTGCAATTCACATTTTTATTAAAAAAATCCTAAAAGTTTATCATGTCTCTTACTATTAACCTTTCAGATTCCCTTGAAAAAATACCGGTGGAAATTTTTAAAACGCCACATGAAGGGTCTGTTTACGTAGCAAAAATTATTTCCATACTAATTAAAGAAAAAAATTCGCTTGGAAAGAAAGCTGTCATTGGTCTTGCAACGGGTTCAACGCCAAAATCTTTGTATGCGGAATTAGTAAGAATGCATAATGAAGAAGGACTAAGTTTTAAAAATGTAATCACTTTCAATCTGGATCAATATTATCCGATGGAAGCAGATGCATTGAACAGCTATCATTATTTTATGCGCAAATATTTGTTTGAGCAAACTGATATCGATCCTCAAAATTATTTTTTACCAAATGGAATGATTCCAAAAGATAAGATCAAAGAGCATTGTGCTGAATATGAAAGAAAAATTGAAGAAGCAGGAGGAATAGATCTGCAGATTTTGGGAATTGGTGTTAATGGACATATTGGTTTTAATGAGCCAGGTTCGCCAATGTATTCAAAAACGAGATTAATTTCATTGGATAATTCTACAAGAATGGCTAACTCACAGGAATTTGGAAATATTTCTGAAGTTCCAAGAATGGCAATTACAATGGGAATCAGTACGATTATGAAGTCCCGCCGCATCATTTTAATGGCATGGGGAAAAACCAAAGCGCCGGTAATTCAAAAAGCAGTAGAAGGAAGGCCAACAGAAGAAATTCCTGCTTCACTTTTGCAACATCATGATAATTGTTCATTTGTATTGGATCAATTTGCTGCGTCCGACCTTACAAGATTTAAATCTCCCTGGCTAACGGGTGAGTGCGAGTGGACTCCGAAAATGATTAAGAGCGCTGTTGTAAACATGGCAATGCAATTGGGCAAACCAGTTCTCAGTCTTACAGATCATGATTATAATGAATCTGGTTTGAGTGACTTATTAGTTGAGAAAGGAAATGCTTACGATATCAACCTCGAAGTTTATTACATGCTTCGCGATTCAATTACAGGCTGGCCTGGTGGAAAACCAAACGCGATTATGCCGAATCATCCCGAAAGAAGCGAACCTTACCCCAAAAGAGTTTTAATTTTTTCACCACATCCTGATGATGATATTATCAGCATGGGCGGCACTTTTATGCGTTTGCATGACCAGGGACACGATGTAAATGTTGCGTATCAAACCAGTGGAAATATTGCTGTAACAGATGAGTTTGTAACGAGGTTTTTGGATTTTGCAGTGGGATTTGAAAAGATTTTTCATATCGACGACACTATCAGCAAAAAAGTTTTTGAAGCTTCTGACAAATTTTTGAAAAATAAAAAATCAACTGAGCAGGACAGTCCTGAGATCAGAGAAATAAAAGGTTTAATTCGTCGGTGTGAAGCACGTGCTACCTGTAAATACGTCGGACTTTCAGATGATCAGATCCACTTTATGAATCTACCTTTTTATGAAACCGGAACCATCGAAAAAAAGCCAATGGGTAAAGAAGATATTGATATAACTGTTGCCCTGCTGCGTCAAATAAAACCTCAACAGATTTTTTGCGCGGGTGATCTTGCTGATCCGCATGGAACTCATAAAGTTTGTCTCGATATTATCCTCGCTGCCTTGAATGTAATTAAAAACGAAGAAGGTGGCGAATGGTTGGACGATTGTTATGTTTGGCTTTATAAAGGCGCATGGGAAGAATGGGATATCAGTGAAATTGAAATGGCGGTTCCAATGAGTCCGGAACAGGTAAGAAAAAAACGTTATGGCATTTTCATCCATCAGTCTCAGAAAGATTCTGTTCCATTCCAGGGAAGTGATGAGCGCGAATTCTGGCAACGAGCTGAAGAGAGAAATGCGAACACGGCTAATTTATACGCTAAGCTTGGCCTTACAAAATATGCTGCAATGGAAGCTTTTGTAAGATTAAGAGATTTTAATCCTCTTAGTTAATTTTCAACATAATTCCGGTTCTCGTTATTCAATCGGCTATGGTGTCGGCTATATAAAAAATAAATAAAAAGCCCGATTACCAGCCAGATCAGAAATCGCATCCAGTTAGTAAAACCCAATTCTGTCATCAGGTAAAAACAACTTGCAAGTCCGAGAACCGGAATTAAAGAAAGCTTTTTTATAAAGGAAGCAATTGTCAATGCAATTGAAAGAATAATAAATAAAAAGAAAGGCAATTTATCTTTAAAAACTGCCCAGCCTGCATTAAAATCAAAAAGACCGAGAAAGTTTTTCCAGAAAATAATTACTCCAACAATAAACAAAACCGGCACAATAAATTGTGAATTGATATAAAGGATTTTAAATTTTGGTTCGGCTTCGCCAGCCTCTCTTTTTGGTAATAAAAGTACGCCTCCACAAACGAGAACAAAGGCAAACAAAGTTCCGATACTTGTTAGATCTGTTACCTCAGTCAGATTTAAAAATAAAGCAGGAACAGCTACAAAAAGTCCGGTAATAATTGTTGCAAAAGAAGGTGTTTTATATTTTGAATGAATTCTGCTGAAAGCTTTTGGTAATAAGCCATCGCGGCTCATGCTCATCCAGATCCTTGGTTGTCCCATTTGAAAAACCAGTAATACACTTGCGGTTGCGATTACCGCACTAAATGAAATGATATAACTGATCTTATCCAAACCAACTCTTTTAAAAACAAAAGCCAGCGGATCACCAACTTGTAATTCTTTATAGGAGACCATTCCGGTTAAAACAAATGCGATCAAAATATAAAGAACCGTACAAATAATTAATGAATAAATCATTCCCCGCGGCAGATCTCTTTGCGGATTTTTACATTCTTCTGCGGTTGTAGAAATTGCGTCAAAACCAATGTAGGCAAAGAATACAGCCGAAACTCCTTTCATCATTCCGCCAAAACCGTTTGGTAGAAACGGGCTCCAGTTGGCAGGCGCCACAAAAAAACATCCGATAGCTATTACAGCAATAAGAATAATAATTTTTAAACCAACCATCATATTCGTTGCTCTTCTTGTTTCTTTAATTCCTGTATAAACAAGCCATGTAATTAAAAACACAATTGCTAGCGCAGGCAAATCAGCTATCAATTTAAAAGATCCGATGTGTGGAGCATTTAGCCATGCAGTATATCCCGTTCTAACCGTTTCCGAAACATTATTTAAACTACCTCCTTTTAATAATTCTGCACTGGCTTCTTTAAATCCGCGCGAAGCGCTTAAATAATCTGTAGTTAAATAAGAAGGTATGTGAATATGCAAACCTTCCAAAAGGTTGACAAAATATTGGCTCCACGAAATTGCTACTGCAATATTTCCAATCGCATATTCCATCAACAGATCCCAACCAATGATCCACGCAATTAATTCTCCAAAAGAGGCATACGCATAAGTATAAGCACTGCCGCTTACCGGAATTCGTGAAGCAAATTCTGCGTAGCACAAAGCTGAAAATCCGCAACAAACAGCAGTTAATATAAATAATAATGAAACTCCCGGCCCACCTTCATAAGCAGCATTTCCAATAGTAGAAAAAATTCCTGCACCAACTACAGCAGCAATTCCCATAGCAGTAAGATCGCGAACACGCAATACTTTTTTTAATCCGGAAGCCGAATGTGTTGCGTCTGAAAGTCCTGATTGAGCATCTTCTAAAATTGAGGAAATACTTTTTTTCCGAAAGAGAGATTGAGGCATTTGGTAAACTTTATAAATAAAAATATCGAAATGATTTTGAAATTATTTTTTATTCGGCGCGGTAAGATAAACAGAAAACTAAAAAAAGCAAGTGACTGCGAAATATTCATCACTTTTTTAGATAAAACGAAAAATTATTAAAATAAAAATCACCTTTATTTATTGCTTTACTGATTTTGCTAAAAATAAAATCTTAATTGGTTTCAATTGGTTATTGGCAAGGCTATTGCGGAGTTTGTCATAGATATTTACAAAAAAAGTATATCAATAAAATGCTATTATTCAATTTTCAGGTCAGTATTTTCTGATAAAAATTTAAAAAAAATATACTCTATGGCAACTATGACAACAACAAAAACGAAATGGGCAATTGATCATGCGCACAGCGAAATTGCATTTAAAGTGAAACATCTGATGATCGTGAATGTAAAAGGGATTTTTACCGAATACAGAGCCAGTATTTATACAATCGGCGATGATTTTACAACCGCTGAATTTGATTTTTGGATGAACCCCAATTCTTTGCAAACAAATGATGAAAAACGTGATGCCCATTTAAGAAGTTCCGACTTTTTTGATACAGAACATCATAAGGAAATTACTTTTCAATCCAACACAATTGAAAAAAAAGGTGATGACAAATACGATTTATGGGGAAATTTAACCATTAAAGGAATCACTAAAAAGATTTGTTTGGATGTAGAATTTGGAGGAGTTCAAAAAGATCCGTGGGGAAATGAAGTAGCCGGATTTAGTATCAATGGAAAAGTAAATCGCAAAGATTGGCAATTAAACTGGAACGCAGCTTTGGAAAGCGGAGGTGTTTTGGTAGGAGATACCGTAACCATTGCGTGTGAAGTAGAACTGAAGAAAGAAGGCGAAGTAGAAGACTGATGGCCTGAACCCTTTTATTTGAGTAAAGTTTTTTCAAGTAAAATCCAGCATTTGTTGGTTATAAAAATCATCTTGTAAATTAATAATCCTAAATGTGTATTTTTGACGCATTTTTAAAAGGAAAAATATTTAAAAGGTAATTTTATAAATCTTGGAAAGAAAAATAACAAAAATCGGAGTGCTGACATCCGGCGGCGACGCACCCGGAATGAATGCAGCCATCAGAGCCGTGGTGCGCACCGGAATATATAATAATCTCGAAGTTTATGGAATCATGCGTGGTTACATGGGCATGATTGACAACGACATTTTTAAAATGGAAAGTAAAAGTGTTGCTAATATTATTCAACGGGGAGGAACCATTTTAAAAACTGCCAGGTGTAAAGAATTTTTTTCTGCTGAAGGAAGAAAAAAAGCATACGAAAATTTAAAAGCTCTTGGAATTAACGGACTTGTAGTAATTGGAGGCGATGGCTCTTTTCGTGGAGCGCAGATTTTCAGCCGTGAGTTTGATATTCCATGCATCGGTCTTCCCGGAACAATTGATAAAGATATTGCCGGAACAGATTTTACGATAGGTTTTGATACCGCTGTAAACACTGCGGTAAATGCAATCGATAAAGTAAGAGATACCGCAGATGCACATGATCGTCTTTTTATCATTGAAGTGATGGGACGTGATTCCGGCTACATTGCTTTGCACAGCGGAATTGCCACCGGCGCTGAAAATATTTTGATCCCTGAACAAAAAACTGATGTTGAAGGTGTCATCAACGCGTTGGTAGAAAAACATGGGCGAAAAAAATTGGTAAATATTATTGTTGTAGCTGAAGGAGAATCTTTCGGCGCCGTTGAATTAGGAAAAGTAATCACAGAAAGAATTCCTAATCAGGAAGTGAGAGTTACCATTCTCGGACACATTCAACGTGGCGGATCTCCCACCTGTTTTGATAGATTAATTGCCAGCAGAATGGGATATTCTGCGGTTGAATGTTTACTGGAAAACAGGTTCAATGTTTTTGTCGGAATCGTCAACAATAAAATGCATTTTATCCCACTGGATCAGGCAGTGAAAAAGAAACAAAAGATCAGTGAAGACTGGATGAAAATTGTAAAAATATTATCAAGCTAATTTTTTAGAAAAATCTGAGAAACTTATCCTTAAAAAAATTAAAATAATTCAATGTCAAAAAACATAAGCAAATACCTGCATAAAGAAATGGATAAAAAAGCAGGATTTGACCATTCTATAAAACGTACTAAAATCGTAGCAACTGTTGGCCCTGCGTGTGACAATTTTGATTCAATGGTTGAACTGGTAAAAGCAGGAGTAAATGTTTTTCGGTTAAATTTTTCTCATGGAAGCCAGGAAGACAAAGCAAGAATTATTCAGATCATCAGAAAAATAAATGAAACACTTCCTTTCAACATTGCTATTCTTGCAGATTTGCAAGGGCCAAAATTAAGAGTTGGAGAAATTGAAAATAATGCACTGCAAATAAATCCGGGGGAGAAATTAACTTTTACCAACACTAAATGCATCGGCACCAAAGAGCAGATTTACGTAAGCTATCCTGATCTTTATAAAGATGTTGTTCCCGGAAATATTATCATGATAGATGATGGAAAACTGGAAGTGAAAGTAATGAAAATTCTCCCTAACAATAACGTGGAAGTAGAAGTGGTAATCGGTGGAATTCTTTCTTCAAAAAAAGGATTGAATCTTCCGGATACCAAAATTTCTTTACCTGCTCTTACCGAAAAAGATTTGAATGATCTTGATTTTGTTATTCAGCAAAACGTTGACTGGATCGCACTATCGTTCGTTCGTGAAGTAAAAGATATCACTGGCTTGAAAGATATTCTGAAGAAAAGAAATTGCAGTTCAAAAGTGATTGCCAAAATTGAAAAACCGGAAGCTGTTACAAACATTCGTGATATTATTTTGGAAAGCGATGGAATCATGATTGCACGTGGTGATCTTGGAGTGGAATTACCGATTGAAAAAGTTCCATTGATTCAAAAAGAAATTATTCGCAAATGCATGCATCGTGCTAAACCCGTAATTGTTGCTACGCAAATGATGGAAAGCATGATGGACAGAATTAAACCAAACAGAAGCGAGATCACTGATGTGGCCAACGCGGTTTTGGAGGGCGCAGATGCACTGATGTTAAGTGGTGAAACGGCAACAGGAAATAATCCTACTTTGGTGATTGAAACGATGAGTAAAATTATTCTTGAGATTGAAAAATCTGCCTATGATTATAACCGCGACGATATTCTGGCACCTCAGCCACATTCACCATCTTTCTTAAGCGATGCAATTTGTTACAGCGCATGTAAATTAGCCCAGGATGTAAATGCAGACGCATTGATCGGAATGACACAAAGTGGTTACACCGGGTTTATGCTTAGCTCTTACAGACCAAAATCTTTGCTTTATATTTTTAGTAAAGTTCCCAGTTTGATCAATCAGTTAAGTTTGAGTTGGGGCGTTCGCGCTTTCTTTTATAATGAAGAAGAAAGCCTTGATGATATTTTCTATGATCAGATGGGAATTTTAAGGGAAAGAGGATTTCTTAAAAATGGAGATGTGGTTGTAAACACAGGCAGCACGCCGGTTTCATTGCATTTGCCTACTAATGTTTTGAAGATTTCAAAAGTGTCTGAGTAAAATTATTTCACCTTCTTTTTTCAAAAAAGAAATCAAAAATAATTGTTGTTTTGCTGACGATTATTTCCAGCAACTGATAATAATAGCTGCAATAATATTTCCTGAAAGATTGTAGCCGATATTGATAAGGTGGAGTCCTAATGGCCTTTTTTCATATAAATACGAAATACTTATTGCTGTGCCTGCGAAGCAAATTCCTGTCAGCAGGCCAAGTTTTAATCCAACTTGCCAGCCGGTTAAAAATAACCGGGTAACAATTAACGAAAGCCCGAAGGCGCAAATGAGCATCAAAATAAAGGATACCATCATAATTGTTGTTGCTCCTTTTTTTGCATCAGGCATGTTCATTGCCGCGCTGTTATAAGATCTCCATTGTTTTCCAAAGAGAACCGTATACCATAAAGCGCCAAGAAAAAAATAAGCTAAACCGGCTACCAGAACAGCAAGCCAGTTAATGTGTTGCAGTACTTCGGTATTCATTTCTGATAAGTTTTAGTTTGAAAAGATGTAGAAAATTACATCTATTTTTTAATAGGTATAGCAACGATTTAATTTTGCAGATTTGGAGTAAACAAATAAATAACTGCATTTCTTTTTCTTCAACTTATTTTAATTCATTTATCTGTACATTTATTTTTTTTTAAATTTTAAGTATGAAAAAATATTTTCCTCTTCTTTTTTTGTTTTTCTCTGTTTCTTCTTTTGCTCAAAATGCAGACAGCACGTGGTTTGTAAACAACTACACCAAACTCGAACAATATATTCCGATGCGTGATGGCGTTAAATTATTTACATCCATTTATATTCCAAAAGATCAAAGTTCGAAACATCCGTTTTTGATGACACGCACTCCGTATTCATGTGCGCCTTACGGATCCGATAAATTTATGCCGGTGTGGCGTTCTTATAAAATGGCTTATGCAAAAGAAAATTTCATTTTTGTAACGCAGGATGTAAGAGGAAGATATATGAGCGAGGGAACTTTTGTAGATGTTCGTCCATTCAATAAAAATAAAAAAGGAAAGGAAATTGATGAAGCGAGCGATACGTATGACGCGATCGACTGGCTGGTGAAAAATATTAAAAACAACAATGGAAAAGTTGGCGTTACAGGCACTTCTTATCCTGGATTTTATTCAACAGAAGCAGCGCTAAGCGGGCATCCGGCTTTGGTAGCTGTTAGTCCGCAGGCACCGGTGACTGATTGGTTTATGGGCGATGACTTCCATCATAAAGGCGCATTTTTTGTGATGGATGCATTTTCTTTTTATCCATTTTTTGGGACGCCCCATCCAAAACCATCTACTACTTATACCCGCGGTTTTTCTTTTAAATCAGGTGATAATTACAACGCGTATTTGAAAACCGGGGCTCTTAAAAATTTTGCAAAATTGATGGGCGACAGTATTAAATTCTGGCAAGACCTCTATGCGCATCCAAACTATGACGAATGGTGGCAGGTGAGAAATGCACGAAATGGTTTGTATAATGTAAAACCAGCGTTGCTTTGGGTGGGTGGTTTGTTTGATGCGGAAGATTGTTTCGGTGCATGGAATTCTTACAAGGCAAACGAAAAGCAAAGTCCGCAAACCAACAGCAGAATTGTAATGGGGCCCTGGTATCACGGGCAATGGAGTCGGGAAGGAAGCTTCATGGGAAATGTGAGATTCGGAAGCAACACGTCTGCTTATTTCCAGGATAGCATTGAGATTCCATTCTTCAATTATTATTTATTAGGAAAAGGAAACACCGACAATATTGCTGAAGCAAACATCTTTTTTACCGGCGAAAATAATTGGAAAAAGTTTGACGTTTGGCCGCCGAAAAATGTAGAGGAAGAAAATTTATATCTGGCTGCCAATGGAAAATTATTTTTAAACGACAAGAACAAGTTAACAGGAAAATCAAATTATGATGAATACACCAGTGATCCTGCCCACCCGGTTCCATATACACAAGACATTCATTTCAGAAGAACAAGAGAATACATGACCGATGATCAACGCTTTGCATCGCGCCGGCCTAATGTGTTGACTTATGAAACCGGTATTTTAAATAACGATGTAACTCTTGCCGGTCCTGTGATTGCAGAGTTGATGGCTTCTATTTCTACAACAGATGCAGATTTTGTAGTGAAGTTGATCGATGTATTTCCTGACGATTTTAAATATCCTGAAGACATGAAAGGCAATGATAAAAATTACCCGATGGGCGGTTATGAAATGTTGGTAAGAGCAGAAATCATGCGTGGAAAATTCAGAAATAGTTTTTCAAAACCCGAGCCATTTGAACCTGGAAAAATTACCGAAGTAAAATGGGAATTGCCGGATGTGGCGCATACATTTTTAAAAAGCCACAGAATCATGATACAAATTCAAAGCAGTTGGTTTCCTTTGGCCGATCGCAATCCGCAAAAGTTTACTGACATTTATAAAGCGGACGACAGCGATTTTCAAAAAGCAAATATTCGCATTTATCATGATGCGGAACATCCGTCAAAAATTATGTTACCTGTTTTAAAATAAAAAAATGAGAATTTCCTTTTTGCTTCTATTAAGCATTGTTACCCTATCGGTAAAAAGTCAGGATAACAGTGGCTCATTTGTAAAAGACAATTACAATAAAATTGATACAACCATCATGATGCGCGATGGAATCAAATTATACACGATCATTTATATTCCAAAAGATCAATCCCAAAAATATCCTTTCCTGATAGAGCGCACGCCTTATTCATCAGGGCCTTACGGAGAAAATAATTATAAAAAAAGGATCGGCCCAAATGCAGAGCTAATGCATGAAAAATACATTTTTGTTTACCAGGATGTGCGTGGTCGTTACATGAGTGAAGGGCACAATAAAGAAGTAACACCTTACATTCCCAACAAAAAAAACAATAAGGATGTAGATGAATTCAGTGACACTTATGACACGATGTATTGGTTATTAAAAAATAACAAAAACAACAACGGCCGTGCGGGTCTTTACGGAATTTCTTATCCCGGTTTTTACGCCACGGCAAGCTTG
>JBQCIM010000051.1:0-27103 GCA_051953735.1 Ginsengibacter sp.
TTTCAATGCATTTATCCGTTTGCAAAAAGACAGTGCTTTGTGGGTTTCGATCAGTTCTACTTTTTTGGGAATTGAAGCTTTCCGCATATACATTACACCGGATACGTTGATCCTTTTGAACAAGCTGGATAAAACCGTAGAATATCATCCATTCAGCTATGTGGAAACGATTGTTCATATTCCGTTAAATTTCTCCGTGCTTCAAAATATCATCATTGGAAATCCCGTTTACGTAGGCGATAGTATCGTCTCGTACCGGCAAACAGAAAATCATGTTTTGATCGGAACCGTTGGCGACTTTTTTAAAAATTTAATTACGCTTTCTGCAGGAAGCAATCATTTGGAAAGAATCAAGCTTGATGATATTGATTTGTCTAAAAACCGCACTGCTGCACTGTTGTATGGCGATTATGAACATAACGACAATTTTGATTTTGCCACATCACGCGAAATCAATGTGTCAGAAAAATCGAAAGTGGACATTAAAATTTCGTTCAAACAATATGAGTTTAACAAGGAATTATCATTTCCATTTACCATTCCGAGAAATTATAAAACAAAATAATTGTTACTTTAACCATTGCAGCTTTCGTAGCGATATTTACCAATCATTCTTATAAAAAATTAGCGTGCATGCCTAAGAAAATTGTAGCAGTTTTTATCTTTTTTTTATTAGCATTTTCGGTATCTGCGCAGCAGCCGAGTAAGGATGCGCTGCAGAAACAGCGCGAGCAACTTCGAAAAGAAATAGCGGAAACAGAAAAAGAACTGATAGAAACTCAAAAAAATACCAAAGTAAATGTTGGCCAGCTTTCGCTGATCAACAAAAAAATGGATCTGCAGGGAAATGTGATCAACAATATCAGCAGTCAAATCCAAAAGCTGAATGATAATATTTATTTATCGCAATTAGAGATCAATAAGATCAGAAGAATCCTGGATACTTTAAAAGTGGAATATGCCAAAAGCATGGTGTATGCCTATAAAAACCGAAGCAATTATGATTTCCTGAATTTTATTTTTTCTGCCAATAATTTTAATGATGCCATCAAACGGATCGCTTATTTAAAATCCTATCGCAGCTATCGGGAGATGCAGGCAGAAAATATTCTGAAAACACAATCGATGCTGGAAGATAAGATCGCCATCTTATCGGGAACAAAAAAGAAAAAAAATGTAGCGCTGGAAGAACAGGATAAAGAATTGCAAAAACTTCAGAAGCAAAGAGAAGAAAAAGCGGAAATTGTAAATAAGCT
Source organism: Ginsengibacter sp. (assembly GCA_051953735.1). Lineage (GTDB taxonomy): Bacteria > Bacteroidota > Bacteroidia > Chitinophagales > Chitinophagaceae > Ginsengibacter. The sequence continues at coordinate 1,257 of JBQCIM010000051.1, forward strand.
GAAAGGACGGCAGAAAGAACTGTCCGCACAGGTAAAAGCAAAGCGAAGACAGGATGCTAAAATAAAAAGCGCCATCACGGCAATGATCCGGAGGGAAATAGCAATTGCAAAAGCCGAAGCAGAAAGGAAAGAAAGAGAAAGAAAGGCTGCACTGGAAAAAGAGAAGGCAAATAATCCTTCTAAAGCTGCCGATGATAATGCAACGGCAAAAACAACCAAGCCGGCTGCGTCAAGGCCCATTGGAAGTGTGCTGGTAAGCAGCGAAGCCGATAAAGAACTTAATGCAAATTTTGAAAAAAACAAAGGAGCGCTTCCATGGCCGGTAGATGGATATATTATTTATCATTTTGGCGCTAATCAACTTCCGGGCGGAATTGATTATAATAACCCCGGAGTTTCCATTGGCGCAAAGGTTGGGCAAGCGGTGAAGGCAGTGTTTGATGGCGAGGTAACATTGGTAAGTTATATTGATGATAAGCAGGCGGTTTTTATAAAACATGGAAAATATTTTACCGTTTACAGCAATCTTGCTTCTGCAAAAGTGCAGCGTGGTGACCAGGTTAAAACCGGTCAGACAATTGGAACAGCGGGCGCCAATGATGAAGGACAAGGCCAGGTAGATTTTATTCTGATGAAGGAAAACGATAATGTAAACCCGGAATCCTGGTTGCGCCACTAATTCTAACATTTTTATTGTTCATATTCATCTTCAATTTTGGAGATGACCAAATCTTATTGTCATGTCATTTTTATTTCCTGTAAAAGGTATCGAGCCTTTGTGGGGCAGGAATTGTTTCCTGGCCCCAAACGCCACGCTTTGTGGCGATGTAGTAATGGGCGATGATTGCAGCGTTTGGTTCAATGCAGTCATTCGCGGCGATGTCAATTCCATTCGTATGGGTAACAAGGTAAATGTGCAGGATGGAGCCATAATTCATTGCACTTTTTTAAAATCAAAAACCGTTATTGGAAATAATGTTAGCATCGGACACAATGCAATCGTACATGGATGCGTTATAGAAGATAATGTGTTGGTAGGAATGGGAGCGATCATCATGGATCATGCGAAAATTGGCAGTAACACGATCATCGCTGCCGGCGCTGTAGTTCCTGAAAATACGGTAGTAGAACCAGGAAGTATTTATGCAGGAGTTCCTGCAAAGAAGATAAAAGATATTTCGCAGGAACTCATCAAAGGGGAAATAGAAAGAATTGCCAATAATTATCTGATGTATGCAGGATGGTATAAGAGTTGAAGCCAGATGTTGAAAGTTGAAGGTTAAAAGTTGAGGCTGAAAGTTTAAAGTTGAAGCTTACATGAAAAAACTAATCATATTTGCTGCTTGTTGCTGGATGTTTTCAGGTTGTTCTATTTTTAGAAAACAGCAAAAATATGGCTGCCCCACTAATGGAAAAAACATTGGAGCAGAAAGAATTTTGTCGGGTGATAAAGACGCGATAAAAGCAGCGAAGAGAGCCGGAAAGTTTAATCATTAAAATCTTTTACCAAACTATAAAACCCTATGTGTTATCACTTAAAAACCAATTATGGCGCTACAGAAGCTGTAATTGATGATAATTGCGGCATTTCTAAATTTTATTCCATTGCCGGAACTCTTGCTGACGATCTGAAAGTAAAATTTCTAAACCAGATCGATGATGCAGATACACTTGAATGGGATTTCAAGTACAAGAACATTTTTCTTACACTGCATTACAGTATTTTCAATGGAGTTTCTATTTTTCCACAAAGAGTCGATAGCCGCCAGAAAGTAAATAAAGCCGTTGTGGAAGTGGCTGATTTTTTAGAAAGAAATGCGTATTAGAAACAGTGAATGAACCAATAAATTCATTTCCTGTTTTGATTTAAAAACAGAAATATTTCTTTGCTGCAACCTCTTGCAGTTGAAAATGATTTTGATTTTCCCACCTATTTATCTGATAAAAGTAATTTCTTCTTTAATGATATTAGCAGTAAACAAAGAAAAAAGATCAGATGCTCCCAAATCATTTTTAGCATCTTCCTTTTGAATCATATGCTCGTTAGAAGGTTTCTCAGTAAACGGTAAAATTCCGTCTAAAAAATTCAATGGTTTCTTTACGGTTCTTTTGGTTTTTAATGGTGTCATTTTGTTCATGGGTTTTTATTTTGGGATAATACAGAGAATTATATGCCGGAAACTTAAAAGAAGAAATGATAAAACCAGTTTTTTTAAATTATGATTCTTTTCCTGTTGAAATTTGTTGAAAACGAACCAGTTGAGAACCTTCTTGGTGCGAAGAATTTTAAAAATAAATTCCTTCCTGTCATTTAATGATTTTTCTTTCAGTTTTTTATGGTAGTAATGTAGAAATTATTCCCGTATAATGCAGCATTGTCAACACTTCTATGGGAAAATGATTTACAAGCAATATGTTTCTAACGTGGTTAAAAACCAATCGTTAGTGCTGATCCTACAGCAGATTTTTGTGATGGCATAATCTTTTATTATTTGTTGCCACAATATTTTTTACAATTTAAAAAATTAGAACGATTATGAAAAAGACATTTCTGTTTTTAGCGTGCTGTATGCTTTATGTTGCTTCAGAGGCGCAGGTAAAAGTGGGTGCTGATAAAAATTTTACCAAATCATTGAATGATTATACAACTTATGCATGGTCGACCAGTATTGACCAGATTCCCTCTGACCAGATTTTTATTGCTCCTAACGGAGTTTATGTTTTCAACAATGAATCGGTAAGAAGCAAAATAAAAGATGCGATTGAATTTGAATTGAGTGCCAAAGGCTATCAGAAAGTACAAAACAATCCTGATATTTTGGTCATTTTCAGCGTAACAGAACGTCCAGGGAAATTAAGAACGTATAATGGTTATGAAATGATCGACAATGGTCTTGATTCTGTAAGAACACCCAATGATGTAGAAGTTACCGACATCGATGCCGGTACTTTGATCATAAACCTGATCGACGCAAAGACCGGTGTGGTAGCATGGCAGGGATATGCTTCCGGAATTTTAAAACCGGATATGATCAACGATAACATGAAAGTAAGAGAAGCAGTCGCTTCCATTTTCAGCAAGTTTGATTTTAAAGCAAAAAAATAAAATGTTCACCTCACGGTTCTGAAAAAACCGTGAGGTGATTTTTTGAAACTAACAAATGCTGATTCACCGTTAATTGATTTTAACGCATAAGGAATACCACACGAATTTATATGGCAACAAAATTGTGATATAACAAAAAAGAAAATCGCTGCTAACCGCGACCCTTTTTAAAAAAAAATACAATGAAGTATTTTCGCCCCCTTTCCGAATCTATGATTCAAAAACTGAAGCAATGCAGGCAAACCGAAGTCGGTTCTGCCGAAAAACCATGCACTATGGAAGACATGAGTTATGCAGTGGCACCTTTATTTAAAAGAGGGTTGATAGAAATTAAAAAACAAGTGGTTGATAACAAACTTTTACATTGTATTCATGTGACAAAAGATGGGATCGAATATCTCGAAAAACTGAAACCTGTTGAATAAGTTCCATACTTCTTCTCAAAAAATTTCCGGTTTATACTTACTAAAAATTAGCATGCTCTTTGCGGTATAAATGCACAATGAGTAACACCAAAATAATCCAAATACGAAAAAACTAAAACAAGCTAATGCTTTTAAACTGAAGCCTTTAATTTTTTTTAATTTACTAAATTATGTATAGAAAATTTGTATATCCTCTTTCAAAGAGAATGATGCAAGAGCTTATGAAATTGTATCAAAACACAGCTCCCACCTCAAAGATCAATGATCTTGAATTTTTTCTCGGACGATTGTATAACGACGGAATCGTTCAGATCAAAAAGCAATTTGAAAATGGAAATTTTATGCTTTTTATTTCGCTGACAGAAGCAGGAAAAGAATTATTGAATCAAAAAGCATCCAGGCTGGAGCCAGCTTTGTAATCTCATAGTGATTTTATAGTAAACCATCAAAAAAAGAAGTTTTTATAAAAAGCCGGTAGTAAGGGTTATAAATATTTTGGTCACATTTTTGTTTTGTTAAAAAGCATAACTGGTTTTTTAAAAACAGCTTTGAAAACAGGTGATCTGAACCTTATAAAATTTTAAAGATTATGAAAAAGTTACTGGCTTTGTTTATTGCAACTTCTTTTTTTATTGCTTGTCATGATAATCCGAATGCCGATAAAAATGTGAATCAGGATTCTGTTCAAACTATCAGTCATGATTCCACGATTACAAAACCGGCGACAACTGATACTTCAGACAAAGCGATGGGAAAGGATAGCACCAATCCTGCAAACAATCCATCACCACATACAAAATAGCTTTATAAATGTAAAAGTAGAATGAGCCGGCGGGTATTTATTATTCGCCGGTTTTATTTTCTACAGCCGGAATGGAAAAATAAAAATCGGAGCCTTTGCCGATCTTACTTTTTGCCCAAATGTTTCCGCCATGGCTTTTGACAATTTCAGAAGAAATATACAACCCAACTCCGGAACCTGAAAAAGAACTTGCAGATCCGCTGACTCTGTAGAACCGGAGAAAAACATTTTCAATGTCTTTTTGAGGAATGCCAATACCTGTATCATGCACGCTTACGAGTATTTGTCCATCTTTTTTGCATGCACGAATGGTAATATCTGAATGATCTGACGAATATTTTATTGCGTTGCTTAGTATATTGATGATCACTTGCTCCATTCTTTCACGGTCGGCATTTACCCATAAATTTCCTTCCTCTACTTCAAATATGATCTGGTGATTTTTGGTAGTTTGCTGTAGATTGCTGGTTATTTCCAACAACAGTCCGTTCATTTCAAAAACCGTTGGATTCAATCTCAGTTTGCCTGCCTGTATTTTTGAAACATCCAGCAAATTGGTGATTAGTGAAGCCAGTTTGTTTGCCTGCTTGATCGTTTTTTCTATGAATTTTAACCTCGGATCTTCTTCCATGATAGATTCCAGCATTTGCAGGTTGGCCAATATTACCGTCAAAGGTGTTCTTAATTCATGGCTGGCCATTACCATAAATTCATCTTTATATTTGCTCAGTTCCTGCAACCTTTCAGTATAAATTCTCCGCTGTTCTTCTGCTTCTGCTCTTACTGAAATGTCGCGTGCAATCTTAGAAGCGCCGATGATCTTTCCGCTGGCATCTTTTATCGGAGATACGGTTATGGAAAGATTTCTTTTGCTGCCGTCTTTCGCAACTCTTACCGTTTCGAAATGATCAATTTTTTCGCCGCGGCGTATGCTTTCAATGATCTTTGTTTCTTCAGCCAGCCTTTCTGCAGGAATGATCAGGGATATATGTTTGCCAATGGCTTCTTCTGCGGTCCATCCAAACATTTTTGTGGCCGCATGATTCCAGGTGGTAATAATTCCATCCAGGGTTTTGCTGATGATTGCGTCGTCTGACGAATCTACGATGGCTGCAAGTCTTGCCTGTTTTTCTTCTGCTTCCCGCTGCTCAGTAATATCATCGCCAATTTTTGAAATACTCACTACTTTTCCGGAGTCATCTTTTACGGGGAATACAGCAAATTCAATAAAAACCTTATTTCCCGCTTTTGTTACACATTCAGTCTGGTAATGTTCCATCTGCCCGTCTTTCAATTTTCGGAGGATCTTTTTTTCTTTTTCTGCAAATTCCTTTTCAAACAAAATCAAAATACTTTTTCCAATTACTTCTTTGGAAGAGTAACCAAAAATTCTTTCCGCGCTTCCATTCCAGTGGATGATCCTTCCATCAATGTCTAAGGTAATTCTTGCGTTGTGAGTAGGATGATGGGTTTCTGTAATAGTGTGTGTTTCAGCCATTTCAAAGTTCGTTCAATAAAATTAAAATTTTAATCGCAAAAGAAAATGTTACAATATAGCATCGTATTTTTTGCGTTGATGAAAAATCGTTTTTCATCAATAAAGGCATTACCTGACAGGAATGCGGAAGTATTTATCTGAACAATTTTCAAATATACTTTATTGAAAAACAATTGGACAAATAAATCTTTCCGCATAAAAATGGTTGATCCAAAATATTTTAGTGGAACAGTAGTTGCAAAATAGGCAAATTTAAAAACTGCCGTTATTTATTGCTTTACTGTTTATTGTTGTTTCGTTTTCTTTGTTCTCTTTTTTGTTCATCTATTTCTGATTGTGAAACCCGGTCAGTTTCCTCTTCAGTGCGTTGAAAATCTCTGTCGGCAGGATTGTAACTTTTCAATTGCTGATCAGTCGGCATACGCTTTTTATTATTTTTCATTGTATATTTTTTCCTGCAAACCCTCAATTATCATACCATTGCAAAATGTTGTCATCCAAAATTTTTTGATGAACACAAAAAAATAATTTGTCTTGTTTCTTCTTTTACTCGCTGGTATTTTTTTCCAACGAAAATGCCCGGCAACAAATGCCGGACAATTTTCTTTGGAGGGATAATAATTTTAATTTGATCCACTTTTTATCCTGCTTTCTTCATCTGATGCTCCACCGGTTCTTCTGTGTTGCTGGTTTTTAGCTGGTTTGCCAAAGCGGTAAGAAAATGTAAGTGAAAATGTTCTGCTGTCACGGATGTTTTTGATATAAACATCGATATCCTGGTAGTTGACAGCGCCGACAAAATTTTGAGAGTTGAAAATATCTCTTACACTGAATTTGACACTGCCTTTATTTTTCAAAACATTTTTTTGAATGCCTGCATCCATTCTCCACATCGGGTTGATCACAATCTGCCCTTCAATTCCTTTTGACCGGTAAAACCCGCTCAGTTCTGCACTCCATCCTTTTTTAAATTTGAACTGGTTGTTCATATTTGCCATAAAGGTGGTAGCGTTTACATCAAGATTTCCCCCATCTATTACGCCGGTATATGAATTGTAATTAACATTGGAAAATAAATTGGTTGACCAGAAAGAGGTTACCGGAAAATTAGCACTCACTGCGAGACCGAGATTTGTTTTTGAAGCAAGATTTTCCTTTGTCTGGAAAGTTTTTCTTTCGCTGGTAATTTGTTTTAAAACATCAGAAAACACATGATGAGTTTTGCTGTAATTGACGGTTGTGGTTAAAAATCCGTTGTAGGTGTGAGATAACTCAATATTATCAGAAAACTGTGGTTGCAGTAACGTGTTGCCAACCTGGTAAGTGTATTCATCCAGGAAATAATAAAACGGATTCAGATCTTCATAGTCGGGACGATCAATTCTGCGGCCGTAATTGGCAGAAAAAGTATTTTTCTGATTGGGCGAATAACTTATATAAACTGTCGGGAAAAGATTGATGTAATTTTTGGTGAATGCTGAATCAGGATGTGAAGAGTTGCCGAGTTGATGTCCGGTTGCATTAGTATTTTCTGCCCGCAAACCGGCTTGTACCGCCCATTTTTTGATCTCGCGGCTGAAATTCACGTAAGCCGCATTAATATTTTCTTTGTAAATAAAATGGTTTGTTTTTCCATCGTCAGTAACGTATCCGCCGTTTATTTTGTCCTGGTACAAAGCGTCATTGTCTGTAGTTACATAGCTGCTTTTTAAACCAGTTTCGATTTTTGCCGTATTTTTTAAAGGAAAAGTAAAATCAGTTTTTGCTGAATAGATGCTAATATTCGAAGGCAGATTTCCTACAAGCTGCGAAGGATCTTTTCGAACACTAAAATCAGGATTGAAATATTGATTGGAAAGAACCTGGTTGCTGGTTTGGTAATATTTCAGATAATCAAGATCAACTGTAAATTCTTTTCCTGACGAATCGAAAACATGACGCAGATTCAGGTTGGTTGAAAAATTATTTGATTTTCTTTTGTTGGAATTGTCCGCCAGCACAATCGAGTCAACCTGGTTTGCTGAGTTATTCAAATCTGTTTGGTTGCGGCTTTGTTCATCTCCGGGACTAATATTTCCTGAAAACACTACTCCAAGAGTTGTTTTTTTACTTGCAAAAAAGTCCATTCCCGCTTTCATATTGTTATTTGGGTATTTATTGTCAGAAATAATTCTCTGATCGAAAATGGTTTGAATCTGTTTGGTATTCTGATCCCTGAACTTTCTAATGATCGTTTGATTTCGGTGGCTATTCCACAATGAATAAGAATAATTGCCAAAGAGATTTACTTTTCCGGTACGGTAATTCAGATTCAAACTGTTGTTGGTTCTGGTGTAATACGCCTGCGAAATGGTAGCGCTCACGTTTCCGTTCAGGCCGCTCATTTTATTTTTCTTTGTTTTGATATTAATGATCCCTGAATTTCCGGCAGCGTCGTATTTCGCTGAAGGATTGGTCATGATCTCAATCTGGTCAATAGCAGATGAAGGCATATTTTTCAAATAATTAGCCAAATCCTGTCCACTCAGATAAGAAGGTTTTCCATCCATCATCACCATTACACCGGCTTTTCCTTTCAGGCTGATGTTTCCATCTTTATCTACAGAAACTCCCGGAGATTTTTCCAGAACTTCCAAAGCAGTGGTTCCTGCATTGGAAATTGATGCGTCAACATTTACAATCGTACGGTCAATCTTACGTTCGATGAAAGGCTTTTTAGCGCTTACAGTAATTCCTTTTAATGTTTTAGCCTCATTTTTTAAGTTCAAAGCACCTGCGTTATATGATTCTCCGTTTTTTAAATCTATCACAGGACTGTAAGTGGCCAAATGCCCGACGGAAGTAGCCAGTAAATAATATTTTCCTGCAGAAATATTTTGAAATTCGAAGTTTCCCTCCTTGTCGGTAATGTTTACTTTCACCAGGGACGAGTCAACTGCTTTATAAAGAGAAACAGTAGCCGCGTCAATTATTTTCTGATCTCCACCATCGGTAATCTTTCCTGTTATAGATCCGGTGGGAGTTTGAGCAAAACTAACTATCGAAATAAACATAAGTGCTACGAGCAAAAAGGGAATCTTTTTCATAAATTTTAAATTACTTGGTTTGAAATATTACACTACAAAACTAAGTAGTATGCTTTGCATGGTACACTGCTATACAGGAATGGTAAATATTTCTTTTTAAAGGGTTGAGTTTTTATTTGGACGGATAAGGAAAGAGAAAGGTTACAGTAAACCGATAAATAAAATCGATTTCTTATTTTGATCTAAAAAAGGAGAAGAAAAATTAGTAAGGTCAGATCGTCAATTCCATCACATAATCATTCATAAAATATCCGCTGCCAATATCGATATCTTCTTCACGGATAATTTTAAATCCTTGTTTTTCATAAAAATGTAAAGCTCTGTTATGCCGGTTCACATTAAGTTGTAAGGCAGTGGCACCTGATTTTTTTATTTCAGAAATGACGTAATGCAAAATTTGTTTTCCAATGTTTTTGCCCTGCAATCCCGGCAAAACATAAATTTTATTGAGGTGAAAAACAGAAGAATTTTTATGAGCAGAAAAAGAAGCAAAACCAACCGGAACTAGATTGTCAAACGCTAAAACAAACTGATGCTTTAAAACAGAAAATTGGTGTTGCAGCGAAGAAAGAGAATAAATCTTCTCCAGCATATAATCCAACTGCTTTCTCCCTAAGATTTCAAGATAGGCAGATGGCCAAATTTCATAAGCCAGTTTTTGAACAACAGGAAGGTCATTGATTTCTGCCGGCTTTATTTCAATCATTATTTGATAGTAATTTTTAATTCCGGTGCAAAAAATTCACGGCCTTCTTTATCTTTTACAACAATATCGAAAAAATAAAGTTGCTCGTCTTTTTGCAAATGGCCTTTGATATTATCGATCCACACTTTTGGAAGAGGAGTGGTTTGAAAGCGATCCGCTACAATCGTAAATGAAACTTCTTTTTTTCCTGTTTCATCATTTACAATAATGGTTTTTTGTCGATACAAAAATCTGTAGGAGGTGATCGGATAAGCATTATTTTTTGCATCAACCACTTTTAAAGGTAATCCAATCAACTGGTTCGCTTCGTCGGAGGTTACCTGCGCTCCGTTTTGATTAACACCTAAAAAAGTTTTTACAACCGGCGGTTTAAATTTCGAAACTTTTGTGATCGTTTCTTTTTGCTGTGCAAAAGAAACTGAACTTACTGCAAAAAGAACAAAGATTAGTAGCAGGTATTTTAGATTTTTCATAAAGATTTTTTACCAAAAACCATTACAAAGAAGATAAGGTTTGTTCGATGATATTAATTTTTGCTTCCGCGTCGGCTTTCTTTTTTCTCTCTAATTCAATCACTTCAGGCTTCGCGTTCTGTACAAATTTATCATTACTTAATTTCTTGTGTACGGTAATTAGGAAACCTTTAAGATACTTCAGGTCTTTTTCCAGCTTTTCTTTTTGAACCGCTGTATCTATTGCTGCATCTGACTTTATGTAAATCTTTTCATTACCAACAACGGCCGTAATTGGTGACCCTCCCGGAATTTCATTAAAGAAAATATGATCGGCATTGGTTTGTTTTGCTAAAATTTCTTTGATCGGTTCATAAGAAGAAGCTTCATTGGTTTCAATGAACAAAGACATCTTTTCTTTGGGTTTCACATTGTTTTTATTTTTTGCATCCCGAATCGCGCTGATCACATTTTTTAATTTGTTTCCTTTCAATAAAATTTCAATGTTTGCTTTTTCAATTGGACCAAATTGTTTCACCATCAGATCTTCTTTTCTTTCTTTCAAAAGATGATAAATTTCTTCGGTGATAAACGGCATAAAAGGATGAAGCATTTGTAACAGATCATCAAAAAATGAAACCGCTTTTTCATAAGTTTTTGGATCAATCGATTTCCCATATTCCGGTTTGATCCATTCCAAAAACCAACTACAGAAATCATCCCAGATCAAAGAATAAATGGTTTTCAAAGCTTCGCTTAATCGAAATTGGCTCATTAAAATTTCCACTTCACCTCTCACTTCATTCAACCGGCTTTGAAACCAATTAATAGCGAATTGACCATCGGTTGTCGGTTGCCCGTCGTCGGTCGTCTTATTCCCTTCCCACATCTTCAACAGCTTCATCGCGTTCCATAATTTATTATTGAAAAATTTTCCCTGTTCCAAACTGCTTTCATCGAACAACAGATCATTTCCGGCAGGAGAGGAGATCATAATTCCAAAGCGAACCGCATCAGCGCCGTATTCATGAATCAGCAACAAAAGATCAGGACTGTTTCCCAAACTCTTGCTCATTTTTCTTCCCATTTTATCACGCACCATTCCTGTGAAATACACGTCGCTAAAAGGTTTTTCGTGCATATATTCCATTCCCGCCATGATCATGCGCGCCACCCAAAAGAAAATAATATCCTGTCCTGTAACTAACACAGAAGTCGGGTAATAATAATTAATGTCTTTATTTCGCGGATCGCTGATTCCATGAAAAACCTCCATTGGCCAAAGCCATGAAGAAAACCAGGTGTCGAGAACATCTTCATCGCGGGTCAATGGACGGTTGTCAGTTGCAAGTTGTCCTTTCCTTGCTTCTTCTTCTGTTTCTCCAACATACACATTCCCTTCTTTATCATACCACGCCGGAATTTGCTGTCCCCACCAAAGCTGGCGGCTGATGCACCAATCCTTTACATTCTCTAACCAATATTTATAAGTGGCATTGAATTTTTCATCCGGATGAAGTTTTATTTTTCCCGACGCGACTTGTTCTAATGCAGGCTGAGAAAGGTCTTTCATCTTCACAAACCATTGCGTAGAAATTTTTGGCTCTGCAACAACATTGGTTCGTTGGCTATATCCTAATCTCGTCGAATATTCTTCTTCTTTTACCAACAAGTCTTTTTCTCTCAATTGATCCACGATTTTTTTTCTCGCAGCAAAACGATCTTCACCAATGAAGATTTGTGCTGCTTCGCTGAGTGTTCCATCTTCATTTAAGGTATCTACAACCGGAAGGCTGAATTTCAGACCAATATTAAAATCGTTGATATCATGCGCCGGAGTAATTTTTAAAATTCCTGTTCCAAAATCTTTGTCAACATAATCATCGAATATCACCGGCACTTCTTTATCAATTAATGGAACGATTACTTTTTTACCTTGTAAATTTTTATAACGCTCATCACCTGGATTGGCACAAACTGCCACATCACCCATGATTGTTTCCGGACGTTGAGTAGCAATTACAACGTAGTTTTTCGCGTCGTCAGTCGCCGGTTGTCGGTCGTCATGAATCTCATATTTCACATAATAAAGCTTCCCCATTACGTCTTTATATTCCACTTCTTCATCGCTCAGCGCTGTCTTTGCCGCCGGATCCCAGTTGATCATTCTTGCACCGCGATAGATCAATCCTTTTTTATACAAGTCCACAAAAACTTTGATCACCGCTTTATAATAATGATCATCCATCGTGAAGGTAGTCCTGTCCCAATCTACGCTACAACCAAGTTTCGCAATCTGGCTGTAAATAATATTTCCATATTTCTCTTTCCACTCAAAAGCATATTTCAAAAATTCTTTTCTTGATAAATTGTTTTTATCAATTCCTTTTTCACGTTTCAGCATGTCCACCACTTTTGCTTCCGTTGCGATAGATGCATGGTCACTTCCCGGAACCCAACACGCATTGAATCCGCTCATTCTCGCTTTTCTGATCAGAATATCCTGAACTGTTTCATTCAATGTATGTCCCATGTGCAGCACTCCTGTTACGTTTGGTGGTGGAATTACAATGGTGAAAGGCGTTCTGTCGTCCGGCTCACTTTTAAAATAATTTTTTTTCATCCAGTGTTGATACCACTTTTCTTCTACATCCGCCGGGATATAATTCTTACTTAATTCCATGTTTTTTTAAAAAAATTTATAGCCTGCAAATGTACAAACATGCATCAGTATTGTCAATTTCACTGTTTCAAACTTTATATAAAAAACAGTTTTATTTTGAAATGAAACCAAAAAAAATCTTTTATTTTTTCGCATCAATTATTATAACTTGCTAACCCCATTCGTAAAATAATTTCAACCCTTTGTTATACGCAATTGTCGATATTGAAACCACAGGCGGCTATGCAGCTGCTAACGGAATTACCGAAATTGCTGTTTTTATTTCTGATGGAAGCCGCGTTATTAAAGAGTTTCATACACTGCTCAATCCTTACTATACCATTCCGCGGTTTATAGAATCGCTTACAGGGATCACAAATGAAATGGTAGAATTTGAAAGAGATTTTAAAAGCATTGCTGATGAATTGTATGAATTATTGTGCGACAAAGTTTTTGTGGCTCACAATGTCAATTTCGATTATTCATTTATCAAACATCACCTGCTGCAATGCGGTTATGATTTGAATTGTAAAAAATTGTGCACCGTTCGTTTGGGAAGACAGATCATTCCCGGCTTGAGAGGATATGGTTTGGATAAGATCTGCAATTATCTCGGAATTGAAAATGGATCTCGCCATCGTGCAAAAGGAGATGCGGAAGCAACGGTAAAATTGTTTCATATTTTGTTAGAACGCGATATCAATGGTCATGTACAAACCATGTTGAAATCGAACAGCAAAGAACAATTTCTTCCACCCAATATTTCTTCTTCTGAAATTAAAAAAATTCCGTCTCAGCCGGGCGTTTATTATTTCCATGATAAAAAAGGAAAGGTGATTTATGTAGGCAAAGCAAAAAATTTATCGAAAAGAATCAACAGTCATTTTTCCAATAACAAACCGAACAAACAAAAGCAGGAATTTTTGAAAAAGATTTATCGGGTTTCTTATCATGTAACGGCGACAGAACTGATGGCTTTTATTTTAGAAAGTATCGAGATCAAAAAATTGTGGCCTGAGCAAAACCGCAGCCAGAAAAGGTTTGAGCAAACTTATGGAATGTATTCATTTGAAGATAGCAATGGTTATTTGCGTTTATTTATAGAAAAGAAACGGCTTCATTTAAAGCCTTTATACACTTTCAATTTCCTTGCAGAAGGTTACACTTTATTGAGAAAACTTGTTGATGAATTTTCGCTTTGCCCGAAACTTTGTTTTCTGCAATCTGCGAATATTCAATGCCAGTATTTTTTAGAAAAAAAATGCAACGGAGCATGTGAACGAAAAGAATCTGTTGAAGAATACAATTCAAGGGTTTTAAAATGTATTCAATCGCTGGAAACCGAATTGCCCACATTTGCTTTGGTGGATTATGGTTTAAAAACACATCAGCAAAGTTGCATTTTGGTAGAAAAAGGAAGATTTTATGGGATGGGATATTTGCCGGTTGAAACTCAGATCAATGAAATTGATGAATTGAAAAACCGTCTTACTCCTTATGTTGAAAATGATTATATCCGCGGAATGATCTATCAATATGCAGAAAGATTTCCTGAAAAGAAAGTTGCCTTATCTGTTTGAGTAAAATAAAAATTCGGATTATTCGTTGGTTTACTGAACTATTTTAATTACGAAAAAATACCAACTTTTTCACCCAAAATAACACTTCCATTTATTTGTTTCTTTACTGTTATCTTCCTTCTAAATTTATTGATAATCTTATTGGTGTAGCCAATTTTATCTTAATAAAACTACGATATTTGCAAAAAAATTACAGCTTATAAAAAAGATCCGCTCCTGGAAAATCAATTTTCAAGAGAAGAATAGTAAAATTTTCTTTTAATCATGAAAGATTTCTCTTACATCACCAGTTCACATCCTTCCTATATTGAAAATTTATACACCGATTTTAAAAAGAATCCCGATAGTGTAGATGTTGATCTCAGAAAGTTTTTTGAAGGTTTTGATTTTGCCGTTTCTACTCAAAACGGGCATGCAAAAACTGTTTCGGCGCCGGCAGAAGGAAAGGCTGCACCGGAGGGAAAATTCTCTGTTGCCAATCTGGATAAGGAATTTGGTGTTTATCAATTGATCCTTGCTTACCGGAAAAAAGGTCATCTTATTTCAAAAACCAACCCGATCAGGGAAAGAAAAGACAGGCATGCCGATCTGGCTTTGTCTTTTTTTGGCTTGAATGACAGCGATTTGCAAACAGAATTTGTTGCCGGGCAATTTGCGGGAGTGGGAACAGCTACTTTGCAAATAATTCTTGATCATTTAAAAAAATGTTACACAGGAACTGTTGGAGTTGAATTCAGTTCTTTGGATGATCCTGAAAAAATTAACTGGATCATCAATGCTGTTGAAAATACTTTACAACAAGAAGTTCCGTTGGAACAAAAAAGAAGAATTCTTCAGAAGCTGAATGAAGGTGTGATGTTTGAAAAATTTCTACAGACAAAATATATCGGTCAAAAAAGATTTTCACTCGAAGGCGGAGAAAGCACCATCGCTGCTTTGGATGCGATCATCAGCACTGCCGCAAATCATGAAGTTCAGGAAGTGGTGATTGGAATGGCGCATCGTGGAAGATTGAATATTCTTGCCAATATTTTGGGAAAAACATACGAACAAATTTTTACTGAATTTGAAGGAAACGCGCCGGTTGATTCCACAATGGGAAGCGGCGATGTAAAATATCATAAAGGCTTCAGCAGCGATGTAGAAACTCCTGATGGAAAATTAGTTCATTTGAAAATGTGTCCCAATCCATCGCATTTGGAAGCTGTTGATCCTGTTGTTTTAGGATTTTCCCGGAGCAAAGCCGATGTGATCTATAATAGTAATTATGATAAAATTCTTCCGATCCTTTTGCATGGAGATTCATCATTGGCCGGACAGGGAATTGTTTCTGAAGTTTTACAAATGAGCGGCCTGCGTGGTTTTTGCACGGGCGGTACGCTGCATTTTGTTATCAATAACCAGATTGGTTTTACAACGGATTTTGATGATGCACGGACATCTGATTATTGCACTTCCATTGCTTCGATGATCAAAGCGCCTGTGTTTCATGTGAATGGCGATGATGCGGAAGCGGTGGTAAAAGTTTCGCAAATCGCGATGCTTTATCGTCAGCAATTTAACTCTGATATTTTTATTGATATGGTTTGTTATCGCCGTCATGGTCATAATGAAGGCGACGATCCTAAATTTACGCAGCCAGGACTTTATGCAATTATTGACAAACAACCGAATCCGCGTGAAGTTTATATCAAATGGCTGATGGAACACGGAGATGAAGAAACTGCGGGGCTTGCGAAAGAAATGGAAGAAAAATACTGGACTGATCTGCAGGAAAGGTTGGATGAATTAAAACAAAATCCGCTTCCTTACAGTTATCAGAAACCGGAGCTTTGGTGGCAAAGCCTCCGAAAAGCAACTCCTGATGATTTTAAATCTTCGCCGGTAACTGCGGTGCCAAAAGCAGAGATTGAAAAGTTGTTTGATTCGATCATGAAATTGCCGCCGGATTTTACGCCTCTCAGAAAAATTAAAAAGATTCTGCAGGACAAAGTTCATTTGTATGAAACAGAAGGAAAATTTGATTGGGCAACCGGAGAATTACTGGCTTATGCAAGTATTCTGGATGAAGGAAAAGATGTAAGAATGAGTGGACAAGACGTGCGTCGTGGCACTTTCAGTCATCGTCATGCAGTTGTAAGAGATGAAAAGACGGATGAATTTTACAATCGTTTGAGCAATATTTCCGATAAACAGGGAATCCTAAGGATATGGAATTCGTTACTGAGTGAATACGCAGTTCTTGGTTTTGAATACGGTTATGCAATGGCCAATCCGAACAACCTTGTTTTGTGGGAAGCGCAATTTGGGGATTTTGCAAATGGAGCGCAAACAATTACCGACCAGTTTATCACTTGCGGCGAACAAAAATGGGGTCGCATGAATGGTTTGGTTTTATTATTGCCTCATGGATATGAAGGACAAGGCCCTGAACACAGCAGCGGAAGAATGGAACGCTTTTTACAGATGTGTGCGGAATTAAATATGGTGGTTACCAACATTACAACAGCTGCTAATTTTTTCCACGGATTGAGAAGACAACTGGCATGGCCGTTTAGAAAACCGTTGATCAATTTTTCACCCAAAGCAAATCTTCGTCATCCGGGTAGCTACAGTAAAATTGATGAATTCACCAAAGGCGGTTTTACCGAAGTAATTGATGATGATTTAGCCTCAGATCCAAATCAGATTACAAAAGTGTTGTTGTGTTCCGGTAAAATTTATTTTGATCTTCACGAGAAGAGAGAAAAAGACAATCGAAAAGATGTTGCGATTGTTCGCATGGAACAATTGTATCCTTTGCCTTTGACACAATTGGAAACCGTTTATAAAAAGTACAAGAAAGCAATTTGGTATTGGGTTCAGGAAGAGCCTTTAAATATGGGTGCTGCTTCATTTTTAAGAATGAACTTAACCAGCATTAATTTTGGTGTAATAAGCCGCCAGGCGAGCGCTGCTACTGCATCAGGATTTTCTAAAGTTCATCACGAGGAGCAAGAGGAAATTTTAAATACTGCTTTTTCGATTTGAAGTTGTAAAAAAAAATAAGAATATTCCTTCGTTTACTATAATTTAAAAAATGAAAAACCGGTGTTGTAGTTACAAAACCGGTTTTTTTATTTTATTACTTACTTCATTCTTTTTTTTCTGATAAAAGCCTTCTATCGTCCTCTTCCTTTTTGTGTAATTTCTCATTT
Source organism: Ginsengibacter sp. (assembly GCA_051953735.1). Taxonomy (GTDB): domain Bacteria; phylum Bacteroidota; class Bacteroidia; order Chitinophagales; family Chitinophagaceae; genus Ginsengibacter. The sequence goes on from JBQCIM010000051.1 coordinate 18,771, forward strand.
TAGCTTAGGTTTGTAACTCTTAAAAAAATGACATGTCAGTAGAAATTAAAGTGCCTTCGGTTGGCGAAAGTATTAATGAAGTAACGCTTACAAAATGGATTAAAAAAGATGGCGAATGGGTGGACAGAGATGAAGTGATCGCGGAACTGGAAAGTGAAAAAGCGACGTTCGAAATCAATGCAGAGAAAGCGGGAATTTTACATACGATTGCAAAAGAAGATGATACTTTACAAATTGGCGATGTCGTTTGTACAATTGATGATACGGCTGAAAAACCAGCTGGTAAAGAATCTCCAAAAGAACAAAAGCAGCCGGAACCAAAGCCTCAGCCAAAAGCCGAAGCCGCTGTAGTAAAGACTATTTCTCCTGAAGAAAATAAACCAAGAGTAAAGGAAGATATCAAAGCTACGCCAGTAGCAGCGGCTATTTTAGCTGATAAAAAAATTGATGTTTCAAAAGTAACTCCGACCGGATCTCATGGAAAAATTACCAAGAATGATGTGATGGATGCACTTTCGAACCCTGGAAGAGCGATCGGAAAAGAACTCTTCAGCCGCGAAGAAAAGCCTCAGAAAATGAGCAATCTTCGCAGAACGATCAGCCGCAGATTGGTAGAAGCAAAAAACAGTACTGCGATGCTGACTACTTTCAATGAAGTGAACATGAGCGCAATTATGGAGCTGAGAGCGAAGTATAAAGAAACTTTCAAAAAAACGCATGATATCAATCTTGGTTTCATGAGTTTCTTCACAAAAGCCTGTTGTTTTGCTTTGCAAGAATGGCCTTCTGTAAATGCAAGCATTGATGGAGATAATATTATTTTTCATGAATATTGTGACATCTCAATCGCTGTTTCTTCCCCTAAAGGTTTGGTGGTTCCGGTGATTAGAAATGCGGAAAGCCTGAGCATGGCAGAGATTGAAAAAGAGGTGGCACAACTTGCGCAGAAAGCAAGGGATAGTAAACTGACGATTGAAGAAATGACCGGTGGAACTTTCACCATTACCAATGGCGGAATTTTTGGTTCATTGATGAGCACTCCGATTATTAATATTCCTCAAAGCGCTATTTTGGGAATGCATAATATTGTCGAGCGTCCGGTTGCTGAAAAAGGACAGGTGGTGATCAGACCGATGATGTATATTGCCTTGAGTTATGACCATCGTTTGATTGACGGCCGTGAATCTGTAAGTTTTCTGGTTCGCGTAAAACAAATGCTTGAAAATCCTGAACAACTTTTATTTGGTAAAGATCCTGTTAAAGCGCTTCTCCAGCTTTAATCAGCAAATTATTTTTTATGAATGCCGGTGAAATTTCTTCTCAAAATTATTTTCACCGGCATATTAATTATGCGATTTCCATTCTTCAAAATTACAATGGGAGAGAGCCTTTTCATCTTTATTTGAAAAGATATTTTTCTCAAAATAAAAAACACGGATCAAAAGACAGGAAGCAAATTGCTGCTCTTTGTTATCATTATTTTCGTGTAGGCATGGCTGTTAGTTCATTGGTTTCGATAGATGAAAAATTACTTTTAGCGACATTTCTTATCGAGAAAGAACCTTCTTCAATTCTTGAAAAATTGAAGCCTGAGTGGAATGAAAAAATCACTCTTGATCTTCAACAAAAAATTGAAATGGTAAAAGATTTTTTTTTATTAGAAAAATTATTTCCTTTTAAAAATGAATTGAGTGATGAAATCAGCTTCCATCAATTTACTTTATCATTTTTAATTCAGCCAAAATTGTTTATCAGGATAAGACCTGGATTTCAAAACCAGGTTTTTGATAAATTGAAAACCGCTGAAATTTCTTTTGAAAAAATAAATGAAAATTGTCTCGCTTTTTCCAACGCTGAAAAAATTAGCGATGTTGTTGATGTTGATAAAGAAGCTGTGATACAGGATTTCAATTCGCAACACACGCTGAATCTTCTTACATCACACGTTGCACATCAAACATCAAACATCTCTGTTTGGGATTGTTGCGCAGCAAGCGGAGGTAAGTCTATTTTAGCTTTTGATCTCTTGAAAAGTATTCAACTAACGGTCACCGATACACGAAAATCAATTCTTGAAAATCTTCGCAAGCGTTTTGCAAAAGCAGGCATTAAAAAATATGATTCTTTTGTTGCTGATGTTTCCGCTTCTTCTTTCGCTTTTGAAAAAAAATTTGATCTTATCATTGCTGATGTTCCGTGTTCAGGTTCAGGAACATGGTCTCGAACTCCGGAACAACTTATTTTTTTCAATGAAAAAAAGATTCAGGAATATTCAATTCTGCAGAAGAAGATTGTTTCCAATGTTGTAAAAAGTCTCAATGATGAAGCGTATCTTCTTTACATTACGTGTTCTGTTTTCGAAAAAGAAAATGAAGAGAATATCAATTTCTTCAAGGAGAAGTTGGGTCTTGAATTCATTGAAAGCAATTATTTTAAAGGTTACGAAATGCAAGCTGACACTTTATTTGCGGCTTTGTTGCGAAAGAAAATATAAAAAAGAAACTAGGATTATTTCTTTCTTTACTCTCCTTATTGAATAATCAATTGGAAACTTTCTTTATTCTTCCCATCACTGAATTTTAAAATATACATTCCCATTTGGAGTGGCTGCATTTGAAATGGAATTAATTGTATAACACCTTGCTGTAATGCAATTTCTTTGCTGAAATATAATTTTCCACCAGCATCATAAAGTCTGAAAGTTCCTGTAGTAGTATTTTCTGGTTTTATCAAAACTGTGAACTGATCTTTGGCAGGATTCGGATAAATTTTGATGTTTTTATTTGCTAAAATTGTTGTTGCATGTTTCAAAATTTCCTGCTGATTCAGATCATCAAATGCTTTTATAAAATCCGGAATTCCATAGCCGATCCTGTTATCAGGATCATTGTAAATGCTGCTGCTTTTTTCGACGGATTGTATGACCTGCATATTGGTAAGGTCCGGAAATGCCTGCCATAAACATGTAACAAGCCCGGCTAAATTTGGAGTAGCGAATGATGTTCCGCTTCCGCTTACTATTGGTCCTGTTGTAGAAGAAATAGCAGTACCAGAACCCACAGAAGCAACAGTTGGTTTTACTCTTCCATCACTGGAAGGGCCATAACTGCTAAACGATGCAACGCTGCCCGAAGCATCAACTGCAGCAACAGTTAAAATGCTGTCTGCATCCGCAGGCGTGGTAATAAAATGCCAGCTATCGTCTCCTTCATTTCCCGCTGCTACCAATAGGATCATCCCTTTTCTTGCAGCCATTGTTGCGGCTTTCGCAATCATTGTTGCGCGTCCGTTCATGTCCGCATAAGTATAATTGAAAACAGGATTATCAAATAAATTGTAGCCAAGAGAAGTAGTGATCACATCAGCACCGGCGCTGTCTGCACGCTCTGCAGCCGCAATCCAATATTGTTCTTCAACCGGCGATTCTGAAGAGACATCTTCAGAGCGATACAAGAGAAAATCAGCATTTGGACAAGTGCCCACCATTTGCCCGGGAAGGTTGGCAGCAATCGTTGAAAAACACATCATTCCATGTTCATAATCTTCATTCACACTTGATTCGTTATCTACAAAATCATATGTATCAATAACCTGGTTCCGTTGATTCACACTATCAAAAGCAGGCAATGTTTTATAATGATAAAAACCGGCATCAATAATCGCAATAAGCATTCCCTCACCATGAAAACCCTTATTGTGCAGGTATTCTCCATTATGGATATGAACCTGGGCAAAAGAATTTCCATAAGAATAATAATCATCAAAAATTTGTCGAGTGGATAATGATGAAGAAATGTTACTGATCTTTTCGCTGAATTTATTCTTGCTGATTTTTTCTTCAAGCTTATTTCTTCCTGCAAATTGTGCAAGACGTTTTACCGGTTGTGTTTTCACTACAAAAGAAAAGCTGTTGATCTTCGCAAGCGCTGTAGAGTCGCTGGTTTGAATGCAAACCTGGTTAAGCCATTTCGATTCATCGAGCACAATTACATTTCCTGATGAACGAACGCTGTCGATGTATCGTGGAACTACAGGAAGATCGGTTTCGTCAATCAGGATATTTTGTTTCGCTCTTCTTTCAATTGCTTTTGCAGATAAAAATTTGGACGGATCATTGATTGAAAAAGGCGTTCCTGTTTTGTCTTTAAATTGTACAATGTATTTGGTAAACTGTGCAGAAACATTCAGGGAAAAAAGGGAAGCAAATACAACCAACGCATATTTCTTATTCATAAAAGTCAGATGAAATTTTAGAGTTGATTTACGAATGCAAGATCACAAAAAATAACCGATAAATTAATTGTGATCGATGATGCTTAATTTTTCACCAAATCCTGTGTAGGTATTATCAATGGATTGATATTCCCAATGAATAAATTCTTTATAAATGAGGCCAATATTTTTTGCATACTTTTCAATGCTGTAAGTTCTTTCAGCATATTTGGTCCCTGCCACTTTCGGATCGCCGATGGTATCATCAATTTCTGCAACTGTAATGGTATTTGGAAAATTATTCGAACCAATGGTAATAGAAGAATCAACATTTTCATAAGTATAATTCCAATCTTCCATAAAAACCGGATCAGCAAAACCATAAGAACGATAAGGATCATAGGGCAAATAACTATTTCCCGTCCATGAAAAGCCATCTTTTATCGGCATCATTAGTTTTATAAAACGAAGGTTGTCCTGGATGAGTTCAATTGATTTCCCCGTAGGAACTGCTGTAAATACATTATCAATTGTCCAGGGCTGAGTAGAATCCGTTCTTAAATAACGACTGATATTAAATGCAGCACGACCAAGATTATCTGTGACCTCAGAATCCACACGGTATTGCGCCTGATAATGTTTTATGGTCAAATCCTGATTGAAATTTGTAAAGACAGTAGAATCAAGATTGTAGGTAATATATTTTCCAACCTGCAAAGGGAAATAATCGTTCACTGATTCAAGGGTGAAATTCGCATTTTCTTTGTTACAAGATGCAAACAAAAAGACCATAAAACATGAACCGATAAAGTATTTTATCATACTAATCTTTAAAATGTTTTTGAAAAAGATTGCAGCAATATAAACTATCTAAATGATCTGGCTACATAATGCTTGTAAGCAAGTTTCAACTAACTTCTCTGAATAATTCCTCCGCCAATTACATCATCGCCTTCATAAAAAACTGCGCTTTGCCCCGGTGCAATTCCTTTTACATTTTCATAAAAACGGACTTTAACCCCATTTTCGTATGCAAAAAGATTGGAAAGCGCGCCTTTATCTTTATACCTGATCTTCGTAGTTGCTTCCATTCCTTCAGAAATTCCGTCGTATTTGATCCAGTTGATTCCTTTTACCGTCATTTCACTTCCTTTCAAATCTTCTTCATCGCCCAAAACGATTGTGTTGGTTTCAGGAATAATTTTGGTAACAAAGGCCGGCTTTCCAAGTGCGATATCCAACCCTTTTCTTTGACCAACTGTATAAAAAGGATAGCCTTTGTGTGCACCTAAAATTTTTCCATTCTTATCAACGAAATATCCGCCCGAAACTTTTTCTTCAAGGCCTTCCACTTTTCTTTTTAAGAAACCACGATAATCATTATCAGGAACAAAACAAATTTCATAGCTCTCATTCTTTTTTGCCAGTTCAGGATAACCAAAATCGATTGCCATTTTCCTGATCTCTGATTTTCGATAAGTTCCTAAAGGTAACAAGGTGCGGCTCAACAAATCCTGTTGCAATCCCCACAAGACATAGCTTTGATCTTTTGTTTCATCAATTCCCTTTCTGATAAAATACCGACCGTTCGAATGTTGATGGATTTGCGCATAATGACCTGTTGCAATAAAATCACAACCCAAAGCGTCCGCTCTTTTGGAAAGTGCGCGCCATTTGATGTGAGTGTTGCAAAGAACACAAGGGTTGGGAGTTCTTCCGGCGATATATTCTTCCACAAAATTGTCGATCACAAAATCTCCAAATTCTTCACGGATGTCTAAAATAAAATGAGGAAAACCATGTTGAACCGCAGCCATTCTCGCGTCGTTAAAACTATCAATATTGCAGCAACCGGTTTGTTTATTATTCTTGCCGCCGCTGCTGGCATAATCCCATGTTTTCATAGTAATTCCCACTACTTCATAACCTTCTTCATGAAGCATCAAAGCGGCTACAGTGCTGTCTATTCCACCGCTCATTGCCATTAAAACTTTTCCTTTGCTCATTGGTTTTTAATAATCGGCAAAGATACTGTTTTCCTTTTTTAGCAGGCCCTGAATTGAAGTTTTAAGGAAGAATTTACTGTTTTGGTAAATGGACAAATTTCTTTTTATCTTCATCCATAGTAAACGAACAATTAATGCTAAATGTTAATTTCGATCCGTTTCCGGAATTGAGAACCGAACGGCTTTTGTTGAGAAAAATAACCGATGCTGATACGGAGCAAATCTTCAAATTGCGTTCTGATAAAGATGTGATGAAATACATTGGCAAAAAACCAATTGTCTCGATGGAGGAAGCAAAAAATTGGGTTAAACTGATCAAAGATTCATTAGAAAATAATTCAGGAATTACGTGGGGGATCGTAGAGACGTTTGACAAAACGTCTCTACCACCAATAATAGGAACTATCGGCCTTTGGCGGATTATAAAAGAAAATTATCGCGCTGAAATTGGATACATGCTGCTTCCGGAATATTGGAAAAAAGGTTTTACAAAAGAAGCGATTTTGAAAGTGATTGATTATGGTTTTCATGAAATGAAACTACACAGCATTGAAGCACGTATCAGTCCGAAAAATATAGGATCAGCAACTGTTTTAGAAAAAACAGGTTTTGTAAGAGAAGCATATTTTAAAGAAGATTTCTTCTTTGATGGCATATTTGAAGACACTGCAATCTATTCATTACTCGCTTAAATTTTTCAAACATTTCTCAAAGTCTATTCCTTTTCCTAAGACTCCTTTAAAAATATCTCCCATCTTTTTTACTCTTTTTAAAGAATTATGGATTGTAAATTCTTTCGGTGATAATCCCTTCTTTACTTCTTTCCATAATAGTGGTGTTGATACTGTTGCACCTGGTTTTGGGCGCAAGCTATAAACCGATGCGATCGTTTGTCCGCGCCGGTTTTGCAAATAATCCAGATAAATATTTTTGCTTCCTCTTTTCTGTAGATTTCTTTCGAGCGTTGTAAAAAATTTCAACTGGTCGTTTACCAAAATGCAAACAATGTTTGCAAAATCTTTTACCTGTTCGTAGGAATATTTTTTCCCGGTAGGAACATAAACATGCATTCCTGAAGCGCCGGAAGTTTTGCAATAACAAGTTGCTTTGGCTTTGTCTAAAACAGATTTTACCACCAGTGCTACTTCGATTACCTGGTCGAATGTGTTGTTGTCGGAAGGATCGATATCGATCATTAAATAATCAGTAAAATCCAAAGATTCAACAGTTGAATGCCATGGATTGATTTCTATGCAACCACGATTGTTTAAATAAACCAAAGTTTCAATGTTATCACAAACGATGTAATTAATTTCTTTGTTGTTCGATTCCGAATGAATTTCTTTGCAGTGAACATAAGAAGGCGTATTATCTGCGGCATCTTTTTGGAAAAAACTTTGCGCATTAATTCCGTTAGGATGTCTCAAAAGCGACTCTGGCCGGCCTTTCAGATAAGGAAGAATATAATCTTGCATCGAAATATAATAATCAACAACATCACCTTTTGTTATTCCTTCACCAGGAAAATAAACTTTATCAACATGAGTGACTTTGACTTTGTTTTTTCCAAATGAATAAGTTTTATCAGTGTCGCCCGATGTTTCTTCTGAAGAAGTGTCCTCATTTTTTTCTGCTGTTGTTTTCAATTTTTTTGAAGAAGGTTTTATCGGTTCAATATTATCTGTATTGATCTCATCAATGGTTTTATCATTTCTGACGTGCAAAAAAACCGGGTGACGAAATTTACCGTCTGCTGTAATTTCTGAATATTTTATTTCACAAATCAATTCGGGTCTTATCCATGTTACAGAAGAAATATTTTTTATTTTCTCCCTGAAAGGAGATTCTTTTTGAACCAAAGGCTGCATCAGGTCATACAATTCTTTCAAAGACTGATCATTAAAACCGCTGCCTGAATTGCCCACGTATTTAAATTCATTTCCTTCTTTTTCAGCAAGAATGATTGAACGAAAAAATTTCCTGGAACCTTCTGGTTTTGTATATCCTGCAATGATAGTCTCTGCCGTTTTATGATTTTTTATTTTTAGCCAATCTGTAGTTCTTCTTCCCGGATAATATTTTGAATCTGTCTTTTTTGCCATAATTCCTTCAAGA
>JBQCIM010000052.1:0-22391 GCA_051953735.1 Ginsengibacter sp.
ATCCAAAAGCTTGAAAAATTGCGAAAAGATATTTGCCTTTTTCAAAAAAAATATGATAGCCTTTCAAAAGAATTTAATGAAAAACTAATGCAAAATTCTTAGGCGTTAATTCAACATATCCAGCAATTTCTTTTCGTTCAAAACCTTTACCCAACCAGCTTCTGCTTCTATCAGTTTTTCATTTTTAAAATCGCTTAAAGTTCTGATCAAAGACTCGGTAGTAGTACCTGCGATGTGCGCCAGGTCTTCTCTTGAAATATGAATGATAAAATCAGCTGCATGTTCTTCTTTGTATTTTTTTAATAAAATTATAATTGCATCTGCAACTCTTTTCCGTAAAGAATTGTACGCAAGATTGATAAGTTGTTCTTCTTTTTCGGAAACATTTTGCGCAAGAAGTTTGATAAATTTTTGCGCTACTTTTTTATTGTTGTTTACTAATATTTCAAAATCTTCTCGGCCAATAATACTTACTTCGCTTTCTTCCAGCGTTTCGGCATTTTCTTTATAAACAGAATTTTCAAATAACGCATTATAACCAAAAAAATCGCCGGCATTGAATAAGCTAATGGTCAATTCTTTTCCAAATTCATTGATCTTATATGTTCTGATTTTTCCTGAATTCAGATAGTACAAGCAATGCGGATGATTTCCTTCAGAATAAATGCGTTGCTTTTTTTTGTACGAATTCGTGATCTGTGAATCAGTCAGTTTTTCCAGCGCATCTTCATGTTTTATTTCTTCAAAAAAGTTATTCAGGTTTTCTGAATTCCTTGCGCGCTCTTGTTGAATTTTTACTTTTTGCAACCGGCTTTCTATTGCGTTCAGCAATTCAATGTCTGTAAAAGGCTTGGTGATATAATCATCGGCGCCCATTTCCATACCTTTTCTGAAATCAATCCGTTCTGTTTTTGCAGTAAGAAAAATAAATGGAATGCTTTTCAAATCTTCGTTTCTGCTGATCAGGTGAAGCAATCCATAACCGTCTAAAACCGGCATCATTATATCACAAATAATAAGATCCGGATTTTCTGTCAAAGCAACTTCATATCCTTCTTTTCCATTGGCTGCTGTGGCAACTTCGTAGTTCGCCATCTCGAGAATTTCACACGTATTTTCTCTTATTTCATTGTTGTCTTCTACTAATAAAATTTTTGTCATTGCGGAAAATTTAAATTGATTTCTGTTCCTTTATCCAATTCGCTTTTTATTTCAATTTGCCCTTCCATCATATCAACATATTTTGCTACAATATGAAGCCCAAGGCCGGTTCCGGGAATATTTACTGCATTCGTTGCACGATAAAATATCTGGAACAAATGTTCCTGGTCTTTGTTAGAAATTCCCATTCCTTCGTCTTTTACACAAAATTTTAATTCATTATTTGTTGCTTCACTGGAAATATAAATCGGTTTATTTTCTCCTGAAAATTTTACTGCGTTTGAAAGAAGATTGATCAGAATATTTTTGAATAAAACCTCATCGAGCGTTACCTCCGGATTGCCATTATGAATATAATTTACGTGTTGGCCAGGTTTTAAAATCTCTGTCATTTCATTGATCTGTTGCGAAACCAATTCTTTAATATTGAAAACAGAATTGTGAGTAGCAATTTTCCCATCTTCGATTTTGCGAAGTGAAAGAAATTCGTTCAAAATATTGTTGAGATTAAACACCGAAGATTTTATCCGCTGAACATGTTTATCACGCTTTGGCTGCTCTTCAGTCAGTTTGTATTTTGCTAGCAAAGAAGCGGAAGAAAGAATCGTGCTAAGCGGCGTTCTGAATTCATGCGAAGCCATCGAAACGAAAGCACTTTTCAAATCGCTCAGATCTTTTTCTTTGCTCAAAGCTTTTGAAAGCTCGTCTTTGGAGGCTTCCAGTTTCTCCATCGTTTCCTGCAATTTGGAAGTACGTGCTTCTACTTTTTTTTCAAGTTCTTCGTTCAGCGCTTCCATTTTTTTATTCACTGTGGACAATGCCAATCTTTGCTCGCGCAACTTATTCTGGACTTCTATTCGCTGGCTGATATCGCTGATAAATGCAATGGAAAAAACGCCGTCATCGTTGGAATAGCTGCTAAGGCTGATTTCCAGCGGAATTTCCACTCCGTCTTTTGTGATGCCAAATAAATCTCTTCCCATTCCCATCGGACGTGTTTCAGGATGTTTCATATACATATCGCGATCAATAACGTGCTCGTGATGATACCTTTTTGGAATCAGAATTTCTACTTTTTGTCCTACCAGTTCATTAGCATTTGAATAGCGAAATTGTTTTAATAAGAAATCATTGGCAAGAGTAATCGTTCCTGATTTATTGATCACTAAAATGCCAAGCGAAGCGTTCTGAAATATCGCCTGAAATTTTTCCTGTTCACTTGCAAGCAATTTATTCATCGAAAAACTTTTAGGTAAAGAAACGCAAAGTTCCATAAAAAACAATTTGCAAGTAAGATATGGAGCACATGATAAGCCTCATCTTTTAAAGTGATTGCAGATAGTTTTCCATTCTTTTATTCAAAAGAATTTTGTGCCTTTAAAAAACCTTGTCATGAACAATAGAAAACAAAAACTGCTAACAACCATTTTATTTTTCACGATCCTTTTATTATTCAACGGAAATTTATTGGCACAAAAAGATTCTGAAGAGGTCAGATTAAATATACAATTACGGCCAAGAGCAGAATTTAGAAACGGCCTTTTTACACCAATCTTAGAAGGGCAAAAACCTGCAACATTTATTAGCCAGAGAAGCCGCTTTGGTTTCACTTATGAAAAAAATAATAAATTGAAAATCGGCATAAGTACACAAGTTGCAACCGTTTGGGGAAATGATGCGCAGGTGCAAACAACTGCCAACGATGTTTCGCTTTATGAAGCATGGGCTCAACTTTATTTCAATCCATATTGGAGCGTAAAAATCGGGCGCCAGATTTTTTCTTACGATGATGAAAGAATTCTTGGCGCTTTGGATTGGAACAATGCAGGACGCAAGCACGATGCGGCTTTGCTTGGTTTTGAAAAAAATAAATTCAAGGCAGACCTTGCCGCAGCCTTCAACCAAAATTCAGAAAGAATTACCGGAACATTTTATGATACTTCCTTAAGCCAGCCTTATAAATCGATGCAATTTTTATGGATGAAATATCAATTTACGAAAGTGCTTTCAGCTTCAGCGATCGCATTAAATCTCGATGCACAAAACCGCATTGATTCATCCGTTTCTCATCTGCAAACTTTTGGAGGAAATCTTTATTATAAAAATGGAAAGCTGAATCTGATGGCTACTTACTATTATCAAACCGGAAACAATCCTGTAAAAAATCTTGTTGCGATCAAAACAAATGCATGGATGGCATCCGCAAAAGCCGATTATAGTTTCAATAAAAAAATGGGCGTTGGAATTGGGAGCGATTATTTAAGCGGAAACGACATCAGTCCTGCTTCACCAAACATTTCTTATTTTAATCCGCTTTATGGAACGCATCATAAATTCTACGGTTTCATGGATTATTTTTATGGTCCAAGCAGCCATAAAAATGTGGGGCTGTGGGATTCTTATCTGAATGTAAATCTAATTCCTTCTAATAATTTTAACTGGCAAATTGCCTTGCACCATTTTGAGTCTGCAGGAAAAGTGATTGATTTTTCGGGCAACAAAGCGAGTTCTTCTTTAGGAAATGAGGCTGATCTTACTTTCAATTACTCCATAATGAAAGACGTAAAATTAATGGGTGGATATTCTCAAATGTTTACTAACACTTCCATGAAATATGTAAAAAACATTTCTGCCTCACAAACCATGAAAGACGTGCAAAACTGGGTTTGGTTGTCAATCAATTTTAACCCACAGGTTTTAATTTTTAAATCAAAATAACCACGCCTTTTTGATACCAGTAAGCAAACAAATAGGAACGATTTTTTATTTTGATAAGCTAATTTATCATTGATTAAAAGGAAATTATTAAAACAAAGGCATTATTCTTGTGAACCGAAAATGGATTTTTATAGCAAAACCAATTTTTACAACCGCTATTCTAAATATGATCATTGTCATATTTTACAATGAGCCGCATTACTTTTTGAAATCCGAATACATCTGAATTTTGCTTCGCAATTTGAGAAATAAAAGACAATTGAATTTTAAATAAAAACCCAAAAACCATGATTCAAGTTTCAAAAAAAAGCGCTCTTCTTAAACAAGCGCTTCCGGCCATGCTCTTATTCCTGTTTTCTGTTTTATTGTTTTCCTGCAAAAGCAATTCAGGAAATACAACCTCAGAAGAAAGCAATATTGATACTACAATAACCGGAACTGTTACAGCAGAATTGACCGTTGCACCAAACGTTCCCAAACCGATCACGTACACTTCACCGAAAAAAGTAATTGTGCAGTTAGAAACCATCGAAAAGGTGATGCCAATCTCAGATAGTTCTGAATATACTTTCTGGACTTTTGGCGGCCACGTTCCCGGAAATTTTATCCGTGTAAGACAAGGTGACCTTGTAGATTTTACTTTGAAAAATTCTCCTGACAGCAAGATGTCTCACAGCATTGATCTTCATGCAGTAATTGGCCCTGGCGGCGGCGCTGATGCAACTGCTACTGCACCCGGACAATCAACTCATTTTCAATTTCGCGCTATGCTTCCTGGTTTATATGTTTACCATTGTGCAACAGGGCCGGTTCCTTTACACATCGCTAACGGAATGTATGGTTTGATCCTCGTTGAACCACAAGGCGGATTGCCAAAAGTTGACAGAGAATATTATATCATGCAGGGCGATTTTTATACAAAAGGAAAATACAATGCGCCGGGCTTACAAGATTTTGATGAAACAAAAGCTCTTGCAGAAGATCCTGATTATGTTTTATTCAACGGAAGGGTTCGTTCTACAACAGGACCAAATGCGCTTCAGGCGAAGGTTGGAGAAACTGTGAGATTATTTGTTGGCAACGGCGGACCTAATCTTGTTTCTTCTTTCCATCCTATTGGACAAATTTTTACAAAGGTGTATATGGAAGGAGGAACGGAAGTGAATCACGATGTGCAAACAACTTTAATTCCTGCCGGTGGCGCTGCAATTGTAGAAATGAAAATGCAGGTTCCTGAAGTGATCAATCTCGTTGACCACTCTATTTTCAGGGCATTTAACAAAGGCGCTATTGCCCAGATAAAAGTTACCGGTGCGGAAAATCCTTCAATTTATCATAAGCTTAAATAAGAATCCATCTCAGAAGAAATGAAATTTTTCCTAACAATTTTAATAATGACGGCTTTCTTCAGTGTAGCAAATGCGCAGAAGAAAGCTGTTGTTTTTGAAAATAAAATGGAGATAATTCCTGCGGGAAAATATCAGCCTTTTTTTATTACAAAAAGTAACAAGCCGATTGCTGTCGCGGCTTTTAAAATGGATGAACATGCAGTTACCAACCAGGAATTTTTGGAATTCGTAAAAGCAAATCCGCAGTGGAGAAGATCTAAAGTGAACCGGCTTTTTGCCGACACCAATTATCTTCGTCAATGGAAAAGCGATTTGGAAATTGGTGAAAAAAATAAAAATATTTACAACTCCCCGGTTGTAAATGTTTCGTGGTTTGCTGCGGAAGCTTATTCTAAATGGAAGCACAAAAGGCTTCCAACCATTGCAGAATGGGAATTGGCAGCAAAAGGAACTCCGAAAAATATTAAGTTCAAATCTCTTACCGATTATATTTTGGAATGGTACAGAAAACCAAATTTACCAGTACTTCCCAATGTAAAATCCACTTATGAAAACGAATATGGTTTGTACGATATGAATGGATTGATTTGGGAATGGACTTTTAATTTTAATAGTTTTATTGCCTCCAACGATTCGAGAGGAAGCGATGAAGATGAATTAAAAAACTTTTGTGCTGGCGGCGCATTGAATGTGGCAGATAAAAGCGATTATGCCACTTTTTTGAGGTTCAGTTATCGTCGCAGTTTGAAAGGAAATTTTTGCATCGCCAATCTTGGATTTCGGTGTGTACAGAATTTAAATTAAACAAAATGAAATCATTTGTATTCCTCCTTTTTGGTGTTTTTTTGTTTGGTTGCTCAGACGTTAGCAATCAATCAGCATTTGTGGGTGAAGCGCCAAAACATGAAACCGCGCCTGTTGGTACGATTCCTTCAGAAAGCATTTATCAACTTCCTGATACGTTCCAAACTCAGGATAAAAAGCTTGTTACCCTTTCATCTTTTGCCGGAAAACCAACTGTGGTCGGAATGATCTTTACTCACTGCGCTTATGCTTGTCCGCGCCTGACAGCTGACATTAAAAACATTGAACAGCAACTGAAATCTGAAAATGGAAAAGTGAATTATTTACTCGTGAGTTTTGATTCTGAAAGAGATTTTCCCGAACAGTTAAAAAAATTTGCCGAAGCTTCAGGGCTTGATCAAAACTGGACGCTTTTGCACGGAAGCGAAAGTGCTGTAAGAACACTTTCTGTGTTGCTAAATGTTCAATTCGAAAAAGATGCGGAAGGCAATTTTTCGCACAGCAATGTGATTTCGGTTTTAGACAAACAGGGTAAATTGGTTTATCAAAAAGAAGGGCTTGGCGAAGATCCAAATTCAACTGTTTCAGAGATCAACCAAATGATTGCAAGCAAATAGTAAACAAACAAATACTTACAATTTTTATTTTCCAGGATAGATTAAACAACCGGCCTGTCAACCAAAAATACGTACACTTCTTTCGGTCCGTGAACTCCAACTACCAAAGTTTTTTCAATATCAGCAGTGCGACTTGGACCGGCAGCAAATGTGATAAAGGAAGGAAGATTATTTCCGTATTTTTTTTTCAGATCTTTTAATGCATCGCGTGTATCAAAAACCAATTGATCTATATAAGCGATGCAAATATGAACCGGAGCATAAGCGCTTGTCGTTCTTCCGCTTTCTTGCGCGCTGCTCATTACGATGGCACCTGTTCTTGCTATTAAATAATTGCAGGAAGTGATTGCAGCATCACAATTGGCAAGGGAAGAACTATTTATTGCAGGAAAATTAAACAGCTTTAAAAGTTCTTTTTCTACACAATAAACATTTTCCCATTTCTTTTCAGCAATTAGATTTTTGATTTGATTTGCAGCATCTGATTCATTGAAACAGAAGGCAAATTTGCCACGCAGTTTTGTAAATTCCTGTGCAAATAATACTTCAATATCTTCTTCGGGAGCAGGAAAAACTGAAGCATTCCCTTCGCTTTTTGGAAAAGGCAAAGGCACCGGATTACTCAGTGCCTCTCTTATTTTTTTTAAAATTTTTTCTTTAGAAGAAGAAACTTTCATTTTAATCAATTAATGGTTGCATCATTGGTATCTACATGAATCGGAGACTCTACTACGGCTTCTTTCGGATTATCAACAAAGTCTAAAGCCTTCTTCTCTTCATAAGGCCTTTTGCCAATCAAAGCCTCTACATCGCTTTTGAAAAGAACTTCTCTTTTTAATAATTCCTGAGCGATGATTTCCACTTCTTTTTTCCTTTCGGTCAATAATGCTTTTGTTCTTTCAAAAGCAACTTCAATCAATTTACGCACTTCCTCGTCTATCATCTTTCCTGTTTCCTCGCTAAAAGGTTTCTGAAAAGCATTTTCCTGTGCCGGATCATAGTAGCTCACATTTCCTACTTTATCGTTCATGCCATAAACAGTAACCATAGAGTAAGCCATTTTAGTTACTTGTTGTAAATCGTTACTGGCGCCCGTTGAAACTTTACCAAAGAAAATTGATTCAGAAGCTCTGCCTCCGAGTGTCATACAAATCTGGTCGAGCAACTGATCCGTGTTATAAAGATATTGCTCTTTCGGAGTGTATTGCGCATACCCCAATGCTGCGGTACCTCTTGGCACGATCGTTACTTTCAACAATGGATATGCATGTTCCAAAAACCAACCACAAATTGCGTGGCCAGCTTCGTGATAAGCAATGATCTCTTTTTCCTCAGGCAAAATAATTTTATTTTTCTTCTCAAGGCCACCAATAACCCTGTCAATTGCATCCTGGAAATCGCCCATGTCCACCACTTCTTTTCCTTTACGTGCAGCAATTAATGCCGCTTCGTTACAAACATTCGCTATATCAGCGCCAGCGAAACCTGGTGTTTGTTCGGCCAGTTTATGAGTATCTAAATTTTGAGAAACTTTGATTGGAACCAAATGAACTTTGAAAATTGCTTCACGGCCAACCAGGTCGGGGCGATCAATTGTAATCTGCCTGTCGAATCTTCCGGGGCGCAACAAAGCGCTGTCCAAAACATCTGGTCGGTTAGTGGCGGCAAGAATGATAATTCCCAAATCAGTTCCAAAACCATCCATTTCTACCAGCAATTGGTTCAAAGTATTTTCTCTTTCATCGTTGCTCATCATCATATTCTTTCCACGGGCGCGGCCAATCGCATCGATTTCATCAATGAAAATAATACATGGCGCTTTTTCTCTTGCCTGTTTGAACAAATCACGAACACGGCTGGCACCGACACCTACAAACATTTCCACAAAATCACTTCCGCTAAGACTGAAGAAAGGAACCTGCGCTTCGCCGGCAACCGCTTTTGCCAGTAATGTTTTACCGGTTCCCGGAGGACCAACGAGCAATGCCCCTTTTGGAATTTTACCACCGAGATTGGTATATTTTTTTGGATTTTTCAGAAAATCAACGATTTCCATCACTTCCACTTTTGCTTCATCGAGCCCGGCAACATCACTAAAATTGATATTCACCCTGGTGCCTTTTTCAAAAAGTGTGGCTTTTGATTTTCCAATATTAAATATTCCGCCGGGGCCACCTGCACCAGCTCCACCGCCCACTTTTCGCATCATCATGATAAATACCAATGCAATTAAAAGTATCGGTAAAAGTGTGCTTACAATTTGCCCGAGCAATTCTCCTTCGTCGCCCGGTTTGTCCGGAACTTGTTTAATGGTCGGGTTGTCTTTATAAAATTGAGCTAATTGCGTAGCAAAAATTTCATCTTTTATAATTCCAAAATACGCCTGCGGACCATCTTTGATGCGTTTTACATCATCGTAATTAGGCCCAAAAACAGTTTTGAAATAAGCCGCGTCACTTTCCAGTTTTTGAGGATTAATAAAAACTCTCACTAATTTTTTGTTTCCGACAGTTTTTATCTGATCTACATCGCCCTGTTTGAGCATAGTGTAGAAATCCGTGTTGTTGATCTCAAAGCCGGTACCGGTTGTATTGCGGAAGAGGTTGTAGCCGATAATGATGGCGAAAATAATTCCATAAACCCAGTAAATACTAAGCCTCGGCTTTTTTTTAGGATCCTCTTCAGGAGGAGTTCCGGGAGATAAGTTAGGATTTAACCTTTTTTGTAATGATTTTTTTTTCTGTTCTTCAGTTGCCATATAAGCTTGCTTCTGCAATATTTTTATCTTTCTTCTTGATTAAGAATTCAGAGGTTTTTAATTGTGTTAGATTTTATTTTGGGATTAATGTTCCATTATTGATGCATCGCTCCACATTTCTTCGAGTTTATAAAACTTCCTTGGTTCCGGAAGCATCACATGAACTACCACATTTACATAATCAATCAAAATCCATTGTTCACCTTGTCTTCCTTCATGTTTATAAGGAATTTCACCACATTTTTTCTTTACTTCTTCCTCTACAAAATCGGCTATCGCCTTTAATTGTATCGGGTTGTTTGCTTCACAAATAATGAAAAAATCAGTAACTGCTTCAGGGATTTTTTTCAGGTCGAGGCTTACAATTCTTTCTCCTTTTTTTTCCTGTATAGCATGGATGATCGTTTTAAATAGTTTACTATTTCTTGTAACCCTTGCTACACCTGACTTTTTTCGTTTTTCCAGTAATGTTAAGTTGTTCAAATGTGTTCTTTTTACTCGTGCTAATTTCAGCAATCTGCAAAATTAAATTTATTCTCTTAGATTGCAGCTTTGCGCCTAAATTTTGTATCTATTTTATCAAAAATACTAATTTCTTTCATTAATCTTTTTTATGTCTTTTGACTCTCAAAACATGCAAATTCTTCAACGCGTGGATAGCACCAACAACTATGCCATGGCACTGATACAAAACGGGCTCGCAAGGCGTGGAATTTCAGTGTTCGCGATGGAACAAACGCGCGGAAAAGGACGTCGTGGAAAAGAATGGAAAAGCAATAAAGGCGCTAACATAATACTATCCATTGTTTCAGAAATGCAGTGGCTCTCTGTATCACAGCAATTTCAACTAATAGTCGCCGTTGCTTTAGCCTGCCACGACGTGATCTCAAAATATATTTTAGGAAATATTTTTATAAAATGGCCCAACGATCTTTTTATTAATGACAGGAAGACAGGAGGAATTCTGATTGAAAATGTAATTAAAGGTACTTTATGGCAGTGGTCCGTAATCGGAATCGGAATCAATATCAATCAGCAGAAGTTTGACCAATTCAATCTCGCAGCAACTTCATTAAAACTTGAAAGCGGAAAAGAATTTGATGTGATAAAACTAGCCCAAGGGCTGGTTGAAATTGTTTTGAAACAGATTGATGATTTGAAAGAAGGAAAATTTCCGGAAATGCTGAAAGAATACAATCAGAAATTATTTGGTCGAAATAAATTAGTGAAATTGAAAAAAGAAAACGCTGTTTTTCAAACAAAAATCATCGGTGTTTCAGCGAAAGGAGAATTGATTACAAAAGACACTCTGGAAAGAAGATTCAGTTTTGATGAAGTTGAATTTAAAGGCTTGGTTGAGTGAAAAAGTTTGGAGTAAATCAACAAATAATTTGATTTTTATTTGACTTTTTGCTAAGAGAATCTGTTCTGTAAGTTGTGTGATTTCAAATAACTTTGAATTAAAACTTTTAGTGGATGAAACTCGGAAATTATGTTTTGGGAAATTGGATCGAAGGCGATGGAGATGGACAACCATTATTTAATGCGGTAAACGGAGAACCGATCGCGACAGCTACTACCAAAGGGTTAGATTTTCAATCAATTTTAGGTTATGGAAGAAAAGTGGGAAGCCCCGCATTGCGAAAAATGACTTTTCATGAAAGAGGAAGAATGCTGAAAGCACTCGCGCTTTATCTTTTTGACAATAAAGAAAAATTTTATCCCCTCAGTTTTAAAACCGGCGCAACCCGTGCTGATAGCTGGGTTGATATTGAAGGCGGAATTGGAAACCTTTTTTCAAATGCTTCGCTCCGGAGAAAATTGCCAAATGAAATTTTTGCCTTGGATGGAGAAAATATTGGCTTGAGCAAAGGCGGCACTTTTTCTGCACAACATATTTTATTGCCTAAAGAAGGCGTAGCACTTCATATCAATGCTTTTAATTTTCCGGTTTGGGGAATGTTGGAAAAAATTGCGGTGAATTTAATGGCTGGAGTTGCAGCAGTGGTAAAGCCGGCTACAATTACTTCTTATCTGACAGAAGCAGTTGTGAGAGAAATTATTGCTTCTGGGATTTTACCGGAAGGCGCCTTGCAATTGATTTGCGGAAGCGCCGGAGATATTTTAGATCACGTTACTTCCCAGGATGTGATCACTTTCACAGGTTCTGCATCAACAGGATTGATGCTGAAATCAAATCCGAATGTTCTGAGAGAAAATGTTCCGTTTAATCTTGAAGCCGATTCGTTGAATTGTATTGTTCTCGGCGATGATGTAACTCCTGAAATGCCAGAATGGGATATCTTTATAAAAGAAGTCCGAAAAGAAATGACTTCAAAAGCGGGGCAAAAGTGTACGGCGATCCGAAGAATTTTTGTTCCTGAAAATAAAATGGAAGACGTTTGGATTTCGCTTGGTAAATCTTTATCACAAACCACAATTGGCAATCCTCAAAATGAAAAAGTAAGAATGGGCGCCCTTGCCGGGCAATCTCAACGAAAAGAAGTGTTGGATCAGGTTCAGAAATTATTGGCTTCTTCACAAATACTTTATGGCAGCCTTGATAGTGTTGAATTAATTGATGCGGATAATAAAACGGGTGCTTTTATGAGCCCGCTGTTACTAAAAAATGA
Source organism: Ginsengibacter sp. (assembly GCA_051953735.1). Lineage (GTDB taxonomy): Bacteria > Bacteroidota > Bacteroidia > Chitinophagales > Chitinophagaceae > Ginsengibacter. The sequence continues at coordinate 12,041 of JBQCIM010000052.1, forward strand.
AAACCCTTTTGAAAGCGATGAAGTGCATAATGTAGAAGCATTCGGCCCCGTGAGTACGATCATGCCTTACAAAAATATTGATGAAGCGATCGCTCTTTCTAAATTAGGAAAAGGAAGCTTGTGCAGCTCGGTCGTTACAGTAAACGAACAATTTTCGAAGAATTTTATTTTGGGTGCAGGCACATTTCACGGAAGAATTTTGGTTTTAAACCGTGAGTGTGCAAAAGAAAGTACAGGTCATGGTTCGCCGCTGCCAATGTTGATTCATGGCGGTCCGGGACGAGCTGGTGGTGGTGAAGAAATGGGAGGTTTACGCGGAATCAAACATTATATGCAAAGAGTTGCGGTGCAAGGATCTCCAACGATGTTAACAGCCATCACGAATGTTTATCAACCAAACGCGAAAGCAACTGAAAGTAGCATTCACCCGTTTAAAAAATATTTTGAAGAACTGAACATCGGCGATCAGTTGATCACCGAAAAAAGAAAAATAACTTCTGAAGATATCGACCGGTTTGCTGATCTGAGCGGCGATCATTTTTATGCTCATATCAAAACAACGGATTTCTCAGATACGATGTTTGAACAACAGGTAGCACATGGATATTTTATTATGAGCGCTGCTGCCGGATTATTTGTTGATGGTTATGAAAAAAATCCTGTTTTGCTTAATTATGGAATTGAGGAATTACGTTTTACTAAACCTGTTTATGCAGGAACAGAAATTTATATTAAATTAACGTGCAAAGAAAAAATTGAACAGGAATTAAAAGAAATAACTCCTGAAACTGCGCATGTAAAAGGAATTGACATTCCGAAAGGAATTGTAAAATGGTATGTGGAAATCATTGATGAAACAGAAGAAATAACAGGTGTGGCAACAATTTTGACAATGGTTAGGAAGAGGCTGTAAGAAAGTAATGAGTAATCAAAAGGTAGAAGTATTTCAAATTTGATAATCATGGAGTTAGTCCATGGACAAAAACAAACAACAATGGAAGCTTATGTTCACTCTCACACAGAGCATGGTATCACAACCATCGAATTTTTTCATCCGCAAAGCAATTCTTTGCCGGGGAAAATTTTAGACTCACTTGCCCAGGAAATTCACTACGCCGGAACGCACGACAGCAAAGTCGTGATCCTGAAAAGCGCGGGCGACGGCGCTTTTTGCGCTGGCGCAAGTTTTGATGAATTGATCTCGGTTAAAAATGAAAAAGAAGGAATGGATTTTTTCTGTGGTTTTGGCAATGTGATCAACGCCATGAGAAAATGTCCAAAACTCATCATCGGCAGAGTTCATGGAAAATGTGTGGGTGGAGGCGTTGGGCTTGCAGCAGCGGTCGATTATGCCATTGCTGTAAAAGATTGTGAAGTAAAATTAAGCGAACTTGCTATTGGTATGGGACCATTTGTTGTTGGCCCGGCAATTGAAAGAAAAATCGGTTCTTCTGCTTTTAGCCAGCTTGCGATAGATGCTACTTTGTGGAGAAATGCAGATTGGGCAAAACACAAAGGTTTGTTTGCGGAAGTTCATCAATCCGTTCAGGACATGGATGAATCAATTTATCGTCTTGCCAATACTCTGGCGCATTCCAATCCTGAAGCAATGGCAGAAATGAAGAAAATGTTTTGGCGCGGAACAGAAAATTGGGATTCGCTTCTGAAAGAAAGAGCTGCTATTAGTGGCCGTTTGATATTAAGTGATTTTACAAAAAAGGCTATTGAAAGCTTTAAAAATAAAGTAAAAAAATAAAGCAGTTTAGATTGTGATTTTTTAACTCGAAAATTTACGATTATGCAATGGATGGGAAGAAGAGAAAGCTCCAACGTTGAAGACCGTCGCGGGTTATCCGGAGGCGGAATGGCAATTGGCGGAGGCGTTATCGGCGTGATTTTTCTTCTTGCCAAATTTTTATTGGGTGGCGGAGACATCAATGATTTAAATCAAATTATCCAACAACCGCAACAACCTTTAACCGAGGAACAAAGAGCTGCACAAGATACAGAAGCTGCTTTTGTAAAGGTAGTTCTGGCTGATACAGAAGATGTGTGGACAAAGCTTTTTAGCGACATGGGCAAAACTTATACAGACCCAACCTTAGTTCTGTTTAATGGAACGACTACTTCTGCTTGCGGAAATGCAAGTGCAGCTACCGGCCCCTTTTATTGCCCGGAGGATCAGGATGTTTATATTGATCTTTCCTTTGCGCAACAATTGAGCGATCAGTTTGGTGCAACAGGCCAATTTGCAATGGCGTATGTCGTCGCGCACGAAGTTGGCCACCATGTTCAGGATCTATTAGGACTCACTGCAAAAATGGATCAAGTCCGGCAACAGGTTAGCGAAACGGAATACAATAAATATTCTGTCCGCATTGAATTGCAGGCAGATTTTTATGCAGGTATCTGGGCGCATTATGATCAGAAAATGAAAAATGTGATCAACGCCGAAGACATTAAAGAAGCGCTGGATGCCGCGAATGCAATCGGCGATGATCGTCTGCAGCAAGAATACCAGGGAACAGTTACGCCGGACTCTTTTACGCATGGCACTTCAGCCGAAAGAATGTATTGGTTCAAAAAAGGTTATGAAACCGGCGACATGAGCCAGGGAAATACATTTGCTGCCGGTGCTTATTAATGTGAAATTTTCAAAAGTCAATACATCACTTGGCAATTGTTACAAAAGAAACTTCGCCTGTTGGTTTTTCCCAAGTGCTTTTTTACAAACGGAGTGTTGCATCTCGGACATGTTTTTTTCGTGTGTGCCAACCAATGTTTTCGCAAAACATACTGCTTCTTCCAGTTTAAAAAATCAAAGCTATAATTTCTGGCTTCTTTAATTAATTCATTTATTTTTTTTGCAGGCAAATCGCCAACCTTGCTTTCAGGATGAAGGTGCATGCGAAAAAGCACTTCGTTTTTGATAATGTTTCCAACCCCGGCAAAAATATTTTGATTGAGCAATGCATCACAAACCAGCGCTTCAGGAGTTTCTTTTAATTTTTGTTTAGCAGCTTTCGGGTCCCATGAATCATTCATCACGTCAGTTTTCCAATCATACACTTCGTCTAAATTTTCTTCAATGAATTTCACTGAACATGCATAAAAATTAATTTCTCCTTTTTCAAAAATTAATCTCAATCTTGGCGCAGAATCTTTTTGTTCATTGATGCGATAACTTCCAAACAACATGAAGTGAATGCGCACCGTAAAATCTTTAAAGCAAATTAAAAAATGCTTTCCCCAGCTTTTAAAATCTATTATTTTTTGTCCCGCCAATCGCTGAATATCAAGCTTGCTGTTTCCTTCAACTTTGATAATCTTTTTCCCAATAAAAGGTTGAACTTCTTCTTTTAAAATTACTATTGACGGGCCTTCGGGCATGATTAAATTTTTATTTTTACTTCAAAAGTCAAACCATTTTTATTTCCGTAAAAAATAAAAATTGCCGGTATTTCTTTGTTTACTATAATTTTTTTAAGAGAAGCTACATTTGCTTATGATGCAGAATAATTCAACGCCTACTTTCTTTTCAACAAAATCCGCTTTCAGAAAATGTTTGAAAAAAATCATCATTCAGCAAAAGAATTGTTGGCTGGATTTTATAAAGTAGGAACAAAAAAACCGTGCATTACGTGGAGCGAATCTGTCGATGAAGCAAGTTGTTTTGGCTGGATCGATGGCGTTAGAAAATCGATCGATGAAGAAAGTTATTGCATTCGGTTTACGCCAAGAAAATCTGGAAGCATCTGGAGCGATATAAATATCAAAAAAGTTGAAATACTCTCAAAGCAAGGATTAATGCACTCTTCAGGGCTTGGAGCATTTTCACGAAGACAGGAAAATAAATCCCGCATTTACTCGTATGAAAAAGAGCCTTCTTCATTGCCGAAGGACTTTTTAAAACAATTTAAAGCAAAAAAAGGCATGGAAATATTTTCAATCAATGGCTCCTACTTATCAAAAGAGCTGTATTCATTGGATCATAGACGCGAAACAGGAAGCAACCAAATTAAAAAGATTGGAAGAATTAATTCGTGACAGCGAAGCAGAAAGAAAAATAAAACGATTGAGTTATTAATTTAAAAAAAATAAAAATGATTTACGATTGCATTGTAATTGGCAGAGGCTTGATAGGTTCCGCAGCTGCGAAATATATCAGCAACTCTGTAAAAAAAGTTTTGCTGATCGGACCTGATGAAGAAACGGTTTTGCAACAACAAATTGTTTTTGCAAGTCATTATGATCGTGCAAGAATTCAAAGAATTTTTGGAAGAGACGAGATTGCAACTTTACTAAATCAGCAATCAGCAAATGCTTATTCTTCTATTCAAAATGAAAGTGGTATTCACTTTCATTCTACAGAAGGTTGTCTTTATGTAAGTCCTTATGGCGTTGATTCTTACCTCGAAAATATTCTTGAACAATCCAAAAAATTCACGGTCAATTTTCAATCTTTCGATTCTGCAGAATCTCTGAATTCTTTTACTTCTGATTATCATTTTCCATCTTCCTCAAAAGGAATTTTTGAAGAGGCTCCGTCAGGTCATATTAATCCAAGGTTGCTGATTAAAGCTCAATTAAATTTGTTCGGCAAAAATGGAGGTGAGATTTTTAATGATACTGCTGCTGATGTTTCTAATAAAAATAATGAGATAAAAATTACTACACTTTCAGGAAAAATTTTCTACTCAAAAAAGGTGTTGCTTGCACCGGGAGCCTTTGTAAATTTTTTCAATCTACTTCCGCAAAAAGTTTTTTTGACGATGAAAAGCGAAAGCACAATTTGGGTAAAAACTACTTCTGAAGAAGGTTTGCGCTTGTCAAAGCTTCCGTCTCTTTTATATAAAATCAAAGAACCAGAGATTGATGATATTTATTTGATTCGTCCGCTGCAATACCCTGATGGAAATTTTTATTTGAAAATGGGAGCCAATTTTCCTTCTGATGTTTTCTTTACAAATTTGAACGAAATACAAGATTGGTTTAAAACAGGAAACAATGAAGCGAATTTAAAAATCCTGAAAGATTATTTACTGCAATTGATTCCATCCATTTCAATTGAAATTTCTTTTACAAAAAAATGCATCGTTTGTTATACCAGGCATGGCAAGCCTTACATAGGCGAAGTTGAAAATAATTTGTTTGTTGCCGCTGGCGGAAATGGATATTCTGCGATGAGTTCTGATGCTTTAGGGAAACTGGCGGCAACAGTATTATTAGAAAATAATTTTCCACAACCATTCTCTGCACATGATTTCAGGCCTGTTTTTGCAGAACAGTAAACAGACTTTTATTGACGTTTTTATTTTCATAAACTCTTTCCTTTTCTAAACAATTTTTCTTCGGTACGCCATTTGAAGTACTGAAAAAAAATCAGTATATGCCGATAGGAACGATGATTCAATATTTCCACTGGTACATTCCGCCGGATGGAAATTTATGGAAACAAATAAAATCAGAAGCACAACATTTAAAACAACTTGGATTTACGTCTATTTGGTTTCCTCCGGCGTACAAAGGCGCTTCTGGGGCACACAGTACGGGTTATGATGTGTATGACCTTTATGACCTGGGTGAATTTGATCAGAAAGGATCAGTGAGAACAAAGTATGGAACACGACAGGAATACTTCGATGCTATTGACGCTATTCATGATTGTGGCATGCGTGTAATTGTTGACATTGTTTTGAATCACAAAGCCGGCGGCGATGAATTGGAAAAATTTAGAGTAGTAAGAGTTCACCCTGAGAATCGTACAAAAGTTATTTCTGCGCCTTTTGAAATTGAGGCGTTTACAAAATTTACTTTCCCTGGACGTAATAAAAAATATTCAGAATTCATCTGGGATTTTATGTGCTTTTCAGGCGTGGATCATTCGAACGATATGAATGAAGACGGTATTTTCAGGATATTAAACGGGTACGGAGATTCGTGGGAAACCATGATCAGTGATGAAAAGGGCAATTACGATTTTCTCATGTTTAATGATATCGATTTCAGGAATGAGGCTGTTCGCAAAGAGTTAATTGATTGGGCGAAATGGTATTGGTATCAGAAAAATTTTGATGGAGTTAGACTTGATGCAGTGAAGCACATCACACCGGTTTTTTATGTTGAATGGCTTGAGAAATTGAGGGAAAGTACAGGCAAAGAAATTTTTGCTGTGGGTGAATATTGGGCGCCAGGCTTTCTTGATTTGTTGTTGAAATACATAGAAGCGACTAATGGGATGATGAGTTTGTTCGATGCTTCATTACATCAGAATTTTCATGTGGCATCAACTTCTGGAAACAAGTATGACATGAGAAAAATTCTGGACCAAAGCCTTGTTCAGGCAATGCCAGAAAAAGCAGTGACGCTGGTTGATAATCATGATACACAACCCTTGCAATCGCTGGAAGCACCGGTAGAAGCGTGGTTTAAGCCAATTGCTTATGCGCTCATTTTGCTAAGACAAGAGGGATATCCCTGTGTTTTTTATCCGGATCTGTACGGTGCACATTATAAGGACAAAGACAAAGAAGGAAATGAGCAGGAAATCTGGTTAGAAAAAATTGAAGAGCTCGAACCTCTTTTACAGGCGCGTTGTAGTCATGCGTTTGGCGCTCAACGTGATTATTTTGATCATGTCAATTGCATTGGATGGATTCGCGAAGGAGATGATCAGCACAGCGGCTGTGCTGTGGTGTTATCGAACGGAGATGAAGGAACAAAAAAAATGGAAGTGGGAAAACGTTATGCAGGAAAAAAATTTGTAGATGCACTGAAAAAAAAACCTTCAGAAATAGAGATCAACGAAGATGGGTGGGGTGAGTTTTTTTGCCCAGCAGGTTCGGTTTCTGTTTGGGTTGAAAAGAAAGGAGTCTAGTGGACAAACTAATAACCACCTTTGTTATTTTTCGAAAATCTATTTGCGTTTAAAAATTGGAACCGTACTACAAGGCTCGCCATACATAATGCTTTTAGCAACAGGGCGAAGAATTTTCGCGATTTCAACATAAGCCGTTTCGGGAATTTTTTTATCACCACAACCTTTTACAACTACTCTTTTTCCTTCAAATTCCTGTGGGTTTATTTGCTGTAAATTTTTTAAAAATAAAATATTGAACACTTCTTTTTCAGTGCCGAAAAAAATATCTTTTGCAAAAGGTTCAATGTAAGTAACTGCTAACATATAAGCCCACAGCGGAATGATGGCATCTGCTGAACAAGTGATCGCTACATTTTTATTTTCGTAAACACTCCAATCTAAACTTTTTAAAGCTTCACGGTATTCTTTTTCTTTTAAGATTAATTCCATAAATAAATGTTTCTTCAAATCAAATACAACGAGTTCTTCTGATGGATAAAATTGTTCAAGATCAAGAGTTATCAAAGCACTTTGTGCGACTTTATTTATAATGATGTCTTCCATGTTTTCATTTTTAGTAAAATTACAAAATTAAAAAAGCCATCTTTTCGTGATGGCTTTTTTAAAAAAATTTTTGACAATTTTTAGAAGAACCTACTTCTGTTATCTTTAATATCTGCCAACTTTTTCAAAGCATCAAAAGATTCGCCCAAAACACTTTGAACATTCCGGCTTTGTTCCTGGCTTTCCTGCAATTTTTGAATTTCTTCAGGAACAGCTGCCTTTGCTGCAACAGAATTCACTTTTATCACAAATACTCCACTGTTTCCTGGTATTGGAGGAGATACTTTTGTTTGATATTCTTTATCAAAAGAGGCGCCTGCCACCTTTGGTTCGTTTCCAATTCCATTGATCAGTTGTGCATTAAAAGTAAGCGTAGAATCTGCGCCGCTGTTTAAAATCTGCAAATGATATGGCGCTGCTGCTGCTTCCAGAGTTGAAGGATTGTTTAGTTTCTTTTTGATCTCATCGGCTTTTTTCATGTTGATAATAACACCTTCAACCATTGGTCTTGCAGTACCTACATCAGGTAACCCTTTTTTAATTTTCTTATCAACAATAGCAACAATAAAATCATCTTTCACAGAAAACGGATCGGATACTGCACCTTCTTTTGCGTCAAATGCCCATCTTACAATTGGCCGAGCATCCTGAATGGCACCAAGCTGGTAATCGTTTTCCTTTACTTCTGTTGGTACCGTAACTTTTTTCAATCCGTTTTTTGCAACATAATCATTAAACGATTTTTCGTCGTGAGCTGAACCCGACAATCTGATAGCCGCAGTATTTGCAGCGTTGATTGTCTCATCGCTTGGTACAATTTCTTTTGCCATGTAGGCAATTTTATAAGCAGGCTCAATATTCTTTTTGTCCAAAATTTCTATATAATGCCAGCCAAATTGTGTTTTTACCACTTTTTTGGTATAGCCTTGATCATTCAATAAAAAGTCAGCAAATTCTTTTGAAAAATTATCACCCTGTATGGTCATTATATCAAAAGTCATTACGCCATTTTGTTGTTTGGCAACCTGATCTGTTGAATATTTTTGATCTAATGAATCGAAACTTGCGCCATGCTGAATAGCCAGATCAATACTATCTGCAATTCTGTGAGCAGTGCTGTCGTCCATGGTAGGCTGCTGTGTTTGAGGATCAATGGTTCCTAATAAAATGTGACGGCATTTAATACTATCAGGCAACATTTTGGTTCCGATTTTTTTGGCAAGAACAAAATCATTTGCATCTTCATAAGGGCCGTAAACACCTCCATCCGGCAAATCAATTATTGAATCTTTATTTGGAACCTGCAATTTTGATTTTGGAGTATAGCCATCAAAAAACGGAACTGCAGAAGAATTTCTTCCAAGGAAAAACTTTGCATTAGAATCTGCCGCAAACTGAGGTTTCAGGTCTTTTAAAGATTGTAAAATTTTAGCGCTATCAGCCGCGCTTGGAGCGGCACTGAATGAAACATATGACATCATCAGTCCTGGCTCCTGCTGAAATTTTGCTTTATTTTTATCTAAATAAGATTGGATATCGTTGTCTGTAACTTTTACCGTACTATCGCTGATGACTGAATAAGGAACTGCTACATATGAAATAGTAGCAAATTGATTTTTTTCTTCTGCTAATTCTTTTGAAAGCCATTTCGGCTGATACATACTTGCCGCGATCAGGGAAGTATATTTTGCATACAAACTACTTAAACGCATTGGATCTACCAATTGAGAAATAATAGCATTTCTCTGATCTGCATTTTTATTCTTCTTTGTTTGTGCCCACCATTGTTTTGCCTGTTCAATATCATACTGACCTGTTTCTTTGTTGGTAAAAGCCTGTTTCAATTGCTGTGGCGCATCGTTGCTGAACATAATAGAACTCATTTCATCAGGAGTAAATGTGATTCCTAATTTATCAAACTGATCTTCCACAATTCTTTCAGCAACCATCTGGTTCCAAACAGATTCCTGGATCTGGTTGTTTTGTTCAGCACCGGCATTTGGATATTGTTGTTGAACTTCTTTTACTTTATCATTAAAATTATCCAGATAAATTTTTTCACCGTTTACCACTCCAAGTGTAGAGTTGTCATTGCCTCCAAATATGGAACGGCCCCTGCTCATAGAGTCCATTAAAATAAAACCGATAAGGCTTATTGCAATTAGTGAAATAACGATTACAGCTCCTTTTTCACGGATAGTCTGAATGATTGACATGTTAGTATTTTCTCTTAAATTTTAAATGAGGCGGCAAAAATAGTGTAAAATAGAATAGGAACAAACTGTGGATAACGTATCGAAATTAGCGCTGGTACTGTTTTTTGTTAAAACGGATTTTTAAAGAATTTTTGATTTTGTAAAAAGCAAGAATACTTTTCAACAAAGGGCTGTGGGAAAAAAATTTTTTGTGTGGGAAAAGCCCTTTTTTACAAAATCGATTTCTGTATAACTTCTAATAACTTCTCTTATTGATACAATTTTCAAATTATTTTTTTGAAGAAGCAACATTTTCTCCCATTCCAATTCACAGGTTTTAAAAAAAATTGCATTAAAATTTTATCAACGTCATTTTTTATTAACGGATGTTAAAAAGACTGCTTCAAATCAAATGGAATCGTTAAAGAATCATTGTTGGAAGTTTGTGAATTTATGTGGATAAAGAGGAATTTTTACATTTGCATCAGGAAAAAATAATTTTATTTCCACAAATTCACACCTCTAATAGTAGTAGGCCTTTAAATAAAAACTGAATTAATAATAATTATTATGGCAGAAATTAACATCGAAGCGGCAAAATTAAATTTAGAAAAAAATGGTTTTCTTGATTTGGATATTGATGTTAACTTGGACCTGTTTTCAGAAATTGACCGCTTAAAAAAAGAAAAAAATGCCATCATACTTGCTCATTATTACCAGGAACCAGACATAC
>JBQCIM010000053.1:0-13997 GCA_051953735.1 Ginsengibacter sp.
ATTTTTGTTTTGCGTGCGATAAAATATGCGCCGGAACATATTAGATAATCTGTTTTTTAGAAATCGTTTCTTGATAGAACAATAAAATCTAATTTCTTTCCGTTATCTATTTCCAATTCTTTAATATGAATAACAAAATCAATCATCCGGCACTTTTTGTAAGCCAAATAATAAAATCATTTGTTTCAAAAGTTATGCAAACACCTGGTTATTATAACACGAAACACGTTCATAAAACAAAGCGTAAATTCAGGCATACGGAAAGTTTGTGGTAAAGATTATTAAAATTTTAGATGCGGAATTTACGGAACGCATAAAAAGGTGAAAGTGCTCTTGTGAAACATTTAACAATTTATTTATTTTACCTCTGAAAACATTCTTCATTTTTAAAATTCCATGTTATGAAAAACAATGTTTACCAAAAAAAATCAGCTCTGTCTGTTTTTTTCAGCCAACTGGCAAAAAATTTTGTAGCTCTTTTTGAATCTGGAAACAAAAGAGAATTTCAAAGGTTGAAAGATTTTATTACTTCTTAAATCTTTTAGCTGAATAGATATTCTACATCTTCCTTGGTCAAACTTTTCACAAAAGTCTGATCATCTGAAATTAATTCTTTAGCAAGGATACGTTTGCGTTCCTGTAATTGTAAAATTTTGTCCTCAATCGTATCCTTGCAAATCATTCGGTAAGCAAAAATATTTTTTGTTTGCCCGATACGATGCGTACGATCGATCGCTTGTTGCTCCACAGCAGGATTCCACCACGGATCTACAATATATACATAATCAGCAGCAGTAAGATTAAGCCCCACACCGCCGGCTTTCAACGAAATTAGAAACACTCTGCATTTTTCATTTGTCTGAAAATTCTGAATAGCTTTTTCACGATCAGCGGCGGAAGTACTTCCATCAAAATATTCAAATTCAATATTATTTTCTGTTAGTTTTTGTTTGATCAGAGAAAGCATTCCCAAAAACTGTGAAAAGATCAAAGCCTTGTGTTCACCAATGTTTTCGGTTATTTCACGAGTTAATTCTTCCAGCTTGATAGAATCGTTTGGATATTTTTCATCTTCATTTAATATTGCCGGACTATCACAAATTTGTCGGAGTTTCATTAAACCTTGTAAAATCGTAAGCTGAGATTTTCCAACTCCCTGTTCATCTATTACTCCTAAGATTTTGTTCCGGTAAGAATTCCTGTACGCATCGTAAACATTTCTTTGTGCATCTTCCATTTCACAGAAAAGAATTGTTTCTGTTTTTTCAGGAAGATCTTTTGCAACCTGTTCTTTTGTTCTTCTTAAAATAAATGGATACAATAATTTTTTCAAATGTTCCTTTTGCTCCGGCTCACCGAATTTATCAATCGGAGTTGAAAATTCATTTCTAAAAAATTCAACACTTCCGAGCAATCCCGGATTTAGAAAATTCATTTGAGCATAAATATCAAATGTATTGTTCTGTAAAGGCGTACCACTCATGCAAATGCGATTGGTTGCTTTCAGAAGACCGGCAGCTTTTGTCACTTTTGATGCCGGGTTTTTTATTGCCTGCGATTCATCAAGGATCACATAATCAAAAGGAATTTTCATGAGCATTTGCACATCACTTCTCAACGTTCCATAAGTAGTGATGATAACGTTATCATCGCCAAAATCTTCTTTTCTTTTTGCACGAGTATTTCCGTGATGAATGCGCCATGTAAGTGATGGCGTGAATTTTTTTATTTCATTTTCCCAGTTATAAATCAATGTTGTGGGGCAGACAACTAACGCCTTTAAATTCCCTTCTTCTTCAGCAAAATGCTGGAGCATTGAAAGCGCCTGAACAGTTTTTCCCAAACCCATATCATCGGCTAAAATGCCGCCCCAGCCTACAGAATTCAAATAGTTTAACCAATGAAAACCTGAAAGCTGATAAGGCCGCAAACGATTTTCCAATTGAGAAGGAAGAGGAATTTCAGGAATATTTTTGAAATTACGAAGACGTTCGTATTTCTCATCCAATTCAAAAGAAAGCTCCTGTTCATCACGCTGATCATACAATTCATCAATGACGCTCAAATGAAATTTTGAAAGTCGCAACTGATTATTTTTCCCCTCACCAACTTTAAAAAGCAATGCATATTTTTTGATCCATTCATCAGGAAGAATTCCTAAGGTTCCATCATTGAGTTGCACGAAAGATTGCTTATTCGCCAGTGCTTTTTGAATTTCATCAATGCCAATATGTTGTTCTCCAAAAGTCAATTCAACTTTAGCATCAAACCAATCCATTCCGCTGCTGAGATGTATATGTGTAGCAGGTTTGGCAGTATTAAAACGGAAATTTTTTAACGCTTCAAATCCATAAACCGGTACTTTCATTTCTTTCATCGCATCCACAAATAAAAAGAACCAGTTGTTTTTTAAAACATCTGCGCCTTTTAAAACAAGGCTTTTATTTTGAGGCTGATGAATAAATTGCGAATGAAGATTGCTAAGTTTTGAGATAAATTCCTGCTCTGCTTCTTTGTTTCGTTTTACCATCAAAACTTTACCATTATCCGGAACAATGATCGTGTCCTTGTCATTGGCTTTTACACTAAATCCTTTGTAGGTAAAAACCGGCTGAAACATAAGATAGTCGCCCTTTTCAATCAACATAATGCTTGTGTCGGGCTGGCCTTCTTTTGTTTCTTTTATCAACGACGAAGCGAAAGAAACCCGATACTCATTGGAAAGCGGAAGCACCATTTCTTTTAAAAGAGAAGGCCATTGCTCATCCGGAATATGAAGCGTGTTTCGAAATTTTTCAGCGATCAAAACCTGTTCTGATCTTTCCCATAAATAAAAAGTTTTATCATGAAGAAATAACAGATCACTATTCCAGTCGTTATCTGATAATTTTACTTTTTCCTGCGAAATGTTCACCTGGCTTTCCATTAATTTTTCATCTGCAGAAGATGAAACGCAAAATTCAATAACAGGATTTTCTGTAGAAAGATCAATTGCTTCAAGGTTTTGCGTCAAAAATTTTTTTCCTGAAGGCAAATAAAATGCTGGTTTGTTTTCATTTTCAGAAAATATCCTTTTCAGTTTTGGATGAATAAATTCTGCGATCAGCATTTTTGTTTCCTGCGGTAATTCTTCATTTTCATCATAAATAATATTTTCCCAATAACCACTAAATGGAGAATTGCGATTCAGGTATTTATTGATCTCAGATTCCTGAAGTTTTCTTGCCTGTTGAATCAATTGTTTGTCACTTTCAGTAAAATCACTTGTATTGATAAATTTGGAAAGATCTAACTTCTCAATCCGACCCACAAACTTTTCTTCTTCTTCATCATAATCTCCCTGCACGACATCGAATGAAACAAAAGGAAATGATTTTTCATTGCCACTAAAAACCAAAGTGACTCTTTTATTTTTCGTGGAAGAAATTCGAGGCTCCAGCTCTTCCGTTTCTGTTGCAACAGCGATCTGTGGCCGGTTTTGCGTTGGCGCAGAAACTCTTCTGATAGAAGGATCCAATACTTTCAAAAAAGGTTTTCCTTCTTTATAAATAAATTCAAATTTGCCGGATAGATCGTCATTCAGACTGTATCCATAACCTTCAAGCAGTTTATTTTTTTCCTTGTCCCAATTGCGGATACTATCAAAATAATTTGGCCCCCAATTATTCAGTAAATGAAGAAATAATGCGGTTTTGTGTTTGCATAAAATATGTTCACCATCGTTGCAACTGCATGAAGTGTCAAAATTTCTTTCTTCATTTTTTTGCAGAATAACATGAAAAGTTTCTTCATCTGTTTCAAGATTGGCTTCTACTTTTTCATTGGCTGCTTCAATAATATTAAATTTATTTTTTCTTAAAAGATCTTCTGCTGCTGCATAATTTTCCATTCCGGTAAGCATGCGGATCATTTTAAGATCAATAAATTTGATTTTAATGACGGTATGTTTTTGATTATAAACCGGCGTTCCCTGCGAAGAATCCAACAAATTTTTGTCAACAAGATCCTGCAATTGCATCAAAGCTGCTGCTTCGTGACGGCAAATATCGCTGATGTTGTAAGGGCAGGAACAACGGATTGAAAATGTTTTCGGGTCGTCGTATTTCTGTATCTGGACTTTATAAAAGGTGTTATAGCTGTCATCGCGAACACGGAAGTTGACTGAATGCATCAGTTCATCGTGATCAACCAGTTCCACAAATCTTTGAGAATATATTTTCTTGCCCCGGCGGATCACTTCGTCAGTTCCCGAATTATATATGTATTTAATAAAATAGGGTAGTGCCAAAAAAGTAAAATTTTTGAAGTAAAAAACGTTCTTTTTTACAATCCTTTATTGCGAAAAAAGCAATTTGCAAAAGTAAAGAAATTTTAAAAGAGGAGGAAAGCGATTTGGAACAAATAAATGATTTTGGCTAAAATTAAGATTGTTTTAGCCCTTGATCAAACGGCCGCCAGAGTAAATGCTGAGCACATTTGCATTGTCTTCTGTTAAACAAAATTTAATATCTTCTTCCAACCCAAAATTCATAAGACGATGAAAATGAGAAGCGTTCTTTTCTTTCATAAAATTTAAAAGATTGCCATCTGCCTGTAAATAAAGAGTTTCAGCAATTTGTGAAGCATCGCAATTGATTTCAAAATTTTCTTTTATTCTGTTGATAACCGCTCCTGCAAAAAGCGTGTCTTCAATATTGACCCTGTTTTTCCACGCAGCACATGCAAGAATTACATTTGATTTTTGGTTAACAAGAAAATCGCAAACGGCGGAAATATTACAAAAAGAACCAGTAATAATTGATTTTGCGTTTGCTGCCAAAGCAACGTGCAAAAGTTTCGTTCCGTTGGTTGTTGTCAGCACCAAAGTCTTTCCTTTGATGAAATCAACAGTATATTGTAAAGGGGTGTTTCCGTATTGCAATCCTTCTGCAATTTTTCCGTCTCTTTCTCCGGCAGTGGTCACTTCCATTTGCTTTCCCAATTTAATACAATCAGCGACGCTATCAACAGGGATCACTGATTTTGCTCCGTTATATAATGCTGTTGCAATGGTAGAAGTGGCCCGTAAAATATCAATGATCACTACCGTGCTATTGGTAATATCATAAAGTTTTAAAAGCGGCGGTGATAAAACAGTATTTAATGAAGGAACTTTTTTCTTAGACGTCATCTGATCAAAAATTAGGTGCAATTTATTTATTCAAAAGGCATTTTTACCACTTTAGCTTTTAATAATTTATCTCTCACTTTTATAAAAACTTCTGTATCAGTTTTTGCATAATTTATTTTTAGATAAGCCATTGCAATTGCTTTTTGAAGCGACGGAGATTGAGTGCCGCTTGTTACATGACCGATCAATTCACCTTCTCTATTTTGAATTTCATAACCGTGGCGAGGAATTCCTTTATCAATCATTTCCAGGCCAACTAATTTTTTGTGAATTCCTTCATTTTTTTGTTGTTGAAGAAAATCGTTAGAAACAAAATCTTTTGTGAACTTGGTGATCCAGCCTAAACCAGCTTCTAATGGGGAGGTTGTGTCATCAATATCATTTCCATAAAGACAATAACCCATTTCCAATCTTAAAGTGTCTCTTGCTGCAAGACCAATTGGTTTCAATCCTTTTGAACTTCCTTCTTCAAAAATTTTATTCCAAATAGTGTTGGCATTATCATCTTTATTTTCAAAATAAATTTCAATTCCTCCTGATCCCGTATAACCTGTTGCACTGATCAAAACATTGTCGACTCCTGCAAATTTTCCTTTTACAAAAGTGTAATATTTCATGTTTAAAATATCTATATCAGTCAGCGGTTGTAAAATTTTTGTGGCATTTGGTCCCTGGATTGCGAGTAAACATGTTTTGTCAGAAATGTTGTGCATTTCAACGTTTTCGGTGTTATGTTTTGAGATCCAATTCCAGTCTTTTTCAATATTAGAGGCATTTACAACAAGCATATAAACTTTATTTTCCTCAATGCAATAGACAATCAGGTCGTCAACAATTCCGCCGTTTTCATTTGGCAAGCAACTATATTGTGCTTTGCCGGCAGTAAGTTTTGATGCGTCATTGCTGGTTACTTTCTGAATAAGATCAAATGCTTTATTTCCTTTTAAAATAAATTCGCCCATATGACTTACATCAAAAACTCCTGCATTATTTCTTACTGTTCCATGTTCATCATTAATTCCTGAATAACTGATCGGCATGTTAAATCCCGCAAATTCAGCCATCTTCGCTCCCAGCGCAATATGCTTTTCAGTAAAAGGAGTGTTCTTCATAATCATCTATTAAAAGTGGTGCAAATTTAGGAGAAAAAAGAAGTGAATTAAAAAGAGAGGCAGTTTTAAAATGTTATTCTTTTTGAAAGAAGTATATGTAATAAATAATGCAAATTTAATCTGCATAAATGGCGACAAAGTTTTCTCCATCACTATTTCTCAATCCACGATACATTCCGGCACTGTTGAAAACCAATGCTGCATTGCCTTTCGCATCTATACCGATCAGCCCTCCTTCACCATTCATAGAAACCAATTTTTTTAAAACCACTTCTTCACAAGCCTGTTGGAGTGTAAGGTTTTTATATTCCATTAAACAACTAACGTCGTAAGCAGCTACTGCTTTTATAAAAATTTCACCATGGCCGGTACAGGATATGGCGCAAGTTTTATTGTTGGCGTAAGTTCCAATTCCAATCATTGGACTATCGCCAATTCGCCCGAATTGTTTATTCGTCATTCCTCCAGTAGAAGTTGCTGCCGCAATATTTCCATCGTGGTCACAAGCAACAGCACCTACCGTTCCAAATTTTTTTTCTTGCAGTGAACCAACTAATTTGTCGCTTTTGTGATCCAGTTTATACAAATCGCTGTCTCGTATTTCGCGCCATTGATCATAACGGAATTGAGAAAAAAAATATTCATCAGGTTCCAGTTTTATTCCCTGTTTTATGGCAAAATCATTCGCTCCTTTTCCCGATAAAAAAACATGACCGCTGTGCACCATCACTTCATCAGCAAGCAAAACCGGATTTCTCACATTTCGTACACCTGCCACTGCGCCTGCATTTAAAGTGTTTCCATTCATGATAGCTGCATCCATTTCGTTCAATCCTTTTTTTGTAAAAACTGCTCCACGGCCTGCATTAAAAAGAGGATTATCTTCTAAAATGACCACGGCGGCTTTCACTGCATTTATGGCTTTGCCATTCATTTTCAAAACCGCATATCCTGCTTCCAAAGCTTCTGCAAGCCCTTTTCTGTAGGCAGCATCAAGTTCAGGTGATAGATCGCCTTTTAAAATTGTGCCGGCGCCTCCGTGAATTGCGATTGAAATTTTTTGCATGAAATAAAAAATTGTTATCAGGGTCTTTTTGCAAAATTAAAACTTAAAAAATGAGAAGAATTAAATTATAAAAATTACAAAATCAGTTTATTCATTTTTCATAAGTCTTTTACATTCTTCCAGAAGTTTTTGTTTTTGAATAGCAACCGTTCCTACTTCTTCACAAACAATTCCTCCTGCGATGTTGGCAATTCTAGCAGCAAGATCAATATCTTTTGTGGCAGCATAAATCAATGAGGCAACGGCAATTACGGTGTCGCCGGCACCACTTACGTCGGCTATGTTTCTTCTATGAGAAGGAAGAATATTTTTGTTGTTATTTTCTTGGTAAAAAATTCCTTTTTCAGATAACGTGATCAATGAAATTGAATGATCCAATTGACCTTTTAATTGTGCGTGAATATTAGAAAGCAAATCTTCAGAAATCTCTTCCGGTAATAAATTTAATCCGGTAATTGCTTCATTCAAATTTGGTTTAAACAATGTTGCATTTTGATAGCAAAAAAAGTTTTTTCTTTTCGGGTCAACTGCTGTTGTTACATTATTTTTTTTACAAAAAGAAATGGTGTTGGCGATGATATTTTTGGTAAGAATTCCTTTATTGTAATCTTCAAAAATTACCACATCAGGTTTTTCTGTTGCAATAAATTTTTCAATTTGATTTTGTAATTTCTCTTCATCAATAGGATCAACATCATGAACAATTTCTGCGTCAAGCCGCATCATGTGCTGATTCCGGCTGATGATGCGGATTTTATTTGTTGTGATTCTTTTTTTACTTTCAAGAATGAAACGTGTGTCAATATTTTTTTCGTGCAACAAATGCTTTAATTGTGTTCCATCTTCATCATCTCCTAAAATGGTCAACAATGCAACGGATGCACCAAGCGCCTGAACATTTAATGCCACATTTCCTGCACCACCAATTCTTTTTTCTCTTTTGCTAACAGCCACGACAGGAACAGGCGCTTCCGGAGAAATTCTTTCTACATTTCCCCACCAATAAGTGTCTAACATTACGTCGCCGATAACAGCAACTTTCATTTTTGAAAACCCTGAAAAAAGTTTGTCAATGTCCACACTCATTTACTTATTATTTATTTTTTTCTGCTTGCTAATCGTAATGTAGTAAACCGGAATTCCTGCTAAAACAATGCCTAAACCCCAAACGGTATAAAGTGGTTTGAAGATGATCAGAAAAACACAAAATACAATTCCCATAATAATATATAATGCTGGCAAAAAAGGATAGCCGAAAGCTTTGTAAGGCCTTTCGATATTGGGTCTTGTTTTGCGAAGTATAAAAATTCCGATGATAGTAAGCACATAAAAAATTACCACAACAAAAGCGATCATATCCAGCAAATCATTGTAGCCGCCTGACAAACATAAAACCGAAGCAACAGTTGCCTGTGCCCAAAGTGCCCATTGAGGTACAGCATTTTTATTAAGTGTTCCGGCTTTTTTAAAAAATAAACGATCCTTAGCCATTGTATAATAGACCCGCGCACCCGCAAGAATTAATCCGTTGTTGCATCCAAAAGTTGAAATCATAATCATTACTGCAATAATAATGGCACCGGCATTTCCGAAGATTGCATGCGATGCTGCAACTGCAACGCGGTCGCCACCGGGAAATGCAATTTCATGCAATGAAAGAGCATTTAGATACATCAGATTGGTGGTGATATAAATTAAGGAAACGATCAATGTTCCGAGGAAAAGACTAAGGCCGATATTTCGTTTTGGATTTTTAATTTCTGCAGCAATAAAAGTTACATTATTCCACGCGTCGCTGCTGAAAAGAGAGCCGACCATTGAAGCCGCGATTGCTCCAATTAAAACCGCTCCACCAATTGGAAACCAGTTTCCGTTTTTCACAAATTGTCCATTCACTTTTTCCAATTGCATTGCATTTAAGCCGGTTTGCCAGTTCTCATTCCAGAAGCTGTGTTTTACGAAAAGAAATCCAAGAATGATCAATCCGAAAAGCGATAATAATTTAATGGAAGTAAAAGTAGTCTGAATAATTTTTCCTCCTTTGATGCCGCGTGTGTTGGTGTAAGTAAGAAAAACAATTAATGCAATCGCTAAAATTTGAGCCGCAGAAATATGAAAATTTCCTATTGAAAAAAGAAAAACATTTTCTCCAACTTCAGGAATCAGGTAAGCAGTGAACCGGCTGAAAGCTACGCCAACAGCGGCTATTGTTGCGGTTTGAATTACGGTAAATGAACTCCATCCATATAAAAAACCAAACAATGGATTGTATGCTTCCTTTAAAAAAACATATTGTCCCCCGGCTTTGGGAAACATGCCGCTCATCTCGCCATAACTTATTGCAGCCATTACAGTCATCAAACCCGTGATAATCCAGCAAACGATCAACCAACCTGCGCTGCCAACGTTCCGTACCATATCTGTACTAACAATAAAAATTCCGGAGCCGATCATCGAGCCTGCTACAATCATTGTGGCATCAATAAGGCGAAGGCTCGGTTTGAAAGCAGTTGCTTGTTCATTCATAAAAAAAATCCCGTTTTTAAAAACGGGATTGAAGATAAATATTTATTTGAGATGTCAAAGTGAATCACTTTTTATTTTCAGAATCCAATTTGTTCAAACCGGCGATCACATCAGGTGTAATGTTTAAAGTTGAATCTTTATAAAACATAAAACCAGGTTCATAAGAAAAGATGTATGAATATCTTCCATCTTTATTATACTCTTTCAAAAAATCCTGGATTTTGGTCAAAATATCTTCTTTCATTTTTGAATTATAATTGTACAATTCGTTGTCAATACTTTGTTTGCGCGCAGCCAGGTCCTGTTGCATTTTATTGATTTCCTGCATTGCTTCTTCCTGTTCTTTTTGATTCATTGTAGATGCTTTTTGTTGCAATTGCATTGCGCGATTTTGATATTTTTTTTGCATTGAAGTGATTTCATCATTTGCTTCTGATTGTTTGCGCTCGAAATCTGCTTTTATTTTTTTGTAATAAGAATAATTATTCTGAAGAGAGTCAAGATCAATATATGCGACTTTTGATTTTTCGTTCAAATTGGCTACAGAAGATGGTTTTGAGTGATCAACGACTGTATTTTTATCCGACTTAAAATGCAAATAATAAAGATACCCTACCAGCAAGAGCAAAATAATATTTAAAGCGAGTAAAATATTTTTCATAAAAAAAATTTATGTGGCAAGATAAAAAAAACAGCGGCACACATAAATAATCACTTTTGATTTAGGAAACGATTAACTAATGCGCTTATAGTGCTATGAGCTCAAGGTTTGAAATTATAGTTAGCAAACAAATATTGTCAATTTTAATTTTTAAACTGATGCTTCCAATAATTTATTTTTTTACAGCAAAGGAAGAAATAATGACTTTTATTTTTTCACAAAAAAAGTTGTAACCTTTTCTATTTGCGCTCACTCTAATCTCATAACTAAATCATAAAATCATGAAAATAAAACACATTCTTCTCAACACTGCAGTATGCTTTGTTGTATCCGGCGGCTTGTTTCCTCTTTCAGCAAATGCACAGAAAGCCACTAATCTTACTGATCCGGAAATTGCTTCCATTGCAGTAACGGCCAACCAAATTGATATTGATTATGCAAAAATTGCGGAAAGCAAAACTAAAAATCAGGACGTTCTGAAATTTGCTCAGACCATGGCAAAAGATCATCAATCAGTAATTGATCAGGCTGTGGCTTTGGTAACAAAATTAGGAGTTACTCCAAAGGATAATGCAACCAGCAAATCTTTGAAAGCAGCTGAAGCAAAAACAAAAAAAATGCTTGAATCAAAATCCGGGAAAGCCTTTGACAAAGCATACATTAATAACGAAGTTGCTTATCATAAAGAAGTGATCAAAGAAGTGCAAAATGCATTAATTCCTGATGCACAAAATGCTCAATTGAAAAGCCTTTTACAAAGTGTGTTGCCCGTATTGCAACAGCATTTGTCTCATGCTGAAATGGTTCAAAAAGAATTGAAATAAATGAAAAACTCAATAACAGAATCGGGAATAAAATGGTTATTGTTATTTCCGATTCTTTTCTTATTCAGTTGCCATTCTTCGAATGAAAAAGTCATAGAAAATAACCATCATACAGATACGGTTGTTATTCACCAAATGCAATTTAATCCGGCTGAAATTACTGTAAACAAAGGCGACACAGTGATCTGGATCAATAAAGATTTAGTGCCGCACACCGTAAAGTCGTATGTTGCAAATGAATTTTATTCTGACACGATTGACGTAGGAAAAAGGTGGGAGAAAAGTATTACAGACAGTGTTAGTTATTTTTGTACGATTCATCCAACTATGACTGGAAAAATAATTGTAAAATGATTATTTTAGAAAAAAACGTTTTAAAAAAAGATTGGAGAATTTAAAATAAAATAAAAAAATAAAATAAAATTGGAATCTAGGTTTGAGCAATATTCTGATTTGGAAATTATCCAAAAAATTAATGAAGGCGAAGTAAGGTTGTATGAGATATTAATTCGAAGATATAATCCATTTCTTTACAAGATTGGAAGAAGTTACAGATACAACCACCAGGACACGGAAGACCTGATGCAGGATGCGTATGTGAATGCGTTCTTTAATTTGAAAAAGTTTGAAAACAGGTCTTCCTTTAAAACATGGTTTACGAGAATTATGCTCAACTTGTGTTTTCAGAAAAAACAAAAACTAAGTTTTAAAAATGAAATAATTGCGGATGATATTAAAAATGAAAAATCCGATATCATGTTTCATCA
The DNA here is from genome assembly GCA_051953735.1 of Ginsengibacter sp. Classification (GTDB taxonomy): domain Bacteria; phylum Bacteroidota; class Bacteroidia; order Chitinophagales; family Chitinophagaceae; genus Ginsengibacter. Next base: position 12,127 of record JBQCIM010000053.1, read on the forward strand.
TTCAACAAACAACGAAAAAATCACAGTGAACAAAGAACTTGGACACATAATAGAAAATGCGATTCATCAGATTCCGGAAGATTACCGGATCGTCTTCACGCTTCGTGAATTAAATGGTTTAAGCGTTGCTGAAACTGCTGAAGCATTAGACATTTCAGAAAGCAATGTAAAGGTGAGAATGAATCGTGCTAAAGGAATGCTTCAAAAAGAGATCAAGAAAATGTATTCTGTGGATGAAATTTTTGAGTTCAATCTAATTTATTGTGATGCGATGGTTGAAAAAGTAATGAATAGAATTGCTGATTTAAAAAATAATGAAAATGAAAAATAACGATTTGGTATTTTCAGGTTTTGACAAGATAAGTGTGGATGAAATTGAAGAAGACATGCTTCATCTTTCTCCAAAAATTGCTTCTGGTGATAACAGATTTTTAATGAATGATGAAGAAAAAATAGAAGTGATCGAAAATCATTTTCGCGGAATTATGAAAGCGCTTGGACTTGATCTGAATGATGACAGTTTGAAAGGCACACCGAAAAGAGTTGCCAAGATGTTTGTGGAGGAAGTTTTCAGTGGGCTAAATGAAAAAAATAAACCTGAAATAACGCTTTTTGAAAATAAATATCACTATAATAAAATGCTGGTTGAGAAAGGGATCACTCTTTTTTCTTATTGCGAACATCATTTTGTGCCCATTATTGGAAAAGCCCATGTAGCTTACATTTCAAAAGGAAAGGTGATTGGATTATCCAAAATAAACCGACTGGTACAATATTATTCAAAGAGGCCGCAAGTGCAGGAAAGATTAACTGTTCAAATTGCAGAAGGATTGAAAAAGGCGATCGGAACAGAAGATGTAGCAGTGTTAATTGATGCAGTTCATCTGTGTGTGGCGTTAAGAGGAATAAAAGATACGAACAGCAGCACAATCACAGCAAATTATTCAGGAAAATTTATCAATGAAGAGACGAAGAATGAGTTTTTGAATTTGATCAGATGATTAAATTGTGGGATAAAATTTTTTTTCTTCAATTCCAGTAAACAAACAAAGTTTTTTAATTTTTATTCTCTTAAAAATTAAATCTATTTATCGATTCTTCTGCTTCCTGAATAAAGTTCGTATTCAAGTAAGCGACAATCAATTTTACTGTTATAAAATTCAATTTTTCTTTTAGGTTTCAGTCCAATTTTTTTTGCCAGATTTAGATTTCCTGTAAATACATAACCAGTATAACCTTTACATTTTTTCTTCATAAAATCTCCGATTGCTGCATAGGTTTCTTCCAACTCAATTTCATCTCCGAGGCGTTCTCCATATTCAGGATTAAAAAATACAATTCCGTTTTCATTTTCAGGAACATTGGTTTCCCGAAAATCACAAATTTTGAATTCTATCAAATCTGCAACAGATCCAGCTTCTGCGTTTATTTTTGAAACATGAATCGCATCCTCACTAATGTCTGTAGCTATAATTTTTAATGCGGGAATTTTTTTTATTTGCCCGATTAATTTTTGTTTTTCTATTTCATAAAAATTGGGATCAAAACCCACCACATGCATAAATGCATAGTTATTTCTATACAAGCCGGGCCGCCGATTGGTCGCCAACATCGTTGCTTCAATTGCTAAAGTTGAAGAACCGCACATCGGATTTATAAAAGTGGAATTCTTGTTCCAGTTTGTTGCTAGTAAAGTAGCAGCAGCCAAAGATTCCAGCATCGGAGCTTTGCCTGGAATTTTTCGATATCCATGCTTTGAGACTGTTTCACCAGAGGTATCAATAAAAATTTCTGCACGATCATCTTTCCAAAATAGATTGATGACTGTTTGGTCCAAAGAAGATCCTGAATCCGGACGTGCATTAAACTTA
>JBQCIM010000054.1:0-3978 GCA_051953735.1 Ginsengibacter sp.
ATCAAAAAACAAACACTCAGAGATTATGGAAAAACTATTTTAAAAAAAGAAATACTTTTGAAAACGAACATCAAAATCATCCTGTAAACCTATCTCAGGATTTATCTATTAACCTGTAAACTTTTTTTAGGACGAGTCAGAATTAAAAGCTATGGTCGGTGAAGACACCGACCAAGGAGAAAGTGATCCAAATACAAATCAGCATTATTTCTTTATTTACTCTTCTCGGCATTTCCCGTACGTTTAAAATTGTGTATTTAGCAAAAGAATAAAAAAATAGATAAGCAATCGTTCCGGGTTTTCCAATCCGGAACAATTGCCAAAAATTCTTTTTTATAAAACTTGCCTTATAAATATTAAGGTCAGGAAGAAGATTCTGAGCTATTTCATAAATCTTACTTTTTTGTCAATGTTCTCTGCTGTTTTTATTCCCTGCTTAATCCCTTCTTCTACAGCATGACGCGTGTGAATTCCACCATAAACTCTCGAAATAGCAATATCGTTGGCCATTTCATAAAATGAGTTATAGCTGTAGGTACCCATATCCACGCTGTTGCCATCTATCATTATTTGTTGTCCTTTATAGGTGCTGTTAGTGAAATGAACATTATTGCCGAAAAGGGTAGTGAGGGCATGTGTAAAAGCGCCGGCAAAGGTTGCATGGTTAGCAGGAAAATCCGAATAAGGCGGTGTAGGAATTAAGGGTTTCCACCAGGTAGCTGAATTGGTAGAAGGTTCAATTACCCGGCGGATGAACTGGAAAGGTCTTTCCTGCATGATGGCAAACTTTGCTTTCATGGAGCCAATCGTTGCATCCATGAGGCTCATGCCTGTTTTGGCAAAGGCAAGTGCAGCCACATCCAGTGTTGGATTCAGCTGATCCAATATTTGTTTGAAAACCGCAATATAACTTGCTCCGCCGGGATAACCATTTACCATGGGATCATTGTAATACAGGGCAAGATGTTTTTGCTGAAGCGTAAGGTGTTTCGAAAGGTCGTATACTTCCTGGAAATCTTTGTAATACGGTGAATTTTTATCATTGTCATTGTAGGCATAAGGTTCGGAAACAACATTATCAATACTTCCCGCTACGATCGTTCTTGTGTCGCCCCAATATGCGAGACCATTTGGCATTTGCGGTATGTTATTTTCAGGCCACCATTTACCCGCGGATTGATCAGTCAAAACCAGCGGCTGCCATGAACTCCACGGGTGATCTGTTGCTGCCCACTCGGCAACTTTTTGAGCTACCGCTTTCCCAAATTCTTTTGAACGTTCAAAGGTGGCAGAATTCCCAATCTCTATTTCATAAACGGCATTCAGCCTGTCTTCTGTTTCCTTTACGGTATTCGCAGTAGAAGTACTAAATGTGAACAGTCTCCTGGTGATTTCTGCTAAGGCAGCATTCGCGCAGGTAGGCCAGTGATAGGCTTTTCCCGGTTCTGTCTGGGGCATTGCGGGCATTTCGTTCAGTTGCCCGGAAAGGGTTTGACAGGCAGGCATACCAGGCACAGTCGCTTCGTATAAGGCAATTCCGGAGTAAGCCATATACCTGCCGGCATTTACTCCATAAGAAACGGTGGGGGAGTACAACAAGGTCATTTGGGTTTGGAGCCATTCCTTTACCACATCACTGGAAAAAGTTTTTGCCTGCTTCAAATGGCCATTGATACCATCCTTGTCGTTCAGTCCATTATTCTGCATGTTTGACGTCAATGAAGGCCGCAGATCCTTTTTGCACGATAAAAAAATGGACGCAAGTAGCAAAGGCAGCACTATGGCGTAAAGTGTTTTTGATTTCATAATAAAAGTTTTAAAGATTGAAAAATGAAAGTCGGATGATTTATCGGCAGCTAAAATAAAACAGCGCTGTCCTTTCTTTTTTCACCAATCGCTTAAAGGAAATATTTACAGACATAAAGCCGGATTTTCAGATACAGCGTTTTTACAGGCATACGCATGTTGTTTGTCGAAAAAAAAAGCGCTTTATCTTTTTGTTGAATAAAGATCTTTTTGAATGCTTAACTTCGGTAGAGGAATACTTTTATCAACGCTCCTTTTGCGGCAGGGGCCCAAAAATGATGAACAATGAATAAGTTTCTGGCATCCATCAATACGTTCCTTTATAATGATTTTATTTTTTCACCCCGCTACAGGATATTACGTCATGTAATGTACTGGGTAGCCCATACGTTGCTATGGGCTGCCTTCTGGGTAGTGATCGGATCGCCCGGTTCTTATGGTCTGGAGGTATTGAATATGCTGTTATGGCTTCCTGTTTTTATTCTCTATGGTTATCCGATGGCATATTGGGCCGTTCCGCGTTTTTTGCTGAAAGGAAAAATTGTTCAGTTTCTGCTGCTGATGCTGGGCTGGGCGGTTGCGGGTTTGTATATCGATCTGTGGTATAAGGATTATATTATGATACCGATGCAGAAAGCTTTGCATCCTGAATATTTTCTTCCGGAAGGGCCGCTGGCGTGGTGCTACCTTTGTATTACTACTGCTGCCGCCGGACCGATGATCATCAAGTTTTTTAAATTCTGGGATATTAAGCGGCAGGATTGGCTGCAGGCGCAACAGGATAAAATTACCGCTGAGCTGCAATTGCTGAAAGCACAGGTACATCCGCATTTTCTGTTTAATACATTGAACAACATTTATTCGTTTTCGCTGGAAAGTTCTCCGAAAACTCCGGGGCTGATATTAAAGCTGTCAAGCCTGCTTAGCTATATGCTGTATGATTGCAAAACTGCAGAGGTAAGGCTGGAAAAGGAGCTGGAAATTATGAAAAATTATATCGGGCTGGAGCGGGAACGCTACGGCAATAATATAGACATCTCGTGGGACGTGACCGGCGATGTGCAGGATAAGTTCATTGCTCCTTTAATGATGCTGCCCTTTATAGAAAATGCATTTAAACACGGTACTTCCGAACAGATAGAAAAATGCTGGCTCAGCATAGACATATCGGTGAAGGGCAACACCCTGAAAGTTAAGATTGCCAATAGCAAAAACGAAAACCGAACCAATAGCAATAACGGAATTGGCATCGCCAATGTCAGAAAAAGGCTGGCATTTATTTACCCCGGCAACCACGAGTTAAAGCTCAGTGATGAAGGAGCTTTTTTTATTGTTTCCCTGATGATCCAATTAAACGGGGAAGTGGCTCCAAAGACGCAATTCTCCCCGCTAACTTCGCAATCCATTAATTATGAAACTGCATTGCCTGCTTATAGATGATGAGCCGCCAGCCTTAAAAGTGTTGGCGCGTTATATTTCCCAGATAGGTGGTATGGAAATCGCCGGGCAATGTAGTAATGCCATTGAAGCGTTGGAAGTGCTGCGCAGCCGCCGCGTTGATGTAATTTTCCTCGACATAAAGATGCCGCGGATCATCGGGACCGATTTTTTTAAAAACCTGTCTCATCCTCCGAAAGTAATATTTGTAACCGCTTACCGCGAATACGCGGTAGATGGTTTTGAACTGGATGCAGTGGATTACCTGGTAAAACCCGTTTCCTTTGAACGTTTTTTAAAAGCTGTAACGAAATTGAACAAACTTGTAGGAAGTGAAGCGCCGGCCACCACCAGCACGTTTACCTCCCCAGTGGATGCATTTGTGTATTTGAAGGTGGATAAGGACATGAAAAAAATCTTTGTTAACGATATTATTTACATGGAAAGCTGGAAAGATTATGTAAAAGTATTTTTAATGAGCGGAAAAAGCTTCCTCGTAAAACAATCGATCTCAACCATGGAAAATCTTTTTTCCGACCATAAGTTTATGCGCATCCATCGTTCCTATATCATCTCTTTGGACAAAATTTCCTGCTATAACGGATTATCTGTTCAGCTGGGAACAACTGAAATTCCGATAGGAAGATTGTACAAACAGGTGGTAATGGAGCGTTTACAAAACAAGTATTGATTGTATTAAATTTGGAACCTGGCAAGAGAACTGCGGAGTGGACT
>JBQCIM010000055.1:0-35703 GCA_051953735.1 Ginsengibacter sp.
GAAATGTTTTCGACATTGTTTAGCAAACCCGGTTGTTTTGCATAGCTGAATCCTGCGTTCCAGTTCAAATTGGATTTTAAAAATTTGATTGGCATTCCAAAAGTGAAAAATGATCTGGCATTGATGTAGCCATTCATGTTCACGGGTTTTGAAAGTTGTGACCCTTTGAAAAGCGTAACGGTATTGGTTAGCACAGAATCTTTGGAAGCTGTGTAAGTTGCGTTGGTTACGTAATCGTTAATGGTTTGCACGAAAATATTTGCAAAAAAACTTTGACTTTTCGCGCTGTTGGTATAAGTGTATCGCGTGATCAGGTTATTCGTGTATTGTTGTTGCAAATCAGGGTTACCGGTTGTATAAAAAAACTGGTTTGAATTGTTAATCACATTCTGCAATTGTGTAACAGATGGAGGACTAACAGAGCCGCGATAAATAATTCTCAGATTACTTTTTGAAGAAAATTTAAATCTTGCAAAAGCATTTGCCAAAAAGTTGCTGTAAGAATTATCGATTTGAGAAATCTGCGGAAAAACCTGGTTGCTTTTTAACTCGCTGTATTGATAAGAAACTCCCGCAGAAAGCATGTTGTTTCTGTCACCATGACGAATCGTAATGCCTGTGTTTTGTGTATTATACGTGTTGTCAAATTTGTTGCTAAGACTTGTATCGAGCAGAGAATATTTATTAGACCCGTCATCAAAATTGGAAGTTTCCTGATCGGCATTGCTTTTTTGAAATGATGGACTGTAGTTGATTTGCAACTGTGTTTTTGGTGCTAAAGGTTCCGTATAAACAAGGTTCAACCTATAATTATTCGTAAGACTTTTTTGATTAGAAACTTGCTTTACTGTATCCTGAACCAAAGTAGGTTTATAATAACTATTGTAAGCATTTAAAAAATTCTGCCCGTTTTTATCATTAGAGCTTTGATAAATTCCAAGCGAAATACTTCTGCCTCTTTTTCTAAAAGCATGCCTGAATAAAAGTTCGTTGCTGAAGTTGTTTCCATTGGTGTTGCTCGTAAGATCATTTTCTGTTTGACTTAAAATATTTTGTTTGGCTTCATCCAGGTAATTAATTCCATTTACATAATTTACAGAATTATTACTTTGAAATTTTAAATTGGAAGTAGCAATAATGGTGTTGCTCGAATCTATTCTATAAGTAAGCCTGAAGTTTACACGATTGTTATAATTTTCATTATTCGAAATCGTGTTTTCGTCATAATATTGAGAAGAATCTTTTGTAATAAAATTTTGCTGATTGATGCTTTGATTATTATTGGTGTTGCTGTTGTTGAAAAAATAGCTTCCGGTCACATCAATTTTCTTTCCCCAGGCATCGCTGTAATTGATTCCGAATGCATTTGTTTTAGCAATTCCACTTTGTGGACCAACCGTAAAATCAGGAGAACCACCTCTGAAATTTCCACCACCACCACCCCCTCGTCTTCCGCCACCACCGCGGTTTCCGCTGCTTACACCAAGCAGATCCTGTGAAGAAAAGTTCTGTTGATTTACGTTATTTACCAAACCGATCAACGAAACTCTTCTTGCATTATTAAAGAAACTTACATTACCACCTCCGCTATATCTGCCATCAGTTCCGTAACCGCCATAAATTCTTCCAAAATTTCCCTGCCGCATATCTTTTTTTGTAACAATGTTGATCGCCTTGGTTGTATTTCCATCATCAAATCCTGTAAGTTGTGCCTGGTCACTAAGTTTATCAAACACCTGGATTTTATCGATTACTTCTGCGGGCAGATTTCGCAAAGTCGCTGTTGCATCATCGCCAAAAAAATCTCTTCCATCAACGGTAACTTTTTGAACAGTTTCGCCTTGTGCAGTTACGGTTCCGCTTTTATCAACAGTAATTCCAGGCATTTTTTTGATCAGATCTTCACTGGTTGCGTCCGGATTTACTTTAAATTGGCTGGCTGAATAATCGAGTGTATCTCCATTCTGTTTTACCGGAGGAGGTGCACCATTAATAACAACAGTAGAAAGGGTTTCAGCGGTTTTTGATAAACTGATATTTCCGAGATCCACATTCTGATCAATAACAGTAACTGGTTTTTTAAAAGCTGAATAACCAATGTTCGTGACTGTTAAAGTATAACTTCCCGGCGCTACATTATTAAAATTAAAAGCTCCGTTTGAACCGCTAACCGTCAACATCGGATTGACGGAAGAATCAGATTTTGCAAGTTTTATTGTAGCATTTGAAATTGACGTATTCGTTGCTGCATCTTCAATAGTTCCGGAAACTGTTTGGGCATCGATCGTTGAAGCGATTATCGTTCCTAAAAAAAGAAAGGTTAGAAATCTGAACATAAAAATGATTAAGTAATCTATTGGACGACGGAATTTAAAAAAACCTGCGAAGAGTTTTAAATTTTCCGGAAGAAGTGCTTTTCTCTTTTTTAACGGTATCTAAAAATCATTTCAATTATATTGCACTCCTAAAAAAGTTAAATTATTTATGGAGTATAATAAGTTAGTTTCTGTTACGGGCTTACCGGGTTTATTTGAATTGTTGTCGTCAAAATCAGACGGTGCCGTTGTACGTTCACTTGAAGATAATACCACAAAATTTGTAAGCAGCCGCCAGCATAATTTTTCTCATCTGGAAAGCATTGAAGTTTACACCACAAAGGACAATACCAGCCTTGCAGAGTTATTTGAAGCGATGAAAAACAGTTCTGAAAAAGTGCCGGATGCCAATGCTGATGCGAAAACTTTGAAAGCGTATTTTGAAAAAGTATATCCTGATCTTGACTTCGACAGAGTTTATACCAGCGATATGAAAAAGATGGTGAAATGGTTTCACATCATTGATAAAAATAACATCGAGATCAAAGTAAAATCTGCTGATGAAAAAGAAGCATCAGAAATAAAAAATAATAAGCCGGTTCATGCAGAAACGAATGTAAAAAACGCTAAACCTCAACAGGCAAATCCAAGAAAAATTGAAAGTCGTGGAGTGAAGTAAGTAGTGTTGTTTGCAATAAGTTATCAGAAAATAAAAAATCTGATATTTATTTGTTTACTGGTTTCATTCGTTCCTTATCGCTCATCTCTAATAACTGATATCATGACCGCTAACATAGAAAAATTACATAGAAAATTTCTTCCGGAAAATCTCGCCGTTACCAATTGGGAAACGATCGAGCCGTATTTTAAAGATCTTTTGAAAAGAGAGATCAATTCAAAAGAAGATTTGGAAAAATGGCTGAAAGACATGAGCGAGCTGGAAGCTGCAGTCAGCGAAGATGCATGCTGGCGCCAGATCAGAATGACTTGCGATACCACCAACAAAGACTTTGAAGAATCTTTCAATTATTTCTGCATGGAAATTCAGCCAAAGATTCAGCCCTATGCTTTTGAACTTAATAAAAAACTGGTAAATTCTCCTTTTATCAATGAATTGGATCAGGGTAAATTTTTTACTTATCTGCGTTCCATCAGAAAAAGTATTGAGCTTTTCAGGGAAGAAAATATTCCCATTCAGTCAGAGCTTGCCGTATTGCAACAACAATATGGCGTGATCACTGGAAAAATGAGTATTGAAGTGGATGGAAAAGCTTACACTTTGCAACAAGCTTCCAAATTTTTTGAAAGCCACGATCGAAAATTGCGCGAAGAAGTTTATAGAAAGATCAATGAAAGAAGATTGCAGGATAAATATGAATTAAACAATCTTTTTACTGAACTGATCAAAAAAAGAAACCAGGAAGCGTTGAACGCCGGCTTTGAAAATTATCGTGATTATAAATTCAAAGAGCTTGGAAGATTTGATTATACCAAAGAAGATACTTTCCGCTTTCATGAATCTGTGAAACTTCATGTGTTGCCCTTGGTAAATAAAATTTTACAGCATAAAAAAGAAAAATTAAAACTTGAAATACTGCGTCCGTGGGATATTGAAGCTGAACCGGCAGGAACAAAACCTCTAGCTCCCTTTGAAACAGGCGCTGAATTGTTGAATAAATCCATCGAAGTGTTTACAAGACTTCGCCCTTTTTTTGGTGAATGTTTGAGGAAAATGGATTCAATGAAACATTTGGATTTAGAAAGCAGAAGTGGAAAAGCGCCTGGAGGATATAACATGCCTCTGGCAGAAAGCGGTGCGCCGTTTATTTTTATGAATGCTGCAAAATCGATGCACGACGTAACAACCATGGTGCACGAAGGCGGACATGCGATTCAATCGTTCCTGACACATTCTTTGGAATTAAATTCTTTCAAAGATTATCCGATGGAAATTGCGGAAGTGGCGAGCATGTCGATGGAACTTTTTTCAATGGATCATTGGGATGTATTTTTTGATAACAAAGAAGATCTGAAAAGAGCCAAAGAACATCAGTTGGAAAGAGTGATCACTATTTTTCCGTGGATTGCCGTGATCGATAAATTTCAACATTGGTTATATGAAAATCCAAATCACACGTTGCAGGAAAGATCACAAAAGTGGGTAGAAATTTTTCATGAATTTTCTGATGATGTGATTGATTATTCAGGTCTTGAAAAATATGTGGAAAATGGCTGGCAAAAACAATTGCATTTGTATGAAGTGCCATTTTATTATATTGAATATGGTATTGCACAATTAGGAGCCATTGGCCTTTGGATGCAGTACAAAAAAGATCCGCAAAAAGCATTGGACAATTATGTAAATGCTTTAAGCCTCGGCGGAACGAAAACGCTGCCTGAACTGTATAAAGCGGCGGGACTGAAATTTGATTTTTCTCCTGAAAACATTAAAACATTAATGGAATTTGTGAATGAGGAACTGGAAAAATTGATGTAACACAAGTAATTTTCCTGTCGGCATTATTTCATCTCTCAGTAAAAGAAGAAATAATGCCGATTTTTATTTTATAAATCAGGTAAAATTCCTCCTCAGAAAACCCTTAAATAAAACTTTTTCTGAAATCAGCTTTAATTGATTTCAGCATTTTGCATTAATTTCACCGCTCAATTTTCAATTAAAAACTGTATTAATATTATGGCGGAAGTGATCAGAATGCCACGAATGAGCGATACCATGACGGAAGGGGTGATAGTTGATTGGCACAAAAAAGTTGGCGATAAAATAAAACCTGGTGATCTTTTGGCGGATGTGGAAACGGATAAAGCAACGATGGAACTTGAGAGTTATAATGAAGGAACCCTTTTATATATTGGTGTTGAAAAAGGAAAATCTGTTCCGGTAGAAGGAATTCTTGCCATTGTTGGAAAACCCGGCGAAGATTACAAACCACTTTTGGAACAGGAAAAAAAGAACGGTCCGAAAGAAAATAAAAAAGAAGAAAAAGTAGAAAAAAATGCGGAAGTTTTTCCTGCCAAAGATGAAAATGAAGAAAAAGCGATTGCAGAAAAGCAAGAAAAACAATCACAAAATGTTCCTGCTGATGTATTAGATAATGTTTCCTTACCAAAGGATGCCAAAGTGATTCGTATGCCGCTGATGAGCGATACGATGACTGAAGGAAAGATCATTCAGTGGAATAAAAAAGTTGGCGATAAAGTAAAATCTGATGATTCTTTAGCAGAAGTAGAAACTGATAAAGCAACAATGGATGTGGTTGGATATGAAGAAGGAACGCTTTTGTATATCGGTGTTCCGGCAGGACAAGCAGCAAAAGTGAATCAGATCATTGCGATTGTTGGAAAAGAAGGAACCGATGTTAGCGCTTTTGTTGAAGCGGAAAAAAATGCTGAAAAAAATCCTGCAAAAACAGAAAACAAACCTGAAGAAAAGAAAGAAGAACCGAAAGCAGCTCAAGCTTCCACAGAAAATAATACACAACAGTCTTCAATGGAAGGAGGAAGAGTAAAAGCTTCTCCACTTGCAAAAAGATTAGCTGCAGAAAAGGGAATTGATATTTCGCAGGTTCAGGGAAGTGGCGATGGCGGAAGAATTATTAAAAAAGACGTCGATTCATTTGTTCCTGCTGCGGCAGAAAAACCACAGCCGGCAAAAGCTGCAGAAGCTAAGCCTGTTCAGCCTTTTGCACCAATAGGGCAGGAAAGCCATGAAGATATTCCAAACACACAAATGCGCAAAACCATTGCCCGTCGTTTGGGAGAAAGTAAATTCCAGGCGCCGCATTTCTACCTGACAATGGAAATTAATATGGACAATTCCATTAAGTCACGCAAAGCCATTAATGAAGTAAGCCCGGTAAAAGTTTCTTTCAATGATATGGTAATTAAAGCTTGTGCGATGGCACTTCGTCAACATCCTGCCGTCAATAGCAGTTGGATGGGAGATTTTATCAGAAGAAATAAACACATTCATATTGGTTCTGCCGTTGCAGTTCCCGATGGACTAATCGTTCCTGTGATTCGTTTTGCAGATCAGAAATCTCTTTCTCAAATCGCTGCCGATGCAAGCCAGCTGTACGAAAAAGTAAGAAACAAAAAAATTCAGCCAGATGAATTTACCGGAAATACATTCACCGTTTCCAATTTAGGAATGATGGATATTGATGAGTTTACTGCTATCATTAATCCACCCGACAGCGCAATTCTGGCGGTGGGAGCGATAAAAGAAAAAGTAGTAAAAAAAGGCGATGGATTTGGAGTAACCAATGTAATGAAAGTTACTATGAGTTGCGATCATCGAAGCATAGATGGCGCTGTGGGTGCGGCTTTCCTTCAAACACTTAAAAAGTTTTTGGAAAACCCGGTAACGATGTTGGTTTAAATTTTTGCTGCTTTTAATAAAAGAAAATACGAATTCTTATTTTTTGTTCTTTTGCTAACAGGAAAGCCTTTCAATTTAATATTATAAAAATTAGTATTAAATTGAAAAGTGAATAAAGATTTTCAATCCACTTTTCAGCTTCTTCGCTTTCATTTTTCTTTTTTCTTAATGCCCGTGTACTGGTTTGCATTAAGTCAAACAAAAAATATAAACTGGGCAAGTGCCATTCTTGTTTTCATCATTCTCCATCTGCTGGTTTATCCTGCCAGTAACGGTTACAACAGTTTTATGGATCACGATTCTTCGCCGATCGGAGGATTGAAAAACCCTTTGCAACCAACCCAACAGCTATTTTTTGTAACCGTAATAATGGATGTTTTGGCGATTGTTCTGAGCTTCACGATTTCATTCGTTTTTGCAATAGGAATTTTTTTCTACATTCTTGCCTCACGAGCTTACAGTTACCGAAAAATACGGTTGAAAAAATTTCCAATCATTGGCTATCTCACGGTGATTATTTTTCAGGGCGCAGTAACTTTTTTTCTCGTTTTTCATGGAAGCAGTAGCAACCATTCTTTGCGCGTTCCCGTTTTGGCAATGATGGCTGCGAGTTTGTTGATCGGAGGGTTTTATCCGTTGACACAAATTTATCAGCATGAAGAAGATAGAAAAGATGGCGTAATTACGATCAGTTTTTTATTGGGTTATCGCGGAACGTTCGTCTTTACTGGCATTGTATATGCATTCGCTTTTATAGTTTTAGCATGGTATTTTTATTTGCAAACGCAGTTTTTAAATTTTTTGATTCTTCAAATTTTTATGCTTCCTGTTATTATCAATTTCTTTATTTGGTTTTCAAAAGTGACAAAAAATAACAGCGAAGCGAATTTTAAAAATACGATGCGAATGAATTTGCTCGGTTCTGTTTGCATCAATCTTGGATTTATAACTCTTTTAATTTTAAAAATGTTTGAGTAAAATTGTTTCCATAGCTACAGCATTGCCTGAATTTAAACATGATCAAAATAACATTTTGAACTTCATGCAAAACGTTTACGCAATGGATGAAGTGGAAAAAAGAAAATTGAAATTTCTGTATCACCAAAGCGCTATCAAAACAAGATATTCTGTATTGCCTGATTATAGTTTAAGCGCCAATGAATGGCAATTTTATCCTGCATCTGAAAACCTGGAACCGTTCCCGAGCCTTGAATTGAGAATGAAATGGTATCAAAAAACCGCTCCTTCACTTTCAGTAAATGCATTGGAAAAATGCATTTTGGGAAAAATAGATAAGCATGAGATCACACATTTAATTACTGTGAGTTGCACCGGAATGAGTGCCCCGGGTTTGGATTTGCAAATCATGGAAATGATGAATTTGTCAAAAAATATTTTTCGCACTTCGGTAAATTTTATGGGTTGTTATGCTGCCATTCATGCAATGAAATTGGCAGATGCGTTTTGTAAAAATGATCCGAAGGCAAAAGTGTTGATTGTGTGCACTGAGCTTTGCACGCTTCATTTTCAAAAAGAAACAGCAGCCGATAATATTGCTTCCGGACTTTTATTTGGCGATGGGTCAGCGGCAATTTTAGTTGCTCATGATGATGATAATAAACTGGATGGATTGAATATTAAAAGTTTTTACAGCGAAGTTGGTTTTAAAGGAAAGGAACAGATGAGCTGGCAACTTTCTTCCTTTGGCTTTTTAATGAAACTTTCCGGTTATGTTCCTGAATTAATTGAAAAAGATTTTGATGATTTTTTACAAAAAGCTTTGCAAAATGCAAAGATGAAAAAAGAAGAAATTTCGCATTGGTGCATTCATCCCGGCGGAAAAAGAATTTTGTCTTCTATCGAAAAATGTACACAGCTTTCTGATGAGGACCTGCAATTTTCTTATCATGTTTTAAATGATTATGGAAACATGTCGTCGCCGACAATTTTATTTGTGCTGGAAGAAATCATGGAATCGATAGAAAATAAAAAAGATAAGAAAGCAAATATTTTTGGTGCTGCTTTTGGTCCCGGACTTACAATGGAAACTTTCATTTTATCAAATGATTGATTATAAAAACCGTTCATTACAAAAAGAATTTTTAGATCAAACCGATATTCCTTTCCAGGATATCTTTTTGAACATGGAAGAGCTCGAATTTATCAATGCTCATCTTGGTGGCCATTCAATTACAATCAATGGGTTTAAAAAATTATTGAAAAACAGAAAAACTGTTTCTGTGTGTGAAATTGGCTGTGGCGGCGGCGATAATCTGAATGTTTTAAATTATTTCTGTAAAAAAAATCACATTATTTGCTCGTTCACTGGAATTGATATCAACAAAGATTGCATTGCTTTTGCTGAAGAAAATTCAGTGATTCAAAATGTAAATTTTATTGTTTCTGATTATAGAAATGTGGAATTTAAAAATGATAAACCTGACATTATTTTTTCTTCACTTTTTTGCCATCATTTTTCCAATAAAGAATTGATTGAAATGTTGCTTTGGATGAAAAAAAATTCAACGACCGGTTTTTTCATTAATGATCTTCATCGACATCCGATTGCTTATCGATTTATAAAAATCGCTACCAATTTTTTTTTCAGATCTTATCTTGTAAAAAATGATGCGCCACTTTCTGTATTAAGAGGGTTTAAAAAAAATGAATGGAAAAAGATTTTTCAAGAAGCCGGAATTGATAATTATTCTATCGAATGGAAATGGGCTTTTCGTTTTTTGATCGTCGCCTTTAATTCATAATTATTTTGAAAGAAATTGAAAAATATAAAAAAGAAAAAGGCGAAATTTCTTCGTTTACTGTTGCCATAATCGGCGGCGGCTTGGCAGGACTTTCACTTTCCATTTTGCTTTCAAAAGCTGGCTATAAAACCATTTTATTTGAAAAAGAAAAATATCCTTTTCATAAAGTTTGTGGCGAATATATCAGCATGGAAAGCTGCGATTTTATTGAATGTCTGGGATTAAATCTTTCAAAACTTGATTTGCCCACCATAAAAAAATTAATCGTTTCTTCTCCTGATGGAAATGTCATTCATTCAGATTTGGATGTAGGTGGTTTTGGAATCAGCCGTTATTTTTTAGATAATGAACTGAGGAATATTGCTGCTGAAAACGGAGTGATAATTTGTGAAGGAACAAAAGTGAATGATGTAATTTTTACTGATGATACATTTATTGTAAAATATAATGGTGGTGTAATCACTTCGTCAGTTGTTGTCGGAAGTTTTGGAAAAAGAAGCAATCTGGATGTCAAATGGAAACGCGATTTTATCCAGAAAAAAGCAGGAAAACTCAATAATTATATCGGCGTAAAATATCACGTGAAAAATAATTTTCGTGACGACACAATTGCTTTGCACAATTTTAAAAAGGGATATTGTGGATTTTCAAAAATTGAAAACGATGAATATTGTCTGTGTTATTTAACCACAGCAAAAAATTTAAAAGACAATCATAATTCAATAAAAGAAATGGAGGAAAATATTTTGTTTAAAAATCCTTTTCTAAGAAAAATATTTTCAGAATCGGAATTTGTGTTTAAAGATCCGGTTACCATTTCTCAGATCAGTTTCGACAAAAAATCTCCTGTTGAAAATCACATTTTAATGTTGGGAGATGCCGCAGGATTGATAACGCCATTGTGTGGAAACGGCATGAGTATTGCGTTTCATTCATCTAAAATGGCTTTTGATCAGATTAATTTGTTTCTTCAAAATAAAATCAGCAGAAGAAAAATGGACTTGGATTATGCCGAACAATGGGAAAAAAATTTTGAAAAACAGTTAAGAACCGGAAGACGAATTCAATATTTTTTTGGAAAAGAACGGCTCACGAATTTATTTGTCAAATCCATGAAACCTTTTCCATTTATTATTCGCCGACTGATAAAAGCAACTCATGGAAATCCGTTTTAGTAATTTTGCTGTAAGATCAGGATTTTAAAAATGATTCGTTATGACAAACAAAAAGACTTTGGTATTAGGTGCTTCAGCAAACCCGGCGCGTTATAGTTACCTCGCTGTTAATCAGCTTCGTTCCAAAGGACATGATGTTGTTGCGATTGGAAGACACACAGGCAAAGTGGATGATGTGGAAATTACTTCTGAAGAAAAGCCAATTGAAAACTTAGATACAGTAACACTTTATTTGAACGCAAACAATCAAAAGCCTTACTACGACTACATTTTCTCATTAAAACCAAAACGGATTATTTTCAATCCCGGCGCTGAAAATCCGGAACTCGAAGCTCTTGCAAAAGAAAAAAAAATCATTCCCCAGCAAGCATGTACGTTAGTTTTACTAAGTACAGGGCAGTATTAATACTTTTTTTTCGAGTACTTTTTCCCAAAGTTTCACTTTCCTTCACATACTGCAAAATATTTTAATTGGATCATCGTTTTATAATCGTCCAAAAATTATAAAACCAAAATCCATACTATGAAACTCATATACAAAATGTTGGCGTTCAGCCTCGTTATAATGACTTCATATTCTTCACAGGCACAAATTTTAACTTCAAACCGCCAGGCTTATTTTAATAAATATGCGGACAAATTACCAACCGCTGAAAGCGAGCTGAATAAAGCATTTACCACCCCTGAAGGAGGAAAAGTAAAAATAAATTTTGCAGATTTTACTTTCAATGGAATTGTAACTTCTTCTGTAAAACGCTATGATAATTTGTATAGTGTTGTTGTAAAATCTCCCGGCCTGAACAACACCATTTTTGCCATTTCAAAAATCATTAACACTGATAAAACAGTTTCTTATGTTGGCCGTATCATTAATGAAAAATATGCAGATGGCTACCAATTAAAAAGAGAAAACACCGGTCGGTATTCAATGAATAAAATAAGAACTGATGCATTGATAGAAGATTATTAATCTATTACCGTTCCCTAAAATAAACGGTTCCAATATCAAAATCCAAAAACATGAAAAAGTTTCTATCTATTTTATTAACCCTGGGTATGATTTCCCTTCAATCATTCGCCCTTCCTAAACTGAGCAGTTTTCCTTCTGCCAAAGCCACCATTTTTCTTGATTTTGACGGACAAACAGTAACTGCAAGTTCATGGAATGGAGGCAACACTTTATATTGCGCTCCTGCAAATTTAACTGATGCACAAATCACTGAAATTTTCAATCGTGTGTCAGAAGATTATCGCCCTTTCAATATTAATATCACTACTGATTCAACGGTTTTTTTAGCAGCGCCTTTAACGCAAAGAATACGCATCATTGTTACACCTACCAGCAGTTGGTATCCTAATGTTGGCGGTATTTCTTACACAGGCTCTTTTATCTGGGGCGATGATACTCCGGGATTTGTTTTTCCTGACAGATTGAGCTACAGCCCCAAGATGATCGCTGAATGTTGCACACATGAAAGCGGGCATACTGTCGGGCTTTCACACCAGGCAAAATACACCAATTGTACTTTGGTATCTACTTACAATGATGGAACAGGAACCGGAGAAACAAGCTGGGCGCCGGTTATGGGCAATAGCTATTACAGAAATTTATCCGGATGGAACAACGGTCCTACTCCAACTGGTTGCACTGCAGATCAGGACAATCTTTCTATCATTACAACAAGAAACGGATTTACTTACCGCACTGATGACCACAGCGATGATCCTTCAAAGAATCCAACTTTATTAAGTGCTGCTCCAACCTTTTCCGCTGATGGAATCATTACTACTAACACTGATAAAGATGCTTTTAAAATAAATCTTCCAAAAGATGGAGTTCTTCAAGTTAGTGCCGCTCCGTATTCTGTTGGCGCTAATAACGAAGGCGCAGATCTTGATGTTCAAATGACACTTTTGGATGCAAAAATGAAAGTGGTAAAAGTTTATGATCCGTTGGACAAATTAGATGTTTCCATTGATACTACTTTGATGGCAGGCGATTATTACATGGTGGTTTCCGGTGCTGGAAATGCAAACACAACCAATTATGGAAGCCTTGGTTCCTACAGAATTTCAGGCGTTTTTTCGCCATTATTTGTAATGCCCGTGAGCCAGGTTTTGCTTTCAGGAGAATCTGTAAATGGAAAACACGATTTGAGCTGGAGCATTGTAAGCAGCGAACCAGTTCAATCAATTGTTCTTGAAAGCTCATTAGATGGATCCATTTATACAACACTTACAAAAGCGGCCGTTGCTGACCACAGTTTTGAATACACTCCAATAATTAAGAAAGATATTTTCTACCGTTTAAAAGTTACAACAACCGATGGTGCAGTTTCTTACTCAAACATTATCCCTTTGAAAGCGATTCAAAATGTTGGAAAATTATTCACGATCAGCACGTTGGTAAGTTCAGAAATAAAAGTAAATGCTTTGGAAAATTACCAATATCAACTCGCGGATATGAGCGGAAGAATTATTAAAACAGGACGCGCTGATGCAGGTGTTTCCACTATCAATATCAACAATTCTCCTAACGGAATTTATATCATGCAAATCATTTGTAACTCTCAAAGAACAACCCAAAGAATTGTAAAACTGTAAGGTAGATTCATGTGTAAGTTAGGGGCTAGCGTTAGGGGCTGGCCCCTTTTGTTTTTTATAGAAAAAATAAAAATTCTCTTTATTTCTTGATCTACTGTTGGAAAATGTTCAAAAAATGTTCGCAACAATTCAGTGATTACAAAAGAATCTCTCATTTTTTTCCAAAATATAATTACTTTTAATAAACCCTTTTTTATGTTATGGAGAAGATTTAACGGAGACCCAATTCATCTGCCAATAAAAGCTGCCGTAGAACAAGCCATTCAAAAGGAAACAGAAGAAGGCAACAAATTAAAAGTTTGCATTGGTACAGACAGCCAGGTAAAAAGCCATGATACAGAATTTGCAACGGTCATTGTTTTCCTTCGGGAAGGCCGCGGCGGATTTATGTTCATTCACAATGAAAAAAGCACTACCAAATACAGCATTAAGGAACGCATGTTGGTAGAAGTTGCCAAAAGCATTGAGATCGCATATGAACTTTGTGATCTGTTTACCAAATATGATGTGGACATGGAAGTTCATGCCGACATTAATACCAATCCCGGCTTTAAAAGTAATGAAGCTTTGCGCGAAGCCATGGGTTATATTCTTGGGATGGGCTTTGCCTTCAAAGCCAAGCCGGAAGCGTTTGCCAGCAGTTGCTGCGCGGATAAAATGGTGAATTGAAACTAAAATGAAAATAGTACTGATAATTCTTACACTTGCAATTCTGATTTTTCTCTTCAATAAATACAGAAATACTAAAGCTGGGTTTTTTATTCGCTTTGCATGGTTTGCTGTTTGTATGGTAATTTTCTTTTTCTTTTTTAGTCAAAATTTCACACTCACTCAAAACCTTGCAATGGCGGTTGTCGCAGTTCTCGGATTGATTTACTTTGGTTATAATCTTAAGAAAATTTTGGAGAACTAAAAATCAAACATCCATCTCCATAGCTCAAAAATCTGAATTCATTCGTTAAGGCATAATCATACATTTTTCTCCAATTTTCTCCAATCATCGCTGATACCAATAACAATAATGTAGATTTTGGCTGATGAAAGTTGGTAACGATGCCATCAGCAATTTGATAAGAATAGCCAGGTGCAATAATGATCTGTGTTTGGATAAACAGCCGTTCCGTTTTTTTATTTCGAAGATATTTTAAGAGAGATTCTAAAGCAACTTTAGAGCTACAAACATTGCTTAGCAAAGGCTCTTCATATACTTCCCATTGGTTGATTTTTAAATTGGCAAAACTGATTTCAGGGTTTAAAAATGTTTTTAGCCCCATCCAGTAAAGGCTTTCAACGGTTCTTACAGAAGTAGTTCCCACACAAAAAACCGGATCAGAAATGTGGCCGATCAATTGTTGCAAAAATTTGGTTGTAACATCGATCCATTCTGCATGCATTTCATGCCCTTCCATGTTTGAAGATTTTACCGGTTTGAAAGTTCCTGCCCCCACATGCAACGTCACAAATCCTGTATCAATATTTTTTTCTTTAAAAGAAGAAAAAATTTCTTTAGTAAAATGCAAACCGGCTGTTGGCGCCGCGACAGAGCCTTCATAATGCGAATAAATGCTTTGGTATCTTTCTGCGTCGCTTTCTTCGGCTTTTCTTTTGATGTAAGGCGGAAGCGGAGTTTCCCCGGCATGATCAATAATTTCTGCAAAAGAATAATCACCCGGATTCCATGAAAGTTCTACCACATAAGCATCGCTTAATTTTTCTACCAATTCAGCTTTTAAACCAATTTTATTCGCATCTATTTGAATTTCTTTTTCCAAAAATTTTTCTTTCCATTTGCCCGCACCACCAATCATACATTTCCATTTGGTAGAATTTTTTTGAGAAAGAACTACTGCATAATCATTTATTTTTTCATAAGGCTCGAGGCAAAATATTTCGATAACAGCGCCGGTTTTTTTCTGAAATAAAATTCTTGCTTTGATGACTTTTGTATCATTAAAAATGAGGAAAGAATTTTCAGGTAAATGATTGGCAATGTTTCTGTAAATATCCTCTGAAATATTTCCATTTTTATAAATCAGCAATTTGGACTGATCCCTTTCAGGCAAGGGGTAAACCGCGATTTTTTCTTCCGGTAAAGTATAATCAAAATCACTGATGGATAAATTTTTGGGATGCATGCTGCAAAGGAAATAATTAAATTAGTAATAGTTTAGTAAATTGTTCTTTCAATTAAAAGGATTATGATGAAAAATATCGTTTTTCCTTTTTATTTAAGGCTTGCATGCGTCCTGATTATTTTAATTGCAGGTGGCTATCTTGTTATTTTGGGCAAAAATGTTTTATCGCCATTATTATTTGCTTTTTTATTTTCGTTGTTGCTTTTGCCGCTGGCTAATTTTCTTCAAAACCGAATGCGGTTTTCCAGGGCAGTTGCATCTGCAGTTTCTGTTCTGATTTTCGTTTCTGTAATTTCTGTTATTATTTATTTGTTTAGTTCTCAAATTTCGGATCTCACTCGGGAATGGCCATTGCTCAAAAACCAGATAACTATTCTTTTTCATGATTTACAGCAATGGCTGCAACAAACATTTCACATAAATCTGCAGGCTCAAACCGAATATATAGATAAGACTACTTCCAAAGTGTTGAGCTCAGGTGGCGCTCTTTTAGAAAAGACCGTACTTTCTGTTTCATCCATTTTGCTTTTACTCGTTTTTACACTTATTTACACGTTTTTTCTGTTGCTTTACCGGCGGCTTTTGATGCGTTTTATTGTTGCTTCTTTTACTGAAAAATATGTCACAGTTATTCATGAGATAGCGGAACAAATTAAATACATTGTCAGAAAATACATTACCGGTTTATTTTTTGAAATGGCAATTGTTATAACCGTTGCGTGTATTATCTTTTGGGTGTTAGGAATAAAATATGTCTTTCTGCTTGGTTTGCTCGTTGGGGTTCTTAATGTCATCCCTTATGTAGGAATTTTTACCGCACTTTTTATAAGTGCTTCCATCACTTTTGCTACTGTTGACGCCAGGCATGCTTTATATGTAGTAATTGGTATAATTTGTATTCATTTGACTGATAGTAATTTTTTAATGCCCAAAATTGTTGGTTCGCAGGTAAAAATTAATCCACTGATTATAATTTTAGGAGTTGTAATTGGTGAAATGCTTTGGGGAATTGCAGGAATGTTTTTAGCAGTTCCTTATATCGCCATGGCAAAAGTGATTTTTGATCGTACACAAGGCCTTCAATCATGGGGAATCCTATTGGGAGATGAAGAAAATCCGCCACAAAAAATTAAGTCCTTTATTGTGAAGTTTAAAAAGTAAGAAACGAAAATTGAGTCGGAAAAGGAAAAAGCTTTTCAGTCCGGATGCATCTTTTGAAAGGAACGAAATAGTAATTGTACTTTTTTCTTTATTTACTATAACCTGTTCTCCTTTATTTCATTAACGATATTTGGATCCAATAATGTGGTTGTATCTCCTAGATTTTCCATTTCCCCTTCTGCTATTTTGCGAAGAATGCGGCGCATGATCTTTCCGCTTCTTGTTTTTGGAAGACCATTTACAAATTGAATTTTATCCGGCTTTGCAATTGGCCCGATGATTCTGGAAACAGTTTCCAGAATGTCTTGTTTGGCCAGGTCCTCGTTTTGTGGCTTTTTCTCATTGATGACAAAAGCATAAATTCCCTGTCCTTTTATAGAATGCGGGAAACCAACTACCGCGCTTTCTACCACATTTGTATGCATGTTGATGGCATTCTCCACTTCGGCAGTGCCAATTCGGTGGCCGCTTACGTTCAATACATCGTCCACGCGGCCGGTTATCCGGTAATTTCCTTGTTCATCTTTCAAGACACCATCACCAGTAAAATATAACCCCGGATAAGTGTCAAAATAGTTTTTCCGGCAGCGTTCGTGGTCGCCGTAAGTCGTTCTCAAAATTCCCGGCCACGGCGCTTTCATGCAGAGATTGCCTTTCAATAAGCCATTTTCATCCCGTTCATGTGCTTCGTGCCCATGTTCATCTACAAGAACAGGCTGCACACCCGGCAAGGGCAAAGTAGCCCAGCTTGGTTTGGCAGGAGTAACGCCTGCTAAATTAGAAATCATAATTCCTGCGGTTTCTGTTTGCCACCAGGTATCTACGATCGGGCAGCGCCCTTTACCTACATTCTCATCATACCAATGCCACGCTTCTTCATTGATTGGCTCGCCTACGCTTCCCAGAACTTTTAAAGAACTCAAATCCTTTCCCTGTAATGGTTCCAGTCCATGTGCCATGAGGCTTCGAATGGCTGTCGGTGCTGTGTACAAAATATTTACTTTGTATTTATCCACGATGTCCCAAAATCTTCCTGCATCTGGCCAGGTCGGAATTCCTTCAAACATCACACTGGTGGCTCCTGCAGCAAGTGGACCATACACAATATAACTGTGCCCTGTGATCCAGCCGATATCTGCCGTACAGAAATAAACATCTCCTGGCTTGTATTGAAAAGTATTGACAAAAGTATAAGTAGTCCAAACCATATACCCGGCTGTGGTATGCACCACACCTTTTGGCTTGCCGGTAGAGCCGGAAGTATATAAAATAAAAAGTGGATCTTCTGCATCCATTTCTACTGCGGGAAAACTTACTTCATTGTTTTTTTCGATTTGGGACAGCGCATATTCCATTTCATCTTCCCACCAGATGTCACGTCCCTTGATCATCGAAACCGGGCGCCGGGTACGTGTATAAACAATTACTTTTTTGACCATTTTGTTTCCGATCAAAGCGTCGTCCACAATGCTTTTCAAAGGAATATCTTTTCCACCACGATACGCGCCATCGCAGGTGATAATAAATTCGGCCTTTGAATCTTCGAGACGATCAGCAATGCTTTGCGAAGAAAATCCCCCAAAGATCACATTGTGAATGGCGCCAATTCTTGCGCATCCAAGTACCGCATAGGCGAGTTCGGGAACCATTCCCATATAAATACAAACGCGGTCGCCTTTTTTCACGCCGTTATTAATGAGCATTTGCGCTACCTGGCAAACCCTTTTGTGCAACCGTGAATAAGTTACAATCCGTGTTCTTTCTTCCGGATTATTTGGCTCCCAAATGATGGCGGGTTTTTCGCCCATTGTCTCCAGATGACGGTCAATACAATTCTCCGTAATATTAAGTTTTGCACCTTTAAACCATTCTACTTTTGGTTCAATAAAATTCCATTCGAGTACTTTATGCCATTTTTTTCGGAATTGAAAATTTTCAGCAATGCCTGCCCAGAATTCTTCAGGATTGTCAACACTTTTTTGGTAGTCTTCTTTGTACTGTTCCAATGATTTGATCTGGTAAGGATATTCCATGTTTAATTGGTTTATTGGTTAATGGGTAATAATTGCTGTTTGTGGATCAGAAATTAAAATTCAATCATTTCTTTGTTCACTGGTATCAATTTTTATTCCTCATCCATTTCATTTTGCTAATTTAGTAATTTGTGTTTACTGATTACTTATTGCGTATTACTTTTCTCTTATGCTCATCTTTTTCCAATCATCTGTTTTTCGAATTCTTCTCTTCTCACTACTTCAGGAATTGACGGAACCATCGCCTTATAAACGGCGTCCTCAATAGCGCCGCGAATATTGTATTTGTACAAATTGTTGCTTCTTGTTGGGTTTACCCGATTGCTTAAAAATACATATACCAAATCATATTTTGGATCTACCCAAATACAGGTTCCGGTGTAGCCGGTGTGTCCAAAAGTAAGTGGTGATGCGTATCTCGAAGGATAAGGATGCGCTTCAGTGGTAGTGTAATTATCTTTATCAGGTTTGTCGAAACCGATGCCACGACGGCTGACGCTTGAGTTGTAAGCAGTGAATAATTTCAGCGTTTCTGGTTTCAGATATTGTTTGCCATTGAATGATCCACCATCTAAAAACATTTGAAGAATGCCGGCAATACTTTCAACATTGCTGAACAGACCAGCATGACCGGCAACTCCGCCAAACATTGCACTTCCTTCATCATGGACATCTGCATGCAGGTGTTGATGTCGAAAATAATCATCTGCTTCTGTTGGCGCTACAAGATTAGTGTCAAACCTGTTTCTTGGATTAAATCCAATGGCTGTTAGTCCCATTGGTTTGTAAAAATTTTCATCAGCAAATTTGTCTAACCTCAATCCTGAAATGGCTTTTACAACATCGCCCATAAAAATAAAATCATTATCACTATACACGTATTTATTCCCTTTCAGAAGTTTGCTGTCAAGAATGCTTTGGTTCATAGAGTCAGCATAATCGGTGCGCAGATACAAATTCTGTGCAACTCTTACACTAAATTTTGCTGATGAATCCGGCTGAAAATATTGAGCCAATGGTTGTTTTGTAACCGGATCAACAGTTTTTTTGTAGAAAACAACGTCAGGGACAAGGCCGGCCTGATGAAGTAAAATGTTCTCAATATTCAGATTTTTCTTGTCGCTTTTTCTTACCCATGGAAGATAAGTTCCCAAAGTTTTGTCAAGATTTAATTTTCCTTCGTCATACAATTTCATTACGCTTAAAGTGGTAGCACAAATCTTGGTGACAGAAGCCATATCGTAAATAGAATTGAGAGATACTGGTTCGGGCGTATCATAATTATAAGTTCCATATGCTTTTTCAAAAATTATTTTTCCATGCCTTGCAATCAATACAACACAGCCAGGATAAGCTTTTCCGGTGATTCCAAGGTTAGCGATGGAATCAATATCATTGTTCAATTGTAAACTATTGATACCTTCCATATCAGCACTGGCAACTGGCATAATTCTTTTTGAAATAATGCCGCTTCCATATTTATAATTATCACAAACAGTAACCGGCAAAGTTCCTTTCGCAATTATTTTTCCTTCAAGAATATCAGCTGCTACATTTTGTATAATAGAATCATCTTCATAACAAGCGACTAAATTTTTTGAATCGCAAAAATTTTTGAGCGCATATGGATTTCCAAAATCGTAGATAACACTTTTGTTATTTTGCTGAATCTGTTTGATCAGATCTAACGCATAATTGCTGATGCCAAAATTATTTGCAGGATAACGACGATAACCGTGAAGCCCAATTACTACTTCGTTGTAGTTGCTTTTGAGCATTTCGACCAATGTTGGAATTCTTCCTGCATCTTCTTTGTAATTAAAATAAAATGCATCAGCTTTTAAATCAGTTTTCAACCTGTTTGCAAAAGTATTAGCACTGTCAATCCCAATTCCTACATAAGCGATCTTTTTATTTTCGTCGGTCAGCGGAAAAAATTCTTCATCATTGTTATTTAAAACTGTGATCGCATTTTCTGCAACCAGTTTATTCATTTTGTCAATGCCTTTGTTCAGATCGTTTGCAAGATTGTTTGTATCGACTGGCTGAAGATTCGAAAGCCCGAGCATGTATTTGTAAGCAAGAACTTTTTTGCATTTTTCATAAATGTCATTCCAGCTTAATTGATTGCTATCAATCGCGGCTTTTATTTTTTCGAGACAGGTAGGAATGTCTTCAGGCAAGCAAAGCATGTCATTGCCTGCAATCAGCGATTGTGCTGCAATCTGTCCGTTTGGAAAAAATTTTGCAACGCCTTTCATCCCGAGTGCGTCGGTAAAAGTAAGGCCGTTAAAATGCAATTGATCTCTCAATAAACCTGTCACATTTTTCTTTGATAAAGAAGTGGCCGTATTTGCAGTTGTATCAATTGCGGGTATATAAAGATGCGCGATCATCACGCTTCCAACGCCTGCATCAAACATTCTTTTAAAAGGATATAATTCTAAAGAATCCAATTGTGCCATTGATTTATTAATCACAGGAAGATCTAAATGAGAATCAACACTTACATCGCCATGACCGGGAAAATGTTTGGCACAAGCAAGTATACCTTCATCCTGCAAGCCTTTCATGTAAGCAATTCCAAAGCGAGCTACTTTATATTTATCTTCTCCAAAAGAGCGATCATTAATCACAGGATTATTCGGATTGTTATTGATGTCAACCACAGGTGCATAATTCACCTGGATGCCCATTCTTTTTAGTTGCCTTCCGACCAATTTTCCATATTGATAAACTAAAGAAGAGTCATGGATAGCACCAAGCATCATTTGGTGATTCAGCGGAGCAACACTGTCTAAACGCATACCGAGTCCCCATTCCGCATCAATGCAAACCATCAGCGGTGTCTTTGCAATGCTTTGAAAATAATTGATAAAATTCGCTTGTTTCACTGGTGTTCCCTGGAAAAGACAGATGCCTCCGATATTATATTTTTGAATCGCATCAGTGATTGCAGAATCATAATATACAGGTCCGTCTTTTGTATAACTGCTTTCGCGAAGGATCATCAGTTGGGCAATCCGTTGATCATTATTTAATGTATTGAAAACGCTGTCGGCCCAATGTTTTGCAGCAGCATCAGGAGTTTGAGAAAAGGCAATAAATTGAACAGCAGTCAGCAGTAAGAAAGTAACCAGGATTTTTTTCATCAGAATTTTAAAAAGTAAGTTTTGAGATAATGGTTCACAAGTTAAAGAATTATGTTTTTTTGGAGCAGACAATTTTGATAAAAGAATCAAAAACTTTTCACACCCAGAATTTGAACTCATAAATTTGTTACATGAATATTGAAAAACTTTATAAAATTTATCAGCAGTTTTCTTCAATACAAACCGATTCAAGAAAGATAGAAAAAAATGATATTTTTTTTGCATTAAAAGGCCCGAATTTTAATGGTAATCAATTTGCCAAGCAGGCCTTACAATCAGGTGCTGCTTATGTTGTAGCAGATGAACCGGTGGGATTTGAAGACAATAAAATATTTTATACAAACGATGTTTTGGAAACATTGCAACAGCTTGCAAAATATCATCGCGAACAATTTTCAATTCCATTTGTTGCAATTACCGGAAGCAATGGAAAGACTACTACAAAAGAACTTTTGCATGCGGTGCTAGCAACCACATATAAAACTTATACCACAAAAGGAAACTTGAATAATCACATTGGAATCCCTCTGACAATTTTAAAAATAAAAGCTGATGCAGAAATTGCCGTGATTGAAATGGGCGCGAATCATCAGCATGAAATTGAAGGCTATTGCGAATATGCGCAACCAACTCATGGATTGATCACGAATATTGGAAAAGCTCACCTGGAAGGATTTGGCGGTGAGGAGGGTGTGAAAAAAGGTAAAGGAGAATTGTTTGAATATCTTAAAAACAATAATGGAACTGTTTTCGTAAATACAGATGATATGGCAGTTTTTGATTTGAGTAAACCCATAAACAACGCGATTTTTTATGGAAGCAAAAGTGAAAATGCAAAAGGAATTATTGTAAAAAATGATCCTTTTATCGAAGTAAAAATTGAAGGTAAAACTTCGTTTACTATTCAAACCAGTTTAGTTGGCAGTTATAATTTGCCGAATATTCTTGCTGCCGTTTGTGTAGGAAAATATTTTAAAATTGATGTTGAAAAAATAAAGGATGCAATTCAAAATTATCGCCCTTCAAACAGCCGCTCACAATTGATTCAGAAAGATTCCAATTCCATCATTCTTGATGCTTATAATGCCAATCCGGGAAGTATGAAAGCAGCGATAGAAAATTTTGCAAAAATGAAAGGCGATAAAAAGATTTTATTGCTCGGTTCGATGATGGAACTGGGAAGTGACAGCAAAAAAGAACATGAAGAAATTATTTCCCTGGTCGGTCAAAGCAAATGGAATGCGGTAGTTTTAGTTGGGAAAAATTTTGGCGAAATAAAAAATGATTATATCAATTTCGAAAGCTCTGTGCAGGCAAAAGAATGGCTGAAAGATCAGCATCTGGAAAATGCCCAGATATTAATTAAAGGATCAAGAAGTATGCAAATGGAGAAAGTGCTGGAATAGAGTAAACAAAGAAATAATGTATTTTTTTATTCAAAAAATGCGGAGACTAAGGGATTCGAACCCTTGATACAGTTTCCCGTATACACACTTTCCAGGCGTGCTCCTTCAACCACTCGGACAAGTCTCCATTTCTTAAAAAGGAGTGCGAATTTACTAATTAAATAGCTTTCAAAATTAGTTTAGCAAATCATTTCTTCAATACCGTTTCAAACAAATTAAAAATACGCTTATACTCATCTGTCCAACTGCTGGGTTCTACAAATCCATGGTTTTCCATAGGGTAAACTGCCAATTCCCAGCTATTTTTCCCAAGCTCTATTAACCGTTGTGTCACTTTTACAATATCCTGAAAATGTACATTCTGATCTACCATTCCATGACACATTAATAAATGCCCTTTCAAACCATTTACAAAATAAATTGGCGAACTTCTTTGATAGGCAAGACTGTCCTCAAATGGCTTATTCAAAATATCGGAAGTATATCCATTGTTATAATTCGCCCAGTCTGAAACGCTGCGCAGTGCTGCACCGGCAGCAAAAACATCAGGCGTTGTGAACATGGCCATGAGCGTTATAAATCCCCCATAAGATCCTCCATACACACCAATTCTTTTTGGATCAACACCGAAATTTTTTACTAAATAATTTGCAGCGTCAACATTATCTGTCAAATCTTTTCCACCCATATGCCGATAAATTGCAGTGCGCCAATCTCTTCCATATCCTGCACTTCCGCGATAATCTATATCCATCACATAATATCCATTATCTGCAAGCAAATTATTAAACATGTATTCACGGAAATAATCACTCCACCATTTATGGGCATTCTGCAAATAACCCGCGCCATGAACAAAAATTACAGCTGGTTTATGAACATCCGGATTTTTGGGTTGGTATAATCTTGCATGAACTATCGCTCCGTCTCTTGCTGTAAAAGTTACAATTTGCGGGTCGCGCCATGCATAGGATTTGAACTCTTCACTTTCACCTTTATTCGTGATTTGCTGCAATTTTCCGCCAGGTTTATTTTCCTGCAAATACAGTTCCCATGGCTTGTTCGAATAAGAATAAAGAATGGCAATTGTTTTTTCATCTGGCGAAATAGTAACTTCATTGGCTCCTGTCATCGTAGTAATTCTTTCCATTTTATCATCACTAATGCGCAAACGATAATAGTGATGCTGTGCAGGTTCTACTTCATTTGTTGTAAGAAAAAAATATTTTTTATCGTTCGAAAGTTTTGCATCCAGCACTTCATATTTTCCGGAAGTGTAAGTTTTCTTTTCTCCGGAAATAACATTTACCGAATACAAATGCGAGAAACCTGTTGCTTCCGATTGATACCAAAAATTATTTTCATCTATCCATCCGGTGTTGGAAATTCCCGGGCCGCCAATCCACGCGCTATCATGTTCCCTGTCTAATAATTTCAGTTTTTTTGAAGCGGTGTCCCAAAGCATCAGCCATCGGTCTTTATGATCCTGAGCCCAAATATCGAGAACCAGATTCGTGCCTTTTGGCGACCATTTTGCTTCTTCAAAATTTACTTTACGAAGCGCATTTTCTTTCTTTCTTTTTGCAAGTTCTGTTGGATAATCTCTTAAAAATTCAGGTAAATCATGAATGCCGTCAATGGAACCAGTTTTTATCTGAAATACACTATCAGATTGCGTATCATAAATAAAGAATTCATTATTTCCCTGCGGCTCACCTACTTTTTCGCGCCCTTTTATATCGGTAGTATATCCTGACTCTGTAATGTAATTCGGAACGATCGTTGATCTTCTTTTTGAAGGCGATTCATAAAGGCGGTAAGTGATAAATCTTCCATCATAACTGATAGAAAGATTGCGTAGTGATTTATCATCAATGTTAATTTCCTTTAATTCTTTTTTTGCTGTTGCGCTGTCATAAATTTTTGCAAGCCGGTTTTTATTTTCTCTTTCTCTTAAAACCTGCATGTATTTTGTCTGCTCATTTTTAAGCCACTGATCTTCCTGTGAAAACTTTTCATTTTTCGTTTGTGCATCACCGTTAGTAAAATTGGTAAGCTGTTTTGTTTCTCCGGTTTTTATATTCCACGCAAATAAATTCTGATTTTGGATAAACACAATTTCTTTATCAGAAAATGAAAATTGCGGATCGGTTTCTGATTCAACAGTATGAGTGATTTGCTGCGATTTTGCCGATTTAATTTCTTTGTAAAAAATATCTCCATCCTGTTCATAAGTAAAGGCGGTTTTGTTTAAATTATAATGAATTTCGTTAGCACTTAAAGCCATTTGCTTTTCTGAAACAGTTGCTTTCTGTGGATTTTTATTTTGAAGCGTAATAAAATACAAGGAATCTGAAGGAGCCTTTTCAGGATTCCATTCAAAATAAAGTTTGCTTCCATCTGCGTTCCAAAATGGATTCGATGGCGAAGTGCCGATCCATTTCGGATCACGCATAATTTTTTCAACAGTAAGTGTGTCAAGCTTTGGTTGACAAAATGAAATCACAGGAATAAATAAAAACAGGAATGCAGTTGTTTTTAACATGAAAAAAGTTTTTTACGAATATTTTCGTAGATGGAATAAAATGAGTTGTGAAGATAAAACAGGATTTTATTTTTACAGTAAACAAAGAAATAATTGCAATTTTTGTTTTAGCAGGAAACAATTTTTTTCTTTCAATTGTCTTAAATTGTCTTTCAATTAATCTCGCTTATTTTAATAATTTTAAACACAAACTACGATGTCTGTAATAACCGGAAAAAAACAATTCTTCAAAAACATTCCCGAAATAAAATATGAAGGCCCAAAAAGCGACAATCCTTTTGCATTTCGCTGGTATGATGAAAATAAAAAAGTTGCCGGTAAAACAATGAAAGAGTTTTTCAAATTTGCCTGTGCTTATTGGCATTCTTTCAACGGAAACGGGTCAGATCCTTTCGGTGAACCGACTCATATTTTTCCATGGAATGAAAAAGAAGATCCGATAAAAAGAGCAAAAGATAAGATGGATGCCGCTTTTGAATTTATTACCAAAATGGAGTTGCCTTATTATTGTTTTCATGATGTTGATATCGTTGATTTTACAAATGATGTTGCAGACAATGAAAAAAGATTAAAAACAATTACTGCATACGCGAAACAAAAGCAAAAGGAAAGCGGCGTAAAATTATTATGGGGAACTGCGAATCTTTTTTCACACAAAAGGTATATGAACGGTGCTTCCACCAATCCTGATTTCCAGGTGCTGACACACGCGGCTGCACAGGTAAAGGCCGCTCTGGATGCGACTATCGAACTCGGCGGAGCAAATTATGTTTTCTGGGGTGGGCGTGAAGGTTACATGACCTTGTTGAATACCAACATGAAAAGAGAGCAGGACCATCTCGCTAAATTTTTACATGCAGCAAAGGATTATGCAAGAAAAAATGGCTTTACCGGAACGTTTTTTATCGAGCCAAAACCAATGGAGCCCACGAAACATCAGTATGATTATGACGCTGCTACCTGCATCAGCTTTATGCGTCAATTCGGTTTGATGGATGATTTCAAATTGAATATTGAAGTAAATCACGCTACACTTGCGGGGCACACTTTTACACATGAATTACAGGTGGCCGCTGATGCAGGCGTTCTTGGAAGCATGGATGCAAATCGTGGTGATTATCAAAACGGATGGGATACTGATCAGTTTCCCAATAATATCAATGAACTGACAGAGGCGATGCTGGTTATTCTGGAGGCCGGTGGTTTCAAAAGTGGTGGTATTAATTTCGATGCAAAAATCCGCAGAAACTCTACCGATCCTGCCGATCTTTTTTATGCACATATTGGTGGCATGGATGCGTTTGCAAGAGCACTGATTGTTGCAGATAACATTCTCCAAAAATCTGATTATAAAAAACTGCGTGAAGAACGTTATGCTTCTTTTGATAAAGGAAAAGGAAAAGCATTTGAAGAAGGAACATTAACATTAGAAGATTTAAGAAACCTTGCTGTCGAAAATGGAGAACCTGAAATGAGAAGCGGCAAACAGGAATATTTTGAAAATATCATCAATCGGTTTATCTAAAAATATCATTAACCATTAAAACCATAGCTAATGCATTTTCTGGGAACGATTGATATCCTGTTCGTAGTACTATACCTGCTTGTTATCGCCGGAGTTTCTATCTGGTCTATCAGAAAAAAAAGAGGTACGCCCTCTGATTATTTCCTGGCCAACCGAAATCTTGGCTGGTGGGTTATTGGCGCATCCATCCTTGCATCAAATGTAGGATCAGAGCATATTGTAGGCCTTGCAGGTACCGGAGCTACTTCCGGCCTTGTAATGGGTCATTATGAAATGCATTCTTGGGTGGTGCTCGTATTGGGATGGGTGTTTGTTCCGTTTTATATGCGAAGCCAGGTTTATACAATGCCTGAGTTTCTTGAAAGACGCTTCAATGCCGGAGCTAGGCAACTGCTTTCAGTAATTCAGCTTCTCAGTTATGTTATCGCAAAGGCGTCGGTTACCATTTTCGCCGGCGCACTTGTTTTTAATTCTTTCCTCGGTGTTGATTTTTGGACAGGAGCCATTATCCTTGTAGTGATTACGGGGATTTATACAATTCTCGGAGGATTACATACGGTAATGTACACAGAGGCAATACAGGCTTTTGTATTATTATTGGGCTCCACTTTTTTATTGTTTATCGGATTAGATAAAGTAGGAGGATGGCATGGTTTGATGAATTCTGTTCCGAAGGAAAAACTAAACATGTTCAGGCCGTTAAGTGATCCGGAATTTCCATGGCTCGGTATTACGTTTGCAGCGCCGATTGTAGGAATATGGTATTGGTGTACAGATCAGCATATTGTACAACGTTGCCTCGCAGGCCGTGATGAAAGGCAGGCAAGAAGAGGGACCATATTTGCCGCTTATCTGAAGTTGCTTCCGTTTTTCATTTTCCTGGTACCAGGATTGATTGCAACCGCTTTGCATCAGCAGGGAAAACTGGATTTACAGGTGAACGACGAAGCTTTCCCAACGCTGGTAAAAGCATTGATGCCAATCGGATTACGGGGTTTGCTGGCTGGAGGTTTGCTGGCGGCATTAATGAGTTCACTTGCTTCTGTTTATAATGCATGTTCTACTTTATTTACGATGGATATTTATCAAAAAATAAAACCGGAAGCGAGTGGAAAGGAACTTGTAAAAGTTGGGCGGATTGCGACAGGTATCGTAGTATTGCTGGGTATGGCGTGGATACCGCTGATGAGCAGGATTTCCGGCACTTTATATCAATATCTTCAAAGTGTTCAATCTTATTTGGCGCCGCCCATTGCAGCGGTTTTCCTATTGGGTGTATTCTTTAAACGTATCAATGGATCAGGGGCACTTACCGGAATGATCGTGGGTTTTATAGTAGGACTGATAAAAATGACATTAGAGCTATTTCAAAATGATCTGACAGGTGTGCTACATGCTTTTGCCACTACGAATTTTTTATATTTCTGCATTTGGTTATTCCTCTTTTCGATTGTGGTAATGGTTGTTGTAAGCCTGCTCACGCCTAAGCCGGATGCAGCCAAGATCAATGGTTTGACTTTCGCTACTACCGTCGCTGAAGATCGGGCCGCAAGCCGTGCAAGCTGGAACAAATGGGATGTGATTCTTTCATTAATAGTTGTCGCTATTGTTATTTCGATTTTCATTTATTTCTCGCCATTAGGAGTGGCAGGGTAATTTTTCTGAATAAAAAAATATACGATGATGAAACAAATTCTAAACCTGGTACTTTTTATAGCGCTTGCTTTTTCAGCAGGTGCGCAAAAGAAATATGATTTTCCATTTCAAAATCCATCGTTATCAACGGAAGCAAGAGTAAATGATTTGGTTTCAAGATTGACGTTGGAAGAAAAAGTAAATCAAATGCTCAATTCTACTCCGGCTATTTCGCGTTTGGGAATTCCGCCTTACGATTGGTGGAATGAATGTCTGCACGGAGTAGCCCGCACGAAATATCCAACCACTTCATATCCACAAGCGATCGGAATGGCCGCAACTTTTGATGTGGACGCCATGAAAAAAATGGGCGATTTTACTTCTGATGAAGGCCGGGCGATTCACAATGAAAGTTTGAAGAAAAAAGATTACAGCCGTTATACAGGACTTACTTATTGGACACCGAACATAAACATTTTTCGCGATCCACGATGGGGCCGCGGACAGGAAACATATGGCGAAGATCCATTTCTTACAGCGAGTATTGGAACTGCATTTGTAGAAGGCTTACAGGGGAATGACCCAAAATATCTGAAAGCCGCCGCGTGTGCCAAACATTATGCAATCCACAGCGGCCCCGAATCTGAACGGCATGTGTTTGATGTCAATGTAAGTGATCATGATCTATGGGCAACCTATCTTCCTGCATTCAAACAATTGGTGGTAAATGCAAAAGTGGCGGGCGTAATGTGTGCTTACAATGCTTACCAGGGGCAGCCTTGTTGTGGAAGTGATAAACTGATGGTGAATATTCTCAGAAACAAATGGAATTTCAAAGGCTATGTTACTTCTGATTGTGGCGCAATTGATGATTTCTACCAGACCCATAAAATGTTTCCGGATGCAGAAAGTTCCGCTACTGATGCCGTGTTGCATGGCACCGATGTAGAATGTGGAAACCATACGTACAAGACATTGATGAAGGCAGTAAAAGACGGAAAGTTAACAGAGAAAGATATTGATGTTTCATTAAAAAGATTATTTACCATTCGTTTTCGCCTTGGCATGTTCGATCCCGTGAGTATGGTAAAATACGCGCAAATCCCAATCACAAATTTAGAAAGCCAACCGCACAAAGATCTTGCTTTGAAGATGGCGAGGGAATCGATTGTTTTGCTTCGAAATACGGCCGAGCCTGGACAAAAAAATAATTTATTGCCACTGGCAAAAAACATTAAACACATCGCGGTACTTGGCCCAAATGCAGATAATGCCAACACGCAATTGGGAAATTATAATGGTCATCCTTCTGTAGTGACAACTGTTTTGGAAGGAATAAAAAGCAAGTTAAAAAATGCAGATGTTTTTTATTCAAAAGCAACCGATTTTGTATCTGAGGAACCGCACGATTTTTCAAAATTAATTGACAGCCTTAAAGATGCTGATGTGATAATTTATGTTGGTGGCATTTCGCCGCGTTTGGAAGGTGAAGAAATGAAAGTGCACGTTCCTGGTTTTAGCGGCGGCGACAGGACAAGTATTAATCTGCCGGAAGTGCAAACTGAATTTTTAAAAGCATTGAAAGCAACAGGAAAACCTATTGTGTTTGTAATGATGACCGGCAGTGCAATTGCTATTCCCTGGGAAGAAGAAAATATCCCTACAATTATGAATGCATGGTATGGTGGCGAAGCAGCGGGGACGGCGGTTGCTGATGTTTTATTCGGCGATTACAGTCCTTCAGGAAAATTGCCGGTCACCTTTTATAAAAGCGATTCAGACCTGCCACCATTTGAAGATTATTCTATGAAAAACAGAACCTATCGCTACTTTAACGGAGAAGCTTTGTATCCGTTCGGTTTTGGTTTGAGTTATACCAATTTTACTTTTGCAAATCTTCGTTTATCGAAAGCAAACGTCAAAAAAAATGAGACCATCAATGCAGAAGTAACGGTTACAAATACCGGGAAAGTTGCAGGTGATAATGTGATTCAATTATATCTGACTCACGCAGCAGGTGAAAATATTCCTTTGTATTCATTGAAAGGATTCAAACGGATTTACCTTGCACCCGGCGCTTCTCAGAAAGTAAGATTTGCGATCACGCCTGAAATGATGAAACTGGTAAATGAATCAGGACAAAGTGTATTAAATTCAGGCAAAATAAAAGTTAGTATCGGTGAATCTTTGCCATCAGATAGAAGCACAGAATTAGGGGCAGCAAAACCAGTGGAAGCAATCTTTAACATCCAGTAACAGCAAAAAGAAAATCGTTTTATTTCTCCTTTTACTGAAAAAAAAAATAAAAATACAATTAGAAAAAACAGATATGAAATTAATGGAACAAACGATGCGCTGGTATGGCCCAAACGATCCTGTGAGTTTGTGGGACATACGCCAGGCGGGTTGTACAGGAATTGTAACAGCGCTGCATCATATTCCCGTAGGAGAAATATGGAGCACGGAAGAGATCAACAAAAGAAAAAAAATGGTGGAAGATGCGGGAATGACCTGGACGGTAATTGAAAGCCTTCCCGTGCATGAAGATATCAAAAAACATTCTGGAAATTTTCAGCAATACATTGAAAATTATAAACAAAGTTTACGCAATGTTTCTGGATGCGGATTGAAAGTCGTTACTTATAATTTCATGCCTATCCTGGATTGGATGCGCACCGATATTTCTTTTGAAATGCCGGATAAAAGCAAGGCATTAAGATTTGAAAAATCGGCTTTCATTGCATTCGATTTGTTTTTATTAAAACGACCCGGGGCAGAAAAAGATTATATAAAAGAGGAAATTAAAAAAGCAAAAAAACGGTTTGAAAAGATGACGGATGAAGAAAAAGAAACTCTTTATCGAAACACTTTATTGGGTTTGCCAGGAAGCGAAGAGCGGTTTACAGAAGAAGAAATTTTAACTGCGTTAAAAACGTATGAAGGAATTGATGCAAAAAAGCTGAAAGAACATCTGTTTTATTTTCTCAAAGAAATTGTGCCGGTTGCTGAAGAGGTTGGATTAAAAATGGCGATTCATCCTGACGACCCGCCTTATCCGATTTTGGGATTACCCAGGATCATGAGCACAGAAAAAGATGCTCAGGAAATGATTGATGCAGTTCCTTCCGCTGCAAATGGTTTGTGTTTTTGCACCGGTTCATTTGGAGTAAGAGCAGATAACGATTTGCCAAAAATGATCCGCCTTTTTTCTGATCAAATTCATTTCATACACCTGAGAAGTACGAAACGGGATGAAGCAGGAAATTTTTACGAAGCAGATCATCTTGCAGGAGATGTGGATATGTATGAAGTGGTAAAAGAAATTATTTTAATGATGAAAAAAAGAAATATTTCTATTCCAATGCGTCCTGATCATGGTCACCAGATGCTGGATGATCTGAATAAAAAAACATATCCTGGATACAGTGGTATCGGTCGGTTAAGAGGTTTGGCAGAATTGCGTGGTTTGGAATTTGGAATAAGCAAGAGTTTAAAATAAATCGTTTGTGATGACGGAAAGTAGTGACATAGGGAAGATATTAAATTGAAAAGCCGACTATCGCACTGTCCGGCAAAGAAGATGCCGGCCATTTTTTCGAAGATTTTTGAAGATTTCCGCGCCCGGCGTTTTCACAAAGCTGAAAAATTATGTAACTTTTAAAAAAACATCATGTTATTATTGGGAATTGATATTGGTACTTCTTTTATAAAAGTTTCCGTTGTAGATGCAGATACCCAGAAATCTGTTGGGAGCGCACAATATCCCGAAACTGAAAACGCGATTACTTCTCTTCATTCCGGATGGGCTGAGCAATCTCCGGAGATGTGGTGGGAACATACTGTGCAGGCGATCAGAAAATTAATTGCTACAAAAAAAATCAACCCAAAAGAAATTGCAGCTATTGGTATTTCTTACCAGATGCATGGATTGGTAATCGTAGATAAAAATCAAAAAGTTTTAAGAGATGCCATCATTTGGTGTGATAGCCGGGCCGTTGAAATTGGCGAAAATGTTTTCAATAAAATTGGCGAAGAAACCTGTTCTTCCTGCCTTTTAAATTCTCCCGGAAATTTTACCGCCTCAAAATTGGGCTGGGTAAAAAATAACGAACCGGAAATTTACAAACAGGTTGATAAGATGATGTTTCCCGGAGATTTTATCTCAATGAAACTTACCGGAGAAATCACTACAACCTCTTCGGCATTATCGGAAGGGATTTTCTGGGACTTTAAAAAAGATGCAGTTTCAGCCGATGTAGTGAACGCTTTTGGTTTTGATAATTCTCTTATTCCGCCTGTACAGGAATTATTTGCGGCACATGGGAAAGTGTCTGCCGAAGCAGCTGAACAGTTGGGAATACCTGAAAATATTCCGGTAACTTATAAAGCAGGTGACCAGCCGAATAACGCATTCTCTTTAAATGTGCTTCAACCCGGTGAAGTGGCCGCCAATGCTGGTACTTCAGGCGTTATTTATGCGGTAACAGATCAATTATTTTCTGACAAATTTTCACGTGTAAACAGCTTTGTCCATGTAAATCATACGTCAAATGAAAAACGCATTGGCGTTTTACTTTGCATCAATGGCGCTGCAATTATGTATAGCTGGGCCAAGAAAGTTTGTGGCGAAAATTTATCTTATAAACAGATGGATGAATTGGCGGCACACATAAAACCAGGAAGCGAAGGATTATTTGTATTGCCCTTCGGAAACGGCGCAGAAAGAATGTTGCAAAATAAAATCATCGGTGCGCAAATTGAAAATATTGATTTGAACAAACATTCGAAAGCGCATGTTTTCCGCGCCGTGCAGGAGGGGATTGCTTTTGCATTCCGCTATGGTTTAGACATCATGCGTGAAAATGATTTGCATCCCACCATCATCCGCGCAGGCAAAGCCAATTTATTTTTAAGTGATGTTTTTATACAATCTTTTGTAAATGCAACCGGCGTTGCTGTTGAGCTGTATGAAAATGATGGAAGTGTAGGCGCGGCGCTCGGAGCCGGCATCGGTGCAGGAATTTATCAATCTAACCATCACGCGTACGCGAATTTTAAACCACTTCAAAAATTTGAACCAACGAACGTTGAGTTGTATGATAAGTTGTATAATGAATGGAAAAGATTATTGGAAGCGCATTTGAAATCTTAGCACTTGTAGGAGTCAAAATTAAAGTTTGAAAAATACAAACCAAAATAGAAAAACGATTTATTTGTTTGTTGACCAAATAATATTTCCTTAAGCTTTATAAACAAACCTTTTTGTTGATTACCTGTGTTTTCGTAACTTACAAAGCATGCAACCAAAGCTTGAAAATATATTGATAAAACAATTGTTCAAAAAACGTTCTTTTATTTTTTTAGCAATCATATTCCTGCTTCCTTCTTTCTCATTTTCTCAAAAAGTAATTTCTATAAATGTTAATGATGGCATTAATCCTTCCACCTCTGAATACATTCAGCAGGGGATTGAAAAAGCGGAAAAAGAAAGTGCACAATGCCTGCTCATTAATTTGAATACTCCCGGTGGCTTGCTCACTTCAACAAGAGAAATTGTAACTAATATCATGCAATCAAAAGTGCCGGTGATTGTTTATGTTTCCCCGACGGGCGCTCACGCAGGTTCTGCCGGAACATTTATTACTTTGGCTGCGAACATTGCCGCAATGGCACCCGGAACCAACATCGGCGCAGCACATCCTGTTGATATGCAGGGGAAATCAGACGCGGTCATGAATGAAAAAATCATTAATGATGCTTCCGCTTTTATCAGAACGATTGCCGAAAAAAGAGGACGGAATGTTCAATGGGCAGATGATGCTGTTAGAAACAGCGTGTCGATAACAGAAGAAGAAGCGCTTGAAAAAAATGTGATCAATGTGATTGCAAATGATCAAAAAGACTTGTTGAATAAAGTAGATGGAAAACAAATTGAATTAAATAACGGCTCTAAAATCTTACATACAAAAAATGCCACTGTTGAAACTTTTGAAATGGGTTTCTTTCAAAAAGTTTTGAGCCGCATGGCTGATCCGAATATTTCTTACATTATTATGATGCTTGGATTTTATGGATTGCTTTTTGAATTATTCAGTCCCGGCGCTATTTTCCCGGGAATCATCGGTGTGATCTGTTTGATCCTCTCATTTTATTCCATGAGTTCGATGCCTGTAAATTATGCCGGTTTGGCGCTGATAGTTTTCGGAATAATTCTTTATTTACTGGAAATAAAAATCATCAGTCATGGCTTGCTGGCCATTGGTGGAACCATATCTGTTTTGCTCGGATCGATGATCTTGTTCAGAAGCAGTCCTACAGAAAATTTTGTTTCGTTATCATGGAGTGTTATCATTTCTGTCACTGCTTTTTCTGCTTTCTTTTTTCTTTTTTTAATTACGATGGGATTGAAAGCGCAAAAAACAAAACCGGTTTCAGGAGCCAAAGCTTTAATTGGCAAAACTGCGGAAACACTTGACACGCTTAATGTTTCAGGGCAAGTACTCCTGATGGGCGAAACGTGGAATGCAATTTCTCTTTCAGGAAGAATTAGTAAAAATGAAAAAGTAATTGTAAAAGAAATAAAAGGCCTTACTTTATATGTTTCATCAGAAAATGAAACTGCTTAATTAAAAAGATTTATCAATCAAAACCAAAGAATATGCAACAATTTCCTATCGGTCTTCCAGTCATTATAATCGTTATTATTATTCTTTACATTCTTGCCAGTTCAATAAGAATTTTACGCGAATACGAACGTGGTGTTATCTTTCGCTTAGGTAGAGTCTTAGACAACGGTGCAAAAGGACCAGGATTAATCCTGCTGATTCCGATCATTGATAAAATGGTAAAAGTAAGT
>JBQCIM010000056.1:0-16840 GCA_051953735.1 Ginsengibacter sp.
GTTGCTTATCTGGGGCTATACTTTTCGCGGTGGATTAAAAACGATTATTATCACTGACACGCTTCAAACAGTTTTTTTGGTTGCTTCTGTTTTTCTTTCGATCTATTTTATTTGCAGTAGCCTTAACATGAATATTCCACAAGCATTTGATGCGATCAAGGATAGCAGCTATTCCAAAATATTTTTTACAGATCATTTTATTAGCAACAAATTTCATTTTACCAAACAGTTCCTCGGAGGAATTTTTGTGACGATTGGAATGTTTGGGCTTGACCAGGATTTGATGCAAAAAAATCTCAGTTGCAAAAATTTAAAGGAAGCGCAAAAGAATATGCTCAGTTTCACTTTTATTTTTGTGATCATCAACTTGTTTTTTTTAAGTGTTGGAGCGTTGCTTTATATTTATGCAAACCGTGAAGGAATTGCAGTTCCGCTGGATGCTGTAACCCATCAGCCGCGAACCGATTACCTTTTTCCTGAGATCGCATTGAATCATTTTCAGGGTGTGCCTGCAGTTGTTTTTATGCTTGGGTTAACGGCTGCAACCTTTGCTACTACTGACTCAGGGCTTACGGCACTGACTACTTCATTCTGTATTGATTTTTTAAATTTTGATAAAAAGAAAGAGCAGCTTGAAAAGAAAATGGAACGGACAAGAACATTTGTGCATGTCGCTTTTTCTCTCATCATTCTTTTTGTTGTTTTATTATTTAATGCCGTTAACGATGCGTCTGTTGTTACCGCAATTTTTAAAGTAGCTACTTTTACTTATGGTCCGTTGATCGGATTGTTTGCTTTTTCGTTGTTTGCAAAAAAACGCCAGGTGATGGACAAGGCCACGCCATTCATTGTTATTCTGGCCCCGATATTGTGCTTTTTTATTGATAAATATTCGCGGGTTTTATTGGATGGTTATGTGTTTG
This sequence comes from Ginsengibacter sp., assembly GCA_051953735.1. Classification (GTDB taxonomy): domain Bacteria; phylum Bacteroidota; class Bacteroidia; order Chitinophagales; family Chitinophagaceae; genus Ginsengibacter. The sequence continues at coordinate 924 of JBQCIM010000056.1, forward strand.
CTGATGAACTGATTATCGTGAACGGACTTCTTACTTTTATCGGGTTATGGATCATGTCAAAAAGAAAATCTGAAGAATTAAAACTATCATAACATGGATTTGATCAATGAAAAAGCAAATGATTACGCCACTTCTTTTTCAGAACCAACAGATGAATTATTAAAGGAAATAGAAGATTTTACTTTAAATCATCATGCGCATTCCAACATGCTGAGTGGCCCTTTACAGGGAAAACTTCTTGAAATGATGAGCAAGATCATCCGTCCAAAATTGATTTTAGAAATTGGAACATTCACCGGATACAGTGCATTGTGTCTTGCAAAAGGATTACAGCCAGATGGTTTTTTACACACGATTGAATTGCGCGATGAAGATGCAACCATCTCGAAAAATTATTTTGCAAAATCTTCACATTCTTCTCAAATCGTTTTACATCGCGGCAACGCGCTGGAAATCATTCCACAATTGAAAGAAACATGGGATTTGATCTTCATCGATGCTGATAAAACCAATTATATTAATTATTACGAATTAACTTTACCGCATTTAAAATCGGGAGGTGTAATTCTTGCGGATAATGTCTTGTTTCATGGCGATGTTTTGAAAGAAAATATTTCGGGGAAAAATGCGGTTGCCATTAATGCATTTAATGAACATGTAGCAAAAGATGAAAGAGTTCAACAGGTAATTATCACAGTAAGAGACGGGTTAATGATGATTTTAAAAAAATAAATTTTCCAATTTTTTGAAAAATAAATTTGGCCTTTTAAATGAACAGGATAATTATTATTTTGTTTTTTTCTGTCGGATGTTTTTTTGAATCAGTGGCACAGAACATGACGCCGCAGGAATACATCCAGCAATATAAAGACCTTGCCATCAGTGAAATGAAAAGAATGGGAGTGCCCGCTGCTATTACGCTTGCACAGGGCTTGCTGGAAACAGAAAATGGCAACAGTGACCTTTTAAAAGCATCCAACAATCATTTTGGAATCAAATGTAAAAGTACCTGGACTGCTGAAACAGTTAGTCATGATGATGATGCGCCAGGCGAATGTTTTAGAAAATATAAAAGCGCAGAAGATTCTTACCGAGATCATTCCAATTTTTTAAGAGGCAACAGCCGTTATGATTTTTTATTCAAACTCGATCCATCAGATTACAAAGACTGGGCTTATGGCTTGCGAAAAGCAGGATATGCAACTAATCCACGCTATCCTGAAATTTTAATTAAGAATATCGAGCAGTATGATCTTGAGCAATATACTCTGGAAGGATTGAATGAAGTGCCACATTTTGATGCAACAAAATATTCCGATGATCCTGAAAAAAAAGATACTGAAAGCACTGTGGATGAAACTGCTTCTGTTGCGCCGGTTAGTTTAATGATCAACGGCTCAAAAGCTTTGTATGTTCCTAAAGGAACTTCCTTGCTGGCGGTAGCGACAGAGAATCGTATCAACCTGGAAAAATTATTAACGATTAATGATCTGACAAAAGATGGGCTTCTTGATAAAGGACAATATATTTTTTTAGAGAAAAAAAAGAAAGAAGGCGACCAGGATTTTTGTATTGCTCAGCCAAATGAAACACTTTACGACATTGCGCAAAAGCATGGAGTAATTCTACAGAATCTTTATGTTTATAACCAGCTTACGCCTGATGATTATATTGTCGCAGGAACAAAAATATTTTTAAGGCCTCAGGCAAAAGATGTTGGCGAAGTAGCTGTCAAAAATCCTGGAAATGAAAACACAACTAAAACTTCGTTTACTCCAAAACCCACTGTTCATACAGTTCTCCCTAAAGAAACACTTTATAGTATTTCAAAAAAATATGGAGTTGCTGTCAACGATTTAAAAACATGGAATCGTCTTTCAGGCAATGATATTAAAATCGGGCAACAGCTCATCATTTCAAAATAATTTATGTCCACTCTAAAAGTTCATGATAAAGAATTTGCTCCTTATATCACTTCAAAAGAAATTGAAGAGCAGGTGAGGAGAGTTGCAAAAGAGATCAATAGAGATTATGCAGAAAAAAAACCTTTATTCATAGCCATTCTGAATGGTGCGTTTATTTTTGCTGCTGATCTCTTTAAACAAATAACGATTGAAGCAGAAATTTGTTTTATCAAACTGGCTTCTTATAAAGGAGTAAAATCAAGTGGAAAAGTAATTACTGCAATTGGTCTTGATGTTGATCTGTACAACCGGGATGTTATCATCGTTGAAGATATTGTTGATACAGGAAAAACGCTATCACAATTTTTGCCACAGCTCGAGCATCATCATCCGGCTTCTTTGAAAATTGCGGCGTTGCTCCACAAGCCTACAGCAACAACACATTCAATTAAAATAGATTATTTAGGTTTTACTATTCCTGATAAATTTGTGGTTGGGTATGGGCTGGATTACGACGGCCTTGGAAGAAATATAAAAGAGATTTATCAGTTGATTTAATATCTGCAAAAGTTTTTTGCAGTGGTATAAACAGAAGATTTTATCTTTCATCATATTTTCTTGAAAAAGCTTTTTACCATATTTGCTGCCCTGTTTTTCATACAACAAACTTCTGCGCAATATTATATCAGAGGCGAAGTAAGAGATGAAAAGAATGTCCCGTTGCAAAATGTAAAAATTTATATTCCATCAACTGGTTCACTTTATTCAAGCGGTGTTTCGGGTGGCTTTGGAATTCCTTCTTCTAAAATCACTGACTCTTTAATTTTCAGTTTGGATGGATATATTTCTCAATCCATAAAAATTAAGACAAGTGAGTACCAGCATATTGTTTTAAAAATAATTCCTTCTGGTTTTAATACTCACAAAAACAAATTAGTTTCTCTTACAAAAGGCTCAACAGGAAATATTTTTCCAATTGCTTATTATAATGATGAAAGCTATACCAATCTTGCTGAAAATGATTTTATCAAAACAAGTAATGAAACGAGCACAGAGTTTGCAATGCGCATTGACAAAGCATCGTACAGCAATGTGCGCCGGTTTATTAATCAAAATACCAAGGTTCCAAAAGATGCAGTTCGGATTGATGAGATGTTGAACTATTTTAATTTTAATTACCAGGAACCTGAAGGGAATAATGTTTTCAGATTTCAATCACACGTTTCTGATTGTCCGTGGAATAAGGATCACAGATTGTTATTTCTAAATTTATCAGGAAAAAAATTGAATCTCGACAAAGTGCCCTCTTCCAATTTGGTTTTCCTGATCGATGTTTCAGGAAGCATGGATTTGCCGAACCGGTTACCGCTTCTGAAAGAAGCATTTCAATTGCTGGTAAAAAATTTAAGAGCACAAGATACCGTCTCAATCGTTACTTATGGAGGAACAGTGGGCGTTTGGATGCAACCGACAAGCGGTGCACAAAAAGAAAAAATTTCAAAAGCGATTGAAGAGTTAACTGCCTCCGGCGATACACCCGGCGAAGCAGCAATAAAGACTGCTTACCGGATTGCAGAAAAAAATTTTATCAAAGGTGGAAACAATCGTATCATTCTTGCAACAGATGGTGATTTTAATATCGGTCAAACAAGTGAAAATGATTTGGAAGATCTGATTTCAAAAGAAAAACAATCCGGAGTTTATCTTACTTGTCTGGGAGTAGGGATGGGTAATTATAAAGATTCAAAAATTGAAGCGTTATCAAAAAAAGGAAATGGAAATTTTGCTTATATTGATGATGTGAGAGAAGCAGAAAAAGTATTGGTGACAGAATTTACTCAAACGCTGTATTCCATTGCCAGCAACGTTTATATCAATGCAAAATTCGATCCTGCTTATATTCAACAATATCGATTGATTGGTTATGATAATAAAAAAAGTATCATTTCTGAAAATACAACAGAGCTTGAGGGTGGCGAGATAGGATCAGCCTCCGGAAATACAATCATCTTTGAAATTATTCCGGTATCAATGGATACTTTGAACAGTAAATCAACACATATTGCCGATTTCTCTGTTCATTATCGTTTGCCCAATGATACTGTTGAACATACTTTGGATTATGAATGTCTGCGCAACTATAAAAGATTTGATTCACTCAATAAAGATCTTCGCTTTGCAACAGCAGTAGCGATGTTTGGATTAAAATTAAGAGAATCAAAATATTTTCCGGCAGATCTTGAATGGGATGTGATTAAAAAAATAGCAGTTACTTCTTTGTCTCCGGATAATTTTCTGGAAACAGAATTTATCGGATTAATTGATAAAGCTTCGGATATTTATGCAGAAAAGAAAAAGAGAAAGTTCTTGTAACATTTTTCTATAAAAGATATTTCCTTTTAACCTTAACTTCTTTTTGGTTCAGATTTTGTTGATTTTTTCAATCAACAAATTTTTTCCGGGTTTTATTTTAAAATAGAACTTTGCTAAAAATAAAATCAAATAACATGCATATTCTTCCCTTTTTATTAAAGGAACTTGAGCAGGAAGCAAAAACTACGCGCAAGTTTTTAAAACTCGTGGATCCTGAAAAATTTTCATGGAAACCACATGAAAAAAGTATGGATATGAAACGTCTTTCAGTTCATATCGCTGAATTGCCTTCATGGATCGATCTGGCTGTAAATACCAACGGTATTGACTTTGCGGATGGATATAAATCTCCTGAAGTAAATAATACGAATGACTTGTTAGACCTTTTTGAAAAATCCCAGGAAAAAGCAATTGCTGCTTTGCAAAATATTTCGGAAGATGGATTGTTGGAAACATGGACGATTCGCAACGGAGAAACTATTTTAAATGCGATGACAAAATATGAAGCGATTCGCCATTCTTTTAGCCAGACGACGCATCACCGTGCTCAGCTCGGAGTATTTTTAAGATTGCAAAACATTCCAATTCCAGGAAGTTATGGTCCTAGTGCGGATGAGCCGGGTTTTTAATTTTAGAAAAGAAAGACTTCTGGTTTTTAAAATGATTTTCCGTTTTTAGGGTATAAATTTTCCCAGTAAACGGAGTTTTATTTCTATATTTTATTTAGGGTAATTGCAGATAAACATTGCCATCCATTTCTGAAACCGGATATGTTTTTATATCTTTTTTAGCCGGTCCTGCTGTCACATTTCCTGTCATTACATCGAATTGCGAACCATGCCACGGGCATTGGACAGTGGCGCAAATCATTGCTCCGCCTGCAAGAGAGCCACCTTTGTGTGTACAATGATCATCAAAAGCTACGTAACCTTTTTCAGTTTTTCCTATTACAATCCTTTTCTTTCCCACATGCAATAATTTCATTTGATTTAATTTCAATTCGTTTGCAGTCGCTACTTTTATTTTTCCGCTACTCTCATCTTTATATTCCTCTTTCCATTTTCCGGCTTCAGCATATCGTGGGTCTACACCAATTTGATTGCGATAAACCAAAGTGCCACCAAGATATCCAGCAATAAAAATCAATACCACACCTATGCCCTCGAGGATGAGAATTATATTTGTATCCGGATTCTCATTTCTACGCATCGTCCATGCAATGAAAAACAGAACAAGGTGTGAAACGTTTACCAGCGCGTGTTTTAACCCGCGTTTCTTTGCAGAACTGTCTGGCGGTACAGTAAAAAGGTAATCAATCAATCCGGGAATTGCCGCCAATAATCCTGTTGCAATTCCCGCGATTTCCAGGTAATATCCTGTTTGCCAAAAAGTATTATTTTCAGAAAATTTTCCGATAAGGTCTGCGACAAAAGTTCCGATTAAAAAAGCGATCGGAAAGCTAACCAATATCGGATGAATAGGATGGCTTTTGAAACTTGCCTTGCTTCGCATAAAAAATAATTTATTATTTTAATGCACAAGAATCCTACCTGAAATTTTTGCAAAATGAGGCGGCACAACAATTGCCCTTGTTCAGTAAAAAAGGAAATATGAAATCTCTCGTACAAAAGCTGATAAAATTGTTAATTGAGAAAAAACTCACTGTTTCTTTTGCAGAAAGTGTTACCTGCGGACTGGCTTCTCATCAATTAAATATTACAGAAGGAACTTCAAAAATTTTTATGGGAAGCATTATTTGTTACAATGAAAAGGTAAAAATGAATTTGATGAAAGTAAAACCTTCATTAATAAAAAAATATTCTGCCGAGTCACAGGAAGTTACCGATGCACTGGCTAAAAATCTTCCAGAATTAATAGATGCTGATATTTATGTAGCCATCACAGGCCTTGATGCGGATGGCGGAAGCGAAAACCCTGAAAAGCCTGTTGGTACTGTGTTTTTCTCATTACTTTATAAAGGGAAATTAGTGAGATTGAGAAAAAAATTTGATGGCGAGCCATTGAATATTAAAAAACAAGCTTGTGAAGAAGTATATCATATGATCATTGATCAATTGGAAAATAAAGCGCCTGTTTCTTAATATTCTGCAGTGTAATGAAAAGAAACTTATCCGTTTCCGCGCAATATATTTGCATACATGAAGGCCAATTCTGAAGAGCAAAATTTATTTAAAGAAACTGCTGCGTCCACCTGGGTGGAAGTGATTTTGCCATTGGCCATTCCTAAAACCTACACTTATTCTGTTCCGGAAAAATTTACCAGAAAAATTCAAATTGGCTGTCGCGCCGAAGTGGTTTTTGGAAAAAATAAAAAGTATTCCGGCATCATTAAATCGATCAGCAAGGTAAAGCCATCTTATGAAACAAAAGAAATTTTGAGCGTCATTGACGACGAGCCGGTGATCTATGAAAAACAATTGCAATTCTGGAAATGGCTAAGTGAATATTATATGTGCAGCGAAGGTGAAGTAATGGCCGCCGCTCTGCCAACTCATTTAAAATTAAGCAGCGAAGCAATCCTGATTTATAATGAAGAATATGGAGAGGATTTTTCTGATTTGGATGATGAAGAATATGTATTGGCGGAAGCATTGCTGATCAAAAAAGAACTGAGGATGACAGAAGTTCAGCAGATCGCAAATATCATTCATGTGTATCTTTTGATAAAAAGATTAATTGAAAAAAGAGTTTGTTTTATCTGGGAATCATTGAACGATAAATTCAAAGAGAAAAAAGAAAATTTTATTTTTTTAAATCCGCAATATTCATCAGATGAAAAGCTGAGTAAAGCAATGGATGAAATGGGAAAAGCTCCCAAACAATTGGAATTATTGCTGAGCTTTTTGCATCTTTCAAAAACGGAAGGCGAAGTTTCTCAACCTGAACTTTTAAAAAAATCAGGCGCCAATGCTGCACAGCTAAAGGGTTTGACAGATAAGAACATTCTTTTTGTACAACGAAGAAGTATTGATCGTATTCCGTCTCTTCCTAAAAAAATGAATGTGAATTTTGAATTGAATGACTCACAAAAAAAAGCATTGAATGAAGTTGATGAGTCATTTAAAACAAAAGAAGTTTGTTTGATTCACGGAGTTACCAGCAGTGGGAAAACACAATTGTATATCAAAGAAATTGAAAAATTTGTGGCACAGGGGAAACAAGTTTTATATCTTCTTCCTGAGATCACTCTTACTGCGCAGATCATTCGAAGATTACAACTTTACTTCGGAGGAAATATCGCCATTTATCATTCAAAATTCAATAATAATGAACGAATAGAAATTTGGAACAAAATAAAATCGGGCGAATTAAAAATTATTCTTGGTGCAAGAAGCGCATTATTTTTGCCGTTTAAGAATTTAGGCTTCGTGATTATTGATGAAGAACATGATCCTTCTTTCAAACAGCATGATCCTGCACCACGCTATAATGCGCGTGATGCTGCGGTTTTTTATGCTTCGCTTTTTAATGCAAAAGTTTTAATGGGAAGCGCGACGCCATCATTGGAAAGTTATTATAATGCCGTTAAGAATAAGTATGGTTTAGTGACGCTGAAAGAAAGATTTGGAGGAACAAAATTGCCAGAAATAAAGATCATCGATACTAAAACAGTTGCGGCTTCGAAGAAAGGAAAAGTAATGATCTCACCACAGTTAAAAGCTGAGATTGAAAGCACTTTGAAAAAAGATAAGCAGGTAATTCTTTTTCAAAACCGACGTGGATATGCACCTTTTTTAATTTGTGGAACGTGTGGCTTTCTTCCTCAATGCGCTAACTGTTCTGTAACGTTAACCCTGCATAAATATTCTAATAAACTTCATTGTCATTATTGTGGAAACACTTATCCAAAGCTGGTTTTATGCCCTGCCTGTGGAAGTGTGAACTGGATGGAAAAAAATTTTGGAACAGAAAAAATTGAAGAAGAACTAACAGAAGATTTTCCTGAAAACAGAATCGCAAGAATGGATATTGATGCTGTGAAAGGCAAAAATGCGCACGACACTTTGATCAAATTATTTGAACAACATCGCATTGATATTTTGACAGGAACACAAATGGTAGTAAAAGGTTTAGACTTTGAAAATGTAAGTTTGGTTGGTGTGCTGGATGCTGATGGGCTTTTGTCTTTCGCTGATTTCAGAGTGAATGAAAGAGCGTTTCAATTGATGGAACAGGTAAGTGGGAGAGCAGGAAGAAAGTCAGATCGTGGATTGGTTCTTATCCAGGCTTCAAAAGTCAATCACCCGGTTTTATTATTTGTGCAGGAACATGATTTTGAAAAATTTTATGAGTATGAAATAGCGATGCGAAAACAATTTTTTTATCCGCCTTTCAGCCGGCTGATTCGCATCACTTTAAAACACAAATTAAAAGAAGTTGTTAGCGAAGCTGCTGATATGCTTGCCGGTTTTTTAGAAAAAGATTTTAACCAATTGGTTGGCCCCGCTGCTCCTGTCGTGAATCGCATCAGGAATATGTATCTGATGGAAATATTGATAAAGTTGCCAAAAGATGCGACCATGTTGCAGTTGCAAAAGAAAGTGATCAACAATTATATTGATCTTTTAAAGGCAGAAAAAAAATTGAGAAGTGTTATTGTTGTTTCAGATGTAGATCCTTATTAATAAGAAAGAAATTGATATTATTTGTTTGTTTACTCGAAAAGATTTGTGTATGCCGTTAAATAGTAATTCAACCTTGTTCCCTTGCCATATCCATCATTTCTGAATACCTGAAATAATGAACGCCACTATCTTGCTGCTTGCTTTCGTACACCATTGCTTTCGCAACATTATTAGCTCCAATAGCACGAAATTTTTCTAATGGCCCTAAAAGTAAAAATGAAAGCAGATCGAAAATTGTTTGAAAAATACTTTCTCCAAAAGGCTTTTCTTTTCTGTTCCCATTTAAAAATGATGGTTGAAAAATAGCCAGGCAGTCAAATGAAAATTGCTTCAAAGCATTTTCTGTTTTACCTTTTAATTTCAGATAAAAATTGGAAGAATTTTCATTGGCACCAATTGCAGAAACAATTAAAAATTTTTTGAAACCGCTTGCAATCCCTATTCTTGCCGCATTTACAGGAATGTCAAAATCAATTTTTTCGTAGAGAGCTTTATCTCCTTTTACTTTTTTTTGTGTTGTGCCAATACAACAAAAAATGACATTCCCTTCACCAAATTTTTTTGAGCAATCATCCGGGTCATTGAAATTTATAACTTCCTGCTGTAGTTTTTCATGAACCTTACTTACTTTTCTTCTGCCTAAAGTGCGAACGGTTTTGAATGCGTTGTCTTTCAATAATTCTTCTACTACCAAATTTCCTGTAAGTCCGGTAGCGCCGATAACAACTGCCGTTAGTTCATTCATATTTTGGTATTTTGCTGGTAATTTTAATGTATGCAAGTTCAACAAAATTATTCACTTAAGAAATATAATACGTTCGGCATCGACTCTGTTGCGAAGTATTTTTCGACATTCCAAACAGCAGAGGAATTAAAAGAAATTCTTGAAAATAAAAAGGCTGAGTCAAAAATGATCCTTGGCGGTGGAAGTAATATTCTCTTTACTAAAAATTATGACGGTCTTGTTTTGAAAAATGAAATAAACGGAATTGATATTGTTGATGAAGACAACGAATTCGTTTTCATCAATGTTGGTGCCGGTGTAAAGTGGCATTCTTTTGTGATGTATTGTGTAGATAAAAATCTCGGCGGAATTGAAAATCTTTCCTTGATTCCCGGAAATGTTGGCGCTTCTCCGATGCAAAATATTGGCGCATATGGAGTTGAAATAAAAGATGTTTTTTATGAATTAAATGCACTTCATTTGAATGAAAAGTTTATTAAAAAATTTACACCTGCTGAATGCGAATTTGGTTATCGTGAAAGCGTTTTCAAAAAAGAGTATAAAGATCAGTTTGCGATTTTAAATGTTACTTTTCGATTAAGAAAAAATCCTGTTTTTAATATTTCTTATGGAGCTGTTGAAACAGAATTAAAAAAGATGCGTATTGAAACTTTGAGCGTGAAAGCTATATCTGATGCGGTTATTCAGGTCCGATCGTCTAAATTACCTGACCCTTCAGTCATTGGAAACGCTGGCAGCTTTTTTAAAAACCCTGTCATTACCAAAAAGCATATGGAAGAATTGCAACAGCATCATTTGAATCTGCCGTTTTATAAAACCGATGAAGAAAATTTTAAAATTCCGGCTGGCTGGTTGATAGAACAATGTGGATGGAAGGGATTTAGAAATGGAGATGCAGGTTGTTATGAAAAACAGGCGTTGGTTTTAGTGAATTATGGCAAAGCAACCGGCAAAGAGATTTACAATTTAAGCGAAGAGATAAAACTTTCAGTAAAAGAAAAATTTCAGATCGAACTGGAAAGAGAAGTAAATATTTTGTGAAAGAAGTTTCTTTATTCGCCATACCTTTTTATTTGAAACAGGAAAGTTTTTTGTAATAAATGAAGAAATAAATCGATTTTCTTATTCAATAAAGGAATAAAAATATATAGCATGAAATATTTTAAAACAGCGCTTTATTTATTCGCGTTTCTTACGATCAGTTTTTCCTGTGAAAATTCAGGAAAAATAAGCGCAAAAACTAATGTCGTTCGCAATGATCAGACTGAAACCGATTCTTTGCTGACTCTTATTCAGCGGCAAACCTTTGAATATTTTTGGAATGGTGCTGAGCCCAATAGCGGAATGGCTGCTGAAAGAATTAATATGAATGGCATTTATCCCGAAAATGATAAAAATGTTGTAACGAGCGGTGGAAGCGGCTTTGGTGTGATGGCGATTCTTGTTGGAATCAAACGTGGTTTTATTACTAAGGAACAGGGATTGCAAAGGCTTGAAAAAATAGTTAGTTTTTTAGAAAAAGCTGATCGCTTTCATGGTGCATGGCCGCATTGGATGTATGGAACAACGGGAAGAGTAAAGCCTTTCAGCCCAAAAGACGATGGCGGAGACTTGGTTGAAACTGCTTTTATGATCCAGGGACTTTTGACAGTAAGGCAATATTATTTAAATGGAAATAGTGAGGAGAAAAAACTTGCTACGCGCATAGATAAATTGTGGAAAGAAGTTGATTGGAACTGGTATCGAAATGGACAAAACGTTCTTTATTGGCATTGGAGTCCTGATTATGGCTGGCAAATGAATTTTCCTGTTCATGGCTACAACGAATGCCTGATTTTATACATTCTTGCTGCATCTTCTCCAGCACATGGTGTTCCTGCAGAAGTTTATCATGAAGGCTGGGCGCAGAATGGAAAGATTAAATCTCTTTCTGAGCATTTTGGATATGAATTGCAGTTGCATCACATTGGAGCGCCAAACGGAGGCCCGTTATTTTGGGCGCACTATTCTTATCTCGGCCTCGATCCGAATGGCTTAAAAGATGAATACGCGGATTACTGGAAAGAAAATACCGATCAAGCGTTGATAAATTATTCCTGGTGTGTTCAAAATCCTTTACATTATAAAGGATACGGCCCGGATAGCTGGGGATTAACATCAAGCTACTCCATAAAAGGATATGCAGGGCATGCTCCTTCAGAGGAAAGAGATTTAGGTGTGATAGCCCCAACGGCTGCCATTTCTTCTATTCCTTATACTCCGGAACAATCGCTTGCTGCAATCAAACATTGGTATGGCGATATGAAAAGCAAACTTTGGGGAAAATATGGATTTTATGACGCTTTCAGCGAAACCGCTGATTGGTATCCTCAACAATATCTTGCCATCGATCAAGGGCCGCAGGTAGTAATGATTGAAAATTATCGAAGCGGATTTTTATGGAAATTATTTATGAGTTCTCCTGAAGTGCAATCAGGATTGAAAAAGCTTGGTTTTCAAAGCCCATATCTGAAGAATAATTAAATCGTTTGCTTTACTTGACTTGATTGTTTTTCTATCGAAATAAAAATCACCTTATTTATTGCTTTACTATAAGAGCAAGGGGATGACTTTATATGTCAAAATTTGTTGTCTTTATTTGCTATACCTCAATTTCAACAACCGGCAACCTTTCCAATAATTAATTCGATTTATGGATAATGGAAAGGAAAACTAAAAGAAATATTTTCTCAATTTTTATTGCCATGATTGTAATCGCAGCAGTCATTGGCTTTATGATGTGGAATGAACCGCACCGGGATATCAAAGATTCAACTGCACTGAAAACCACTGCAGTAGTTCTTTACAGCAATCTCACCAAAGACAGCGCGCGCATGAAGTCAAAGCTTGTTAACCAGATTGTGGAAGTTTCAGGTGAAGTAAAAAACGTTTTAAAAAACCAAAAAGGCGCTCAGATCATTCTTTTAAAAACAAATACTTCCGGCGGCTCTATCAATTGCACGATGGAAGAAAAAATAAGTAATGTAAAACCAGGCGAAACGATTTCAATCAAAGGACTTTGCAGCGGCTATATCGGCGGGGATCCTGATATTGATTTGCCAGGCGATGTTTTTCTAGTCAGATGTTACCCTTCAACTTAAAATTATAATTCGATGACGACGCACAAAATGATTCTTTTATTAATGCTCCTTGCCTTTAAAAATATAAATGCAGATGCGCAGGTTTATTATACCAAAAATGGAAACGTTTCTTTTTTCTCGAAAACAGTTCTTGAAAATATCGATGCAGAAAATAACCAGGTAATCAGTGTTTTAAATGCTGGAACCGGCGCACTGCAATTCAGCCTTTTGAATAATGCCTTTCACTTCCCCAAAGCAAAGATGGAATCGGATTTTAATGAAGATTATATCGAAAGCGATAAATATCCCAGGTCAACTTTCAAGGGAACGATTACCAATCTTAGCGATGTGAATTTTAATAAAGATGGAAGTTATCCAGTGAACGTAAATGGTGATCTGACGGTTCATGGTGTCACAAAAAGTATTTCCGCTCCAGGAACAATAGTTATAAAAGACGGAAATGTTTCTGCCACTTCTTCTTTCAAAGTATTGGTAAGTGACTATAAAATAAAGATTCCCTCAATTGTTTCGAATAAAATAGGTGAAAGTATTGAAGTAAAAGTAGCCTGCAATTATCAAAAAAAATAAATCATCTAATTCTCTTTTTATGCCCATTAAATTTTTATTGCTGCCCATTTTATTTTTTGTTTTTTCTGAACAAGCTTTTTGCCAGGATTCAACCGACATAATGAATCAGTTGATCAACCAGAGCGAAAATAATAAAATTCATTATGCTGAAAACACCTTTAAATATACGCGTGTTGTCGACGGACATTCAGTTGAAAATTTGCACAAGAAAGTGTTGGACGTGAGAATTTCACACCGCTTTGATCCAATAAACAGCGGGATTTACAACTTCTTCGGATTGGATGTAGCCGTGATGAGACTTGGCTTTGATTATGGCATCAGCAATAATTTTATGATCGGTGTTGGCCATAGTGTCTATCAAAAAACTTACGATGGATTTTTCAAGTGGCGCATATTGAGACAATCAACCGGAGCGGTAAACATGCCAATCACTTTATCGTTTGTTCCGACGATCGCAGTAAATACGTTAATGCAATTTGATTCGGTAAAAACCAGTTTTCAAGATCGTGTTTCATCAGTATTTCAATTGCTGATTGCAAGAAAATTTTCAGAAACTTTTTCATTGCAGCTCATGCCGACATTTATTCATGCAGATAGAATTTCTTTTAACCATATTAAGCAAAACATCGTTGCTATTGGTATTGCAGGCACTCAGAAAGTTTCAAAACGAATGAATGTAAATGTCGAATACTATTATCAATTGCCGGAAGACCAGGCGCCCGGAGCACATAATGTATTATCGTTGGGAATTGATCTTGGCACGGGTGGCCATGTTTTCCAATTGCATTTTACAAATTCATTGGGCATGACAGAAAAGTCTTTCATCTCTGAAACTCCCGGGCAATGGAGTAAAGGCGACATCATGTTTGGGTTCAATATTTCAAGAGTTTTTCAATTAGGGGAACATAAAAAGAAAGATTGGAAACGGAAGAATGATCAGTGATTCAGTACCTAAATTTTCAGAATTTAAAAACTGAGCAATTGAAAAAAATAATTAAAAATATTTTCATTATTCTTGATCAGAAAGAAAAGAAAAATGTGATTGCCTTCATTTTTCTTGACATCATTATCAGTTTATTAGATATTGGATTCCTTGTCGCTCTCTTATATGTAATTCAGTTTTATACAGAACAAGCAACGGTTTCGCCATTCTTTTTTGCCAAAGTATTGAACCAAAATCCGCTTCTTCTAATCGTTATTTTTTTCATCTTATTTGCTGCAAAAAATATTTTCGGCTTTCATGTGTTACAACGACAATTAAAATTTGTGTATACAGTTGCATCGAGGCTTTCAGGAGAAAATCTTACTCGCTATTTAAATGATTCCTTTAGTAATTTTGTATCTGTTGATTCTTCTGTTCAAATCAGAAAGATCGGTCAGCAGCCAATAGAGTTTGGTCATTATGTATTGACCGGATTTGAACAGATCATCAGCCAGTCGGTTTTAATTTTACTTACTGTTATCGCGTTATTAATTTATAATCCGCTTTTATTTTTTCTACTTCTTTTAATTCTTTCACCTGCAGTTATTCTTGCAGGTTTTTTAATGAAAAAGAAATTGCATGTTGTTCGTAAATCGGCAAAATCCTTAAGCGAAAAATCATTACAGCATTTAAAAGAAGCATTATCCGGTTTTGTTGAAGGCAATGTGTTTCAGAGTAAAACTTTTTTTTCAAACAGGTATCGTCACTCACAAACACAATTTAATAAAGTGCTTTCCGATCAGATGGTGATTCAAAATATGCCTTCGCGACTTATCGAGATTTTTGCTGTTCTCGGTTTGTTATTTTTGATCGTTATTCATTCGTTTACTGCCGCCAATTCAATTTCAGTCATTACAATTGGAGCCTTTATGGCTGCGGCTTACAAGATTATTCCCGGCGTTGTAAAGATTTTAAACGGCAGTGGACAAATAAAAACTTATGAATTTACTATTGATGATTTGGTGAAAAATAAACAGCTTACTTCTAAAAATATTTCCGAAAAAAAACTGCCGTTACAATCCATTGAATTTAAAAATGTTTCTTTTCATTTCAAAGTCGAACCTGTTTTGAAACAACTTTCTTTTTTTATTTCAAAAGGCGATTTCATTGGCTTGTCAGCGCTTTCAGGGAAAGGGAAAACGACGATGATGAATTTATTATTGGGTTTTTTAGAACCTGATGAAGGACGAATTTTTATAAATGGAATTCCAGCTGAAATGCAGCAAAGACAGGCCTTTTGGAGAAATATTTCTTATGTAAAACAACAGCCGTTACTGATCTATGATTCTATTTTGAAAAACATCACTTTGAATGAAAGCGTTTTCGATTTTCAAAAATTAGAAGAAGTGCTGCGGGTTACAGGATTGAAAGAAATTGTGTCTAAGTTTCCGGAGGGATACAATAAGATCATTACAGAAGAAGGAAAAAATTTAAGCGGCGGCCAGCGGCAGCGAATTGCGATTGCCAGAGCTTTATATAAAGATGCTGATCTCATCATTCTTGACGAACCTTTTAGTGAACTTGACAGATATTCGGAAGATTGTTTGATTAAATATTTCA
>JBQCIM010000057.1:0-21391 GCA_051953735.1 Ginsengibacter sp.
GGCTGCTTCCCGTTCCTGTCCTGGTATTGTACTTTTGCTTTTGAAGAAAAGGTTTTAAAATCGATCTTGTTTTTGTTCAACGCATCTAAAACATCCTCAGCAGGAATTTTGTTGAAAGAACTGTCATCCGGTTTTGCCGGCAACTTTACGATCGCTGTATCTTTTCGTGTAACCGCAGATTGTAATTTTTTAGTAGAATGACAACCCGAGACTGCATATAAAATAACGATCCCTATAAAAATTCTGCTCCAAAAATTCATTCAAAAAGATTTAAAAATTAAACATGTCCTGTATGTCCAAACCCACCTTCGCCTCTTGACGTGGTTGCTAATTTTAATACCGGGTGCAACAAAGCTTTCTCCACTTTACAAACTACCATTTGCGCAATTCTGTCGCCATTGTTGATGAGGTGATCTTCATTGGATAAATTAACCAGGATAATTTTTATTTCGCCGCGATAATCGCTGTCAACCGTTCCGGGGGAATTTAAACAAGTAATACCATGTTTCCACGCCAATCCACTTCTTGGCCTTACCTGCACTTCATATCCTTCCGGAATTTCCAGAAACAAACCCGTTGGGATCATTTGTCTTTCCATAGGTTTCAGGGTAACCGGCACCGGCAAATTGGCTCTGAGATCAAGGCCCGCAGAACCCGAAGTTGCATATTCAGGAATTTGATTTTCTGAAGTATTTACAATTTTTATTTCTACATCATGCATGGCTACAAAGATAGGAATGATGAAGAGTTGATGAAAAAAATATGTATGGAAGATTTTATCTCATGTGATTAAGAACCGAAAACATTTTTTTTAAATACAGTAAACAAATAAATAATTGCATTTCGTTTATTCTTCATTTTTTTCATTGGCTTATATTTTGTCTGGCTTTAATAGTGTTCGTCGCGCGTTTTTATTGTGTAGCTATTTACACAAAAACACGCATATTTTTTCTGTTGCCTCACTTAAATCACTCTAATTCAGTAGTCTTTCTTTCATTTTGGATGGGGGCATGGCTTTTGAAAAAAATGTATTGATGGAAAAAGAAAAAAAATCACTGAAAGTAGCACGCAAAGGAGAAAACGAACCTCTGCCTGATGAGGAAACTATTGTGATTCCTGTAATAAAAGAATTTTTGAACGTCGATAAAAAAGTAGTTGAAACAGGAAAAGTTCACATTAAAAAAAGAATTGAAAACGAAGAGAAAGATATTAATATTCCCCTGCAAAGCGAGGCCTATCATGTTGAGAGAATTGCAGTAAAAGATAACATTTTTGATGAGCCACCGCAGGTAAGAAACGAAGGCAACAAAATGATCATTCCTGTTGTAAGAGAGATAGTGGAAATAAAAAAAAGATATGAAGTGACTGAAGAAATTCACATCACAAAAAATCAAACGGTTACACCTTATACTGAGAAGGTAACATTAAGGAAAGAAAAAGTATCAGTGGAACGCGAGCCGGGAAGCAAATGATGAAGACAATTTTTTAAAATTTAAAACTCAATATTATGGCAGAATTAAATGTAGAGCCGAAAAAAAGCTCACCCATTTGGTGGATCATCCTCATAATAATAGTTGTTTTGATCATCCTCTATTTTGTTTTCCGCAGCAGTAACAATACCAACGGAATTATGAACACCGGAAAAGACAGCACCGGAATGATGCGGATAAATGGCAATCAAAACAATACAGGAGCCATGTATCAATGGCGGCAGTTAAACGAACCTGCTCAGTGTTCTTAAACAATTAAAAAACTTTTAATTAACTATAAACTCTAAAAATTATGAAATACACGGATAATATGCCCGATCGTTTGCACGAACTAAACGGCAGCAATTTTGAGATAGCCAAAGGCCAGGAAGACATTACAGGCTGGGATGTAATGGATTCTCAAAGAAATAAGGTTGGTAAGGTAGATGATCTTGTTTTTGATAAAGAATCGTTGAAAGTGAGATACATCATTTTGCAAATTCATAAAGATAAAGACATTGGACTTGATGAAAGAAGAAAAGTGCTGATACCAATCGGAACGGCAGAATTAGATAAAGATGACGACCGCGTTTATTTGCCTAACATGACAGTTGCCCAACTGAACAGGATACCTGACTATCATAAGGATATGCTTAACCGCGACATAGAAACAAAAACGTTTGATACAGTAACCGGCGGAGCCGCGATTGCAGAAGGCAACGATTTCTATAATCACGAAGTTTTTAATGATCATAACTTATATAAAAACCGTTATGAAAACAGAGCGCCCGATACGTATTACGACAGAGACAAAAATTATGACAGCGATAAAGATTATGACAGGGATAAAGATTACGACAGAGATAGTATCATTCGCAATGAAAATAAAAACGGCGAAACTACTATTCCTGTTATAAAGGAAAACTTTGAAGTAGGTAAAAGGCAGGAAGAAACCGGCGGTATCAGAATTCATAAACGTGTGGTAGATGAACCGGTTGAACAAAAAGTGAATTTAAGAGAAGAACATGTAAAAGTAGACCGTAGGAACGTGGACAGGCCAGCCACCGACGCGGATTTTGATCATTCAAAAGATGAGGATATAGAGATCAGGGAACATGCAGAAGTGCCTGTGGTAAACAAAGAAGCGCGGGTGGTAGAGGAAATAAGAGTGAAGAAAGAAGTAACCGAACATGATGAAACAGTAAAAGGTTCTGTCCGGAATACAGAAGTACATGTAGATGAATTAGAGCCGCATCATGACAAGCACAGGTAAGTGGTTGAAGGCTCGGGGTTCAAGGTTGAAGAGAGCAACGTTTTTTGAATGTTGCTCTCTTTGTTTTATACGAATATTATTTGTGTAATCTTTTATTTAAATAACCTTTCAGCAAAATAATTTGGATAAACATCATCAGCATTGCTAACAGGATAATATTAGTAGTGATGCCCGAAAACTGAAAAGCGCCGAAAGCTTTAAAAATCTTATCAGCATTGATAAAAGTGAGATCGAAACCGGAGCCGGTTCCGTTTTCAGAATAGCCTGTGAAAATAAACCAGGTGATTAATCCGCCAATAGCAGCAAATATTACAAACCAACCGCGTTTTGAAATAACGGGTTTATAGTAAACGGATTTCTTCTCAGTTGCCAATACTTCTGACATTACCCTGGAAGTAAAATCAAATGAAGGCATTTCTAAAGAAGAATCGCTCATCATTTTTTCTACCAGGTTTTCAATATTTTTATCTTCCTTGATTTTCATATTGATTGATTATTTCAGGTTCGAGTTGTGTTTTTAAAATGGCGGTTAGCCTTCTTCTGCTTCTGAACAGTTTTAATTTCAGATTGTTCTCATTGATGCTCATAATTTTGGAGATCTCTTTTAAAGAATTTTCCTGGAAATAATAAAGCGTCAATAAAAAACTGTCTTCCGCCGGTAACAGATCCAAACATTTTTGAATCATTTGTTTTCGCTCGCGCTCTTCAATTGTATCCAAAACATTCATCAAAGAAACTGCTTCGTCTTCTGCAAAATGATCAAAAGAAAAAACCGGTGTATTTCTTTTTTTACTCCTCATTCTGTCCAGACAGGTGTTGTAAGTGATCCTGTAAAGCCAGGTAGAGAACTTCGATTCCGTTTTAAATTTTTGTAACGATCTGTAAACTTTAATAAATACATCCTGCGCAACTTCCTCTGCCTCTTCCCTATTTTGAAGCATCTTTATAGACAAAGTAAAGACAAAGTTTTTGTAACGATCTACCAAAACAGCAAAGGCATGGCAATCGCCGCCAATTACCAGGTTGATATAATGTTGATCGTTCAGTTGGTTCATGTTATTATCAGTAAGACGACGGGCAGTTGCAGACGGTTACAACTATTTAAAAAAATAATTATCACGATGCGTAACCAATTTTAAAATAACGTCGTCATAATTATTGAACAACATTAAAATTAAACATTTAAAACAATCAATTATGGAAGGCATGATGGTTTCAATCACATTTTTTATCATCGTTTTTGGCATTGTATATCTTTTTTTATCAACCCGCAATAAAGAAAGACTTGCCTTAATAGAAAAAGGCGCAGACGCTGGTATTTTTATGAAAGGCAGACAAACAGGCGGCTCTGTCGGCAAAGTGATCATTTTAAATCTTGCGCTGCTCTTAATGGGAATCGGTGTAGGTGTTTTTATCGCATTGATTTTATCAGCTTATACCCTGTTAGACAGAGATGCGATTTATCCCGCAGCTATTTTTACTATGGCCGGCCTCGGGCTGTTCATCGGATTTTATATGACGAAGAGAATGGAGAAGGAGGCGTGAGTGGTGAATGTCTTTAAATCCGGCGCAGACTTGTACCGGATTTTTTATTTTAATTGTCTCATTATTTTTTTGGAGGTATGGATTCCGAATTAAAACAAGTTTATTCCAATCGCATTTGCTATAGCATCATACCAATCAATATTAGAAGCTATTACTTCTTCAATTTTTATTATTTCTTTTTCAGATAATTCTCTTTCTATTTCTTGAAGCGCAACAGTCTGTACGTCTGAAGCGTTTAATGAATAGATAATTGCGCCGTGAGTAAGTTTTTTCATAAATTAAAGTTTATTGAAAATATTTTGTCTATGCCATGTAATCGAATTTAAATGAGGATAAATATTCGAATGAGAAGGGAGAAATATTTTTTTGATTAGGTTTTGTCAATGATTTGATGAATTCATAGTTTATACTTTTAACAAATTCATCCCGAAGGTTTTCAGCTTCTGGAGCTGGTATGTGACCAGCATGGGTGATGGAACGCTTCTGAAAGTTGACTACAATTAAGATCAGGAAGACAAATTTCTGTTCAGAAAAAATATAAAGATGAGCTGGTATTTTTTACCGGCTCGTTTTTTTAATAAAAAGGTATTCACTATTTTTTTTCGTTAAGATAGCCTTGCAGTATTCCCTTTAATTGTTTGTCAATCACCTTTCCATCGGTTGGCTCTTTTTCTACAGGCATAGACCTTTTGTAATACGCTATTTCATTTTTTTCGCCATCAAAAATAAAGGCGTAAAGAGTAATATTTGATTTGACGGGGGTTGGAATAGCCATTCCGAGAGTTAAAATACCGATGGCAGCTCCTTTGGCTACCTGCCCGCGATAATTTCCTTTTCTTCTTCCAAAACCTGTTGCCACAGTTGCAAGCGCAAATCTTTGATTACTGTTTTTTACAACGGAAGCAATAGTAGGTGTCAGCGGAATGCCGTTCAGTTTTTTTCTTTGATTGATCACTCTTACCAGATAAGCAAGTTCGCGTTCAAATTTTTGTTTCACAGTATCATTACTAAATCTGATCTCTTCTGACAACCGGAACGCTTCTTTTTTTTCCTGCAACAAAGAGTCAAGCTTGTAACTGGTAAGGCCGGACAAAGAATCGCTTAATAATGCTTTGTTCCCTTTCTCGATATATTGAATGTAAGATAGAGGCGTAAAGTAATTAACGTTCTGAATTTCGGCTGCATTGGTTGAGGAGGTCAGATGCTTATTGGTTGCACAGGATGTTAGTATTAATCCTGCTGCTATAATTAAAAGTAGTCGCATGTTTTGGTGTTTATTGGTTCCGGCGCAATATTAAACCAATGACGGAACTTTTCCTAAAAAACAACCAGCGTTCTAACGTAGAAGTGACACCGTTATTGGAAAGCATTACACAATAAACCCATACTATTTGGAGTTATGTCATAAATCATTCGAATGATATGAACACGCCGGTGAAAATAGTAATTGCTGATCAGCACGATTGCTCGCTGCTGGGGCTGCAAACTTTTCTCCTGTCTTCATCGATTGGTGCAGAGGTAGTGGGTTTGGCACACAATGAGCCGGAGCTTTTGCAGATGGCAGAAAGCCTGGCGCCGGATATCATTATAACCGAAATCAAAGCGCCGGTAATAAATGGAATTGAAAGCACAAAACACCTGATGCAAAAATATCCTCACGTCTGCCTCATTGCATTCACCGCCCGCGAGGAGATTTTTATGATTCATCAGTTTGTGAGCGCCGGCATTCATGCATGCGTTTCCAAAAACAGTTCTATGGATGAATTGCTTCACGCCATTCAGTCGGTAAGTGGAGGTGAAAATTATTATTGTCCGGCTACCCAGCAGAAGCTGGAGCAATTCAGTAAAGAAGGCTGCCTGTTAAACCAGATACAACTCGAAATTCTCCATCATTTTTCTGAAGACAAAACGGATCATGAAATAGGTGAAATGCTTTTTAAAAGCCACCGTACTATCGAACACCAACGCGAAAAAATAAAAGAAAAGCTGAAGGTAAAATCCAACATCGCCTTAATGAATGCTGCCTTGGCAAAAGGCTATGTGATTCGCATTTTTACCGGTATGGTGATCCACCTGTCGTTTTTTGATGAAACGGTGATGGGGCTTGTTGCGTGAAAAATGAGAAAAAAAACCAGGAAGGTTTAAATGCAGACTTCACAAAAAAATAAGAGCCTCAAAAAAACCTTCTTGGTTGGCATTCCGTGAAAAAAATTAAAAAGGTTTAATGGTAAGAGTTTTGCCTGGTGAACCATCCCAGACCTGCGTCAAGGCATATTTTTTCAAGTCTTCTTTTGGATAGTTACCGAGACAGCACCAGATTTCTAAATAATCTATTACACCGTCGTTAAAAAATAAAGTAGCATCTGCCTCAATAAGAAGTTCTGATGCTTCTATTTTTACACCATTTAAAATCAGCTTCGGTTTATCGACCTTAAATTCAATTATTTCTTCTGAATGAGAGAAATTAACAAAGACTCCGTAATCAGTATACTCAAATTCCTTTTCTGTAATAAATGGTACTTGATTTCTCGCTAAAAGTCCCTGTCTGTCTCCGTCAAGCAGAAGTTCTAAAATGTCGGATATGTATTTAGATTTCACCATTTATGTGATATGTGGCAGCCCTTCTATTACAAATGCACAGTTTGTAAGAAATTCTTTTCTGTAAATTGGTTAACCCATTCATCAATTTGCTGAACTACAAATTTTTCAGTTTTATTATCCATAGTTGTCACAGACAAACCATTATTTACCAACCCTAATGTTTTATACCTCTCAACGTTGTCAATGTCAGAAAGATTGATGGAAAGTTTATGATTTTGAATGTTGAACTTGTGAGATTTAAATACAAGCCGCATGTTGGTCAGGTATAGCTTTCCACCTACTGCTTCGGCACCTTTAAAATGGCTAGCACCGCTATCAAACAAAATAGTTTCACCTTCCTGTATGTCAATTTTTGTATCATTCACAAAACGTTTAGAGTTAGCAAACTTTCGCATAAACCAACTAATAAACCAACTAAATAAAAATCCGGATAAAGCGCCACAGAATAGTCCTGAAACAATCGATACAATTACATATTGTGAAGTTAAATCAGGATGCGTAAACAGATCTTGCAGGATAAAAAATATTGACATGACAACACCGAAAAATAGTCCCGTTTTTATTTTTGTTTTTTTATCCATATTGTGAAATTGAAGTTTTGGTATGAATGGCTTATCACTCAAAAATAAGAGAAACTTTTTATCCCCCGAATTTTTCCTTAATGAGAAAAAAACCAAGAAGGTTTAATTTCAGAACTTTCAAAAAAAATTAGAGCCTCTCAAAAAACCTTCTTGGTTTGACATTGATGCGAAAAAAAAACCAAGAAGGTTTTATTTCAGAACTTTCAAAAAAATTAAGAGTCTCCCAAAAACCTTCTTGGTTTAAAATAAAAAAAACCACCGCTATCGATGGTTTTTAAAACAGTTTTTGGGGGCTGTTAGTATTGGCTTATTGTACAATTCTGCTGGCAGGAAGGCTTACCATCCTTTGGTTCTTACTTCCAATGGCCACTACCCTTGCCCAGTAATTCACGCCTTTGGTGAGGCCGGTGAAGGTGTGCACCCGTTTGGTAGAGGGCACGCTGACCCAAACGCTGTTTTCCGTCACCGGGTCCGGCGTTACTTCGTGCACAACGCTTTTGGCATTGGATGCATTTTCAGCAATGGTGATCAGTTCTCCCGGGTTCGGGCCATTTTTTAATACCAGGATTGGCGTGTCAATGATAACTGATCCCGGAATTCTGTTGGCATGAAAGCCGCTGGAAAGAATCACATCCAGGTTTCCTTTAGCTACCAGGGTTACAAAATCTGCCAGCTCATCCAGCAAAGCCACCAGGTTTGCCTTGGCAGTGTTTTTAATAGCTACCAGCTCGCGGTCCCTGTTGAGGGCGGCAGTCAGGGCATTGCTGTACGTCGTGATAGCAGACAGCAGCGTCGCCATGGTGGGAGTAGGGTTAGGTAATACGCTGCTGACGCTTGTCTTGTCGTGGACATTTTGCGCGAAGGGCAGCAGTTTAGAATCGCCTTTTCTTTTGTAATTCTTTACGATTCTTCTAAAAAGATTTTTCATACATTTTGTTTTTGTGGCGGCGTTTCATCAACCCCGCCGGTGAATAATGAGTGCAAACATGTAAAACGCATTGGAAATAAAATAGGGGGATTTACCCCTTTTTTATATGAAAAAAAATGTTACTGTTCGTTTTCCAGTATAAAACCGGCCTTTTTAGTTTGAGAAAAAAATGAAAAGAGGCGAAATTGCAAAACAAAAAATAGGAAAGACAGTTTTCATAAAGGACACTTAAAATGAGCGAAGACACTAACAATAAAAGAGTTCAAACAATTATTTTTATCGTAAGTATATTTCTGATAATAGCTGGTTTTATAACGATTTTTACAACAGGCTTTGAAAACTTAATTTGAAACACCATTAATGCAACAACCTCTGACAACAAAACAACAACCTTACTTTATTATAATGTTTTTTGCATTTGTCGGTTTGTTTTTTAGCGCCAGAAATTTAAGACATATAAGAAAAAGTAAGAGGAATGATAACCACTAAAAAATGCAAAGTGCTTTATAATAACTTACTAAAAAGTTGTTAACAATTTGGAAACAACAATAGTGGACACGAAGCAGGACAGCGTGCAACAAGGGGCTTGCTTCTATGCTGGCTGACCTGCAATGTTTTCATCTTTTGTAATGCTGCCAGCTACAGTCCGGGGAGAAGTTTCGTTGTTCAGCTTTTGTACATATCTTCATCTTCAGTTTTTCAATTGGGCTAACGTTGTGGGCTGAACGAACATGAATACCAGCACAGCAGCAAGCCCTATCGTTGCACGCAATATTTATGACACGTTTTCTAACTTTGACAACTGCAATTTTATTTTCATTAACTGTATATAGTCAAGACACTAATTTTGACAACAACCTATCTGTGCAAGACAGTTCTCTTTTGGCAAATTTTTGGAGAGATTTCAAAAATGCAGTCAATAACAATGACAAGGTTAAATTGGCGACACTTTGCAAACTTCCATTTTATTGCAGACCATGCATTGACGACACTACATTAAAACGAAACAATCATGTTACTATCAAAGTGACGAAAAATTTATACAATGACAGCCAATACAAATTATTTTTTGACAAGCCTATCAAAGATGAAGTAAACAAACACAAAACATTTGACACTTACATTTTTATTCCAACTTTTGACAATAGACACAGGACACAACAAATAGGTTACAAATTTTCTTACACGATTGTTGCCCCTTCAAAAAGTTGGGAGGGTTTACAAGGGTTTATTTTTTTAGACAAGATTGATGGAAAATATAAAATTACAGGCATTGACACCGTACCGTAAAATGCGTGCAACAGCAGGTTTGGCAATAGGCTGGCTGAAAGAATAACAATCGGCTGTGGTACGCAATCATCTTAGGTTCCAACAGAAGAACAAATATCGGCTTTTTGTATTTATCTTCGGCTGTAGTTTTTCAATCGGCTGCTGTTTGAGTGGAAGTACATCCAATAAAATATAATATTGTATTCCTCAACATTTAAAATTGCCATTATGCGAAAAATTGTAATGACGTTATTGGCTCTTTCATTCCTGGTGCAGGGTTTCGGACAAAAGAAAAATATTGCAAGATGTTGGTTATGGAAACCAAAAGCAGGACAGGAACAAAATTTTGAGAACGGCTATAACAAACACTTCATGTGGCATAAAAAAAACGGAGACAATCCCACCTGGTATTGCTGGCAATTTGTTTCCGGACCACGCTACGGACAATTTCTGGATGTATCATTCAACTCATGGGAAGATTTTGATGTTTCATTTAAACCAGACGAGGATAATAAAGATTACCAGCTTCACATCATTCCTTTTGCAGTATTACAAAACTCTTTTAAGTTGGCACTTGTCCCCGGGTTAAGTTCAGGCGATACTGTTGGTTTACATTCAAAATATATACGGCTTATTACTATAACTGTGAATGACATTGGCAACGCGCTAAAAGTTATTGCAAAACTTAAAGATGATTATTCGTCGCACTTTTCGATAAAGAATTTTTTTACTTATGAAATGGTTGACGGTGGTAATATTAATCAAATCTTGCTAATGCTTGGATTCAACAGCTATTCCGACTTTGGAAAGACATAGCATTTACAGGAAGATATCAATGCCATTGAGAGTTCATTCAAAACAAACGTCATTGAGAATTCATTTAAAACAAAAATTATAACTTCAATAACTTCAGAAACACTGGCATATCGGGCAGACTTGTTTTCAATATCACAATAGAAAAAACGAGGAATAATAAAAAGGATGTGGCCTCGGGATTTTCGGGGACCAGAGCCTTAGACAGTGAGCAGCAGAAGAACAAATATCACCTTTTTGTATTTACCTTCGGATTAGTTTTTTTCAATCGACATTCCAATCAAAACTAATATTGGATAAACTTTGTAAGCCATCATGAGATCCCGTAATTTCATCTTCCTTTCATTAGTAATACTTCCTTTTATGGTAAATGGACAATCAAACAAAAATGACTCTGGAAAAGTTATCATGCAGCACGGAAGTTTTGAAGTTATTGTAGACGTCATAGAACCACCGCCACCACATTTAGTTTCAAAATTTAAAACATTGCAGGATTGGTTGTTTAATATTTGCGATAATGACACACCTGGAAAAGCAATTGCTGAATATAAGATCAGTCTTTTTGAATCACCCAACGATTACACGCTTGTTTTAGCTGGGGAAAATACCTATAACGAAGGAAAATATCGTTCAGTAACGCGCCTAGAATTTGAACCGGCAAACATGTATTTTAAACTTCCGGAAAATTATTTTAAAAACTTAAACAAACAGCAACTACTTGACAAGTTAACTTCCGAACTGAAAAACTTTACAGCTACCGAAAAATTTAAAAACTCATTTTTCTCGAAAGCGAACGCTATTGTCTTTGAATCGACAGGGCAAACGATTTGGTCAAGATAGAAGAATTTCAAAAACAGTTAAGAACGTTCTGACCTCTAAATTATCACTCCAAAATAGATCATGGTCAAAGCAATGGTATCATAAAGTGCATGCGAAATAATTGGATACCACAAATTGCCTTTATAACGCCAAAGCAAATATGTCCATAAAATTCCACCGAGGAAAGAAGGAATCATTCCGAATATACCTTGTTGCCAATGATATAAACCGAACAGGAAACTTGTTAATAATCCGGCAAGCCAAAATGAATACCTATACTTTATAAACCATTGTTGAATTTTTTTTTGAATAAACCCACGAAAAACAATCTCTTCATAAAAGCCGCCAATTACCCAGGCAGCAATAATTGTGATAATCAAATTTGACAGGTTGTTCCTGATAAAATCATATTCAGTGTATGCTTGTGGCACAAAAAAATGAGTTATCAATGGATAGTATATCCACTTATTAAAAGCAATCCAAAGTAAGGCTGATACCACACCTACAAAAAAAGTGTGAGCTGTTAAACCGTTACGTTTTAATCCCAGGTCACGAAGTGTTTTATTTTGCCTCCTTAAATAAAAAATAATAACTCCTAAACAAACAATTGCATAAGAATAAAATGGAAGCGGAACAAAATGAGGAAATAAAACCAGAAATGCTATAATCAGGGCTATTAAAACGTTGCTGCTGAAACTTTTTTTGTTCATGACGCCAATTTAGAAAAAATATTTTGCACCTGTTTAAAATGCCTAATTTTATGAACATTAAACATCTTTTTTGTGGACACAATCAGACCTGCTCTTTCTGCAGACGCTTCTTCTATGCTTGACATCTACGCTCCTTTTATTTTAAATACTGCTGTCAGTTTTGAAACAGAAGTTCCTTCTATTGAGAGTTTTTCTCAAAGGATCATGACCACCGAGGAGTCTTATCCATGGCTGGTTTATGAATCAGATGGCTTTATTGCAGGGTATGCTTATGCATCAAAGCACCGCGAAAGAGCAGCGTATCAATGGTCTGTTGAATGTTCCGTTTACATAAATGATCGTTTTCAGCAAAAAGGAATTGCTACGAAACTTTACCAGGCATTATTCCGGATATTACAATTCCAGGGTTGCAGAAATGTTTATGCAGGCATCACCTTACCTAATGAGAAAAGTGTTCATTTTCATGAAAAGATAGGGTTTAACAAGATAGCCGATTATAAAAATATTGGTTACAAATTAAATCGCTGGAATACGGTAAGATGGTATGAATTACAATTAAATAATTTCAGCGATGCGCCTGCCCCATTTATAAAGTGGAGCGAAATTGAACCAAAAGAGCGCGAGATTATAATGAACCAAATAGGATAAACTGGATGTTGTACAAAATCGTATCAGAATATGGAAAGCCTGGGATATTCCAGATGTGAATAATCATTTATTAACCGTCCGGCAAAGACAAAAACAAAATTTCAAAATGAACAGAATCAGCATTATTGCTCTAGGGGTAAGAGATATGAAAACATCTGTAAAGTTTTATCGCGAAGGTTTGGGATTTCAGACCAAAGAGACAGATGATTCTCCGAAAGTTATCTTTTTCAACACTTTTGGTACCCGGTTTGAATTATATCCACTGGATTTATTAGCGCAAGACATTAGTGAAAAAAATCCGCCTGAAATAACTAAGGGTTTCAGCGGAATTACTTTAGCCTACAATGTAAAAAGCGAACAGGAAGTTCATGATACAATTGAGTTAGCGCGCAAAGCGGGCGCCACTATTGCTAAAGAACCTCAAAAAGTCTTTTGGGGTGGTTATCACGCCTATTTTGCTGATCCCGACGGTTACTATTGGGAAATTGCCTACAACCCCTTTATGCCTCTTGACGAAAATGATATGGTTCAATTGTAAGTTTTACTTTTTGCGCACCTTCTGTTTTGTAAAGGAACATACTCTTTTTTTATCTGATCAAAGTAACCGTTCCTTTCAATAGTATCTTCTTCTTATTATCAGCAACTCCTTCAATGGTGTAAATGTAAACTCCGGCAGCGCTGGGTATGCCTTTAAAACTTCCATCCCATCCTATGTCTCTTTTTGTGGTACTAAAAACCTTATTGCCCCAACGGTCAAAGATGGAAAATTGCTTTAAGTTTATTTTTACTGATTCCGGAATACGGAATAAATCATTTTTCCCATCTCCGTTTGGCGTAAAAGCATTGGGCATAAAGAGGCTACAGTTCTGAGCATGAACATGAACAGTAAATTTGCGGCTACAACCATTGGCATTAATGGCTATTATATCGTAAATGCCTTCCGCGAAAATCCTCACTGCTGTGTCACTGTTACTATTCCATTGATAAGTAATTCCTTTCAAAGGAGGAGCCAACAGCAATGTATCTTTTTCACATAAAGAGGTATCTTCCGGAAGATTCAGTTTATCGAGTTCGTTTACCTCTACAGAAAAAGTTTCAGAAATAAGACACGAATCAGGATACGTAATGCGAACATTATAATTCCCAACTGAATTATTTTGGGGTAAGTGATATTTGTTTTCTGTTGCGCCGATAATTGCAATACTGTCTTTATACCATTGATAAGTAGTATTAGGCGTAAAGGGAACGGTTAGTACCGAATCTACAGAGCATGGAACGTCACTTTGATTTTGGATATAAGTAAAATGGAAATCTTTTGTCGGTAATAAATGTAAATCATCCAGATCGTAAACATAAAAATCCAAATAAGTGGTGCTGTCTGCATTGTCAAAGTCCGGCGTCAAAAAAGAACAGTCCGGTCCTATTGCAACCACATTAATATTTGACGGAACGGTAAAATTGATCTTGTTTTGTACCCATTTGCCTTTACTATAAACTTTTGCTTTACCAAGTAGTTTCCAACCGGAATAATTTGCAGGGCAGCCGTTACTGAGTGCGTTTACTGCGCCAAACGGTATTGCATTACAGTCAGCATTACCAAAGATAGCGACCGTAAAGGGAGCCGATTTAAATTTAAAATTCCGATCATCATTCGATTGGAATCTTGCAGCGCTAAAGCTTAATGTATATTGCTGGCCAGGGGTAAGTGGATTTTGTAAACACTGGCTAACGTAAACCTTTGCAATATCTTTTTCCTGCATATCCGGTTGTCGGTAAACGTATTGTCGGATAGATACAAACCCTTTTCCATCAGGCAAAGGAAGAGCCGGAGGAATAAAAAGCATAACCTGTGCAGAATCGTAAGAACAAAGAAAATTGTGATAATATTGCGCAACATTACCGCTTGTATAATTAGCATATTGCCAAAAATCAATGATGTTATAATCGTTATTATAACCATAATTGGTAGGACAATTTTTAAAAGCTTCAAAGGAAGCATTCTGCAAAAGATTGCCGGTGACATTAAAATGGCATTGGCAATCAGGATCCTGTAAATCAATTAATCTATCACCGTCATCATCTTTGCCGTTGTTACAGATTTCCTGTGAAAAGCTGCTATAGCTTATCAATAAAAGGAGAAGGCAAAAAAAATAATTAAGACCTTTCATGAGATGAATAATGTATAGTCTCAACAAGAATATTCCTTCAGTTCAAAATACATTTTTATTCAACGGACATCAGCAAAACCGTTGCATATGCTGCAATTCCTTCCTCGCGCCCGACAAAACCCATCTTCTCTGAAGTGGTGGCTTTGATAGAAACCTGGTTTTCAGAGATCATCAGAATTTCTGCGATCACTTTTTGCATTTGAGGAATATAAGGCTTTATTTTCGGCGCCTCAAGGCAAACAGTGGAATCAATATTGCCCACGACATATTCTGCTTCAGTGATCAGTTGAATGGTTTTTTGCAACAGTATCTTGCTATCGATATTTTTGTAACTGTCATCCGTATCAGGAAAATGAAAACCAATATCACCAAGGGAGAGCGCACCAAGCATTGCATCGCAAATCGCATGGAGCAAAACATCGGCATCGCTGTGGCCAAGCGCGCCTTTTGTATGCTGCAGCTTCACCCCTCCTATCCATAATTCTCTTCCTTCTGTCAATTGATGAAAGTCGATGCCAAAACCGGTGCGGAAAGGAAGTTTGTTTGATGGTGCCATTTTTTTAATTTATGTTTTATTGGGAATACAATTTCGGATTATTTGTTTGTTTACCGGAATTTTTTGTAAAAGAAATCAGTTTATTTCTTCGTTTACCGGAAAAGAAAACGCCCCTTTCGGGGCGGTTCAAATATACCAAATAAAAAGTGTTTTTAATCATTTCCTCCACCACCCACTGCTGCGGATTTATCCAAATTAAAAAGAATGCTGAAGCGCAAAGTGTTTGACAGCGGATTTCTGTTTACTCCATTTCCTGAAGGAATCAGGTAAGAAAAATTCAATCCAAAAACATTATAGTTTAAACCGGCGCCCACGGTAAAATATTGCCTGTCGCCTTTTAACGGATTTTCATAAAAATACCCGGTCCTTAAAGAAAACTGATCGTTGTAAGTATATTCTACTCCGACAGAAATTTGAAACTCTTTTAATTCTTCTTTAAAGCCTCCGGGAGCATCACCAAAAGAACTGAACCAACTTGATACTACCCCTTTATCGTGGTAAGCAATCAGGCCGGCAGTATCGCCTAAGGCGGGAGGAGTAGGAACTAATAATTTATTGACATCCAAACCAAAGGTTACTTTGTTGGCTTCATTTACCACATCCACATAAGCAACTCCAAGACCAAGATTCGCAGGAATAAAATCTCTTTCAGAAGCATCATTGGTATAAGAAATTTTTGAACCGAGATTGCTGATCGCAATTCCCCAGTTCAAACCTGAGGCAGTTCCACCGGCAGATCCGTCATTGAATAAAGAAATATCTCCGGCAACTGCAGTCCCCGTTTTATAAATGGAGCCGCTGGCAGATTGTCCGCTGGCAAGATTGGAGTTAATATATCTTAATGAAATGCCCAATCCCAAAGACTCAGACAGTTTTCTTGAATATCCTGCATCAACAGCGAACTCGCGCGGGCGATACGTTTGAAGATCATTACCCAGATTATCTGTAAACTGAATATTTCCCAAACTAAAATATCTTACCGATCCGGAAATAGCCTGCAATTCATCCAATTGATAATATCCGGCAGCAGAAACCAGGTACACATCATTCAAATCCAGGCCTTTCAGCCAGGGAGTATAAGTAAGCGCAATAGCAGATTTGCTTGGAGCAAAAGGAATTTTGGCAAGATTCCAAAAAATGGAATTGGCATCCGGTATCGTAGCAACTCCAACATCTCCCATGCCTCCGGAACGAGCGTCCGGCGAAATGCGCAAAAAAGGAACAGCGGTGGTAACCACATTTATACTATTGGCATCCTGAGCATTTACAGAGGTGAAAGCCCCAACTAGCATCACTAATGCCATCAGCTTAAAAATAACTGTCTTCATGTGTATTTTATGTTCTGGTTAGGTAGAGTTCTCTTTATAGATGTGGGGTTGACGAATTGTAAAAATAATTTTTTTTTCTAAACATCCAATTAATTTTTGACGCTGTCATATTAATGTGATACAATAATGATCATACCAAAACGATCATTTTTCCATCCATTTTTTTGTTTCAATTGAACGGAATTTGACAAAAGTTATTGCATTGACAGGTAATTATAATTTTGGCAATGAGCGATTGACAAGTGGGATAAGAATGAATTTAAAATAATTTACATCAATCTTCAACGATCTTCCTGGTACGCGATCTCAGGAATATCTCAACTTCTTTATTGTTGTGGTATTTGCCATTAAGATTGACAAAATTAATTGCCAGGAGATCATAACGCTTTCTCATTAACCAAAAGAAGACATGTAAAAAATGAATTCCGTCAAAAACTATAGAATCGTTTGCTTTATATCTTTCAAGCGTCTTTTGAAAATAAGCAGGATGCTCAGTCCAATGCATTGTCTGCTTTTCATGGTGGCTGATATGATAGCCATCGTTCCAACACTTTAAATTGTATTTCGTATTGATACAGGTAATACTGTTTTTATACTCATTGCCCGGACTTGTTGAATCAATGAAAGAGTGTTGTGCCCAATTGCCCATCATTGAAACCAAACGATAGATGAACATTGGAATAACGAAAACCCAAAGTGTAGCTTTAAAACTTACAAAGCTCATTGCAACACAAAATAAAATAAACAGCAGCTCGCCACGCAGGGAACGATAAAGAAGCCGTTTTCTTTTTTTTCGTGAGAAATATTGAAGAAGATCAAAAACACCTCTGAATAAAAATTTTCCGAAATAAATTCCAAAGTCTTTTACAGAATCTCTCTGGAATGGCATCGTGCTGCTTTCGTCATCTTTAAGATTGTTTTCTGCATGATGCATTCCGATATGGTGGGCAAAATAAGTTTCCGGCGAATGACCAAAAAATGGCGCTACCACCCACGGCAGATAATAATTGATCCATTGATATTTCTTTTTAAAGAAAGGACGATGGCTGGTGCAATGAAGCATCAACCCAAAGGGCCCTTTGAAAACGAAATTGTTGAAGTAAGCATAAACAACTGCCACTGTCCACCAAAGCCATCCTTGTATAAAAGACAGGTACAATAATATTCCCAGGGGCAAAAGTATAAATGAGATTTTTATTGTCAGGTAAATAAAGGGAAGATCACGCTCGTCTTTTATGTACTTCAAAAAAAAATTATCAAAGAAAGAATAGGTTTGGGGCCGGATAAATACCGGATCCCGGATATTGGAAAGTTGCTTCATTGTATGTAGGTGAATTTGTAAAGTAGACCATTTCAGGTTAACCACAAAAAAATATCAGGGTATTTAACTTTTCAAAGTCTCTGAAAAACATTTCACCTCAATCATATCATCCGGTACCGGTTTTTCATTCCACGAATCATGAATGGCAAGAGCGGCTCCCATCGCCGTTGAATGGGGAATGGACGCGGCAAAAATTTCCATCTCCGGAAATCTTCCTGCAAGAAGATTCATGTAAATTGAATTCTTACTAAAGCCGCCGTCAACAAAAATTCTTTTTACGTTTGTTCCTTTTAAAACCAATTTGGTGGATACATATTGTTGCGCTATGATATCCATCATTAGCTGATGATAGGCCTCTTCTGCATTGTCAAAATCATCCATCTTTCTTTCTGCAAATAAAGATGTTTTCAAGTTGATTTTATTGTCTGCGAAATTTCCTTGCTGATTTTTCTTCTGAAGTTTTGTATTTATTTCCGGATCAAATTCCATTGTACGGAAGTGAGCAGCAGATACATTAAAATGTTCACTGATTCTCTTTATTTGTTGTTCATGCTCATTGCCTGCAAAAAGCCGTGAAGCTTTGATCGGCTTTGCATCGTAAGTAAGAAAACACAGACAATCGTTTTCCAATTCTTCTTTTGTCAAAGGCAACTGATTAAAAGGATTAATTGAAATACACCATGTACCGGTAGAGATCAAAATAAACGGTTCCTGAAAATTTACGAGGTAAGGAATCAAAGCAGCAGAACTATCGTGAAGTCCGATACCTACCGGATAATCACATCCTGGCAAAGATGCCGCAACAACTTTATCAGATGGAAAAATGGGTGCAAGCTTTGCATAAATACCTTCCTGCGCCACCCAATAATGATATTTATTTTTCTGAAAATCCCAAAGATTCGTATGGCATCCAATGCTCGTGATAT
The DNA here is from genome assembly GCA_051953735.1 of Ginsengibacter sp. Taxonomy (GTDB): domain Bacteria; phylum Bacteroidota; class Bacteroidia; order Chitinophagales; family Chitinophagaceae; genus Ginsengibacter. The sequence continues at coordinate 18,956 of JBQCIM010000057.1, forward strand.
CGCTGTAAAGCTGCGAGGAAATTAAGAAACTTAAATATTGAGGCAAATGAAGTGCGTACTTTATACGATTGAAAAGCTCAGGCTTTTCATATTTTATCCGATACAATTGCATCCCGGAATTCAGGCTTCCCAGAACAGGAGAAGCAGTTTGAAATGAAAACTCTTCTTCCCCTCCATAGGTATCGTAGAATTGCTTTTTTAGATATTCAGGATATTCTTTTAAATAATTGTATAATGGAGCACAAGCCTTTCCGCCTTCATCGAGATAAACGAAACTGGCGCCATAGCTGCAAAAATTTACTGCTTTAATTTCAAAATTTTTCAACCTCGAAACCTCATGAAGAGAATCATAGACAGAAGATTTTAAACTTTCTAAATTCTCACAAGCTTCTCCATCTTCATCAACCGTTTCAAAAAAACGCGCTGTTCTTTCGAAAACGATATTATAATCTTCATCAAACAAAAAAAACTTCTTATTGGTTTTACCCACATCGAAGATTGCTATGACGTTTTTTTTGCCCATCAGTAATTTCAGTAAACGAAGAAATAATGTGACCTTTTATTTTTTACAACCTCTGGACTTCGGCATGTTACAATCCTGTTGCAACAGTTTTCATTCCTCTTTCTTTAATTAAATTTTCTCTGATTTTTTCATTGCGATAAACTTGTATTGGATTTAAAGCGCCGCCAGCCCGTAATCTTGCTTCCGCTACAATTGGCCGTACATCAGTATTGAAAGCACTTTGAATTATTTCCTGTGCTGTTACTACGTCATTGTTATTCTGTGCATCGGATAATTTTTTCCGGTCAACCAATAACGCTTTTGCATAAGCAATTTTAATCGCTTCCAATGATTGTAATAAATCTTCCATCGGGTCTTTTACATTGTGAGATGCATCAATCATCCATGCTAAATCTGTTGCATGATTCATTTTTTTTGCATCCATTCCTTCTACCAATTCATTAAAGATGAGAAATAGCTGATAAGGTTTTATGCTTCCAACGGTGAGGTCATCATCACCATATTTTGAATCATTAAAATGAAAGCCTCCCAGCTTTCCTTCCATGAGCAGTAAAGCAACAATTTGTTCAATATTTGCATTTGCCAAATGATGTCCAAGATCAACAAGCGTATAGGCCTTGCTTCCCAGCTTTGAAGCGTAAAGCAGCGATTGTCCCCAATCGCCTACGGTCATTGAATAAAAGTTAGGCTCAAAGGCTTTGTACTCAACAAACATTTTCCAATCCGAAGGTAATGCCTCACACACTTCCTGCAAACTTTCCAAAGTATTTTGAAATGCTTTTCTGAAATTCAATTGTCCCGGAAAAGAAGAACCATCGCTGAGCCACACAGTAAGTGATTTGGAACCAAGTTCCTTTCCATATTTGATCACTTCAATGTTGTGTTCAATTGCCTGTTTGCGCACTGCTTTATCTACATGTTGCATCGAGCCAAATTTGTAACTCAATTTTTGTCCGGACTGATCCTGGAACGTGTTGGAATTCATCGCATCAAAGCGTAAGCCGTTTTCTTTGGCAAGTGATTTTATATTCTCCGGATTTGAAGGAATGTCCCAGGGAATGTGCAATGAGATCGCATCAGCCGAACGCGTGAGCGCATGAAGCAATCCAATATCTTCAATTTTTTCTTCGAGGCTTCGCGGCTCTCCACCTCCGCCAAATCTTCCAAACCTCGTACCTCCGGTTCCCAAAGCCCAACTGGGAATCGCAATTTGAAAGCCGGTTATTTTTTTTACAATTTTCTCTGCATTGTCAATCTCGTCTGAAATAAATTCATATTTCTTTTTATGAATTGATAAAATTTCTTTGTTGTTTTTTTCAATCTGCTCTTTGGATAATTTCATTTTAAATATTTTTCATTCAATTACCGTAAATAAAAAACTTCCTTTAAGGGAATAGAAACCGGCGAATCATCTTCATTGGTTTCCATAATATCTTTCATGTAATGCCACCATTTTTTCATCATCTCTTGTTGAGGTAGGTCATTCAATTTTTTTGCGTTTTCTATGGTAAAATAAGTAAACAACGTGTTCGTTTCTTCATCTAAAAAAATTGAATAATCCGAAATTCCGGTTTCTTTTAAAAGCTTTACAAGCTCCGGCCATATTTCATCATGACGCTTTTTATATTCAGCTTCAAAACCCTTTCGCAATTTCATTTTAGAAGCGATACGCATAGACAAATCTTTTTCAATCTTATGTTCTGTTGAAATAAAATCCTGTGATTTTTTGTGATTCAAATTATCTTACAAATGCCGCCGCCACTCCTCCATCCACGTTCAATACATTCCCGGTAGATTTATTTAATAATCCATTTATAAAAACAAAACACGCATTGGCAATGTCTTCAGGCAAAATCGTTTCATTCAACAATGTTCTTTTAGCATAATAAGCCGGCAATTCTTCTACTGTGATT